>SBGX01000019.1 GCA_006226425.1 Bacteroidota bacterium | reverse complement strand
ATTCCGTTCGTCCAAAAAAATGATCCGTTGACAAAAAAACGCGTGCTTTTTCAGCTTGGAAGAATGATCTTTGAATAGATCAAAAACATGAAAGATGTTGAAGCGAAAATTGAACTATTTCTATCTGCTCCCGCTGGTAATCCCATTTTTTCACTGGTAAATTTGTTACCGGATGGTGTTAACTAGTATGGAGACTGTAAACATATTCACTATCACCTTTGCAATGGCGTAGTGCGTAAACGATGGCAACAACTAAACGCAGAGTTTTCATAAATATAGTTTAAGTTAGGTCGCCTACCTAACCACTTGTCATCAGAATCACTACGCTATGCAGAGGCCGATTTGGGAACGAATTAAGGACTTTGTGTTAACTTTGTACGTATGAAGCACAAGTCGTTCGGAGCCTTGTTATCCAGATTGTTCGGAAGAGCGCAATCTGGATTTTATATTCAATTGGGTGGCTTTGTACTGGCTTTTGCGCTGAGTCTCTTTCTCACGAATTTTTACGGTGCCGATGAGTATGGATACTATGTCCTCATTTTTTCGACTGTTGAGATTTTGGCTGTCTTCTCCATGATGGGTTACAATCAACTGTTCTCAATTCACATTCCGCAATTTGGAAACCGAAAGGGAAAAATTGCTTCGCTGTATGAAAAGGGAAGAAGGGCCACACTCCGGAATTCGATCATTTTCATGGTATTGGCAGTTCTGGCGACACTGTACTATCCATTTAAAGAGGAGGTAATTCGCTATCTGGTACTTTGTGGGGCGTTCATGATCCCGGTACTGGCATTGAGTACTTTAAAATCAGCTTTTTTATACAGCATCCGAAAGCACTTTTGGACGCAGTTGAACGAACGGATTTTCAGGATTTCACTTTTCCTTCTAATCACCTTTGTATTGCTTTGGCTAAGCGGAGCAAAATTGTGGCACCTAATTGCTGCATTTAGCACTTCAACAGTTGTTTCACTGGTCGTCGTGAGTTTGTTAAAGAGAAGTTTATTTGATCGGTCTGAAGTAAGTGAGTCTTTTGAGTCCCGGTCTGTTCGAAATTCCATTTTTTTATTGGTCATTATCAATTTGATCGGGGTGTTGTTTGCCCGGACCGATACCTTCATGGTCGCTTATTTTTTGGGAGCAGATTATAGTGGGGTAAATAACATTTATC
This sequence comes from Bacteroidota bacterium, assembly GCA_006226425.1. Taxonomy (GTDB): domain Bacteria; phylum Bacteroidota; class Bacteroidia; order Flavobacteriales_D; family Crocinitomicaceae; genus M2408. Next base: position 171,236 of record SBGX01000019.1, on the reverse strand, counting down.
TCAAAATAGCTTCGGTGATGGGCTTATTGATGTCTGGTGCCATGGTAAGTGCTTCGCCGAAAATTTCACATTACCTGGGAAAGGGACAATTGGGACGGATTAGGAGGGAATTGCGTCGGGTTCATTTTTTGACCTTCCCACTTGGAATACTGATGTTGATTGGGATTGTTTTGATCGCCCCCTTCATCCTGGAATGGTATGCTTCAGAAATATATGTGACGGAGGTGAAGGCATTGAATATCTATAGCATTACAGCGCTACTGGATTTGTTCACGGGGCCTGCCGCTGTGATCTTGATGTTGGGAGGAAAACTGAAGCAATTGATCTTGGGTTATTCACTCGAATTTGTGCTGAATTTAATCTTGAATGCCATCCTGATTCCTGAATTTCAGATAGAGGGGGCAGCCTGGGCAACCCTGATCAGTGAATTGAGTGTTAACCTCTATTTTGCCTATATTTGCTTGAGAACCCTCCGGGTGAATACCTTGTTGATTGGAAACTAAAATCATTCGAATTGCCATACTTGAACTGGAATGCCATGCGGAGGTATTGCGAAGTTTCGTCCAACTAGTAAAAGATCAGCCAAATTTTTCGCTTCAAGTGTTTACCACGAAAGCAATTTTGGAAGAAAGTGCCTTGCCTCAAGATGACCTGGAATGTACCTTGATGGGAGCGGGGGAGTCCAAATTAAATTTTTTAAGAAGGATCAAAGAAAAGGTAGAAAGGAATGAGGTCCTCCTATTGAATACCTGGCAGCAGGATTACGGCGTATTCAATCGTGTTGAGTGGAAGATTCCAGTCGTACTTAGGGTGCACAATGTCAATGATCTGTTCAGGGATGAGTCGCGCTGGGATTTTAGTCTTCATACGTCCTGGAAGCTCAGTCTGAAGCGATTCTTGAATGGAGAAGCGGCTCAAAAAAAGATTTTCAGGAACCGGGTAAGCCAATGGATGTTTCCAAGCACGGAGATCGGTGAATGGACGATAGGCAATAAACGGTTGGATCAAAAACGGGTGTTTCATCCTCCGATACCATTTGTTTTCCGTGAAAGATCCTTCAAGAAGGAAGTCATTTCGGAGAAGCCTTTTAAGGTGGTGATAAGTGGAGCGGTAGACCCCATGAGAAGGGATTATGAATTTGCTTTTGAAGTTTTTAAACAGCTGAAACAACAGGAAGTAGGGCCCTTTCAACTTGTATTGTTAGGTGAGTTTCGGGCTGCTTCGGAACTGGGTAGAGAAGTTGAGCTCATGAGAAGTTTGGGCATCGAAATCATCATTTTTGAAAAGTTAGTGTCTCAGGAAGAATTTGATCAGCATCTACTCGAAGCAGACGTTTTGTTTGCTCCAATCCGTCTGGAAACGAATTTTCATACCTCCGAAGAAATCTATGGAAAAACAAAAGTTTCAGGGAGTGTTAATGAGGCGATTCGTTTTCAGAAAGTGATCTTGATCCACGAAGATTATCGATTCCCCGAAAATGAGAATCACCTCCGACTTCCGTACGGGGATGTGGCATCTTGTGTGACACAACTTGAACGGACAATCAAGCGTGAGGTATTGGTGACTTCCGAGAATGACCATAGCGAGTACTTAAGAGAAAATCAGTTGAGTATTCTGAAGGAGGGAATTAATAGAATTACTCAGTAATAAGCCCTTGAAATCCACCTGCTCGCGTATTGTTTAATCATTATTGTAAGAGGAACTTTCCAATAAGTAAGTCATTGGTGAACTCAAATGGGTCACAGGTAAATTAAGAGGGATGTGTCCGGAATAGCAGAGGTATTTTCGTTAAAACACCTCAAATTCAGATACATGGATTCTATTTTTTGCAAAATCACCACCGGCATGAACAATCGGTTTGGAAAGACTTTTTTATTGGTCGGGCTCATGTTAATAAGTGTTCACAAGGCTTCTGCCCAGACCTGGGAGCGTTTGGCAGAACGTTTTCAGACTCCCGATTCGGTCATGCATAAGGGGCAGGGTTTCGGTCGTTCAGTTGCTGTGGAAGGAGATTATGCGGTAGTTGGATCGCCCACCTGGGGGAAGAATTTGCAAGGAACGGCCTCCGTATTCCATTTTGAATCGGGAGCCTGGGTTCAGGTGGCTCGTCTAGTGAGCAATTTATATACGGGTTCCGGGATGGGGGCTACAGTGGCAATCAGTGGAGATGTTATTGCTGTTGGGGCGGCTGAACGCGTATTTGTGTTTAACAAACCGGTAAGTGGCTGGACGGGTGAAATTAATCCTACAGCAGTATTGCTTCCCTCTGATCATGAGAATTACGATCATTTCGGTTCAGCCATTGATATTGGTCCGAATGAGATTGTGGCCGGAAGTTATGGGGATGATGATTTGGGGAGTTCTTCAGGAGCAGCCTATGTATTTGAAAAACCTGTCTTGGGATGGATTAGTACCGTGACATCTGGGGAGTTGGATCCTATAAATGAGACGGCCAAGTTAACTGCCTCGGATGGAGCAGCCAATGATCAATTTGGATATAGCGTTTCGTTGGATGGAACCAATATTGCTATAGGAAGCCCTTCGGCTGGGGCTCACGGGGCTGTTTACATGTTTTCCAAACCCTTTTCTGGGTGGACATCCATGACCGAACAATCTAAGTTAAAGGGTTTAGCTCCGGAGTCTAATGCTTATCTGGGTCTTTCAGTAGATTTAAAAGGTGATATCTTGGCCGCAGGGGTGCCTGGGACTTCCAGTGGCAATGGTGGGGAGATTTATGTTTATAAGAAACCGGCCGGTTGTTGCTGGGTAAACGCGACAGAGAGCGCTATCTTGTCCTCCTCAGTCAAGTACGACGAACGTGCGGTAGGTTTATCTGTTTCTGTTCAGGAAAATCAGATTTCAACGGTAGCTTTATGGAATCCTTCTCCTTTCGGCGGGAATATTGAGGTGAGAGTCTTGATTTTCGAAAAAACGACGGCGAACTGGTCAAGTATGACTGAAAATGTAGTCCTGACTCCAAGTGATTTGAGCGAGTTTGATTACTCCAGAATAGCAATTGCTACTGATGGAGGTCACTTGTTGGTGGGGGTTCCTGGAGCAGATTATCCAAATGCCAATGATGGTGCTGTTTATGCTTTTGAGAAGCCGGTAGATGGTTGGAAAGCCGCACCAGAAGATCAGATAGTCAAAGATCACTTGCCTGAAAGAAAATACCATGTGCGAAAATTTGGTTCAGGAGTTTGTTTAAGAGGGGATTTGGCTTTGGTAGGATCGACTGCAGACTTTTCCTGGATTCAGACCAATGGTCCAGTACGAGCTGAATTGTTGCAATATGATGGAAGTGATTGGAACACAATAGCAACTTTAACTCCGTCGGATAGTACGCTGGCGGGGTCGCAATTTGGAGTATACATGGACATGCGTGATAATCTGATTGTGATTGGAGGAACATCAAGTGTCTATTTATACGAAAAACCTGTTGGGGGATGGGAAGATATGACCGAAACAAGTCAACTGAAGGGATCAGACGCTTTGGGGATTGGAGATGTGGCGATCGATTCTGACGGTGAAACGGTTGCTGCGGTGACAGCTACACCGGATATCAAAGTTTTTACAAGGCCCACGGATGGTTGGGCAGCCAATTCAGTAGTGACTCAAACGGCATCTTTAAAAGCATTCAATGGCACTACGCAGGAGCAGTTTTACCGGGTAGCGATGGATAGTGGTCAAGTGGTTGGGGGATCATCTAATAGCTTTGTGAATGGAACAGGATCGGGAGCCGTTTATGTATTTGAAAAACCAGGTTCGGGATGGATGGATATGACTGAAACGGCAATTCTGAGGAGAAATTCCACTTCGGGAGCCATGTTTCAGAGTGGCTTTGGTTATCAGGTTGAGATTGCCAAGAATACAATTGTCGCTAGTGCTCCCTTTGATGCTGAATCAGGGACGCGGACAGGGACTGTTTTTGTCTATGAACGTCCGGTGTCCGGATGGATCAATAATATGACGGAGAAGGCTCAACTCAAACCTTCTGATATAGCCAATTACGATAGTTTTGGGAGAACATTGGCTTTTGATGGAGAACAAATTGTCGTGGGAAAAGATACCTGGAATAAAGAAAATCCCCCAATTTATTACTATCAAAAAGGAGGTTCCGTGTGGAGTACTCAGACCGAAACCCAAAAAATAGAAAGTCAGGGTTTTGACATGGTTTTCATTCAGGGTACAGGACACGTGGATGACTATACATCATACTTAGCGATCGATGGACCTTATCTGGCTTCTGCTGCGATCTCAAGAATTGATTCAACATTGACTTACCCGGAAGAATCGGGAGCTATTTACCTGTTGAGCAACTGCCCGCCAGTGAAATCGCAAATCGCACCAATTTCATGTGGAACATATACTTCTCCAGGAGGGGTTGAATATACGAGTTCTTCCCAGTTTACAGAAGTTTTGCAGAGTGTTGGTGGTTGTGACAGTATAGTAGAAGTGAATTTGACAGTATACGAGCTTCCTCAATTGAATCTTACATCAGATTTAGCCATTTGTTCAGGAGAACACACTCAATTAAGTGTTTCAGGAGCAGACACCTATACCTGGGATCAGGGTGCAGGGAATGGAAGCGTGGTAGATGTTCAACCAGGAAGTACAACTACGTATACGGTAACTGGCGTTTCGGCTGAAGGATGTAGTAGTCAGGCTAGTGTGACGGTAACTGTCCATGATCTTCCGGTGATCAGCTTGAGCGGGAATAATCCGACTAATTGCGGTGGAAGCAATGGTTCCATTTTAGTGACCGGAAGTGGAAGTGGTCAAATAAGCTGGACGGGAACTTCTACTAGTTCAGTGAACGGGCAGAATCTTCCATATCAAATTTCCAATTTGAAGGCAGGGGCTTATGCGGTGACATTTACAGATGCTCAAGGCTGTGTCTCTGCTGTAAAAAGTCAATCATTGGCTGATCCGGGTGCCCCGGCAAAACCAACAATTTCAGTGAATGGAGCCACAACCCTTTGTGCCGGCGAAAGTGTTCTTTTAAGCTCTTCAGCAGCGACAGGGAATTTATGGTCGAATGGAAGTCAGGAACAAAGTATTACCGTGACAAGTGCCGGAACCTATTCAGTGTCTGTTAGTGAGAATGGTTGTACTTCAACGTCTGATGCAGTTCAGGTTACGGTGAGTTCGCGTCCGGTAATAACTTCGAGTGCGATAACGCATCCTAGTGCTTGTGGGGTGGCAGATGCTGAAGTAACTATTTTGGGAGGTGCAAGCGGAACATTGAGTTGGTCTGGGCCGGTTTCTGGTGCGCAAAGTAACGCCACTTTACCTTTTACTATTTCGGGGCTTTCGGCAGGAACGTATGAAATAATATTGAATGATGGTTGCGCTTCTGCTCCGATAACAGTGTCTTTTGATGATCCAGGCGGGCCTGCCAAGCCAGTGATCTCTGCAGACGGTCCGCTGACTTTTTGTGAAGGAGGACAGCTTATATTGTCTACGTCAGGAACAGTGATTTGGTCGAACGGAACAAATTCGACGGTGCTGGTTGTGACTGAATCGGGGAATTATTATGCGGTAGCTCAATCTGGAGGCTGTACATCAACCTCAGACGTGATCAAAGTGACCGTGAATCCGAATCCACAGGTGAGTTTGGCTCCGGTGAATCCAAGCTGTTATTACAATGATCCGGTGGATTTAGTCGGAACACCTTCCGGAGGAAGTTTTTCAGGAACCGGAGTTAGTGGAAGTAGTTTCGATCCATCGTTGGCAGGTGTTGGAAGTTTTGTCATCAATTATTCGGTGACGGAAAACGGCTGTACTTCAGATGCTCAACAAACGGTAACCGTAGATTCCTGCTTGATGTTGCCTGAATTAGCTGAAATGTCGATTGAAATGTTTCCAAATCCAGTATCTGAAGAGTTAATTCTTCGGAGTGAATACCTTGCATCTGTTTCAACAATTCATTTGTACGATTTACAGGGAAGACTGGTGGCGAAGTATGATTTGAATGGCACCAAGGAATTCCATCTCCATGTTCAATCCCTGGCCAGGGGCTCCTACAGACTTTCATTGAGGTCAACAAATGCTTCGCTGCGAGTCCTGCACTTTATGAAAGAGTAAAGAGATTTTTAAAGCTCCTTTAGGAGCTTTTTTTCATTGGAAGAAGGTCGGTTGAACTCATTCAATAAATAAAAACATTCGTTTAGGTAAGCGTCCATTACATCTATCATGATGCATAATGCCTCTGCATAAAAAATGAGTACTTTTAAATCGAATCAAATTAAAGAGTACATGAGTTTTAAAAGAAGTAGATTATTGCTGGCTGCAACTATTATGTTGAGTACGTCAGTTCAGGCGCAAACCGTGGAATGGGCGATTGCTTCGGGAGGCTTGGATCAGGATATGATTTTGGCCCAAACAGTTGATGGTGCTGGTAACCTATATGTTTGTGGCGAGTATCGCATGACGGTTGATTTCGATCCGGGAACCGGGGAAGATTTGCATACATCTACAGAGAATTCCGAGGTCACAATTCCATATTCGGATGTTTTCATCCAAAAATTTGACCAGAATGGAAAATATTTGTGGGGAAAGAGCATTGGGGGGGAATCATTTGATTTGGCTAAAGACATTCAGTTGGATACCCAGGGGAATATTTATTTGACAGGATACATTCGGGGAAAAGTCGATTTTGATCCGGGGCCCGGAGTCTTTGAATTGAGTTCCTCTGACTCGACCCACGGTTATGATCCGAATTTCTACATCCTTAAATTGACGAATGATGGAGATTTCATCTGGGCAAAAGTCTTTGAAAATGATGCGATTGGAGGATGGGATGGCTGGACGCCAGGGAAATTGGGCATAGGTGCGAATGCCATTTATTTTGCAGGAACATGTACGGATACATTGGATGCCAATCCTGATCCACAGGTCGAGAACTTACTCCTTCCGGCAGAAGGAGGAGGGGCAAATGATAGACGTGATTTTTTTGTGGTAAAGCTTGATTTGGATGGGAATTATCAATGGGCCCACCGATTCGGATCTGCGGGTACAGATGCCATGGTCGACATGGATTTGGATGCGCAGGAGAATATGTATCTAACCGGTTGGTTTTCCGATACGGTTGATTTTGATCCCGGAACAGGGATACATGAACTGATGAATAAGGAGAATGCAGTGAATGGATTCGTCCTGAAATTGGATTCCGACGGAAAATTTGTCTGGGTTAAACAGATATTATCCACAGATTTTGGTACTGGGGCACTCATTTCAGTTGATCAGCAGGGAGGGGTTTACGTAGTTGGAACAGCGAGAGATACACTCGATTTTACTCCTGATGTTGCAGGTGATCAGTATGTCTCCACCGCGGAATATATGGATATGAGTTTTGTTTGTCATTTTGATTCCCAGGGAGCATTCGAATGGGCAAAAATCATTCGTACAGAAGAAGAAGGTTTGGCTTTGGGCTATATTGGTGACGTAGGAGTTGACGCTTTTGGGAATGTCCATGTTGTTGGTGGAGTCGGTGGAAAAGCTGATTTCGATCCGGATAATCCGGGTGGGGAAATTGTGACAGATGTTGTCAAAGAGGTTTTTATTCCCTATTACTTGAGTTATGCTTTGGATGGGGAACGGCTTTTGATGGAGTTGCCAGAGATCATTCCAGATACCGGAGGGATGTCATTTCATCGAATCACCTTTGGTCCTCAAAATGAACTGTATCTCTCCGGGGTTTTTGCGCCAATGGTAGAGTTTAATACATCGACCGGGACGATCAATTATGTGGCCAATTCACTGGAAGGTCAGGGTTTGCTCTCTGATTATTTCCTTTTGAAAAGACAATCTCCCTTGGTGGGAATTCAGGAAAAAGCATTTGACGAGGACATTCGACTCTATCCGAATCCAACAAACGACCAGATCAGGATAGAAGGGGAAAGCTTGTCAAAGTACGAGCAGCTTGTAGTGAGAGATCAGTTGGGGAGAACCATGGGAGCTTATCATTTGGGTGGGTCGCCATCTTTGCTTGATCTGGACTTAAGTACGCTGGCCGGAGGAACATATTTGCTCGTTTTGGAAGGGAATCAACTCCCAGGAAGAGTTTTGAGGATTCAGAAGAAATAGATTTAATCTTCCACAATCAGGATGCGTTCATAGGAGGTTTTTCCAGCCTGAATATAAACGTGGTACTTTGAACCATAGTCCATTTTTCGGATGCGGAGACTTAGTTCATGAGAACCTGAGCCAAGAGGATTCTTTTTTCGGTATTTGCCGCGGATTTTGCCTTGCTCATCTTTGATGGTGATCTGGATCGGAACACTTTCTTGCAATTGAAAACTTACATCTAGTTTCTTGCGATGTGCCCTTGGGAAGAGTTCAAGGTTGAAAGGAGAGGTGCTGGACGGATTGAAAGTCCATGTCTGAGTTTCAGGATTTTTACGGAAGAGTACTTTGAAAATGCTCTTGCTGGCCTGACTCATGTTTCCTTCGTCATGAAAGAAGAGGATGTTCTTTTCGGTACTGGCAATTCCCCCATAAATGTACCCGAGTAGTTGTCCGTCCCGTAATTCATCCATTTTGATGACTCCATTCCGGTATTTTGGAACATCGGCCGCAAGAATAAATTCCCCACCGGCGCCCAAAAGGGCTGGCATTTGGTCTTTGAAAAGAAATTCCGCTTGTCGCCCGTCTCTATTGCGTATAATTCTGGAAATACTTCGCACAAAAGGAACGTTCTCTTCCTGGACCAGGACCCCGGAACTGTCGTAATAATGGGCAATCCCCCCCAGAAAAAGATGGTGCATTTCCCCTTTGTTAGAACTATAGATTGGAATGACGGGGCAGTGATAGTGGCTGTAGAATTGCCTAAACCCTGGTGTTTTTTGATGTTTTTTGGAATCAATAAAAACGGTGCTATGATAAGGGAGATCCACCTCATATTGGAAAACACCTGAAAAGAGTTGGAGGGCTTCCTCTCCATTTGGAGTCATTTGAGGAAGCATGTTGTAGTCCCGGCGATGAAGTAAAACCGTGTCGCGCACTTCCTGGTAGTCTTCAATTTTTGGGCCTTTCGCGGTTTGGAGCAATTGAAAGGAACGAATACTATTGGAGTATTCCTGAATAAATCCGGGACCATTTTCCGGCCCCATTGGGTTGTACTGTCCTTCAAAGAGGTGTCCGCCGATTAAATAGAACCGTTGATCGATGCGGGATAATTTTCCTCCAGTGACCGCCAAAAAGGGAGCGGAGATTTGTTTGAAATAAGATTCGATCGGTTTTTTTTGGATGATGGCATCGATGCATTCCCTGACCTGAACAACTGTGAGCCGATCGTAGGTGACATGTTCTTTTTTCTGCGCAGTGATTCCGTAGCCTCCGACCAAAATGAGGTGATTCCCGTCCTGGAAGAATTGCATGTTTGTCGAATGCAGTTGTTCGCTGATGGCGATAGGGAGTTGGTCGGTTTCAGAGGTCCATTTCTTCTTTTGAATGGGGTCAATGACCATTAAAGTTCGGTTGTGGCCAGCTTCATCAAAGGCTGCAAAAGGTTGTCTGCGATGCAGTCCGTCGAGTCGTCCTCCAATGATGAGCCACTTCCCGTCGGATTGTCCAAAGGCATAGGATTGTAGACCTCCCACTTCTTGAATATCCAAAGCTTCCAGTTCAATCGAATAATCGTTTTTCTGGCCATGAGAGCTGAGCGGCAAAAGAAAGAAAAGCGTGAAAAACAAGAGGTGATGAAGGGCTTTGTATGGAATCATAGTTGTAGGATTTCAATTTTATTTCTGGCAATATTGATTTCGTTGAGTTCTTCCAGGTTTTTGAGCAGTCGTGAGATGACAACGCGCGAAGAATGTAGATCATTCGCAATTTCCTGATGAGTAGATTCCAGTACGGTGGATTTGTTAGCAATGGCTTTTTCCCGGAGGTAGTTACGAAGCCGATCATGCATATTTTTAAAGGCTAAAGAATCGATAGCTTCAAGGAGTTCGTTGGTCCGACGATGATAACTTTCAAACACGAATTGCATCCAACCGGAGTAACGTTGCATCCAGTGAGCCATATTAGTGACTGGAATCAGGAAAAGTTTACTGTCCTGTTCTGCTACGGCTCGAATCTCACTTTTGGCCGTACGGAGACAGCAGGTTAGGGTCATGGAGCAGGTGTCACCACTTTCCAGGTAGTAGAGGAGAAGTTCATCGCCTTGTTCGTCAAGGCGCATGATCTTCAATGCTCCTTCAAGCAGCAGAGGCACATGGAGCAACTGTTGTTGGTAATCCAGTAAAATTTCACCTTGTTTAACCGTTCTTGCCAGCCCCTGATTTAGAATTTCTTGAATTAAATCTTCCTCAAAGAAATGACTATAATTCTCCCTTAACAGTTTCTCCATGTGTTTTCTCCGTTTTTCCAAAGTTATAATGGAAAAAGAAATTGGCCCAAATAATTTTAGATAGCGGGTAAATAAAGGGTGCTGAAATGATTAGAGCTGTCAACACGGCGTACAAAATTCCATCAAAACCAACCCAGGGAAGAAAGAGTTCAATGAAAACCCAAATGGCCACAAAAACAGCTACTCCAAGGGCGTAAACCACGTAGTAGGAACCCTGGTAAAATCCAACCTCCTTGGTATATGGAGAATCGCATACGGGGCATCTTTCCTTTACTTCGGCTTTGAAAAATGAACCTTCAAAAAAATCTCCTTCATGGCAGTGGGGACATTTTTGATGTGTAATGCTGTATAATTTTTGACCTTTTTTGAACATAGCCGTGCGAGTTTGATTCTATAAACCAAAGTTCTGCACTTTTCATGTTTTTTTTGGTAACCTATGTTACAAAGGGATGAAATTCGTCAGCTTCTCCCTGATGGGGCATTTAGCTTCCGGCAAAAGGCGTTCCGAAGATACCTACAGCCAGTTCCAGCCAAACCAGAATAAAAAGAGCCGCGCAGGATAGCATGAGGAGCCATTTTTTTGATTTGCTTCGCACTTTTCGCATGAGGAGATCAATCATGAGCGTTACCCCCAGAAGTAAGATTCCCGCGACGATAAAATCACCTGTTTTCCATTGTACTTCTTGCGTAAATTGCATGGCGACAAAGGGAATTAACAATAAAGACAATGAGGCCGCTGAAAGAATGAGAAATCGTTTGTTTTTGGCAAGCATAGCTAGTGTATTGATGCAGTAAATAACCATTTAAAGGTATCATTTATTGTCCAAAGAATCAAAAAAAACGAGAAGTGGTTTAGGGGTAAATCAGGATTGAACGGTCATTCTATTACTAACCTTTAAATCTTTTACGACATGAACACGTTTCAAAAAATCACACTTGTAGCCCTGTCGGCACTGACATTTACAGCCTGTATGAAATGGGAATCAGAAGGCTACGTTAACCTGGCTACTCCGGTGGACGGGGCCGTTTATCAACAAGGTGATTCCATCATCTTCCAGGGAGGCTTTGAGGGAGACTTTGTGGAAAAAAATGAAGGAATTATCCGGCTGGTGGATCAGGAAAATGGATATCAGTACCAGGAATGGGAGTTTGAAAATGATTTCCGGATTGGAATGAGAAATACCTTTTCGCAAACGCGTCGTCTGGAAGCCAGAGTGTTTCTGAAAATGGGTGAAACAGACGAAAAATTGGTGCAGATCATCCATCTGGAATGTAAATAAGCAATGATTTGAAAACAGGAAAGGATGATCGGATTGGTCATCCTTTTTTTGCTTAGAAAAGAAAATTTCCATTGCGGAGTATTTCCAGGTATTGAAAGGAGGCAGGGCTGTATTTATCTGAATAAACGAGATAGAAAGAGCTTTCAATCATATCCAGGTGGGCAAGGGAGTACTCAATAATGTAGTAGAATCCGGCTCTCCGGGGAAAGTCGCATTCCCAAAGCGAACGAATTTTAGAATCATCGATCGTGGAACGAACGAGGGGCAGACAGCAGCCATCATTGTCTTGATAAGCACTAATATGGATTGTTCCCTTGAATTCATAGTAGGTGCGAAAATCCTGTAAAAGCATACTGTCACGAATGGCATAAGGCGTCTCGATTAAACGATGTGCATAGCGCATAAGTCTGGAAGGAAAGATCGAATCCATTTGAAAGCTACTGGAACTACTTTTTATTCCAGATGAGTCAAAGTAGATTTCTTCTCCACTTTTGATTCCGTGCTTAAAGTAAACGGACCGGATGAGTCTGGAACCCATAAACTCTTCTTCGAGCCCATCTTTAATTCCATGCTTGTAATGGGATTTGGTCTGTTTGGATTTCCAAAATTCGAGGCTTTCCCCTTCCCTCAGTCCTTTTTTGTAACGAGAAATTCGTCGGATACTGTCATCTACATACCAATGTTCTATACCATTCCTTAATCCTCTTCGATACTGACAGGTCGTTTTGAATACCGTTGTGACCGAATCAGACAATTGAAATGATCGCCGGGTTTGATAAGAACCATTCAGCTTTTTTTCACTTCCCAGATGTCTGTATATTTTGACCCTCCCATACTGCAAGCAAGCATACTCGGAAGTATATGCTGAGTCAATAGAAGTGTAGTTCTTCTTGGAGTTTGACACCGAGCAGGCGGTTAATAATATAGTGATTACAAAAAGTAGGTGATGGGACATGCCTAATTGCTTATTTTAGATTAGGATGCAGTAAATCAATTTTTTTCATGTTTGGGAAAGAAAACCCCTGGACGGGCAAAAAAAAGAGCCTCCAAAAAGGAAGCTCATTATTTTTCAAAAGTCAGCGGAGAAAGAGGGATTCGAACCCCCGGTACCTCTCGGTACGCTGGTTTTCAAGACCAGTGCAATCGACCACTCTGCCATTTCTCCGGGGCAAAAGTAGCAATACTTTGTGAAACTGCAAGCAGGCCCCCAAAAAAACTTTGATAGAAGCCGCTTTTGCTGTGATCAATCAGTAGTCACTACCCTACAGTCAAGAGATTTTAACAGCTTAAAACAATTCCTTATTTTTACGTCAAATATCATTGTCTATATGAGGGGAATCGGCTTGGTTTTATTGATGTTAGGAGTTTTTGTTTCAACAAATACGGCCTGGGGGCAACGAAAGAAGACCCTGAAAGCCTATCTGGACCATAAGAATTTCTATCATCCGAAACTGGGCAATTTTGTGGAAATTCATCTGCAATTTGCTGGATATACCTTGGAGTATGATGCCGTGGAAGGTGGTCTGCAAAGTGAGGTAGCAGTGCACTATGTGGTTCGGAATGATAGCAATAATGTCGTTCGATCAGATGCGTATCGTCTGCAGAGTCCTTTGATGCGAGACAGTATTATAGAAGATTTTTATGAAATCAGACGATTGTCATTGGAACCAGGTAAATATCAACTGGAGTTGAATTTGACTGATCTTCATCAGGAGGGAGCCAAACCGGTTACTGCTCTTCAAGAGTTATTGGTGACCGATTTTTCAGGAGAACCACAAATTTCGAATGTAGAAGTAGCAGAGGTCATTTATCCGACGAGTGGAGAGCCTGGGGTATTTTCCAAGTCAGGTTACGAGATCATTCCTAGAATATCCAATTACTATCCGACGGAAGCGGGGAAAATTCCTGTTTATCTGGAGGTTTATCATCCGATTCAGGGAAGTGATACACTCGGGATTTACGGTTTGAAGCAGAGTATCCAATCAGTGAAGAATAGAGGAGCGGAATTGGAAGAATTTACACGCTTTACACGAGTAAAGGTTCCTGGCGTTCTTCCCATCCTTCGGGCATTGGATATTGGGGAACTTGCGTCCGGGGAATACGAGCTTCGGTTTGAGTTGTTGGATAAAGACCAGCAGGTGCTGAGTACCACCAGCTACTATTTTGATCGTTTCAATGAACGAAAGGCAGAGGCAATCACGACAGATGAAGTCGTTTTGAGTCCTGAATTTCAACAGTCGGTGACGAATGATAGTCTGGAGTACTACGTGGCCAGCCTGATTCCAATCTCGAAGCCGGCGGAAATCAAGAATATTATTCGCCTTTTGAAAACAAAAGATAAAGAGCTGTACAGAAAATACCTTCAATCATTTTGGGTGAATTCAACCAGTACAGGGGGCGAGGCATACACCTCCTGGATCAAGTACAAAAAGCAGGTGTTATTGGTAGAGCGTCTATTTGGAACCAACTTTATGGATGGTCACTCCACGGACCGGGGACGCGTTTATTTGCAGTATGGTTCACCGAACAACATTATTACGAGAGAAAATTCGCCAAGCGAGTATCCTTATGAAATCTGGCGCTATGACAAGATCAAAAATTTCTCAAATAAGCGTTTCATTTTCTACAATCCGGATTTGGTAAACAATGTTTATCGTTTGTTGCATTCGGATATGGTCGGAGAGGTGCAAAACTTTAGATGGCAGCAGTACCTGTCTAAAAGAAATTCGACCAATGGAACAATCGATGATGGGAACGCCGGAAATCACCAACACTTTGGAGGCAATAGTGGAATCCTTTACAACCAGTACTAAGAACTGATTTGAAGAAAATAGCTCTTGTCATATTGAACTGGAATGGAAGGACCTTTCTGGAGAAATTTCTTCCGAATGTGATCGCTTGCTCTCCGGAGGCAGAGATCATCGTGGCTGACAACGCCTCTACGGATGATTCGCTGACTTTTATGGAGGAACATTTTCCACAGGTAAAAGTGATTGTCAACGAATCGAACGGAGGTTTTGCCAAAGGATACAATGATGCTCTTAAAAAAGTCGAAGCAGATTATTATTTGTTGTTGAATAGCGATGTCGAGGTAACTGCGAATTGGTTGAAACCGCTTCTTCAATGTATGGAGATGGAAGGAGTAGCGGGGTGTCAGCCTAAAGTACTAGCCTATGATCGAAAGCATGAGTTTGAGCATGCCGGAGCTTCCGGGGGCTTTTTAGACCGGAATTACTATCCCTTTTGCCGTGGACGAATTCTCTCCGGATGTGAAGAAGATCATGGACAATATGATGGGGATCGCGAGATTTTTTGGGCGACCGGTGCCTGTATGCTAGTTCGTTCCGATGTGTTCCACCAGCTAGGGGGATTTGACGAAGATTTCTTTGCGCACATGGAAGAAATCGATTTGTGTTGGCGCGTGAAAAGACTCGGTTATGCCTTTCGGGTTGTTCCGGAGTCGACGGTATATCATGTGGGTGGGGGGACCTTAAGTTATTTGTCACCACGAAAGACCTTTCTGAATTTCAGGAATAGTTTATTCATGATCACTAAAAACCATCCGGGAATTCTGTTCTTTAAATTGTTTTATAGACTGGCCCTTGATGGCATGGCAGGAACCTTTTTTCTGGTGCAGGGGAAACCGAGGCATTTATGGGCTGTTTTTCAGGCACACATGTCCTTCTATACCCATCTAAGTAAAATGCTCGCGAAGCGTAAGCAGTTGAAGAGAGATTTGAAAGGAGACTTTAATTCCAGGGGGATGTATCAGGGGAGTATCCTGTGGGCCTATTATTTTAAAGGGATTCGTTCCTTTGATCAATTGAATGCCCGCTTTTTCAAGACCTAGCCGAAGGAACGGATTCCGAGTTCATAGCTTTTGAGTCCAAATCCGCTAATCGAACCCTGACAAACACCTGCAATGAGGGATTCATGACGAAATGCCTCCCGCGCCTGGGGTTGGCTGATGTGAATTTCAATCACCGGAATCTGAATGGCTGCAATACAATCCCGAATAGCCACGCTCGTGTGTGTGTATCCACCGGCATTTATCAGAATGCCATCGTGTTTTGATTCCTGCAAAAAATTGATGATTTCACCTTCCACGTTAGACTGCTGGTAGTCGATTTGATGATCAAATTTCTCGCGAAGCTCGGCCAGGTAATCCTCAAAGGACAGATTCCCGTATATTTGTGTCTCTCGCTGTCCCAGAAGGTTGAGGTTGGGGCCGTTGATGATCAGAAGATGCATAGATGAAGCTTTGGGAACGCTATATTAAACAATTTATCTCGTATTTGAAAATAGAGCGGGGACTGGCAGAAAATTCCGTTTTGGCCTACCAGCGTGATATTCGACATTTAAGTGATTTTGCGGTAGCGCGTGGACTGGACCCCGGAGAGATGAAGATCGAAGATTTGCAGAATTTTGTTGCAGGACTCTATGATCTGGGCTTGTCCGAAAGAAGTCAGGCCCGAACTATTTCCGGGCTCAGACAGTTTTTTGATTTTCTGATCCTGGAAGATTACATCAAAGAAGATCCGAGTGAATTATTGGAGATGCCGCGGATTGGACGCAAGTTGCCTGAGGTGCTGGATGTGGAGGAAATAGACGCATTGATTGCTGCCATTGATCTAAGTAAGCCAGAAGGACATCGCAATAAAGCCATGTTGGAAACGCTTTATAGTTGTGGCTTACGGGTGAGCGAACTGATCGGATTGAAGTTTTCAGATCTCTATTTTGACGAAGGCTTTATCCGGGTGCTGGGGAAGGGAAATAAGCAGCGACTGGTTCCTGTCAGTGAACAGGTAGAGAAAGAGATAAGCCAGTATCGGGATCAGATTCGTTGTCATTTGGATATTAAACCAGGGCATGAAAACATCGTTTTTCTCAATCGAAGAGGAGCGCAGTTGACCCGGGTGATGATTTTTACGATTATTAAAAACCTGGCGAAAAGCATCAATCTGAAAAAGAACATTAGTCCGCATACCTTCAGGCACTCCTTTGCCACACACTTGATAGAAGGGGGCGCCAATTTACGGGCCATCCAGGAAATGTTAGGGCACGAATCGATCACGACAACAGAAATATATACGCATCTGGATCAGCGCTATCTACAGGAAGCAATCCTTTCCTATCATCCCAGAAACAGGGCTTACAATCGATAGTGGAGGCCAACTCCATAGTTGAGCAGCCATCTTTTTTGCTTGTTTTCCATCAATGTAGGAGGAGAAAGGTCGTAAACCACGCCCCCATGAATGCCCACGCCAAAGTGTGTCCACTGATACCTGAATTCATTTCTGAGATGCAGTTTGAGACCAACTTTTTGTTGTTGGATTGATTCAAAAAGTGTGGGGTCGTCGCCCGACTGCTGAGCTATTTTAAGTTGTCGAAAGCGAAGGGCGCCTCCTGCTATGAGATCCCAGTAAATCCGTTCGTTGATCTTTTGATTGAAATGGAAAAGAAAAGGAATGTCAAATGAATTCGTTGTGTAATGGACGGTTTTGTTGCTATCAATTTGAATGGTTTGATAGGTAGGAACTTCTGTGCTATCGGTGTATGTATAGAACATCGTGTCCAGAACAGTATCATTTTGAATAATCTCAAAGGTGTCCACCAGGAAAGTCTCCCAGCTAGTCCCGGTCTGAACCTGCTTAGAAGAAGATTCCCGTTTACTGAGTTCGTGTAGGGAGCGATAATGGTCGATTCCACTGTGAAGCCCGAGACGGGGAGTGAAAAAGTAAGAGGCTTCAATGCCCCAGTGGAAGGGCTGTTGTTCCTTTTCCTGAATTTGTCCATCGGAGAAACTGTTGAAGGAAGTGAAGCTTCCACCCTGGAGACTCAACATAATGGGAAGAGGAGCTTTGCTCTTGTTTTGTTCCTTTTTCTGATCCGCGTCGGAATTGTTTGCCTGGAAGGTAGAATCACTTAACAAAGGATCGTTTTGAGCTTCTTTGGGGGGCTTTTGCTCTACCTGATTCAAACTGTCACTTGGATGATTCAGGGAATCCGTTTTTGAGCCCTTATCCGCATTTGGAGTAGGGTCCGTTTGTCCTAGTAGTTTTTTCGCTTCTTCGTCCGGGTCAGCTGATTCTTTGTTTGATTCTGCTTGTTTTTTCTCTTGATTTCCGTCAGGATTTTTGAGATCATTGTCAACTAGTTTGTCCCCGGAATCGGTCTGTGTTGACTTTTTATGATCACTGTCCTCTATGTTGCTTTCGGTGTCTTTTTGCTTCTTTGATTTTCGCGGCTTCTTTTCGCTGGTTTTCAGGGGCTTTTTTCCTTCATCAGCTTTGATTTGATTTTGAAGGGCTGTTTTTTCAGAGTTACGTTTTTCATATGTTTGTAGATCATTGTTATGACCATCGTTATTGATTTCTGTGTTGGTTTTATCTTTTTTCTGATCAGTGGATTGAGATAGGAGGTTGGTGTTTTTGTTCAGCTTGTTCCCAGAAACTGGTGCCTTTTGTGAATGATTAGATATTTCGGATTGACTTTGAATGTGCGTTCCGGCCAATTTTTGAGCGGGGGATTTTTCATCTGGTCGTGTCCACCAGATGATTGCAGTTCCAAGGATCAGGAGTCCCATGAAACTCCAGATAATCCAGGAAGAAAAGAATCCATTTCGGCTTTGATTGAAGCGGATTCCTCCATCAATACGGTCTTTTACCTCTGGTGGAGGAGAGACCTCGTGCTGTTCGAAACTTTCCCGAAACAGACGATCTATGTCATCGCGTTCATCCATCATGTTTCACTGTTTCTTGTTTTAAAAGTTCACGAATCATTTTTTTTGCTTTGAACAATTGAGATTTAGAGGTGCTCTCACTAATTCCCAGATACTCGGCAATTTCCTGATGACTCAGGTTATCAATCACAAACAGGTTGAAAACGGTGCGATACCCGATTGGCAGTGCCTGGAGCACTTTCATTAGCTGATCGACTTTTTGGCGTTCGTTTTGTTCATTGTCCTGATTCTGCAAGATCGCCTGGTCAAAGGTTCTTTCTTCATCACTCAGTTGCAAGCGGTAATTCGTTTGAATATAGCTGAGAGCCGAATTGATGGTGATCCGTTTGATCCAGGCTCCGATTGAATTGTCACTTCGGAATTGTTCCCGCTTGGTATAGACCTTTATAAAGCTTTCCTGCAAGATGTCCTGGGCGTCGTCCTCACATCGTGCATAGCGAAGGCAAATGGCATACATACCCGGAGCATACGACGCATAGATGCGATCGAACGCTGACTTCTTCCCTTGTCGGAAGTCCTGTATGATCTGCTCAGTAATAGCCATGTATGGAGGTCTTTTCCCGGTTAGCTGAATTTAATGCTTCATGAATTTTACTTAATTGATTTGTCCTATAGACAGGACAAAAACAAATAGGTTGCCTGAAGAACAAAATTTTTTGAACCAATTGGGAAGTCATCTGTACTTTCTGCTATGAGGAACGAAAAGAAGTTCATCCTGGTTTGTGTTAGTCTCTGTTTTTTAGTGATGAGCTTATCTTCATTTGTGAATGGTAGCTTGGGAGATGTGAATAGGGATGACCCTCCGCATTCGCTGGCTTATCCGAATCCTTTCCAGAAGAGCATCGAAGTTCATTTTGGACAGGCGGATGAATTACTCATTGTCGATTTGTTGGGAGAGCCGCTCAGGCACTTCGATTTACCTCCTCATGGAACAAAAGTCACCCTGGATCTTTCATCGTTAAGAAAAGGAGTTTATTTTTACGTGCTTCGAAAGCAAAAGAAAGTGCTGGAGACCAGGAGGATCGTCAAGGAGATTTGATCGGGAAGACCGAGCGGAAATAAATTCCGTAAAAAGCCTGTAATTCAGAAATAAAGCGTATCTTTGCCCCCACTTTAATAATTCTATAAAATAAGTTTATGAATTCTTACGAAACTGTTTTCATTTTAACTCCCGTTTTGTCTGAGGATCAGGCAAAGGAAGCAGTGCAGAAATTCGAAGACGAAATTAAATCTTTCGGCGGAAAAATTAAGCACTCGGAGAAATGGGGCCTGAAAAAATTGGCTTATCCCATTCAGAAAAAAACAACTGGATTTTACTTCCTAACGGAATTTGAAGGTCCAGGAGAAGTAGTTGCTAACCTGGAACTCTCTATGAAACGAGATGAGCGCGTCATGCGATTCCTGACTGTCAAGATGGAAGCACATCACCTGACATATGCAGAAAAGCGTCGTGCAAAAATGAAAGAAAAGTCAACTGCTGTAGAAGCTTAATTGTTGTAACCTAAAAAGATTAAAAAATGTCACAGAACGATATCAGATACCTGACGCCGATTAACATCGACATTAAAAAGCAGAAATACTGCCGTTTTAAAAAGAGTGGAATTAAGTTCATCGATTATAAGGATCCAGAATTCTTGTTGAAACTGGTGAATGAGCAAGGAAAAATCCTTCCTCGTAGAATCACCGGAACTTCTGCCAAGTACCAGAAGAAAGTGAACAAAGCCATTAAAAGAGCTCGTCACCTGGCTATTTTGCCATACGTGGGAGACATGTTGAAATAATAGCGTCATTGTTAAAACGAAATTGAGATGGAAGTAATTTTAAAGAAAAACGTAGATAAACTTGGTTATAAAGATGATGTTGTAGTTGTCAAACCAGGTTACGGAAGAAATTTCTTGATTCCTCAGGGGTATGCTGTATTGGCTACCGCTTCTGCTAAAAAGGCACACGAGGAAGTGATGAAGCAAAAAGCACACAAAGAGTCCAAGATTTTGGCTGAAGCTGAAGAATTGGCGGCTAAATTGGCCGAGGTGAAAGTCGTGATCTCTACGAAAGTAGGAGAGAACGGAAAGATTTTCGGTTCTGTAAATACAGTACAGTTGGCTGAAGCTTTGAAAGCTGCTGGATACGAAATTGACAGAAAATCATTGAAGATCAAGGACGAACCAATTAAAGAGGTTGGAGTTTTTGAAGCAGAAGCAAATCTTCATAAAGGTGTTAAGCCGGTTTTCAAATTCGAAGTAGTCGGAGAGTAAGACCAGTCTTTAACGAGATCAAAAGCGTCGTATTTTATGCGGCGCTTTTTTTTTGCACGAAATGTTGAACTTGCGTTATATGTTAGCAAAAAACTGTAGAACATTTCTCAATTTTGTTGATCATGCAGCATCGCGGGAAGATCATCGAAAAAGCCATTCGGCGGAGTGGAGTCCCCATTTCCAGAGTGGCCGCCCAAATTGGAAAGAGCCGACGTTGGTTATACCTCATGTTCGAGAATGAACACGCTCCACTTGATTATGTCTTTTTAATTGGGCGGGTCATCGAACACGATTTCACGAAAGAGTTGGTGGAACTCAAGTACATGGTCGATCGTTTTGATTTTCAAAAAGAGAAGGTTGATAGCGAGCAGGATTATTTATACTGGAAAGTGAAATATTACGAATTGCTGGAAGAAACCTATCAACTTTTAAGGAGTCGAACGCAGCATCTTTCCGGAAAAAGAAAACCCGAAGAATAAGTGTTGTTATCTAGAAAACACGATAGATTACACATAATTGTAACTTTTGTGTTTAAAATAGTTTATGTTTTTTGCTGCATTTTTGTGGCATGCAGCACCGCGGAGAAATCGTTGAAGCCGTTGTTCGAAACAGCGGATACTCAATTACAAAGTTGGCCGACCGCCTGGGAAAAAGCCGTCGCTGGCTCTATTTAGTTTTTGAAAATCCAAATGTTCAATTGGATCATATCATTGCCATCGGAAAATTAATTAACTACGATTTTTCGAATGATATCCAGGAGTTGAAAAACATTTCTGATTCAAGTATATATGAATCTGGGATTGCGTACAAAAAGAATGATAAGGACGTGACGTACTGGCGTGAAAAATACTTTGAATTGCTGGAGGACTATCATCAGTTGATCAAAGCACAACAGAAAAGAGGGGCCCTCTAAAGTTACTTTATAGCATCGGATAAAAGGAGGTCGTAAACCGGTCTTTTTAATGCCCTCGTGTCATGTAAATGTCACACATAGTCACTTGTGTCCTATTCCTCACAGTTATTCGATAATGCGAAGTAAATTGACTAGTGGATGATTTTTTATCTTATTTGATAGATTACTTGCGTATAAATACTTTATTATGTAAAATATTTTATTTATTTTTCACACAAATTGACAATTAAATTTTACAAATCACGCAGTTTCTTTGTTATATGCAACATCGAGGTGAAATTGTTGAACAGGCCGTACGTAACAGTGGATATTCCATTACTAAATTGGCAAATAAGTTGGGGAAGAGTCGCCGATGGTTGTATTTGACTTTTGAGAATCCTAATTTGTCCCTGGATCATATCCTGGAGATTGGTCGGCTGATCAATTATGATTTTTCAGGAGAAATAGATGAATTCAAACAAATTTCCAGTCATTCCGTATTTGAACCAGGGAATGAGTATGTTCCGGATGAGCGGAGTGTGAGCTATTGGAAGAACAAGTATTTCGAGCTTCTGGAGGAGTATCATCAACTTCTGAAAAATATAAAGATCGATTGATTTAAAGCAATCATTTGTCTTTCGGAATTTCGTTTGTATATTTGCCTTGTTTATAATTGTTCTAAATAAGGATGAAGTTAATTCTGGCAGATAGTAACGAGTTGATTCGTATCGGTTTAAGAACCATCCTGAACAGTGAAAAGGACGTTGATATTGTTGGAGAGGCGAGATCCAATGAGGAATTGGAATCCCTGGTTCGGAATTTTGGTTCAGATACGGTATTGATTGATTATACCTCCGACGGTTTTTCCATTGACATTGTCCCTCAATTATTAGCGAAGTATCCCGAGTTAAAGTTTGTAGCGATTACTCCTGAGCAAAGTGCACAGATTGTGGTGACCGCTTTACGTGGAGGGGTCCAAAGCTACGTGAAAAAGGATTGCGATATTTCCGAAATTGTCAATTCGGTAAAAGAAACCAGTCGGGGAAACAAGTTTTTTTGCGGACAGGTACTGGAAACGATTCAGAAGGCATCCATTGATGTGGAAGATATTGATTTTGAAAGTTTCAGCTGTGAGCCGGTTTTGCTTTCGGAGCGGGAAAATGAAATCATCCGATACATTGCCGAGGGCCAGACGAATGCTCAAATCGCCGAGATACTCTTTCTGAGCAATCATACAGTAAACACGCATCGCAAGAACATCATGGGAAAGTTGGGGGTTAAAAATACGGCCGGAATCGTGATGTATGCGGTTAAAACCAACCTGGTTAGTCCCAATCGATTCTTGTTTGCTTCCGAGCGCTAAGACCTTACTTCCCGGCCCGGTTGATTTTGTATGAAAGGGCAAAAAGCACGTATCTCCGAAGAATGCTCGACTGATTTTGTTCCAGAAATTGCAACCCCGTGTTTTGTCTGATTCCCGTATTTTGATCCAAGAGGTCAAAACTTTCCAAAGACCATCTCCATCGTTTGTTTTTACTGAATTGTTGGGAGATTCGGGCATTAACAATCGGGATAAACTGTTCGAAACCATTCAGACGACTCTGATAGTGGTATATTTTGGTAGAACACTCGATTTCCCAATTCTTGAATCCGGTGTAGCGAATCGAAGCAAAAGCCTTGTTTTCGATGTACCTGTTGTTGTAGGTGTTACTGATGGAAAAGCGGCTATCTGTGAAGCCGAATTGAAAACCAATTTCGGCATCCCACTTCTTTTTGCTTCGATTGTCCAGCCTGATTTGATAGCGATGCCTCAGGTTGGTACTGATGTTTTCAATGCCATTCAAGTAGATGAGACTCTGATTCCAGTTGTTTCTAAGTTCCAGGTGCACATTGAGTTTGAGCTTTCGGATGGGACTGGAAAAATCGAAATAGCTTCTTAGACCGTAATCGTAAGGAACATTGGTGTACACGTTTGTACTGCTGAAGTCCGGATTGATCCACTGGTTCGTGCTGATTTTGTCTTTAACGTAAATGGCATCCAGTCTGGAGAAAATAGACAGAAAAGAAAATTGATCGAATAAAGTCCAGTCGAGAGAACTTTGATGCGATCGCTCCGGCCGAAGGTTTTCATTTCCCAGATAGTAATGGAGGTTGTTGATCGTATTGTAGATCGGGAAAAGTTGCTGGGGATCGGCATCGCTGATTGTATTTTGATAGCTTAGGTTAATGTGGTGTCCATCCCTGAAATTATACTCCAGAGAAGCGGCTGGAAGCCACTGTGTCCAAATCAGGTTTTGTGCTAGCTGACGACTTTTCAGGTCGCTCCTTCGGATGCTGTATTCCCACTGTAATTCCATTTCAGCCCGAAACTTTTGACCATTTCTTCGAAGTCTGATCCCTGGTTTGAGCGAGGATCGCTGGTAGTCGAAGATTTGGCTGAGGGAGTCTATGATTGTTCCCGCTCCCTGGAGGTCCGACTGATTTCGATCCAGGTAATGGAGTCTGCTTCTTCCTTCCAAACTACTTTCCAATGCGAATTGTTTTCCGAGTTTACTCACGGCAGCTATTTGAATGGAGCCTTGTTTTTGGTCATTCAGGTACTGCTGCTCTTGCTGCTCATTCCGGGAAATCCCACTTAGAAAGAGCTCGCTGTTTGTTTGCCAGTTTCTGTTCTGATAAGATCTGTTCCAATCGAGATTGGATTGAAACCTGAATAACTTAAATAGTTTTCCTTCCGGTATTTTCTTGCTGAATTCCTCGGTCAATTGTCCACCCAGATTCCGGTTGTTTTCGCTTATCTCCTGATCAAAGCGATTGACGGGAACCTGAAGCGTCTGGGGCACGTAATAGTCGGTCGAGAATAGCGTGTTTCCCGTTTTTTTATCCTTCCAGTTGAATGATCCACTGAAGCGATGTTCGAAGCGGTCTTTCTCTTCGCGCCGAAACTCCATTTTGAGTTGGTGACGATGATTATTATTAAAGGAATTTTGAAGGCTATTTCGATAGAGAATGTCGGTGCCAAGGTAATTTTCCGAATAGCTACTTTCGTCCTGGTCTTTCTGTTGCAAAGTTCCTATATAAGTCCAATTCAGACTTCTGTGTTTTTGCAGGGAGCGGTTATAGTTGATTCCACCTACTCCAGAGTTGATTTCCCCATAGATTGGTTGACCGAAATCGATCGGAAAGTCATTTGGATCAAACTCAAGATTAACATCACCGTTCATGCTTCCAAAGCCTCCCCGGAAGTTGATATATTCATCAATGCTGAAACCAAATTGGTTGATGTTGTTCATGTTTCCAAGCACCGCCAATTGCTTTTTCTTATCAAAGTTGAAGAGTTTGCTTCCAATCCGGTATTTGTTTTCGTATCCATAGGCTGCTTCCAGGTTGCCGAACCAGAGATTTTTCTTGTCTTCTTTTAAGACAAGATTGATCGTTTTGTCCTTGTTCTGATCTCCCATTCCTCCCAATTTTTCTGCGGCACTTTTCTCATCAAATACCTGCACTTTTTTAATGGCATCCGCAGGGAGATTTTTCGAAATAATTTTGGGATCATTTCCGAAGACCTCTTTTCCTTCAATGGTAATCTTGTTCACATTTTCTCCCTGGGCCTTAATGTTCCCGGATTCATCCACCTGCACGCCGGGTAACTTCTTAAGTAGTTCTTCCACTGGAGCGTTTTCCCTGGTTCGAAAGGAGGAGGCGTTGTAGTCGATGGTGTCCCCGTTGAAGCGAAGTGGAATGGCTTCGGCTTGTACCTGTACTTCTTTCAGATTCTGTTTAGTTTGAAATAATACAATCATCCCAAGGTCGATCGCCTTTTCATTTACTTCTACTTTTTTGTACCACACATCGTACGAAAATTGATTGATTTGAAGGAGAAAATTCCCCTTTTCAAGATGTTCCAATAGAAAAGTTCCATTTTCCCTGCTCAGTGCAAATGAGGCAACCGTGGAGTCTTCCGGGTGCAGGAGTGCCACGGTGGCAAAAGGCTGCAACTCACCATTTTCATCGGAGATGATTCCTTGAATAGAAGCTTTTTGAGCCATTAACGAGCTGCTCAGAAAAAGAAGAAGAGGAAATAGAAATTTCATGGGAGTTGCTTTAGTCGTGTACGATTTTGATTACTGTTTGTCCGTCACCTCCATATTCTTCCTGCATTTCTTTCATTTTGGCATCGACGATTTCCATGAATTTTTCTGGACTGATCTTTTTACCTTTTTTAGGCTTGGTGATTTGGTCTGTAAAATCTTTATCTAGGTTGACTTCAATGGCTTCAATGGTCGTCATTCCTTCATCAAGTTCGGCGGCAAGCACTGCTCCCGGGAAACCAGAAAATTCCATCGGACCAACTGCCGGTTGAAGGCTGGGTGCAAACCAGATTTTGACAGGAGGATTCATGGAATCCCCCGGAATTTCAGCACCCAAACAATTGTATCCTTTGATCGTGCGTGTTTCTCCATTCGGTTTCCATTCAAAAGGTTGGATCTCCGATTCAATGAGAAAAAGCCTGGACATGAAATCGCGTTGTTCGGTTCTCTTTTTAGCCTTCAGGTCCGTGTAAATAATGTCGTTCATTTCGTCCATCTTAATGACGATATTTCCTTTCTTTTCCATGAGGTCGTCCACAGATTCCTTTTGGTGATTTTGATAAATCGAAGCTTCCGGAGAGAAGTATAGAATCCGATGGGATTTGCTTTCGCGCGGAAGATTGGACATCATGGCTGAATCCAGTCCTTCGACAGGTCCCAATTGGATCTTAAATGCCACTTCATAAATAATACTGCCTTTGTTTTGTGCCACGGAGTTTCCTATGAATAAGAGTGCTCCTAATGAGATGAATAGTGTTTTCATGATTGTTCCTTTTTGACAATATTAGTCAACGTTCGAAGCGGTCTGTGTTAATGAAAGAGCGCTCCGGGTTAATTCAGGTTAATAAAGGTTAATGGAGGGAAGGTTCTGCCAGAGAATCAATACTTTTACTTTGTGAAGCTTCCGAAAAAAATCCGATTTTGGGTCCCCATGTGGATGACAATGAGCATGGTCATGGTCCTTCTCTTGCTTATCCACTGGATTCACTCGCAATATGAGAGAGAAGAACGGAGCTTGCTTCAGTCGGTGGTACGGGATATTAAGGAGGCAGATCGACAATTTTTGGACAGTGCTTTAGTGGATTTAATCCCCAGAGAACTGATGGACCGACTCATATTCATTAGACAGGGAGGGGAAGATGGTTTGATCGAATCGGAATATGAAGTGCATGTGATGAGTGACACGATCAAGCATGACATGATGGAACTTCCCGTACAAGGAATTGAGAAGGAAGAGGTTTATCGCCCAATGTTGGATACACACATCGTTTATCCGTCTGGTTCTGAAGTAAAGCTGAAAAGTCAGATCTCTGCTGATGGTGCGCATACCGAAGCCGATAGCATGGTCGTTTCCTTGATGTTTCAGGGAATAGAAAGTATGGTTCGGAAGATAGATTCGGAAGTAAAATCAAGCAACAATAGTTTGTCACTTCACGGGGTCAAATTCGATCAGGACAAATACCAGGTAGCTTTGAAGAAGGTCTGGTCCAATCCAACTTTGAATTATGAGCTTATCGCGAGTAAGAAACATGCAGGGGCTGGGAAGGACTTTTTTCCATTGGGCTATGCTGTCGGAGATAGTTCCTGGGGCGTGCAACTTCAAAATAAACAAGCCTTTTTGTTTCTGGGGCTGAGTGCTGAAATGGGTTTTGCACTGCTTCTATTGCTTGTCACCCTATTCGCCTTTTCAATTAGTTATCGCAGTTTGAGGAAGCAGGCCCGATTAAATCAAATGCGAATCGACTTTATCAATAACATTTCCCATGAGTTAAAAACGCCGCTAAGTACTCAGAAAGTTTTGTTGGAATCTCTGAATCGTTTTAAGAGAAAACAAGATCCGAAAGTGTTGGAAGAGTACCTGGAAGTAATGGCCAGACAAACGGATCGCCTGGATCATTTGGTGCATCATGTATTGAGGAGTTCCCTGCTGGATAAACCTGGAAAGTGGGGGGAGTTTAAACGCCTGGATTTGGTTTCTTGTTTCAATGAACAGGTGGCTGAATACCAATTGGTGAATCAGGAAAAGGACGTGGAAATAACGCTATCTGGCTTTGATAAGGTCTATGAAATGGAAGGTGATGAACTTCATTTGCAGGGGCTGTTGCTAAATCTGTTGGACAACGGGATCAAATATGTACCAGAGCCGATTCGGATTAACCTGGAGCTGATCGAAAAGGAAACGACAATCGAAATCTGGTACCGGGATAATGGTCCGGGAATTCCAAGCGGTATGGAAGAAGAAATTTTTGAACGTTTTTATAGAATTCAGGAAGGTGATATTCACAACGTAAATGGTTATGGACTAGGGCTGACGTACGCCAGAAGGGTGGCTAAATTGCACGGAGGAAGTCTTCGTTATGTCAAGGAAAAAGAAGTCGGTGCTACTTTCCTTGTTGAACTAAAAAAAGAACAGATCAGATGACCAGGATTTTGTATGTGGAAGACGAAGAGTTCCTGGCAAAAGTTGTCCGGGAAACCTTCGAACATGCCGGTTACAAGGTTCGCCATTTACGGGAAGGAGATCAACTGATGAAAGAGCTTGAAAGTTTTGAACCCGACATTTGTATTCTGGATGTGATGCTTCCTCGGGTAGATGGCTTTCAATTGGCGGGGATGATTCGCAGTGCAAAACCCGAACTTCCAATCTTGTTTCTTTCGGCCAAGGCATTTACAGAAGATGTAATCAAAGGCTTTCAGTCAGGAGGGAACGACTATGTGCGTAAGCCCTTCAGTATGGAGGAGTTGATGATTCGAGTAGAAAATCTATTGAAAATTACCAGAAACAAGGCTTCTGCATCGATAAAAAAAATATGGGATATCGCCTCTTTTCGAATTGATTCCGATAGTTTGGAGTTGAGTGGTCCGAACGGTACTGTCAAACTTTCCTATCGGGAGATGCAGGTAGTGGAGTTATTGGCGCAACATCAAAACAAAACCATTGACCGGAAGTTAATCCTGCTGAGCGTTTGGGAGGATGACTCCTTTTTTAATTCACGGAATCTTGATGTGTATATCCGTAAAATTCGCAAGCATTTTGCGGCGGATGAAGGGATTGAATTGATTACGCTCAAAGGAAAGGGATACCATTTTAAGGTGTCAGACAAATAGTTCTTCCAGGAAAATCAGTAAATTTATTCGTCCGCTTGAACCTTTTTTAAGATCGGGTGTACAGACTATTAAATTGAGAGAAATGAAGTCACTTATTGTTCTGTTATTTGTTGGTGTGTGTACCATGGTAGTGGCTCAAAATAATACGCCACTCAATACCAATTCCGCAGAGCCGATCCGGAATGCAAATGAAGTTCCTGTAGAGGAGGAACTTGAAATACGCAAGCCAGTATCCCGAAGCAAAGCTGAAGAATTGCAGAAGGCGAAGAAATACGACAGGAAGGTCAAGGAAAGTGTTCAGCAGCAGGCGGTGGAGTTAGGGAATTTCAAAAGCAGTTTTCAAAGCTCGAAGCATGCGGCAGGCTTGCAGAGTACGAGGAGAACTCCCACAGATGCACAGCAAATCAATATGAATCAGGTGGTGGAGCAGTATCGAAAGCAAGATCCGAATTCATTTGAATACAATTACTTCAAGTATGCTTCTGGAAATCACAACACGGATTGGTACAAATATTTGCAGAAAGCAGAGAAGTTTAAACCGAATAATACAGATGTGATTAGTTTGATGGTCGCTTATCACAGCATTGAAGGAAATGATCAGCAAATGAAGAATTACCTGAAGCGACTGCTGTCTTCGGGAAGATTGGAAGAGGAATTATTGGTTTATGCGAAACATCTCCTGGATGGCGTTTCGAAAGGTGGGGCTTTGATTACACATGGTTTTGACGATACCTATTCGGTGCTTTATCAGCAGGCGGTTAAGGGCTATCGTAGTGATGTGTATGTAATTTCACTGGATTTTATTCAAAGCAAGCAGCTTCGTCGCACACTAGCCGAAAAAGCCTATAAGGTTCCAGTGTCCATGGTCGTAGATGTGCGCTTTCTGAAAGAATTCTGTGAGCAAAACAAAGGAAAGAAACTCTTTCTAAGTATGACGATTCCAAAACCCTATTTGAAAGCCATAGTGAACGATTTGGGAATTAGCGGACTTGCTTTTGAGTATGGACGGGAAAGCAGTGACTTAAAGAAGAATGGGGAGTTGTGGGATAAGTGGTCTGCGAATGGAGAGGTGAATTCATATACGAAAACGAAGACAAAAAAAATGTCGTCAAACTATTTACTAATGCTTCATTTATTGAACTCGGGTCAATCTGGGGGAGGATATTCGTACAGTACGGGTAAGTACCAGAAAGCCATCGATCAGATCATGGTGCAGAGTAAGAAAGGAAGTTATAAATAGATCGGGGCTTATATGCAGATCTTGCGCAAGAAATACGGGGAGTTCACGGACGAACAATTGATGCAGTACCTGTCTAAAGGAGACAAGCGTGCTTTCGACGAACTGTATGCAAGATATTCAAGGGCCATGTTGATTTATTTTAAGCGAATGCTGTGGAATGATCAGGAAAAAGCGGAAGATTTTATGCACGACCTCTTTGCGAAAATCATAAAAAAGCCCGAGTCATTTGATCGTAGCCGGAATTTTAAGACCTGGTTTTATTCCGTAGCGAACAATATGTGTAAAAACGAGTATAAGAAGCAGGAAGTAAGGAAGAATACCTCATATACACTTGACACTGGATACCAGATCAAAGATCACCAGGGAAATGTGGAACGCGAAGTACAGGAATCAATGTTCCAGCAGGCTTTCGAAGAGAAACTAGAGGAGTTGGATGAAAAGCACAGTGAAGTGTTTAAATTGAGGCATTTTGACGGACTTTCCATTAAGGAAATAGCCGGGATGCTGGGGGCAAACGAAGGGACGGTGAAATCACGACTCTTTTACGCAACGAAGTATCTGGCGTCAGGTTTACAGGAGTTTAATCCAATATTAAATAGATAGAGGATGGGAAAAGATATTATGGATCAGGTTTTTGCCAAGTCATATCACGAATTGACGGAGGCGGAGAAAATGGAGATGAAGGATTTGTTTACGAGTGAAGAAGAATTTCTCCAGATCAAGATGGTGATGGATTCACTGGAACAATCAGTGAAGGAACAGGAGGCAAGCTTGGCATCGAAAGCGGAGACCAAAGAACGATTGGATCATTTGTTTCATGAAACGTATCAGTCCCGTGGGATTCTGTGGTACAATTCGGTGGGAAGTTTTTTGGTGACTTCGGATAAAAGATGGTATCAACAAAATTTGACCAGGATTGCAGCTGTTTTGTTAGTGGCTTTGTTTAGCCTGCCATTGTTGATGAACAATTGGGAGCAGAAAAACAACAATCTGGTAGCCCATCATGAACCGGAAAAGACAGTGAGTCCGAAATTAGTCAATCCGGAATCGACTGAGCAGAAGAAACTGGCTGCGGTAACAGCCAGGGAAAAGAAGTTAGAAGAGGCTAATGGTGAGCCGCCGGTACTTGCTTTTGACTATGAAGACAAAGAGATAGCAGGAGATATTGACCTTCGTTCGGAAGCGGACAAGGACAGGGATCTTCTGGCGCCGGCTCGTGAACACAGAGCGAATGGTACAGGATTTATCCTGGCAGATTCAGTAGCTACAACGATGACTACAGATGCATCTTTCAGTAATCATCCGGATGGAGTTTTTGTTGGGAATGATCAGGAAGTTTTTGCAGAAACCGCAGTTTCAGCGGCACCAGGAAAAAAACAGGTGCTTAAAGTCAAAGAGAATCCGTATTTATTGGATTTATTGACAGCGACCTACTAATTTTTCTCAGCTTCCAATAATTCGTTTCGGGACTTATAAAGTTCCAGAATTCTGGCATTTTTTCCACTCTGCCGAATGTTTTTGGCCGTTTCCGTATAATACTGATGCTTATTCTCTAAGAAGTTGAGTTGGAAGTCGATCCATTCCAGTTCATTCATGTAAACTTCCATATTTTCCAGTTCCAACCGAAGCTTTTGGGCAATTTGGTAGTAATCGGCCCGTCCAAGATAATCGTGATCGGAGTCACGCATAATTTTTTGAAGCAGTGTTTCCGGCTCATGTTTGCCATCCGTCACTTCAATGATTTTGGCAATGCGTTCGATTTCATCTTCATCAAAACCAAAGTAAGGAAGGAGGTTTCGAGCCATGCGGATCGCATGGACTTCATTTTCATAGTAACTGACCAAAAAGCCAGCATCATGATAGTAAACCGCAGTCCGTAGGATCATGAGGTCATAATCCGAAACACCCTCCAGTCGGGCCAGACGAAGCGCTGATTTTTCAACATTAATGGTGTGATTAATGTCGTGATAGATCAATTCTTCCGGCAGCATGGAACGTAGTCTGTTCATGATATCCTTCTGCATGTGATCAAAGTCGTTTCCGGGAAGTTGACAGGCTTTGAGTAAAGCTTTGTTTGCAATTTTTCCCTCTCCGTACAGGCAGTGTTCCAATTTGAGGCGTTCTAGACGGTACATATCAATTTTTCCACCTCTTTTCTTGATGGGAATAGGGCCGTGGAATTCTATGTCAAAATAGGGATCGATACGTTCGACAATGGTACTGGTGATCAAAATGTGATCGTTTTCTGCTGATTGTTCTGCCCGGGCAGCAATATTGACCGTGTCTCCCCAAACGTCAAAGCTGTACTTTCGAGAACCAATGACTCCAGCTACCAGTGGGCCGGCATGGATTCCGATGCGAATTTCCCAATAGTCTTTTCCAAGCGCTTTGGAAACGTCTCGTTCATTGTTGACAAAGTCCCTCATTTCAATCGCCGCCAGACAGGCCCGGATTTCCGGATGACTAAGTTCTTCCGTTACGCCAGCCAGAGCCATGTAGGAATCCCCAATGGTTTTGATTTTCTCGATCTGGTAACGAGTCGTGATTTCGTCAAAACGGGTAAAAAAGTACTCTAAGCGCTTCAGGAGCTTCATCGGACTCAGCGCTTTTGCTTTTGTAGAGAAATTCACAAAATCTGTGAAGAGTACGACTCCGTTGGAAATTCTCTTCGGAGAGAATTTTCCATGCGTATTGAGATCATCAAGGACTTTTTCGGGAAAAATGTTCTCTAAAAGTTGCCGAATTCTTCCATCCTTGTAGTAGAGCGATTTGTAAATATCAATTTTCGCCTTTACGAGATTCGGATTAAATGGAAGAGTCAAAAAATCAACCGCTCCCGCATTCAAACATTTGACGAGAACCCCTGAACTATAAGGCTTTTCGGTCATCACCACCTTATAAACGAGTTTCAGTCTACGGTCCTTCCTGAAACGCTCCAGGTAGTCAATGGCTTCTTTTTCGTTGGGGTCAATGTTAAAGATCAGGATTCCGATTTCCTTTTGTTGCATGACCTCCCAGGCATCGGGAAGACTGTCAGCAATCAGGACATTATTTCCGGAACCATTGAGTATTTCTTTCAGCCCTGCACGATTGGAAGCATTTTTATCTACGATCAGAATGTTTATAAACCTTTCCATGAAGAGCGTTGAAGATGCTGTAAAATTATAAAAAAAAATTAGGGGGTTAATGTGGAAATATGCATTTCCTGTGTCACGTTATAAAGTTCATTAATTCGTTGAATTACCCGATCAACAACAGCATCCGGACAAGAGGCTCCTGAAGTGATGACGATGCGCGTTTTTTCCTGATTCATAGGGAAAACCTGTTGCTTCTTCTCTTTTTGTTTGCTGTGAATGTTGAAACAGTGAATCTCGTCTGCATTAGTGATTTCTTCGGGGCCCTTGATGAAATAGGTGACAAATTTTTCTTCGAGCAATTCGACCAGGTGACTGGTGTTAGAACTGTTATACCCCCCGATCACGATCGCCAAATCTGCTTCATGCTCAAGAAGACCATAAGTGGCTGATTGGTTATCGTTAGTTGCATAACAAAGCGTGTCGCGGGTATCTGCCATGTGGTCTTTGAGCTGCTCCTCTCCGTACTTTTGCTGCATGGCATCCCGGATCGTTTCCGTAATTGCTTGTGTTTCGGAGGCTAACATGGTAGTTTGATTAACTACCGCCAGTCGATTCAGGTCCGTTTTAAAATCAAAGCCTTCAGAGTACTTTCCCTGGAAGAATTCATAAAAGGAGTTCTCGTCTCGTTTTCCAAGGATGTATTCACACAAAATATGCGCCTCTTCCATGTTCCTGATGACCAGGGAAGGAGCATGATGATTGCTGTGGGAGAAGGTCGCCCGGGTTTCCTCATGGTCGGCCTTGCCGTGGATGATGATCGTGTGATTTTCATTTCCCAGTTTGGCAGATCGGTTCCAAACCTTTTCTACGAAGGGGCAGGTAGTATTGTAAGATTGGACGTCTACCCCAATTTCGGACAGGATGTTTTCCGTTTCGAGGGTTGTTCCGAAGGCCGGAATAATGACAATATCCTCCGCTCGAATTTCATTCCAGGGGATGAGTTGTTTGCCATGGGTATCCTGGATAAATTCAATTCCATGACTTTGAAGGTCTTCGTTTACCCCAGGATTATGGATCATCTGGCTGAGCAGGAAAATGCGCTTTCCAGGGTTTTCTTTGATGGCCCGGTAGGCAATTTCAATGGCGTTTTCTACTCCGTAACAAAAACCGAAATGTCGAGCGATTAAAAATTCAACTTTTCCAAAGGAAATCAGGCTGGGGGAAAAGTCTTTTTTTCGGGGATCTTCAGCTTTTCTCCTGGCTTTGACCTCACTGATAATAGGTGAGCGGTAAAAGTCTGGAATATCGAATTTTTTCATGATTCAAAGTTACGCTTTTTCCTTGTAAGCATGTCTTTAGATAACAGGTAGATTTGATAAAAGTTCTCAAGCAAGGAAGCGCTCGATTAAGTGGCAGGCTTCCAGTAATTTGGCAGGTAGCTCGTCGTTTGTCCAAGGTTGTTTAGCACCAAACACATGGTCCGTATCTGGGATCAGTTGGAGGGATGAGTTTAACCATTCCGAGAGGTCTTCCCCTTCTGAAACGGGAACCGAAGTGTCTTGAGCTCCATGAATGATGAGTGTTGGTTTTTGGAGTTGTTGACAGGCTTTTTGTATGTTGAGTTGATCCGCATTTTTTCGAAAATCCAGTACTTGTTCAAAACGATGAGGCATGTCCTGCAGAGTTCGTTGATTTCGGTGATACCTGATTCCTTCCGCTTCCCATTGTTCAATCATTTTTTGATCGGAGAAACGCTTTGAAATGCTTGAAATAGCGGCAAGGGTAATGATGGACCGAACCCGATGATCCTGAGCGCAGAGTAGAACAATTCCTCCTCCGCGACTGTGTCCGATGAGGTGGATTTCCGGAAGTGGATTCAGCTCTTTTTCCAGATGATCCAGTACCGCGAGGAGATCCAGTACTTCATAACTGTAAGTGTTTCTGGAAAATGCTTCCAAATCGGGGAAATCAATTCCGTTGATGATTGTTCCACCATTGTGGGAGAAGTTGAATTTACAGAAAGCGTATCCCAGTTTGCTGAAATGTGCTTGCATCAGGTTCCATGCTCCCCAATCCTTGAACCCCATATAACCATGGGCGAAAAGCAGCAATTTTCCATTGTAGTTATCGGGAATTTCGAGATCGATCAGACTGCTTCTTTGATCGGCTCCCTCATAGATGGCATTTCGAATTGATTTCATAGGATGATTTTCGTTTCCGAAATTTAACAATTTGCGTACTAATCCGTTTTAATTTTAACTTTAAAATCGTAAATTTGCGAGCTATCGCAATCATGAAATTAGTTCATTTTTTCTTTTTGGCCACCTTCGTATTTTCGGCCTGTGCTCAGGGAGAAGGGCATCGCATTGAAAGTGACTATCTGACGGTTTATTTTGATCAAAGGGAAGATTTTGAATCGGCCCGGAAATTTGCACGATATTGGAAAGATCATGGATACGTGGCTTCCAGACATCAGTACATTCGACTTAGCCGGAATCAGTCAGTTTTTCAGGTGGATTTGGTAGCGAGTGATTCGGAACGGGCAAAACAAATGCCATTTTCGGATCAGAAGGCCTTGTTGGAAATTCAGCGGGAATTAAATGACAGCTTAGGCGCGAGTGGGGCATGGCACATCCGAATTTGTGATGCTTCTTTTCAGGTAATTGCTAATTTGCAGGGAGAATGAAAATATCGGCATCCATATACAGCGCCGGAGATCGTGATTTGAGATCGGTGATCCAGGACCTGGAAGAGCATCATGTGGATCTGCTTCACGTGGATTGTAATGACGATCCAGCTGTATTTGAAGACATTCGAAAAATTCGGGAGTGGACGAAGATTCCCATAGACCTGCATCTGATTACGGATCGTCCGGAGTTCTATTTTCCGCTGTTGAGGGATTGCCCGGTTGATTATCTGACTTTCCAGTATGAATCATTGAAGGAACCCTTAAAAATTCCGTCGGATATCCAGGGAAGAAAGGGATTGGCAATCATCACGCCGACAGATGTGGAAGTTTTTGATGCGTATGCGAATTTTGATTTCATCCTAATTATGGCCACTATTCCCGGACAAAGTGGAGGCGTTTTTGATTCAGAGAATTTCAACAAGATTCGAGCATTTAAAAAGAAGTATCCCGCTAAATCAATCCATGTCGATGGAGGGGTTAACGGAGAGGTTTCTTTCATTTTGAGAAATATGGGAGTGAGTGCCAGTGTATCCGGCTCTTACATGTTCAAGGCTCCTAGCATTGGTCACGCCTTAATGAACCTGACGGTGAGGAATATCGATTCACATTATCACGTGAGCGATTTCATGGTTCCCTTGGAGGAATGTCCCCGGGTGGTCAGTGATAACATGACTTTTCTAAAAGTGTTGGAGTCAATCGAACGAGGACAACTTGGTTTTACACTGGTTATTGATCAGCAGGGAAAACTGGAAGGAATCATCTCCAACGCGGACGTTCGAAAAGCCTTGCTGCGAATAGATGCTGATGCGGATCGTTTGGCTGAATTAGAATTTGTGAATCGAAATGCACTTTCAGTGAACGAAAACAGCACGGTGTATGAGATGTTGGAATTGATAAAAAGAGCGAGTTTTCCGGTGATGTATTTACCTGTAGTTGACGAGGTAGGAAAAGCTTCCGGAATAGTAACATTTGTGAACTTGATTAAAGGAGAAATATGATAATTCATTTGAAAGCCTGTTCGGAAGAACAGGCGAAGGCATTAGGGGAAAAACACAAAGCATTTTGCATGTTCGATGGGGAGCGGCATGTGCTTATCAACAGTTCTTCTGTCAAAGAACTTCCGGCTGATTTGGAAGAGTATACGGAAGATTACTGGGTGTTTCCTAACGATAATCAATTAGCGTCAAGACATTATCGGAATGAAACCAGAACAATTGATCTGGGAGGAATCCGAATCGGTGGAAGTAGCCAAAATACACTTTTGATCGGCGGACCCTGTTCGGTTGAATCAGAAGATCAAATCAGAACTTCCGCAAGCTTTATGAATGGACTCGGACTTAAAATGTTTCGGGGAGGTTGTTACAAACCGAGAACCAGTCCATATAGTTTTCAGGGACTCGGTATCGAAGGACTGAAATTATTGGCTAAAATGCGCGACGAGTTCGGCATGAAGATCATCACCGAAGTTCGGGATGCAAGCCACGTGCAGGATGTCATCGATTATACGGACGTAGTGCAAATCGGGGCCAAGTCGATGTACGATCACGGGATTTTAAAAGCCTGTGCGAAAGCCAGAAAGCCCGTGATGATCAAACGCGGATTTGGAACAACGCTACAGGAGTTTGTTCAGGCAGCTGAGTTTATTTTGTCAGGAGGAAACAATGATGTGATTTTGTGTGAGCGGGGGATTCGAACTTTTGAGCACGGAACTCGATTTACGTTGGATTTGTGTGGGGTGGCCTGGTTGAAAGAACATACGAACCTGCCGATTATTTTAGATCCAAGTCACGCGATGGGATACGCCTATGGAGTCGCTGATCTGGGCCGGGCGTGTGTGGCGATGGGAATCGATGGTTTGCTGATTGAATCGCACCCGAATCCCAAAGTGGCAAAATCAGATGCTTCTCAGCAATTGGATCACGAACAATTTGAAAAATTATACCACAGTTTGAAGCCAGTGGCTGAAAGCGTGGGATACCGAATGATATGATCTGTCTGGAGCAAAATATCAAGGGACTGTGTGAGCGTTATGGGCTCGATTTTCAGGAATTCCTGAAGGAGTTTGACCTGGAACACGTGCATGAAATGAGTATTCATGATCTGGAAATTTTGGCGGAGGAATACGAATTGGATGTGGAGGCTTTGTTGTTCCGACCGATTTTTGGAGTGGGACATTTGAAAAAGAAATTGCAAAGTCTGAAACTATTGATTTTGGATGTAGATGGAGTCATGACGGATGGAGGCATGTACTATACGGAGCAGGGAGACCAGTTCAAGAAATTTAACACCAAAGATGGAATGGGCATCTTTCAGATGAAAGAAGCCGGGCTGGAGATCGGAATCATTTCTTCTGGTTTCGTAGGAGAAGCGATTCGAAAGCGAGCAGAAATATTGGGCATCGAAAAATGCTACATCGGAAGAGATAAGAAGCGTGCGGTGTTGGAAAAATGGATGGAAGAAGATGGATTGTCCTGGTCGGAAATCGGGATCATCGGAGACGATATCAATGATCTTCCGGTCATGGAGGAAGCTGGATTTTCAGCCTGTCCTTCAGATGCAGTTGCAGAAGTCAAATCGAGAGTAGATTTAATCCTCCAGAAAAAAGGAGGACAGGGTTGTATAAGAGAGTTTGTTTCAAATTATTACTTGGTTGAAAAAAGGTAGCAAATGAGTAGAGTTAAGCTAGGGGTAATTCGGGAAGGGAAAGTTCCACCCGATTTTAGAGTTCCATTGACACCCGAACAATGTCGTTTGGTCGAAGATAAATTTCCAATGGTTCAGGTGATCGTTCAAAGTAGTCCGATCAGATCATTCAAAGACGAAGAATATCGGGAGTTGGGGATTGAGGTGCAGGATGATCTCTCCGAATGCGATGTCATTTGTGGTGTGAAGGAAGTGAATGTGGAAGATTTGATTCCGGGTAAAAAATTCCTCTTTTTCTCACATACGATCAAAAAACAACCATACAACCGAAAGTTGCTCCAGGCCATTCTGGATCAAAAGATTCAACTGATCGATTATGAGGTGTTGAAGGATAAGAAAGGAAAGCGATTAATTGGTTTCGGGAGATATGCCGGAATCGTAGGTTGTTACAATGGTTTTCGCGCTTTTGGTAGAAAGCATGGTTTATTTGAATTGAAAGCGGCCAATGCGTGTGCAGATCGGGACGAAGTGCATGAGGAACTAAAGAAAGTGAAGCTTCCGAAGAACACAAAAATTGTCCTGACCGGATTTGGACGGGTTGGGAATGGGGCCCGGGAAATCATAGATCGTTTGCCCATCAAGGAGGTATCTGCAGAAGAGTTCCTGAAGGAGGAATTTGATGAACCTGTTTACACCCATTTAGATACCGGAGATTATTACGCCCGGAAAGATGGTAAAGGCTATGAAAAAAGTGATTTCTATAGCAATCCGCAGGAATATAAATCTGTATTCAACGATTACGCTGCCTGTTCGGATATGTATGTAGCTTGTCATTACTGGTCGAGTAAGTCACCCTTTATTTTAACCGCAGAAGATCTGCAAAAGGATGATCGCTTGAAGGTGGTAGCGGATGTTTCTTGTGATATTGCGGAACCAATCGCCTGTACGATCCGTCCTTCGACCATCCAGGATCCATTCTATGGATACGATCCGGTGAGTGGCCAGGAAACGGACTACAAAAACGAGAAAGCGGTGATGGTAATGGCGGTCGATAATCTGCCTTGTGAATTGCCAAAAGATGCGTCCGAGGATTTTGGGAATGAATTGATCCGTCATATCTTACCAGCATTATTCCTGGAAGACCCCGATCGCATTATTGAACGGGGAAGTGAAACGGATTTGGAAGGACGTTTGACACCAGGCTTTGAATATCTTCAGGATTTTGTAAATTCGGAGGGTTAAGTTAAAGCATGGAAAAAGGAAATAAGCGAATCATCCGGGGTTGGGTTTTTTACGATTGGGCCAATTCAGTTTACAACCTCGTGATCTCTTCAGCAGTGTTTCCTATTTTTTATGACCTGGTTACCAAAAAGTATTATGCGCAGAAATTAGGCGTCGAAGTCAGTGAGATTCCGGAGGGGAGTCAAATCATGGTCGATTTCTTTTCCTGGGAATTGTCTTCTTCTGTGTTATTTTCCTACGTACTCTCAGCTTCCTTTCTGCTTGTTTCTTTTTTATCTCCCTTTTTGTCCGGGATCGCGGATTATACAGGAAGTAAGAAAAGGTTCATGCAGTTCTTCTGTTATTTCGGGGCGCTTTCCTGTATGAGTTTGTACTGGTTTGACCCGGGCCGACTTGAATTGGGAATGCTATCCGTTTTCTTTGCCAGTATTGGTTTTTGGAATAGTTTAGTGTTTTACAATGCCTTTTTGCCTGAGATTGCGGAGCCGAAGGATCATGATCGGATTTCGGCCAGAGGATTTTCCATGGGCTATTTTGGTTCCATGACCTTGTTGGTTATATGCCTGGCGATGATTATGTCAGTAGAGGGAGCCAAAAAGCTAGAGATGATGCAGTTGAGCTTTGTCCTGGTGGGACTTTGGTGGATAGGCTTCAGTCAGATTACCTACCGGGTGCTTCCCAACAATGTTTACAATAAGAAGAAAGAGAAAGGATACATTTGGAAAGGCTTCCGGGAGTTGAAGCAGGTGTTTAGAGAGTTTCGGAAAACCAAACGTCTCAAGAGTTATTTGAGAGCATTTTTCTTCTTCAATACAGGAGTTCAGACGGTCATGCTGATGGCGACGATTTTTGCCAATAAAGAGATCGAATGGCCCGAAGGGGGGGGGGCAACCGGTTTAATTGTCGCCATCCTATTGATTCAAATCCTGGGAGCTTTGGGAGCCTTTATTACTTCACGCTTATCTTCCAAACTTGGGAATATCAGAACACTCGTGATTACCGTTTGTATTTGGGTGGTTTTGTGTGGGGCAGCATATGTGGTCAGAACTCCGGTTCAGTTCTATGCCCTTGCTTCTGGTGTTGGTTTGGTGATGGGAGGGGTGCAAGCCCTGGCGCGTTCGACTTACTCAAAATTTTTACCGGAAACCAAGGATCACGCCAGTTTCTTTTCCTTTTATGATGTGACGGAAAAAGTCGGGATTGTCCTGGGAACCTTCTTCTTTGGATTCATTGAATCCATTACCCATTCCATCCGATATTCGGTGATTTCGGTAGCCAGTTTCTTTGTGATCGGACTGATCCTGTTATTTCTGGTACCTAAGAAAGAAAAGGAAATTCCGGAAATGAATTTTCCGGATTCAAACTAAGCCTGATAGAAAGGAAGTTTAACGACTTCTGCCTTCACTCCTTTTCCACGTACTTCGATGAAAATTTCGCTTCCAGGAGCAGCCAGTTCGGTTGGAACATATCCCATCCCGATTCCTACTTTCAAAGAAGGAGCCATCGTTCCGGAAGTAACTACACCGATATCATTTCCCTGATTGTCCTGAATGCGGTAGTCGTGTCTTGGAATTCCACGGTCAATCATTTTGAAACCAACCAGTTTTCGACTTACTCCATTCTCTTTTTGCTTTTTCAAAAGATCAGCATCAACAAAGTCTTTGGTGAATTTGGTAATCCATCCAAGTCCTGCCTCAATAGGGGAGGTTTCATCGTTGATGTCATTCCCATACAGACAGTACCCCATTTCCAGACGGAGCGTGTCTCTGGCTGCCAAACCAATGGCTTTGATTCCGAAATCGGCACCGGCTTCGAATACTTTATTCCATACCTGTTCGACTTCTGAGTTTTTACAGTAGATTTCAAAACCTCCTGATCCGGTATATCCCGTCGCTGAAATAATGACGTAGTCAATTCCGGCAAAATCAGCCACTTCGAAGTGATAGTATTTGATCGCTGACAGGTCTACCGAAGTCAGTGATTGCATGGCTTCAACTGCTTTTGGTCCCTGAATGGCCAGCAGTGCATAATCGTCGGAAAGGTTTCTCATTTCCACATCGAATTGATTGTGTGAAGAAATCCAATCCCAGTCTTTTTCAATATTCGCAGCGTTAACAACCAATAGGTATTGCTCTTCCTTGATTTTGTATACAATCAGGTCATCTACAATGCCTCCTTTTCCATTTGGGAGACAGCTATATTGTGCCCTTCCAATGGTCAGTTTACTGGCATCATTTGAAGTTACCTTTTGAATCAAATCCAGAGCACCCGGCCCGGTAAGCAAAAATTCCCCCATGTGTGAGACATCAAATACCCCAACTCCCTGCCGAACGGTTTCATGCTCAACATTTACTCCTTCATATTGAACGGGCATGTTATAACCAGCAAAAGGAACCATTTTAGCTCCCAAATCAATATGTATTTGCTCCAGTGGTGTTTTCTTTAATGTCGTCTCACTCATGATCTTGAAATTTTGCCCAAAGTTAACAGATTATCCGATACGGTAGAGCCTCTCATTTTAGTTTTGAACCGGAAGAAGAGCTTCCGTTTGGGAAATGATATTTTTTTAGCTTTGTTCTTTGACAAGAAACTTCGGTATGGGACAAAAACAATCGGCTCGGGCGACTGAAGCAATTCAGGAAAAGAAAGCTGGAATTTACGATCTTATTTTGATCGTTTTTCTGACTACGCTTCCGATGGTCTATACTACCTCCACACTGGATCCGGTATTAATTCCAAGGCAACTGTATTTGTCCGTTTTTTTGCTCCTGCTTCTGAGTCTGGTGGCACGTGATGCTTTCCGAAATAAACAGGGGATTCCGCTGCTTCTGTGGAAGAATCCTGTGGTGATTGCTTTTGCATTGCTTCTCGTTGTGTTGGCTATATCCTCGTTTGGGGGCCTGGTACCTTCAGAAAGTTATCATAGCCTCAGTCGATTGGGAATAGAGTTGGCGTTGCTCATTTTGTTAAGTTATTTGATCGTTAGTCAAAAAGTGCGCTTTGAATCACTGCAATGGGGCGTTTTTTTGATGTCTTCAGTGGTCCTTGTGGTAGCTTTGTACGACGTATTAGTCTTACTGGAGAATGGAGATTGGGATAGTGAGAGCATTTATGAGCTTCGTTCTGTCATGGCGCATAAAAATTTACTATCCTCTTTTTGTCTGATGAGTTTTCCTTTTGCGATGATTTGGATCGCAGAGAAGAACTGGAAACGTTTTGCCGGACTTTTCTGGGGATTGATATTGATCGTGTTTGTCTGGTTGCTCCAGAGTCGGGCGGTCGTGATTTCCATGATGCTATTTATCCTGGCGGCGATGCTGTTATGGCTTCGCTTTGGCAATAGGCAAAGAGCGAGTTCCAGGAAAGGAATTTGGTGGCTTGCAGGGCTTGTCTTATTTATTGCAGTTTCCGTCTTGACCTACCAGAACAGGTCGAAATTTGACCGTTTTTTCAATGCGGATAGTGCTGTGGAGCGAGTTGAAATGTGGCGAAATACAGGCCAAATGATTGCTGAATATCCGGTTTTTGGGGTGGGGGCAGGAAACTGGCAGGTGTACTTTCCGAAGTATGGATTGGGCGATTTTCCGAATTATCAGATCCAGAAAGGGTTGACAACTTTTCAAAGACCACATAATGACTTTCTCTGGTTTTTTGCCGAAGGAGGTATTCCATCTGGCCTGTTGTATCTGGCCATTTTTGTTGGAGTTTTAATGTTGTCCTTCCGTTTGTTGCGGGCCGAAAAGGATGCTGAAAAACGTTGGGTTTATCTCAATTTACTGGCTGGTCTGATGGCCTATTTGTTCATTGCCCTGGTTGATTTTCCGAAAGAGCGAGTGAGCCACCAGGTGCTCTTGATGCTTGTGTTTTCTGTGCTACTGGGAAATTATCTGCGAAGCAGGATCAAAGATGTTTCAGAGGATGAAGGAAATCGCTGGATGTTGTTTCCATTGGGAGGAATCGTCGTGTTTTCCTTGCTGGTTTCCGTGAATCGTTTAGGAAGCGAAAAACACTGTCAGAAGATGTATGAAGCCCATCGAAATGCGGACTGGGAAATGATGATTGAAGAGGCGGAAGCTTCCGAGAGTTCATTTTTTCGACTGGACCCAACATCTGTTCCATTGGCATGGTATCGCGGAGTGGCCAGATTTAGCCAGGGGAAGATAGAACGGGCGAAAGAATCGTTTTTGGAAGCAAAAAAATGGCATCCATATAATATCCATGTGTTAAATAATCTCGCCAGTTGCTATGAAAAGGAAGGGAATCATGAATTGGCGATCAAATACTATCGACAAGCATTGGCGATTTCACCGGATTTTGAAGAAGCTCTCTTGAATTTGTCTGCGTCTTATTTTAACGGTGGTCAAATCCAGCAAGCACTGGAAACGATAGAGCATTGCCATGTGTACTCCATTGATCCGAAATACAAGGTGTTCTTGCCAGCAATAGTGCGAGCCAACATACTGAGATATCTGGAAAATCATCCGGGGCGTTCGCGATCGGAAAGACTTCTTGCAGTGACGC
Organism: Bacteroidota bacterium; assembly: GCA_006226425.1. GTDB lineage: Bacteria > Bacteroidota > Bacteroidia > Flavobacteriales_D > Crocinitomicaceae > M2408. The sequence continues at coordinate 127,102 of SBGX01000019.1, read as the reverse complement.
AAAAGGACGATGACCTGATCAATCTGTATTGGGATTACAAGAAAAAAAATCGTACATTTGAGGAGTATTTAGAGTCCTTTTAAGGTTATTTAAAATTCAAAGAAATGAAAAAGCTAAACCTGATAAACCTAATAGCGGTACTTTTGCTTAGTACAAGTGCTTTTGCGCAGAATTTGGTGTCAGTAAACCCTAATTCGGCGAATGCTGGACAGACCTTGGATGTAACCATTACAGGTGCCAATACCCATTTTGACCAGGCCAGTTCTACCCAGATACATTTCGGATTTCAACAAGGAAGTACCACCGTTGTTAATTCATTAACAGCAACTAGTGATACGGAATTGGTGGCAAATATTTCTGTACCCGCCAATACGTTTACAGGAGACTATGACGTTTCAGTCTACAATGGAATCAATGGTCTCATGACTCTCACAGGAGCCTTTCATGTGAATGGAATCGCTCAACCACTGATTTCAGGGGTAAACCCTAATTCGGCGAATGCCGGGCAGACCTTGGATGTGACTATTACAGGAACGGATACGCATTTCGATCAGGGCAGTAACACTCAGGTTCATTTTAGCTTTCAACAGGGCAGCGCTACCGTAGTCAATTCGGTGACTGTAAATAGTGCCAGTGAGTTGGTTGCTAATATTAGTGTCCCAGCGAATACGATTACAGGTACTTACGATGTTTCCACCTACAGTGAAGTGGATGGAACACTTACAAAGTATCAATCGTTTCATGTCAATGGTATTTCACCTCCTGAATTGCTGACGGTAGAACCTTCAAAAGCCAAGCCGGGAGAAACATTGGACGTAACCATTACAGGTGCCAATACGCATTTTGATCAGGGAAGTTCCACCCAGGTGTACTTTGGTTTTAATCAGGGAAGTGGGACGGTTGTGAACTCGATGACTGTCCAAAGTGCGACTCAATTGACGGCGAATATTACAGTTCCACCCGGAACTCCTTATGGAAGTTATACCGTATCCGTTTATGACGCTGCCGATGGAACACTTAACAAATTCAATGCCTTTGAAGTGGCAAGTACCTTGCTTAGTGGATATGTCATTCCAACAGGAGTTAGTACCTCCGGGGTCTGTGATGGAAGCGCTATGACGGATGTCAGCGGCGGAACAGCTCCCTACACTTATCTCTATTCAGACGGAAGCACAACACAGGAAGCTGTTAATCTTTGTGAAGGTGTGCATCAGGTCATGGTCGCAGATGCCACAGGAGATAGTTTGAATCTGACTTTTGTCATTGTGCCACCAGGAAACACGACTGACACCGATAATTATCAGGATTCTTCCTATGTTGATTCTTTGTTTGCGGATGCCCTTAGTAACTGCGATTTGGATTACTTCTCGGTAGATTCCGTAATCATTTCTGACTTTAGTTTTAGCGATGGTCAGGTGCATATTGATTGGGTCGTCTATTATGATACCCTGGAGCTTGATTTGACCATGAGTTATGATTTTGATCCACTCAGTCACTATGGAGTATATCAGATTTATTTGCAGCTGTTTTGCCCCTTCCGTGGGACCGGAGAATACCTTTTGGCTTCCGATCAAATTTACTACGGTTCGGGTACAATCGTGGGCTTGAGTACAAAAGAATTAGAGGAATTGCAGGTCTATCCGGTGCCGATGATGAATGAATTGCATGTGCAATTGCCGAAAGCGGGTGCCTCGAATTTGCAGATTTATGATATGACAGGCAAAGTGGTTTATCTCGGAACACATACTTCCAGAGAGATCCATATAGATGTGTCAGACCTATCTTCCGGAAGCTATTTCATGACGATTGAACAGGATGGGGTCATAAGACAGCGCAAATTGATGAAATAAGATTGGTTTTGAGAGTCGAATTAGTGCTTAATAAGCTCACTCAATCATTGAATCGTTCCGTTTAACAAGTTTTATAACAGAGAATTTCTTTGAACATATAACTTTGTGGGTTTGAGCCGGACTCATGAAAAACGTTTTACTATTATTTTCGTTCGTGTTGCTACAGTCTGTGATCTGTTATGGTCAGCAGCCAGAGAAGCTAGTGCGAACCATGCGGGCGGAAGGCAAAATAAAAATTGACGGTAAGCTAAGTGAGGAGGATTGGAAGACGGTAGAGCCAGCTACAGGATTTACAGAACGAAATCCGACCGAGGGAGCGCCAGCCCCATATCGAACGGAGGTGAAAGTCCTTTATGACAATTATGCCATATACATCGGTGCGATGTGCTATGACGATTCCCCGGATAGCATTTTAAGGCAGTTAGGAGAGCGTGACGATGATCTGAATGCGGATCACTTTGCTTTCATGATCGATACCTACGACAAAAAATTGGACGCTTTCGGTTTTCAGGTGTTTGCTTCCGGAGTTCAAAAAGATTACCGATTTTCCGATTTTTCGTACAATGCCGTATGGGAAAGCAAGGTAAGCATTGTTCCCGAGGGATGGATCGTCGAAATGGAAATTCCCTTTTCCGCCATTCGCTTTCCGAATTCTGATTCCATGGTATGGAATATTCAGTTTGAACGTTTAATTCGGAGAACGCGGACCCAATTGCAGTGGTCGTTGGTTTCTAAAAACGTGCAAAATGAGATTAATTATTGGGGGAGACTTGAAGGCTTGAAAGACATTCAGAATCCGATCCGTTTGCAATTTTTTCCTTACCTGTCGGCAAATATGACTGAGAGTGATGGAAGCTACAACTATGGCTACGGAGGGGGAGCGGATATGAAATTTGGACTCAGTGAGGCGTTTACACTCGATATGACCCTGCTCCCAGATTTCAGTCAGGTTTTATCGGATAATATCGTTAAAAATTTAGGTGCTTTTGAAGTGATCTTCCCTGAACAGCGTCCATTCTTTCAGGAGGGGGTTGATCTGTTCAATCGCGGAGGCTTGTTTTATTCCAGACGAATTGGAGGACGTCCGGTAGGTTATTTTGATGCCTATGATCAGCTGGATGCCAATGAAATTGTGGAACGGAATCCCGAAACCACACGTTTGATGAATGTATCGAAGGTGTCGGGGCGGACTCAAAAGGGAACGGGAATCGGGGTGCTGAATGCCGTGACCAGCGAAACTTTTGCAACAGTCCTGGATACCATTAGTGGCCGTGAACGAAAAGTCATGACCAATCCGCTGGTGAACTATAACATTGTGGCTTTTGATCAAAATCTGAAGAACAATAGCTCTGTCTATTTGATCAACCTGAACACGAGCCGTATGAAGGGATTTGCAGATGCCAATGTGACCTCGATCGGAACGAATCTGGTGAACAAAAAAAACTCGTACAGTGCGGCAGCACAGATCAAATTGACCCAGAAAGAAGATACGTTGAGTTTCGGTAATCTGTTCAGCGAAAATGTGGGCAATGACGGAGTGAATTACCTGATGCGGGTATCCAGAATTAAAGGGGAGTTCCGCTGGGAGCTTTATTCGGAAAACATTTCACCCAATTTTGATCCGAATGATCTGGGGGTGAATTTCCGCAATAATTTCAGGTATCATCGGGCACAGGTAAGATACAACAAGTACAATCCTTTTTGGAAATTGAACCAATTGTTCAACACGTTGAATTTTTCACTGGAGCAGAGTTATTTGGGAAATCAGCTACTCAAAAAACAACTGGATTATAATGGTTTCACCACCCTTCGAAAGAGCTTTCATTCCATGTTCGTGAATATCTCAAGTCAATTGGAGGATGCGATTGATCAATTTGAGTCGCGCATCGAAGGACAACCGTTTATGAAGCCGGGATATTTTTACTTTTCCGGTGGAGTTTCAAGTGACTACCGGAGAAAATTTGCCCTGGATGGAAATATAGGACTTGGAACTTCCATTACAGGTTACGGGGGAACGTATATGGATGGAAGGATTGCACCGATCATTCGCTTCTCGGATAAGTTTACACTAAGACCATCTGTAACGTTTGAGATCGACGATGGAAACGTAGGTTTTGCAGGATACGACGATGAGGGGTCGCCGTTTTATGGAAGTCGCAAGGTGAAGGTCCTTACAAGTTTGCTCAGTGCCAAATACCTTTTCAAGAATAACCTGTCGCTGACCATGCGCGTTAGACATTATTGGTCTTCAGGAGAATATTATTATCACGGAAATTTGGATGCAGCGGGCTATGTTATTCGAGATAATTCCATTGCAGCTAATACGGATTTTAACTTCAATGCCTTTAACACGGATATGATCTTTGCCTGGCAGCTTGGGCCAGGTAGCTTCCTAAATGTCGTTTACAAGAATGCGCTCGTGAATGACCAGAATATCATCATCCGTTCCTACCTCAATAACCTTTCATCGGCCTTTGAGCAGAATCCGGTCAATACCTTAACAGTCAAGTTTATTTACTTCTTTGACGTTGCCTCTTTTAAGAGAAGATTGTCAGCTTAATTTCCCCAATTTAGCATTTCAAACTAAGGTCGAAATCTTTTGTTTTTGAGGATGAGAAAAGAACAGATTTCGTTAAATTTGTATAGTATCAATTGAATGACAATAAAAACACAAAACGATGAAAGTAGAACAAATTTACACCGGATGTTTGGCTCAGGGAGCTTATTATATTGAAAGCAAAGGAGAAGTAGCAATTATTGATCCTTTAAGAGAAGTTTCAGCCTATGTGGAAAGAGCTGAAAAGGACGGAGCAAAAATCAAGTATGTATTTGAAACGCATTTCCATGCGGACTTTGTGAGTGGTCACGTGACCTTGGCTGAGAAAACAGGAGCAAAAATTGTTTTTGGTCCAACAGCAAGCCCGGGATATGATGCCTATGTAGGGGCGGATGGAGAACTCTTTGAATTGGGAGACGTGAAGATTAAACTGCTTCATACTCCTGGTCATACCATGGAAAGTTCTTGTTACCTCTTGATTGATGAAACAGGAAAGGAAACAGCATTGTTCACCGGAGACACACTATTCTTGGGAGATGTTGGAAGACCGGATCTGGCCCAGAAAGCAGCTTCGATGACACAGGAGGAGTTGGCGGCTACCTTGTATGATAGCTTGAGAAACAAAGTCATGACTTTGCCGGATGATACGGTGATTTATCCAGGACACGGAGCTGGTTCGGCCTGTGGAAAAAATATGTCTAAAGAGACGGTTGGAACACTTGGCGAACAGAAAAGTTCGAATTACGCACTTCGCGCTGACATGACGAAAGAAGAATTTGTTAAAGAAGTAACAGACGGATTATTGCCTCCACCATCTTATTTCCCAATGAATGTGGCGATGAATAAAGGAGGATACGATTCGATTGATGATGTACTTTCCAGAGGTTGTAAGGCATTGAGTCCGGAAGCATTTGAGTTATTGGCAAATGAAGTGGAAGCAGTGATATTGGACGTAAGACATCAAAGTGAATTTATCAAAGACCATATTCCCAATTCGATCTTTATTGGAATCGATGGTGGATTTGCACCGTGGGTAGGGGCTTTGATCAAGGATGTAAAACAACCTATTTTACTGGTCACGCCTGAAGGACGAGAAAAAGAAACGGTGACGCGTTTGTCTCGCGTTGGTTTTGACCATACGATGGGCTACCTGGACGGAGGTCTGGATGCCTGGAAAGCAGCAGGAAAAGAAACGGACAACATGCGTTCGGTATCTGCAGAGGAATTTGAACGTCAGGTGAATGCGCAGGGAACTCCGGTATTTGATGTTAGAAAGCCAGGAGAGTATGCAAGCGAGCATTTGGAAATGGCAGAGTCAACGCCATTGGATTATTTGAATGATTATCTGGCATCTTTTCCAAAAGAAGAAGATTTCTTTATCCACTGTGCGGGAGGATATCGCTCAGTAATCGCCGGGTCCATTTTAAAAAGCCGCGGAATTCACAATCTCATTGATGTGGCCGGAGGTTACGGTGCGATTAAAAACACCGGTTTGACACGAACAGACTATGTTTGTCCAACGAAGATCAAGTAGTCCGTCCAAAGCAATAATTAATAGCAAAGAAAAAGCCTGCTTTTCAGCAGGCTTTTTTATGTCCATAACAACAGACTATTTTTTGAAGTTAAGTACGGTTGTTCTGATGATCTCTACACATTCCATCAATTGCTCTTCGTTCATGACAAGTGGTGGAGCAAAGCGAATAATGTTTCCGTGTGTTGGTTTGGCGAGCAGACCATTTTCTTTCAATTGAACACACAAGTCCCAGGCCGTGCTACTTTCAGGGCTATCATTAACAATAATAGCATTCAGAAGCCCTTTTCCACGTACTTTCACGATAAGATCGCTTTCCGCAATCAATTCGTTCATTTTTTGACGGAATAATGTTCCCAGTTCTTCCGCATTTTCAGCAAGAGCTTCTTCCTGGATCACCTCCAGGGCGGCAATAGCAACTTTGGCAGCAACAGGATTTCCTCCAAAAGTAGAACCGTGTTGACCAGGCTTAATAACCTCCATAATTGGATCATTTGCGAGCACAGCTGATACCGGGTACACTCCTCCAGACAATGCTTTTCCGAGAATTAAAATATCGGGAGTTACGTTTTCGTGATGAACAGCCAGTAGTTTTCCTGTACGTGCAATCCCTGTTTGTACTTCATCAGCGATGAAAAGCGCATGGTGTTTTTCACACAAGGCTTTGGCTTCAGCTAAATAACCATCGGAAGGAACATAAACACCAGCTTCTCCCTGAATAGGTTCTACCAGGAATCCGGCAACATCCGGAGCTTGAAGTGCTTTTTCCAGGGCAGCAACATCATTGTATGGAATACGAATAAAACCGGGGGTAAAAGGTCCGAAATTCGTATTGGCATCCGGGTCATTACTAAAAGATACGATTGTTGTTGTTCGACCGTGGAAGTTTCCATCACAAACGATGATTTTTGCCTGGTTTTCAGCGATTCCTTTTTTCTCGTAAGCCCATTTGCGACATAACTTAATGGCTGTTTCAACGGCTTCTGCACCTGTGTTCATAGGAAGTACTTTGTCAAAACCAAAGTATTCACAAACGAATTTTTCGTAGTGTCCGAGACTATCATTGTAGAAAGCCCTTGAAGTCAGGGTTAACTCTTTGGATTGCTCGATTAGTGCCTGAACGATTTTTGGGTGACAATGTCCCTGATTCACGGCAGAATAGGCAGAAAGGAAATCGAAGTATTTTTTCCCTTCTACGTCCCAAACATAAACGCCCTCTCCTTTACTTAGTACAACGGGTAGCGGGTGATAGTTGTGTGCACCATAACGATCTTCCAACCGGATCATTTCTTCTGAGGATAAATTTTGCATAACTGTAAGCATAACAAATTAATTAGAATTAAACGAAAGCTCGTCTCGGAGAGCTACCATCCTTTCCTCATTCAATTAGGAGAGAAATCATCCTTACGTTACAAAGTTATATGCTGTAACTAAAAAAGTCAAATTTTAAGCCTTGAAGATTGTTCCTAACTACTTCTTTATAAAGGAGTAACTTTTTCCTTCGCCGGTTTGAAGAATGTATCTTCCGGGAGCAAGATCGGAAACATCGATCATTTTTTTTCCTGGCTCAATCTTTCGCAGGAGCTTACCGTTTGCTTGAAATAGTGACAAGCTTTGCTCTTGCAATGGAGAGATTTGCAGTTGAGAATCAACCGGATTCGGGAAGAACTCGATGCGTTCCATGTACTGATCAGACAATCCGAGAGATCCTTCATCGAGAGTGATCAGATAAGCTTTGTTACTTACCTGCTGTCCATTCTCCATACCTCCAATGATGATCCAGGAATTTGAACTCATTTGAGCAATTCCACGTAAATCCATGACTCCATATGGCTGTCCAGGTACTTCCTTCCATAGAGCCGAAGGACTTTGGTAAGTTAAAATGCCGGTTGTTGGATTGACTCCTCCGCTTCCGTCATAGGCCACTCCGTCATAGTTGTAAGTTTTCTCAGAACCTCCCATCCAAAAAGCACGATCTCCATAAGTGACGGCCGCAGCTCGATACCTGATGAGACCGTTACTGGCAGTGGCTTGCGACCAGCTGATTTTTTCCGGATCAACGGGATTAATGACACCTTTTCGGAGATAATCAGTGCCCGGGAAATTTCCTCCCATTCGTGCGCCCCCATGATAGAAGATCGTGTCCCCAATGATGACTCCAGACGCCCCGAAAGCAGTGTATAGGAAGTTGTTTGAGGTGGAAGTCCCGACCGTCCATTGATTTAAAGAAGGGTTGAATATTTGCACGTTTGGAACATTTTGAGTGTTGCTCCAACCGGATACCACAAAAATAAGGCTGTCCCTCCAGACCAACTGCACGTGATCGTCAATAGGGATGGGGATAGGGCTCGCGTCAGCTTCAAAACTTTCGGTGAGCGGATTAAAGACATGTACTTTGTTTGATGAGGTTTCATGGCCGTTGGCAGCTACGTGGTAGCCTCCGATGATGTATATTTTGTTGCGGACTACGCTTGCTGCACTGGCAATTTTACCACTGCTGTCTGGAAGATTAGCCAAAATTGACCAGGAATTGGTGATTGGATCATATTTCATTGCTTTTTGATGAATTCCAGAATGAATTTTGCTTGTATCCATTCCTCCAAAGGAATAAGCGCAGAGATGATCTCCATCGAAAGCTTCAACAACGGCATTATTGCAGGTGTGAAACGGTGCTTCCGGAAGTAGCTTCCAATCAAAATTTTGGGCCTGGATGCTTCCGGTCAGAAATAAAAATAGTAGGGGTATTAGAAGTTTCATGTGATACGAATTTGATCCGGCAATTTACGAAATACTGCTAAAAGTAAAGAAGCTAAGGGCTTGGAAGCATTGAAATGACTATAAATTAGCTATATTTGATGAATAAACAATAGACATACCTTCAAAACATTTGTAACTAAATGATAACTTCAATCGACTTATTGAAAGAGGTGAGAGCGATTACCGAAGAGAACCTGAAGCTGGTTCGGGGGAAGTTTTCAAAACTTTCAGCCAAACAGCTACAGTGGAGACCCAATGAGTCATCCTGGAACATTCAGGAAGTATTTGCCCATTTGAATCAATATGCGAATTACTATCATAATGTATTTCGCAAGGGGATTGAAAAGACCCGATTTACAACGAACAAAGAAAATTTTGTTTCGTCTCCTCTGGGGAGATCAGCCTGGAAATCCATGAAGCTTGGGAGGGCACAGAATGTAAAAAGAAAGTTTAAGGCACCTAAAGCCTACAACCCAAGAATGGATGAGTCTTTGTTGAGTGAAGATGATGTTGCGTTGTTTGAGACAAATCAGGTAGAACTGAAAGAGATTTTTGAACTGGCCTCCCAGGTGAATTTACGTCGGGTAAAAGTTCCAATTTCGATCAGTAAGATCGTTCGTTTACGACTGGGAGATGCTTTGCTTTTTGTGGTGTATCATAATGAGAGACACGTGCAACAGGCATTGAATGTAATGAATCACCCGGCGTTTCCAAAGAAATAAATCTTGAAACTAGCTAGTTGTAGAGTCAATATTGCTCCGCTGCGCTCCAAAGCTGAAGATGGGGCAGAAATGGTCAGTCAATTACTCTTTGGTGAGCCAGTTGATGTATTGGAAGTGGCCTCCAATTGGACCCTGGTGCGTTCGGCGATCGATGGCTATGAGGGCTGGATGGATACAAAGCAACTTTTGCCAATGAGCCCGAAAGAATGGAAACGTTGGCAGGATGGTCTGGGAATGCAAGGGGAATTTCTCTTGCGGATCACTGGTGGAGGAATGTCACAGTTGATTAGCCGGGGAGCCTACTTGCCAGAAGAGTGCGATGAGACATTTCAAATGGGGACACAGAATTATTTGGTGGAGGTAGTATTAGATGATTCCGGATCGGGAGAAGAAGATACGTTCAGAGCACTCGTTTTTGCTTATGAAGGAAGTCCCTATTTGTGGGGAGGAAAAAGTCCTTTTGGGATCGATTGTTCCGGGTACACGCAACAGGTGTATCGTTCGAAAGGGATCAATTTGCCAAGGGATGCCAGTGAACAGGTGCTACATGGCCGCGAGATTCCTTTTGATGAGTTGGAATTTGGAGACCTGGCCTTTTTTCACAATGCTGGAGGCAAGGTAACACATGTAGGAATTGTGCTGGATGAGGGACGAATTATGCATGCACATGGATGGGTTCGGAATGATGAATTGAGAGTAGAAGGGATTTGGAATAATGATCAACAACGCCTGACACATACACTGAATTGTGTGAAACGATTTTAGACGAAATCAAGGCTCCTAAAAGGGGCTCCGTTTTGAAATTTAATCTTTACTTTTGCGACAAACAGACAGGCAATGCAAAAGGACAAAGAACTCTTCGATTTAATCGAAGCTGAAAAAAAGAGACAACTTGAAGGAATCGAGTTGATCGCATCTGAAAACTTTGTAAGCGAGGACGTTATGCGGGCCATGGGTTCCGTACTAACGAACAAGTATGCAGAAGGACTCCCCGGAAAACGATATTATGGAGGTTGTGAAGTCGTTGATAAGGTAGAGCAACTGGCAATCGATCGCTTGTGTAAATTGTTCGGTGCTACCTGGGCAAACGTACAGCCCCATTCCGGAGCGCAGGCGAATGCTGCAGTGTTTCTGGCCTGTTTGCAACCGGGAGATAAGGTGTTAGGCTTTGACCTGTCGCATGGAGGACACCTTACACATGGTTCTCCGGTCAATTTTTCCGGGAAATTGTATGAGCCTCACTTTTATGGAGTAGAGAAAGAGACAGGAAGAATTGATTATGTAGCTTTGGAAAATCAAGCCAGAGAACATCGCCCCAAAATGATTATCTGTGGAGCTTCAGCGCACAGTAGAGATTGGGATTATGCACGGATTCGCAAAGTAGCGGATGAGATAGGAGCGATCGTCCTGGCGGATATTTCGCATCCAGCTGGTTTGATTGCGGCTGGTTTGTTGAATGACCCTTTGGAGCATTGCCACATTGTAACGACCACAACTCATAAGACCTTAAGAGGGCCTAGAGGAGGGGTGATCATGATGCGAAGGAATTTCGATAACCCTTTTGGATTGAAATGGAAAAATGGAAATCCTAAATCTATGGCAGCCTTGTTGGATGCAGCAGTCTTTCCAGGAATTCAGGGAGGCCCCTTAGAGCATGTAATTGCGGCCAAGGCAGTTGCTTTTGGTGAAGCACTAACAGAAGAGTACAAGTCCTACATGAAGCAGGTCCAGTTGAATGCTTCAGTGATGGCCGAAGCCTTTGTTTCCAAAGGATATCAAATAGTTTCCGGGGGAACGGACAATCACAGCATGTTGATTGATTTGCGTTCCAAGGGAATTACAGGAAAAGATGCGGAGAATGCCCTGGTGGCAACGGATATCACCGTGAACAAGAACATGGTTCCTTTTGATACGGAATCGCCATTTGTGACATCCGGAATCCGAATTGGTACCTCGGCAATTACGACGCGCGGATTGAAAGAGACAGAAGTGCATCAGGTGGTTGATCTCATTGACCGTGTATTGACTTCTGGAGGAGACCAGGGAGTGAGTATTGCAGTAAAGAAGGAAGTAAACGAAATGATGCGGGCCTATCCGCTCTTCCAAATGTAGGATCGGAGATCCTGATAGAATAAAAAAAACCGCAGCGATTCGCTGCGGTTTTTTTATAAAAGAATAGTTGTTCTTAGTTGCTTGTATCTTCTGTGCTTGCAATTGCTGCATTCTTCTTAACAGATTCAATTCCATTTTCGCAGGAAGCCTTACTTTCATACATTTCACTGGTACCAATGATCTGTCCGTTAGTAGCTTTCAGATTGAAATAAAATTTTCCATTCTTAGATGTCAGACGATCAAATTTAGAGTCATCCTGAGAGTTTTTGATCACAGAATTGATTCCATTCTCACAACTTGCTTTAGCTTTATAGCCTTCGCTTGTAAGAATTACTTGTCCATTTCCGGCTTTTAGATCAAATTGAAGTTCGCCGTTCGTTCTTTTTTTAATTACAAATTTTCCCATCGTGATAATTAATATTGTTCTTAAGTAAAACAGAGCTAATTTAATATAAAATAATGATTTTTCTATATTTGTTACAAAAATATAACGATGGATTTAGGTGATATACTAAATAATGAAACGGTACGAGGTTTGATCAAACAGGCAGGAGTATCAGATGGTCAGATTGACTCGGTCATGAATCAGGCCGTTGGGGCTATTAACAAAAAATTCAAGGAAAATCCAGGACAGGTTTCCAGCCTGATTTCAGATAATCCGAATACAGATGATGATGAGTCCATGGCTTCTTCGGTCCAGAATGACTTTTTATCCGGCTTGATTCAAAAGGTAGGATTACCTGATAATATTGCGCAATCAGTGAGTGCCTACATGCCACAGATTATTCAACAGTTTTCTTCTGGACTGTCTTCGAAAGGAGCAAATTCCCAGGATGGAATCGCTGGCTTATTAGGGAATTTTGTGGATATGTTTGACGGGGACAGTAACAATGGTGCTTCCGGAAAAAGTGGCGGAATGGGATTCCTTTCCAAGTTGTTAGGCTCTTTCTTTGGCAAAAAGTAACTCGCTACTCAGCATAAAATTGAGAGAAGCTAATAGAATCTAGTGAAAGGGGGTAATTCATCCCCTTTTTTATTTTATTTGTAGATCAATACGTATAAGGAAGATCATGTCGAAGGAAAAGTTCATAGAAGAGATCAATAAAGCTTACACTTACAAAGGAGATTATTTGACCATGGGAGGGATCGCTCTGAACGGTCAGGCCATTCCTGGACTTCATACCAAAATTGCATTGAGATCATTAAATCGTCATGGATTGATTGCAGGGGCAACCGGTACAGGTAAAACAAAGACCTTGCAGGTAATGGCGGAACAAATGTCATTGAAAGGGATTCCCTGTCTGTTGATGGATATCAAGGGAGATTTAAGTGGTTTGGCGGCAGAAGGAAGTAGTAATGACTTTATTGATAAGCGACACCAGGCGATCGAACTGGCCTACGAACCAAGAAAGTTGCCAGTTGAATTAATGAGCCTGTCTGAAGGTCCAGGTGTGCGGATGAAAGCAACTGTATCAGAGTTCGGACCGGTATTGTTGTCTAAAATAATGGGACTGAACGATACGCAGAGCAGTGTGATTTCCATGCTATTTGTTTATTGTGATACCCAAAAAATGCCCCTTCTCGATCTGAAGGATTTGAGGAAAGTCTTGCAATATGTTTCCTCGGAGGGAAAAGAGGAATTGGAGAAAGAATATGGAAGCATCTCTCCAGCTACGGTGAATGCTATCATGCGTAAAGTGATTGAGCTGGAGCAACAGGGAGCAGATCGTTTTTTTGGAGAGCGTTCTTTTGAACCAAAAGACTTATTGAGGAAAGATCAAGAGGGGAATGGGATGATCTCCATTGTCCGTTTAATGGACATTCAGAACAAACCCAAGTTGTTTTCCACTTTTATGCTTTGCTTGTTGGCTGAAATCTATGAGAGCTTTCCCGAAGAGGGGGATTTGGACAAGCCAAAACTGTGCATTTTCATTGATGAGGCACATCTGGTTTTCAAGGAAGCATCAAGAGCATTGCTGGATCAGTTGGAAGTGGTCATTAAATTGATTCGCTCCAAGGGAGTAGGAGTCTTCTTTTGCACCCAGGATCCGACGGATGTTCCGGAGGAAATACTTTCACAGTTAGGGCTCAAAGTGCAACATGCCTTGCGTGCTTTTACTGAGAAGGATCGAAAAGCGATTAAAAGGACCGCAGAAAACTACCCCATTTCAGATTATTATGAAGCTGATCGTTTGATTACCGAGTTGGGGATTGGAGAAGCGATGTTGACCTCTCTGAATGAGAAGGGAATTCCAACGCCATTGGTTTCGCTGATTTGTCGTGCACCACTTTCTCGAATGGATATCTTGTCCGAGCAGGAGGTGAAAAATTTAGTGGACGCTTCTGAAATTGCAGGGAAATACAATGAAGAGATCGATTCGAATAGCGCTTATGAAATTCTGACAGCCAAGTTGGAAAAGGCCTCGGAACAGGAGCACCGCGAAAGAATTGAGGAACAGCAGGCAAAAGAGGCTGAAATTTTGGAGGAGAAAGAACGCAAGGAGCTGGAGCACTTGAAAAAAGAAGAAGAGAAGAGGAAGAAAGAGGAAGAGCGGGAATTGAAAAGATTGAGGTTGGAGGCCGAACGGGAAAAGAAGCGTCAGGAGCGGGAAAAGGCAAAGATGTGGAAAGATATCGCCAAAGCGGCTACCCGATCCACGAAAAGCAATAGTTTGGTAAGTGTCATTACAAGAGGAATTCTTGGCGTATTAGGGATCAAATGAGTCGTTGGAAATTAATACTTGCTTCTGGATTACTGTTGATGGGGTGTACATTAACGCACACGGATAGTCAGGGGCCCGGAAAAAGAAGCAAAAAAGAGAAATTTATGAATCTGGTTTTTTACAATGTAGAGAATTTGTTTGATACGAAAGATGATCCGAATACAAATGATGCTCAATTTTTACCGGACGGTGAATTGGCCTGGGATGAGTCACGTTATCAAAAGAAGCTGACGCACCTGGCCGAAGCATTGTCGCTTTTAGGAGAGGAGCTTCCGGTGATTATTGGGTTGGCAGAAGTGGAGAATAAAGAAGTACTGAACGATTTGATCAAGACCGGAAAACTGAAAGGAGAGCATTATGCGATTTGTCATCAGGATTCACCGGACAAAAGAGGAATTGATTGTGCCCTGTTATATGATTCCGATCGCTTTAAGTTGAAGGAATTTGAAACGATCGACGTATCTGATCGAAAGGAAGGGTATTATACCAGAGATATTCTTTACGTCTCTGGTTGGCTGAATGGCTCCGATTTGATTCATTGTTTTGTGAATCACTGGTCGTCGAGAAGGGACGGTCAGCAAGAAACAGAATACAAAAGAGTTAGGGCGGCGAAAAAGCTTCGTGCCAGCATAGACCAGATTCAAAAGGAAGATCCGAATGCCAATATTGTGGCAATGGGGGACTTCAACGATAAGCCGGATAATAAAAGTGTTCGCGAAGTCTTAAGAGCTAGATCTATTGAGGAAAACCTAAGTCCGGGAGATTTGGTCAATTTGTTGACAGATGAACATGAATCTGGCAAGGGAACTATTTCGTACCGAAGGGAATGGATGGTCTTTGACCAAATGATCGTAAGTCAGAATATGCTGGACCCAAAAAATGGACTTCAAGTTGTGGGGCAGGATCAAATTTTATATGATCAGGCCTTAATTTACACCTATAAGAGCGGGGATACCAAGCCGAATGAAACCTATGGAGGTAGAAATTATTATGGCGGTTATTCTGACCATTTGCCCGTCTACATTAAATTGAAACAATGAGTTTACTGAAACAACATGATCCGGATGGTCCGGACAAGTGGAACCGTGAGGAAAAAGAGGCCCAAACCCTGGAGCAGGTCCGACAAATCGGGGAATATGTAAAAAAGCTCTATGCGGAAAGCAAGCGCAGTATTCTTCTGATCTTACAGGGGATGGATGCTTCCGGAAAAGATGGATTAACGAGAGAGTTGTTTAGTCAGGTGAGTCCATCTTGGGTTCAGGTTCATTCATTCAAAAAACCGACAGAAGAAGAATTTGCACACGATTTTTTATGGCGAGTACATCAAAAAGTTCCTAGAAAAGGGATGGTGACCGTTTTCAATCGTTCGCATTACGAGGATATTTTGGTGCCTTCCGTCTATGGCTATATCGATAAGAAAGTCATCGAAAAACGTTACCGTCAAATCAACGATTTTGAGGAAATGCTAGAGGAGAATGGGACCAGGATTCTAAAGTTTTACCTTAACATATCCAAGGAAGATCAGTTTGAAAACCTGACCGACCGAATCAATGTGAAAAGGAAACACTGGAAACATTCGGATGGAGATTGGGACACCAGGGACCATTGGGATGAGTTCATGGAAGTGTACGAACGAATTTTTGAAAAGTGTGACAAAGTTCCCTGGCATATTATTCCCTGTGACCGAAATTGGACGAAGGAATACGTTGCGTCTAAAATTCTTTTGGAAACGCTGGAAAAAATGGACCCCAAATACCCGGATTTGGAATCGGAACGATTCGAGGCAGATTATTCAAAATCTAAGGACTAGCTGAAGTTATTTTCGAACGCCAATCACGAAGAAGGCCATGGCATCTTTCCCCTTGTTCATTTCGAAGTCAATGCTTTGCGATGCTCCATAGCTGGTGAATCCCCGATTATATTGGAAGGCAGACCGGATCTTTTCTTCCAGATTGTTTCCGCTAGCCTCATTGATCTTTTTGTTGTAAACATCGTAATCAATCGGTTCTTTCGTAATTAATATGGCGATACGATCAACTTCTCCGTGCTCGTTGGGAACCATACTATAATCTCTTGGAAATAGACGTGTTCCGGTGATTCCGCAGTAGGGAGAATGTTTCGGTGTGTAGGGGAACAAAACATCAATGCTCTTGTCGTCATCTTCACCGAAAATGTATGTGTAGCATTCAATGTTATTCGTGAATTCCACTTTAAATTTATCTCCTGCTTTCAGAGCTTCAGTCGTCTCATAGTAAAAAGGACCCGCCTGACGCAATTGGATGTTTCTTTTTCCCTGGTTTAATTGAAGTCCAAAACTCCCTTTGAATCTGTTTTCCTCATTTTTAAAGACATCACCCATCGGATATAATCCATAGGCTTCCCGGTTGAATTCTTTGAAATCGCTGTATCGGACCCAGCAGAATCCTCCTTTTCCCCATTTTTCACCCCAACTATTCATGATTTGGAAAGCACCTCCTTCTTTGTAGTCATCGTAGCCAATGACACACATGGCATGACCGCCGAATCCAGACTGGTTGAAATCGGAGTTGGTCGGAAACCAGACATCTTTTCCCATCATATTGTTCATGAAACTTCCTCCGACCATCATGCCAATGATGACTGGAGAGCCCTTCGCCAGGTTTTGTTTCATGGCCAGCATCTCATGCGATTTTCCCTTGTCCTTTTCGGTCAAACGTTGAAAGCCTTTAATTTTGTTGACCTGGGCATCCTGGATTAATCTGTTTCCAGGTTTTCGGCTACAATCGTCGTCATCGTAAGGAAAATCTTGAAAACCGACTGCTCCAACTTTCATCAGGTTGTCCATGGCATACTTAATGTATGAGCCCTGACAGGTTCTTCGATCCGTACTAATCTGATTGTACATGAAAGAAGGACTATATCTTATTTTGTTAGGATTGGCTCCGGTTCGCTTCGCCTCCAGAATTGTCCGGGCAGCATAGGCAGACGCCCAGGCCACGCAGGAACCTTGTTTTCCCTGGTTGAGTGGTGTGGGACAAAACTGCTTAAGAGTAACACTTTCCGGGAGTGGATTTTTTTTGTTGTCGGCCAGCGGCTCGTAAATCTCAGTTTCCTCGTAAATTTCCTTGTTAAAAAGTCCACCGGTATTAAAAAGGGACTGAATTGCCTGTGAGTTTAACGGGCTGTTAGATGAGGAGCAACTTTTTCCTAAAAGGAAGTAAGCGACAACGGCGATTCCCAGAACGATTAGAAGAAGCTTTGGCTTTTTAATCAGCATGGGGAGCAATGCTCCCGCAATATTTCCAACAGGACCGGCCATTCCTCCGCCGGAACTTTTTCTTCTTGATCCTTTACTGCGATAATCCTGCTCTTTCGAGTTTGGATTATCTTTTTCCATTTTAATGGCCATGCCGCAAAACTATTTAGATTCTATCCAATACGTATTCAATCAATTCATTCATCTCTTTGCCATATCCTTTCGAAAATTCTCCGTTGGGACGGTTGGCAATTCCGAGACAAATCGTGGTAGCTCGGTGTCCCAGGGCTTTCCCAAGGAAGAAAAGCGCGGAACTTTCCATTTCAAAGTTATTGACGCGCAATCCCTGATGATTAAAATCGCCCAATTTTTCGTTGAGTTGAGAAGTAGCAAGTTTCAGGCGAAGCTGTCTTCCCTGAGGAGCATAAAAACCACTGCTTGTAACAGTAATTCCCTCGGTTGTTTTTTCCGATCTCAGTTTAGAAACCAGATCTTCACTGGCGCTAATAAAATATGGTTTGATTTTTTCCGGAAGTCCGAGATGAGTGTCTAATAGATCGTTCAGTTGTTGTTCTTGAGCAGAGAAAGAAACATCGTAGAAATGAGCAATATTGTCTAGTCCGTAGGCGTGACTACTTAGAATGTAAGAGTGTACCGGCACATCAGCCTGCAAAATTCCGCAGGTTCCAATGCGAACGAGATTTAAACTTGTTTTTTCGACTTTATCATCTCTCTTTTCCAGATCGATATTCACCAGCGCATCCAACTCATTGATTGTGATGTCCAGGTTATCCGTTCCAATTCCCGTGGAGAGAGCGGTGATTCGTTTCCCTTTGTAAGTTCCAGTGTGACAAGTGAACTCACGGTGCTGTGAACGGTGTTCAATTTGATCAAAAAATTGTGATACCAGTGCCACGCGATCCTGATCTCCTACTAGAATAACGTTGGGAGCCAAATGTTCAGGAGATAGACCTAAATGATAAACCTGGCCCTGAGCATTCAGGACCAACTCAGAATGAGGATATTTCATACTAAAAAGCTAATTTATGTAACGATACAGGCTTAGTTGCTGACGCTTCCGAATACCTTGACCAGGATATCCGAAACACGGGCAACAGGGTCCTGCCGAATTTTGTTTTCTTCAATTTCGACCAGTTTGAACAGGCCGTTAATGGCTTTTTCGGTCACATAGGCATTCAGATCAGGATTGATCGTTTCACCGCCTTTTAACTTCATGGCCATATTGTATTTACTAATGATGGGGTTCCAAAGTTCGGTCAGTTTCACTTTGGAGATCGCGTCCTTTACTTTAGGACTGAAAGCCTCCACCAGTTGATTCGTTGTATTATTCTTTAGAAATCGGGTAGCTGCTCCCTGACCTCCGTTCAAAATGGAGAATCCGTCCTGAACAGACATGTTCAAGATCGCATTTTTAAAGATTGGTAAAGCTTCCTTACTTGCTTCTTCCGCAGCACGATTCAATGTCGTTTCAAATTTCTCCACCTGGCCATCGAGCTTCCATTGGAGCGCTTTTTCTTTCACTTTTTGGGCATCTTCCGGGAAAGGGAGTCTGATCAAATTGTTTTTATTGAATCCGTCTGTGACTGATGAAATATCGACAGCATTTTTAATTCCCACGGAAAGTGCTTCTTTCAAACCACTGATCACTTCTGCATTGGTCAGTTGAGTTTTTTGATTTCCGGGATCGGTAACGATAAGTCCGGCCGCCTCATTTAAAGTGTCACAAGAGTTTACGGCTAACAAAGTTCCTAGGGAAATAACGATGATGCTTATTCGGGATTTCATGCGTATTTTCTATTTTTGTCAAAAGCCAAAAGTACGATTTATTTAGTTAAAAATCCAAACAGATACTATGAACGCAGAAATAATCTCCATCGGAGATGAGTTGTTAATTGGCAAAACTATTAACACAAATGCTGCCTGGATCGGGGAGCAATTAGGTCTGATTGGGATCGTGGTAAAATGGAATCAGGTGATTCAGGATGAAGAGCAGGCAATTCGCGGAGCGCTTGATCTGGCTTTTGAACGAAGTGAATTAGTGCTCATGACCGGAGGGTTAGGACCTACCCAAGACGATATCACCAAGAAAGTACTCTGTGATTATTTTGAGACCAGGCTTGTTTTAAAGGAGGAGGTACTGGAGCGAATTGAAATGATTTTTAGACACAAGAATCGTCCCATGTTGGAGGTGAATCGCCAGCAGGCAGAGCTTCCTGAAAGCTGTCAGGTGTTGCCCAATCGTTTCGGAACGGCATCGGGGATGTGGTTTGAGAAGAATGAGCGGATTCTGATCAGTATGCCCGGAGTTCCCTATGAAATGGAGGGAATCATGGAAGAACATGCCTTGCCGGCTATTGGAGAATATTTTCAGACACGTCCACTTTATCACCGGACAATTTTGACGACTGGAATCGGGGAATCGTCGCTGGCCCATATCATGAGTGACTGGGAAGACCGGCTAAGGGCACAGGGCCTCGGACTGGCTTATTTGCCGGCAACGGGAATGGTAAAATTGCGATTAACATCAGAGCGAGGGAATGACGACGCAGTGTTGATTGATGAGTTGTTTCAAGAGCTAAAGGATCGACTGCCTCAATATACGTATGGTTATGAACAGGATGATTTGTCCACGGTCGTGGGGAGCATTCTCAAGGAGAAAGGAAAGACAATTTCAACAGTTGAAAGTTGTTCGGGAGGAGCTTTGGCAAAAGAGTTTGTGAGTGTGTCTGGGGCATCCAATTACTTCCTGGGTGGATTGTTTACGTATACGATTGATCTAAAGGCCAGGTTGGCCGGAGTAGATCCGGAGATTGTGAAGCAGTATGGAGAGGTGTCAGAAGAAACCGCCAAGGCCATGGCGCAGGGGGGAAGGGAGCGAATCGGAAGCGATTATTGTTTATCAACAACCGGCTTTCTGGGGCCGGAAGGAGGAGATGAGTTTGCGGAGAACGGAACGGTGTGGGTTGGCCTGGCTTCATCAGAAGGAGTAAAAGCCTTCCGTTTTCATTTTGGAGATACCCGGGAGCGAAACATGAGGGCGACCGTTTTGTCTGCTGTAAACCTGTTGAGATGCGAACTTTTGGGAATCCCTTTTAGAACGTCGAAAAAAAATGAAAATAACACGAAAAAAAGCGGGCAATAATTTTGTTGTTTAAGATATTATTCATTCCTTTGCACCCGCTTTAATAATTAGCATTAAAAGTTTAAGAAGATGTCACGAGTTTGTCAGATCACCGGAAAAGCAGTAATGGTTGGTAATAACGTATCGCACTCAAAGCGTAGAACGAAGCGTAAATTTTACCCAAATCTGATCACAAAGAAATTTTACATTCCGGAAGAAGATCGCTTCATTACCTTGAAGATTTCGACAGCGGCGTTGAGAACAATCAACAAGAAAGGAATTTCAGCCTGTTTGAAAGAAGCAAGAGAAAAAGGATATTTAAAATAAACGATCTCAGATCGTTGTGAAACGACCACATTAAAGAGTTAGAAAGATGGCAAAGAAAGCAAAAGGGAACAGAATTCAAGTGATCCTGGAATGTACAGAGCACAAAGAGTCCGGGATGCCTGGAACGTCTCGTTACATTACGACTAAGAATAGAAAGAATACTCCAGATCGGATGGAATTGAAAAAATACAATCCGGTCTTGAAGAAATATACCGTTCACAAAGAAATTAAATAAACTGATTTACCATGGCAAAGAAAGTAGTAGCATCCCTACAGAAAGGTGGAGGAAAAGAGCATACGAAGGTGATCAAAATGATTAAATCAGAAAAATCAGGATCGTACGGCTTCAAAGAAGAGATTGTACACAACGATCAGGTGAAAGACTGGTTTAACAAGAAATAATTTTCACTCTAAGCCCCGATCCTGATCGATCGGGGTTTTTTATTCCCTATAATTTATGGCGTTTTTCGGGCTGTTCTCCAAAGAAAATAAAGCTTCGTTAGACAAAGGGCTGGAAAAAACGAAACAGAGTTTTTTCTCGAGACTCACGCGTTCCATTGTTGGTAAATCCAAAGTGGATGCCGAAGTATTGGATGAGTTGGAAGAAGTGCTGATCACTTCCGATGTGGGAGTAGAGACTACCTTAAAAATCATTGAACGCATTGAAGATCGTGTAGCCAAAGATAAGGTACTCAATACTTCCGAACTGAACTCGGTGCTGAAGGAGGAAATTTCAGCATTACTGGCGGAAAACGATACTTATAATGAACTCGAAAAAAGCTTCGTTTTTGATAAAAAGCCATACGTAATTATGGTGGTGGGTGTGAACGGTGTTGGAAAAACAACGACCATCGGAAAGCTGGCGCATCAATTTAAGTCTCAGGGGATGAAAGTTGTCCTTGGAGCGGCGGATACCTTCCGAGCAGCTGCCGTGGATCAATTGATCGTTTGGTCAGATCGGGTTGGAGTGCCGATCGTTCAGCAGGGAATGGGAGCGGATCCGGCTTCCGTAGCTTTTGATACACTTCAAAGCGCGAAGGCGCAGGATGCAGACGTAGTCATCATTGATACCGCCGGAAGATTGCATAACAAGGTGAACCTGATGAATGAATTGGGGAAAATCCGAAAAGTGATGGATAAAGTCATCCCGGAAGCCCCTCATGAAGTTTTGTTAGTACTGGATGGTTCAACCGGTCAGAATGCTTTTGAACAAGCTAAACAGTTTGCTTTGACGACACAAATTTCGGCGTTGGCAATTACAAAGCTCGATGGAACTGCGAAAGGTGGTGTGGTCATTGGGATTTCCGATCAAATGAAAATTCCGGTGAAATACATCGGGGTAGGTGAAGGAATGAATGACCTCCAGATTTTTAATAAAGACGAATTCGTAGATTCTCTTTTCAGTTTCTAATCCTAGAAAAAGCGGCAACAAAAAATCGCCGTATCATCAACCAAATTTTTATTCCCCCTCCATTCATCCAGTTTGGAAAAGATCAAATTGTTAAGATCTTCCATTTTGAGAGGATAAAAGCTGTGAACAAGCTTCACCAGCCGGTCCAGTTCAAAAAGCTCATTTCGTTCGTTTTCAAGCTCAATGATCCCGTCGGTATAAAGTACGAGGGTTGAGTTGTTGGGAATCACCAATCGTCCCAGGTTGATAAAGGGAAGTTCTTCAAACATGCCAAGTCCGACACAGCCTTCGTCCAACAATTCGTATTCCTTGCCATTGGTAACAAAGGGGTAGTTGTGTCCAGCATTGATGTAGTGAAGCTCGCGCTTGGCCATGTGATAGTGAGCAATGAAGAAAGTAATAAACTTCTCTCCTTTGGAGCTGCGAATCACCTTTTTGTTTAATTCCTCAATGAGAAATTTTAGTTCAAAGCGCTGATAACTAAAAAGCGTGCGTATAGTGGCCTGAAAGTTCGCCATCAGCATGGCGGCACTGATCCCTTTCCCGGAAACGTCTGCAATACAAAGGATGTACTCTTCTTCGTTGAGAGGGATGAAATCATAGTAGTCACCTCCCACCTCGTGACGAGGAATGTGTTTGGCGGAAATATCCATCCATTTATTGGAAGGTAGGTCGCTTGGAAAAAGTAGTTTTTGCATCTCAGAGGCGACTTCGAGTTCTTTTTTGATTCTTGCCTGAACGATCCCTTGTTTACTCATTCGGCGGTTTTCGATGGCCACTACGATGATGTTAGTCAGGGTCTGGATGAAGCTCATTTCATTCATGGCTTCCAGGCGGTTTAACCTTAGTTCGTCCAGTCCGGCCAATAGCAGATAGGCCAAAGCTTCTCCCTGGTGGAGGATTGGTACAACGACCTCGAACTGGTTGATTACCGGTGAATGGGAGGATTCAATGACGGTGATTTCCTGAAATCTCAAGAGGTCTCGTTCTACCACAATGTCTTTGGAGCGACCTTTGAATCCCGTTTTGAGCAATAATTCCCAGCCTTCTTTTTTGTGAAAAAGCAAAAAGCGCGGAACTCCGATTTGTTCTTTCAGAATGAAATCAAAGATTCGGGCCAGTTTTTCCACAGACTCATTTTGGTTAATGGCATTGGTGATTTCCAGCAATGAATTCAGTTTGAATTCATTGTCCAGAATCTTTTGTTCCAAATCCCGTATGAGTACTTCAGGCATCTTATTTTTTTAGCAGTTCAGGAATTTTTTTGATGGCAGCCAATTCCCGGAATTTTTCCCGGGCTTCCCCGCAGGGGCTTCCAAAATAGGTCTTTCCCGCTTCCAGACTTTCCTTGATCCCCGATTGGGCATACACCGTTACTCCTTCTTCAATGGTAACATCGCTCGTACATCCCACTTGTCCCCATAGAGTAACATGGTCTTCCATACGTACACATCCCGCCAGGCCAACTTGTGCGGCAATCAGGCAATGTTTTCCGATGATACAGTCGTGTCCGACGTGTACCTGATTGTCGATCTTCGTTCCGTACCCAATGGTTGTATCTGCCGATACGCCCTTGTCAATGGTACATCCTGCACCGATATCTACACGGTCCTCTAGAATCACACCACCCGAAGAGTGCATTTGATCAAAACCATCTGCTTTTTTCTTATAGTAGAAAGCGTCGTAGCCAATGATACTGCCCGGACCAACTTTGACGTCTTTCCCGATGATCGTACGGTCCATGATGCAGGCTCCAGGATAAAGAATACTTCCGGCTCCAATCTCTACGTCGTTTCCAATGAAAACATTGGGGTAAATGATGGCGTCTGGATGGATGCGAACATTTTCTCCCTGACCACTACGAACCGGTTTGAAAGGCGTGTAGTGTTTGGTCAGTCGATTGTAGTCGTCGAAAGGTTGGGCAGAAATCAGAAGTCCTTTGCCAGGAGGACAATCCACCTTTTTGTCTATTAAAATGGTGGTTGCGGCACTATGAAGCGCTTTTTCGTAGTACTTCGGGTGATCCACAAATACCAAATCTCCCGTTTCCACCATGTGTATTTCGTTGAGTCCGGTAATGAGGTGGGCAGGATCTCCCAAAAAATCGCAATTCAGGAATTCTGCGGCATCTTTCAGGCTCAGGGCCTCAGTTAATTTCATGGGTCATTTTTTTTAAAGTTACGCTTAAAAGAGACTCAATTACGAGGCCTCTCGTTGAGTTATCCAAACGTAGCTGTTAATTGTCTATGCATAGAATCCCTTGTTGATCGAATTGTCTGATTTGTGGAGCCAATTATTTCGTAGTTTTGATCCAACAAAGTCCATGAGCCAAATGATCAATTTCAAATCGATTTGTTTATTTTTTGGAGTCCTTTTTGGGTTCGGAGCCCTTCATGCTCAAATATTCGAGGGAAATCAGACGCCGGAATATGAAGAGCTGGTTCGGTACTATCAGGGATTGGAAGATAAGGGGCAATTGGAGCTATATCAGATGGGAGATTCTGATTATGGATTGCCCATTTACCTTTGCGTACTGAATGGAGCAGGAGACTCTCTAAAGACCTTTGAACGAGCAAGAAAAGGTACCACTTTGTTTATCAATAATGGAATTCATCCGGGGGAACCGGACGGAATCAATGCCTGCGGGATGTTGACAGAATCCCATTTGAAAGGGGAACTTCAGATTCAATCTGAGATTACGCTGGCCTTTGTTTTGTGTTACAATGTGGGAGGGGCCATGAATCGGGGGAGTCATAGTCGGGCAAACCAACTTGGACCCATGGAATATGGTTTTCGAGGCAATGCACAGAACCTGGATTTGAATCGGGATTTCATCAAAATGGATTCGAAGAATGCCTTTACTTTCGCCCGAATTTTTCACGCACTTGACCCGGATTTATTCATCGATACACATGTTAGTAATGGGGCGGATTATCAGCATACGATGACCTTGATTTATCAACTGGAAGCCCGCATGGAGCCTTCGCTGCGTCAACTAACCAGCAATGAGTTCGTTCCGGAGATGGATCGATTGATGAGGGAACAAAAGATCTACGTAACGCCTTACGTTCAAAGTTTGAAGGCAGTTCCGGACTCCGGACTTGTCGCCTTCGATGATCTTCCCCGATATGCCATGGGGTATGCGAGTATGTTTCATAGTCTGAGTATTACGACGGAAACACACATGCTCAAAGGGTTTGAACAACGCGTACATGCTACCAGAGCTTATTTAGGATCGGCTTTGGCATGGTTGAATAAAAATGCTTCTAAACTCGAAGAGGCAAGGGAGGAGGCCTTAAAAAGTAGCAAGAGGGCAAATTTGTTTTATTGCAATTTCCAGCGAACAGAGAAAAGAGACAGCGTGTTGTTTATGGGCTTTGAGCATGGCTACAAAAAGAGTCAGGTGACTGGCCTTGATCGCCTGTATTATGACCGGGACAAACCGTTTACAAAGTACCTTTCCTATTACAAAGATTTTAGAGCCAGTGATTCCATCAGAATTCCGTCATATTATGTTGTGTCGGCACAGTGTGTAAAATTGATTGAGCGTCTTCAAGCAAACGAAGTTCAAATGAGAAAGGTCGGGAGAGATACCACCATACTGTTAAGTCAGATAGAAATTACAGACTATGAATCTCGCAGCGGTCCGTACGAAGGACATTACTTACACTCGAAGACGAAATATCAGGAGCGGCCCGTAAAATGGAAATTAAAGTCAGGGGATTACTTGATTCCAACCAACCAGAATCGGAGGCGGTTTATTTGTTCCGTGTTGGAACCGCTTGCTCCGGATAGTTATTTTGCCTGGAATTTTTTCGACAGTTATCTGCAACAGAAGGAATATTTCTCTCCTTACGTTTTTGAGGATATCGCAGCAGAGTTGATTCAAAAGAATCCGACTCTAAAAAAGGAGCTGGAGCGAAGAAAGGCTGAGGATCCCAAGTTCGCGGAAAGTCAATGGGCACAACTTTATTTTATTTATCAGCGAAGCCATTATTTTGAGGCCTCCTACATGAAATTACCGATTTACAAAATTTATTAAAAGACATGACGAAGTATCACTTTTCCATCGAGAATTCGAATCTACAATACATTCAGATTAGCTATTTCTTTCAGGCTGAAGCAGGGGTAAATCGTTTCCGACTTCCTTCCTGGCGACCAGGTCGCTATGAATTAGGGAATTTCGCTAAAAATGTCCGTAATCTGAAATTGAGAGCAAGTGCTGAAAAATTGACCTGTCACAAAGTCAGTAAGGACTGTTGGGAATTTGAAGTGGCTGAAGCAATGGAAGTTCAGGTGGATTATCAGTATTATGCTTCGGAATTGAATGCTGGGTCAACTTACCTGGATGCAAAACAACTGTATGTGAATCCCGTGAACTG
This sequence comes from Bacteroidota bacterium, assembly GCA_006226425.1. GTDB lineage: Bacteria > Bacteroidota > Bacteroidia > Flavobacteriales_D > Crocinitomicaceae > M2408. The sequence continues at coordinate 100,353 of SBGX01000019.1, read as the reverse complement.
CTGCATCTATGCCGAAGGGCATGAAGATGAAGCTTGCGAAGTGACTTTAAATGTTCCGGATCATTATCGAGTTGCCTGTTCATTGCCTCAGGAAGGAAAGGTGATGAAGGCGCCGAATTTTGACTCCCTGGCAGATGCACCGTGGATTTGTTCCCCTGATTTTCAAGAGGAGACTTATGAGGTGGAAGGAGTGATTTTTCATCTGGTCTTTCAGGGAGAAGTCAAAGTAGATTGGGATCGTCTGAAAAAAGATTTCCTCGCTTTTACCTCCAAGCAGATGGAAGAGTTCTCGGAATTTCCGGTTAGGGAGTATTACTTTCTGTTTCAAATTGTGCCTTATAAGGCTTATCATGGGGTGGAACATCAGCATTCGACAGTTATTCTGCTAGGACCTTCGTACGACGTTTTCGGGAGCTTTTACGACGAATTATTGGGAGTTAGTTCCCATGAACTTTACCATACCTGGAATGTCAAGGCCATCAGACCGGCTGAGATGTATCCTTATGATTTTACGAAGGAAAATTACTCGCATTTGGGCTTTCTGTGTGAAGGGGTGACGACCTATCAAGGCGATCATTTTCTATTTAAGAGTGGGGTGTTCTCCGAGCAGCAGTACTATAAAGAATTTAGCAGCAAATTACAGCGACACTTCGACAATTTCGCTCGTTTCAACTATTCGGTGGCGGAATCGTCATGGGATACCTGGTTAGACGGTTATGTGGCAGGGGCTCCGGGGAGAAAGGTTTCGATTTACACGGAAGGTGCTTTGTTGGCTTTCGTGACAGATGTATTTGTGATGCGGCATACAAAGGAGAAGTATGGCCTGGATGAAGTGATGAAGCGATTATATTTTAATTATTATCACCGACAAAAAGGAGTGACGGAGGCAGATTACAAAAAAGTGGTTGAACAGACCGCAGGACAATCGTTTGACCAGTTATGGGAAGATTATTTTTTTGGAACCAAGCCCTACGAGTCGATTTTGACCGATGCCTTTGAATACCTGGGACTGGAGTTGAAACACGAGCCCGTGAAAGATTACAGTGCCGGAAATTTGGGCCTTAAAGTTCAGCAAAAGAATGGAAAAACAGTTGTTTCAGACATGTATCCAGGAGGTACAGCAGAGTTGGGAGGATTGATGTTGCAGGATGAGGTGCTCGCAGTGAATGGAATGCAACTCAACGAAAATATGGATCAATGGTTAAACTATTTTGATGAAGATCAGAAAGTATTGACAATCTCTCGAAGTGGCGTTCTGAAAGAGGTTATTTTGCCAGTGATCGATCGACATTTTTACATGAAATATGAGCTGAGCAGGGTAACTACCCCAAACCAACACCAGCAAAGAGCTTTTAAGAAATGGATCGGGTAGCAACAAAGGGGAAATTCACCTCTTATCAGGTATGGGTGATCATTGTTTTGGCAATGACCCAGTTTACGGTTGTACTGGATTTTATGGTGATGTCCCCATTAGGGGATATGCTGAAAAAGGCCATGGACCTGAATCCATCGCAGTTCAGTATGGTAGTCGCCGTGTACGCGTTTAGTGCCGGTTCTTCCGGCTTTTTGACAGCCGGTTTTGCGGATCGTTTTGATCGGAAAAAATTGCTGTTGTTTTTTTACATCGGATTTATTCTGGGGACCTTGTTGTGTGGCCTGGTATCAAGTTATTGGCTTTTGTTGTTGGCCCGTATCATTACCGGAATTTTTGGAGGAGTGATAGGCTCTATATCGATGGCGATCATTGCCGATATTTTCGCCGAAAACCAGCGCGGAAGAGTGATCGGGTTTTTGCAAATGGGCTTTGGAGTTAGTCAGGTGATGGGGATTCCAATTAGCTTGTTTATCGCCAATAGCTGGGGATGGCAGTCTCCCTTTTTTATGATTGTTATTCTGGCAGCGATGGTTTGTTTAGTGGCAATTATCAAAATGAAGCCAATTCGGGATCATTTGGCCGTGCAGGAAAAGGAGAATCCACTGAAACATCTGTGGAATACGCTCATGAATCGAAGGTACCGGAGTGGTTTTTTGGCCACAGCCTGTCTTTCGCTTGGTGGCTGGATGATGATGCCCTGGGGAAGTGTTTATTCGATCAATAACCTGGGAATTACAGAAACAGAACTACCGATGTTATTTTTGATTGGAGGGATTACCACCCTTATTATTATGCCGATTACAGGGAAGTTGAGTGACCGAATGGATCGGATGAAATTGTATGCCTATGCGTCGGTTTGGATGGCTGTGACGGTTATCGTATACTGCTTTATGGGTAGATGGGGCTTTTATTTGGTCGCTTTGGTGAACATGCTGATGATGATTGGAATAATGAGTCGCATGGTTCCGGCAAATGCCATGATTATGGGACTTCCTGGTTTGAAAGATCGGGGGGCATTTATGAGTGTCAATTCCTCCTTGCAACAATTGTCGGGAGGGCTGGCTACATCGATTAGTGGAATGATCGTCGTTCAGCAGTCCAAGGACAGTCCTCTGGAGCATTTTGACTGGCTTGGATATTTGGTCGTATTGATCATCTTATTGAACATTTATTTCATGTACCGGGTCAAGCAGCATTTGTCCAAAGCATAAGTGTGCTGAAAGCCTGAATTGATAAGGGAAACAAATTTTTTCGTTCGTGAAAAACTGCTTATATTTGCCGTCCCGTTTGATACCATGAATTTCTCAAATCATCTAAAACATCCGGTTTTTAAGGTTGTGTCGCAAATCGCGACAGAACAGAATCTTCAGGCATATGTTGTCGGAGGATTTGTGCGTGATTTGATCCTGGAACGACCTTCCAAGGATATAGATATCGTGGTGGTGGGAAATGGATTGGAACTGGCCGAAAAGAGTGCCCAGAAGCTGCGCATTAAGAAAGTGTCACTGTTTCGAAATTTCGGAACGGCACATTTCCGTTACAAAGACCTGGATGTAGAGTTCGTGGGTGCCAGGAAGGAATCTTACATTAGAGATTCGAGAAAACCAGTAGTTGAAAGCGGGAGTCTGGAAGATGATCAGTTACGCCGGGATTTCACCATTAATGCCCTGGCAATTAGTTTGCACCAGGACAATTTTGGTGAGTTATTGGATCCCTTCAATGGAATAGATGATCTGCAAGAAGGCTTGATCCGAACACCACGGGAGGCAGGTCAGACCTATTCGGACGACCCACTTCGGATGTTGCGGGCGATTCGTTTTGCGACTCAGTTGGACTTTAAGATTGAAGCAAAGAGCTTCCAGGCTATTTATGATCACGCTTCCAGGTTGGAAATTGTATCTGTTGAACGGATCATGGATGAGTTGCACAAGATGATTTTGGCCCCGCAACCGTCGAGAGGATTCAAGTTGTTATTTGATACCGGTTTGTTGAAGCAATTTTTTCCGGAGATGGTAGCCCTCGAAGGAGTTGACACGATTGGAAAAAAATCGCATAAGGATAATTTCTATCATACCCTTGAAGTACTCGATAACCTGGCAGAAACCAGTGACGATTTGTGGTTGCGATGGGCAGCCATTTTGCATGATATTGCCAAGCCTGCTACGAAGCGTTTTGATCCGAAAACGGGTTGGACTTTTCATGGACACGAAGATGTTGGAGCGCGAATGGTTCCAAAAATATTTAAGCGCTTGAAACTTCCAATGGATCAGAAAATGAAGTATGTCCGAAAAATGGTTCGATTGCACTTGCGCCCAATTTCTCTGGTGAAAGGGCATGTGACAGACTCTGCGGTTCGGCGCTTGCTTTTTGAGGCAGGGGATGATATTGATGACCTGATGCTCCTCTGTAATGCGGACATTACTTCAAAAAATGAGTTCAAGGTAGCGCGGTATCGAAAGAATTTTGAGATTGTAGCAGAGAAATTAAAGGCAGTCGAAGAGAAGGACCGTTTACGAAATTTTCAGCCTCCGGTGTCAGGAGATTTGATTATGAAAACCTTTGGACTGGAACCTTGTTTTCAGGTGGGGGATATCAAAAATAGGATCAAGGATGCCATCTTGGAGGGACAGTTGTCAAATGATTTCGAAATGGCCTTTAAGTACATGTTAGAGTTGGGAGAAGAGATGGGCCTGGAGGTGAAGGATACGAAGCTCAGGAACAAAATTCTTCATAAATTAGAGACCAAATAATCAGTTCAATGGGAAGCCTAAAATTCAGAGTGCTGCTGGACACAGAACAGGATACGGAAATTTTTCGTGATATTTTGATTGGGGAAACCCATAATCTGGAGCAGTTTTACCAGTCAATTATGTCTGCCTTTGGTTTTCAGGGAGATCAAATGGCTTCTTTTTACCTATCAAATGAGAATTGGGACAAGGGAAGAGAGGTGAGTTTGATGGACATGAGTTTTGGGGAAAGCCAGGAAGAAGAAGGAACGCTCGTTATGTCAGAGACGAAGATGGAAGAGATCGTAGAAACAGAAGATCAAAAAATGATCCTGGTCTATGATTTCATGCGGATGTGGATATTTCTAATCGAATTGATAGGAAGAGAGGAAAAAGAAGTTGCAGAACCGGAAGTTGCATTGATGGTTGGAGAAACTCCAGATGAGGAGTCAAGAGAGATGGATCTGGGTGATTTGGAGGATGAAGAAGGCGAAGAATCGGATGATCTGTTTGATGATTTTGAGGATGGCTACGACGACGATGATTTCCAGTCTTATGATGATTATGAATATTAGAAGCATGTCGGAGACAAATAAAAAAGACCCTATTGGAGCAGCAATTAAAGAATATTCAGTTCGGAAAAAACCAGCTGACATTGTAGTTGCATCCGACATCTGTGAAGATGATATTATTCCAGTCGAGGTCCTCTTCAGGACTTATGAAGAAATGCCGGAACTCGAAAAAATGGCCCTGGAAATGTGCCGTGGAAAAGTGTTGGATGTAGGGGCCGGAGCTGGTGTTCACAGTGAATACCTGATGGAAAAAGGATTGAAAGTCGAAGCCATTGATACTTCTGAAGGAGCAGTAGAGTATATGAATTCGATTGGCATATCTGCTCGTGAACTAAATTTCTTTCATGTGAAGGAGGAGCGCTATGATACGATCCTTATGCTGATGAATGGAATAGGGATTGCAGGAAAACTATCCAACCTTAAGAATACCCTGAAGCACGCCTGGGATTTGTTGGAGTCGGGAGGGCAACTCCTTTGCGACTCTTCGGATATTCGCTACTTGTATGAGGATGAGGACGGAGCTTTGTGGGTGGATCTGAACAGTGAATATTATGGTAATTTCCGTTTTCAAATGCAGTATAAAAAGGAGAAAGGCAAGTGGTTCGATTGGTTGTACGTTGATTTTGACACGCTATTCAAAGAAGCAAAGGAAGTTGGCTTTAAGACAAGCCGACTGGAAGTGAATGGAGATCACTATCTGGCAAAACTTGAAAAAGTATGAATCTGAAGCTTTCCTGGTCCATATTTCTTTGTTCTCTGCTATTTTTATGCTCTTTTAGTTCGGAGGAACATGGAAAAAAGTTAGAAAGTTCTTCCTCACTCCTCTGGAAAATCGAGGGGACTGGCGTGCATAAGGATTGCTATCTTTTTGGAACCATGCACATGATCCAGAAGGACCGCTTTTATTTTCCGACGGCTTTGCAGAAGAAAATTCGAAAATCACAATTGGTGATCAGCGAGGTGGATTTGGATGACCTGGACGATCAAATGAAATTAATGCCTTACCTGACTTTGCAGGAAGGAAATGTACTGGACTTTTTTACCGAAAAGCAACAGGATACGCTATTGAATTGGGCCAAAGAAGAGTTTTTTCTCGATAAAGAGGCCTTTTTAGCCAGTATGGGGAAGATGAAGCCCTTCGTCTTGTTGCAGTTGACAACCCAGATGAGCATGGTGGGGAAGGTTGAGTCTTACGAGATGTCAATCGCAAAAATTTGTAAAGAAGAGAAAATTGAGACGCTCGGATTGGAAGGGCTTGAGGAGCAGATCGGTTTCCTTGATGCCTTGAGCAAAGAACAACAGGCAGAAATGGTGATAGAAGCAATTCGGGATGGAGATAAGGCCGTGGAGATGCTCAGGGATCTGCAGGATATGTACCTCAGACAGGAGATGGATTCGCTTTACCTGATTGCGAAAAATGAAGGCGGTACGATGGGGTCTTTAGAGCAGGTTTTTCTGGCCCAGCGAAACCACAATTGGATTCCGAAAATAAAGGCATGGATTGCGGAAAAGTCCTGCTTTATTGCAGTGGGAGCAGGACATTTGGGAGGAGAAGAAGGAGTGATCAATTTACTCCGAAAGGAAGGGTATCGGCTAACACCAGTAAAAATATGAAAATGAACAGAATCTATGTGTTTCTTCTGGGAATGTTGCTTCTCACAGCCTGCAAGACGTATTCAGAAGATGATAAGGGAATGTTTGACAGCAAGATCGAGGCTTACCTAAAGAAAAACAAACTTTCCTATGAGCGTTCCGAATCAGGCTTGTATTATCTCATTGAGGAACCGGGAGAAGGGAAAAATATCCAGTACTCGGACGTCGTTACTTTTACTTACGAAGGACGTTTGTTGGATGGAAGTACTTTTGATGATCGATACCGGGAAGAACCGGTTGAATTTGCAGTTTCAGATTTGATCCTGGGATGGAAAGAGATTATGCTCTATCTCAAAAAGGGAGGAAAGGCAAAATTGGTCGTTCCACCGCAACTGGGGTACGGAGACCACGAACTGGAAGATATACCAAAAAACTCAATCCTACTCTTCGACCTGGAGGTCAAAGAAGTAAGATGAGTTTTATCAGGCAAGCTGTAGGCTGTTTATTTTAAGTTTTCTCCCAAAACTTCATCTCCGAATCGCTCGTAGTTAATCAGCCATGCAGCAGCATTTTTGACGTATCGACCCGTGCCGGCAGTATTCCATTTGTAGTACAAACGGGTAAAGCCTCCGTCGATAATCAGTCGTTTTCCGTCTCGTTCATAAATCCCTGCAACCACGTTTCCATCAGAACTCCAGATAAGGGGAGTCAATTGTTGATTTTGGTCGTGTATTTTAGAAATGGTAATTCCCTCGTAGACATACTCCAATCCAGTGGTGATCAGGTGGTTTTTTAGCATCCCTCCTTTGGTATCGTAGTCTTTAAAAGTTACGTTTTGATCTCCCTGGTAAGTTCCGCTCATGGTCGTTCCAAGCAATTGCTTCGTTAAGAAGTCTGCGTCTGCATGATAAGGAGTGTTGTCGCCCCAGATATAGACTCCTTTTCCCTGATTAAAAAAATCCTGAATGACCCTGGCGTGTTCATTGTTGAGCTGTTGTGATGAACCGGAGATGACCCATAGTTGACAGGCTTTGTCCAATGATTTTTTGAGTTCTTCTGGACTAGGTGCTTTGTTGACGTAGCGATAAACCGAAAACCCCTTTTCCGCCAATGCATTTTTGGGGGCATCAAAGTTGATGTTGACCAGTTGCAGAACCAAGATGGTTTGCCCTTCGAAAGCACCATCCACGGCGAGGTCATATTGATTCCCGGCTGCGTTTCCAAAGGCATCTCTCTTTTTGACACGAACTTTTTGGTCTTCGTACTTCACTTTGCCGGTTTCACGGTCCTTGACTTCAACTCGTCTTGTTTCTGTGACTTCACTGACTGACGCACAGCTGTTGTACTGAGCATGATATCCCTGAAAAAAGAGAAAGATTCCAGCACTAAGAATGATTATTTTTTTCATGATTTCTCCTTATTTGATGTTTTCACCCAATACCTCGTCGCCGAAACGCTCATAATTGACTAGCCATGCAGCCGCATTCTTGACATAACGACCAGTTCCAGCCGTATTCCAGTTGCAGTAAAGTCGTGTAAAACCTCCGTCAATGATCAGTCTTTTTCCATCACGTTCATAGATTCCGGTAACGACATTTCCGTCAGAACTCCAGATCAATGGGGTCAATTGTTGATTTGGGTCGTGTAATTGAGAAATGGTGATTCCTTCGAAAACGTACTCCAATCCGGTGGTGATCAGGTGATTTTTGACCATTCCCCCCTTCGTATCAAAATCTTTGAAGGTCACATTTTTACTTCCGGTATAGTATCCACTCATAGTAGTTCCCAGGAGTTTCTTGCTCAGGAAGTCAGCGTCAGCATGGTATGGATCATTGTCTCCCCAGATATAAACTCCGCGACCACTATCGAAGAACTCTTTAATAACCTTGGCATGTTCATCATTCAAACGTTGGGTCGTGGTGGAAATAACCCAAAGCTGACAGGCCTTGTCCAATGACTTTTTCAATTCTTCCGGGGAAGGAGGATTGTTGATGTAGCGGTAAACAGAAAATCCCTTTTCGGCAAGGGCCTTTTTAGGGGCTTCAAAATCAAAATTCTCTCCGGTGTACAGATGTAGAACAACTATGGTTTGTCCTTCAAAGGCGCCGTCTACGGCCAGGTCATACTGGTTTCCGGAAGCATTTCCAAAATTGTCACGTTGTTGGACCGGAACTTCCTGTTGTTCGTACGAATAATCACCCGTGACTTCATCCAGTACTTTGACTCTTTTGCTTTCGGTGACTACGCTTTTGGCAGCACATGAATTGTACTGGGCATAATAACTCTGGAAACTAAACGCGATTCCAGCGACTAAAAAAAATATCTTTTTCATGAGTTTTGAATTTATGTTTGTGATTCAATGTAAATGTTGAGCTCATTTTTCAGGCAGTACATTCATCTTTTGAATTGGTTCAGGAAAAAGTGAAAAAAAAGTAAATGAGCTAAGACATCCTTTAGGATGAAAGGGGAAAATAGTCCCGGAATAATTTGGCAGGTCTGGATCAAAACACTAATTTTGGGAGCAAATAAAATTGAGCAATGAGTGTACTGGTAAACAAAGATTCAAAGGTGATCGTACAGGGCTTTACAGGAAGTGAAGGAACTTTCCATGCCGGACAAATGATTGAGTACGGAACAAACGTGGTAGGTGGAGTTACTCCGGGTAAAGGAGGTCAATCTCATCTGGATCGTCCGGTTTTCAACACGGTGGAAGATGCGGTGAAAAAAACAGGTGCTGATGTGTCAATCATTTTTGTACCACCTGCCTTTGCTGCAGATGCAATTATGGAAGCTGCCAGTGCAGGAATCAAAGTGATCGTATGTATCACGGAAGGAATTCCAGTGAATGATATGGTGAAAGCCAAAGAATTTATCAGTGCGTATGATTGTCGTTTGATCGGGCCCAACTGTCCGGGAGTAATCACGGCTGGTGAAGCAAAAGTAGGAATCATGCCCGGTTTTGTTTTCAAGAAAGGAAAAGTAGGAATTGTTTCCAAGTCAGGAACATTGACTTATGAAGCTGCAGATCAGGTAGCAAAAGCTGGGTTGGGAATTACAACAGCGATCGGAATCGGTGGAGACCCAATCATCGGAACAACCACCAAAGAAGCGGTTGAATTGTTAATGAATGATCCGGAAACAGAAGGAATCGTGATGATCGGTGAGATCGGAGGGAACCTGGAAGCAATCGCAGCAAGATGGATTAAAGACAACGCGAAAAAGCCAGTTGTCGGATTCATCGCCGGAGAAACTGCACCAAAAGGAAGAACGATGGGACACGCCGGAGCGATTGTCGGAGGACATGATGATACAGCTGAAGCGAAGAAAAGAATCATGCGTGACTGCGGAATTCACGTTGTGGACTCGCCAGCAGATATCGGAAAGAAAATGGCAGAAGTTATTGGAGTAACGGCTTAATCAGCTTACTTCATTCAAATATTAGGGCGTACGAAAGTGCGCCCTTTTTTGTTTTCCAAACTTAATGAATGATTAACTCTCCCTTACCGCTGTTGGCTTCCTGGATAATGGTGCCAGGATTTCCATATAGATGGATGTTCCCTTCCCCAAAAATGTGGTATTTGATTGCTTCTGAGGCTCGGATGTGACAATCTCCCTTTGAACTATTTTGGATGAGTGCCGTTGCACAGTTAAGTTGTTCGGCCTGAACTTGCATCAGTGCATAATTCCAGATGCTAAGTAAAGAGCAGTTTCCCTGAAGTTCCAAAACTCCTCCGCAGGGAAAATTATTCCAATAGTAAAAGCTCTCGTATTGAATATTCAGGTGAGCTTCATTGAGCTTACTTGCAAAAATGACACCCAGACTTGTTCCTCTCAACTGATTTTTACTGTTGATGACACAGCTTTCCTTTGCTCGGATCAATTCAAGACTATCTACGGTAATGATGAGTTTGATGTCGTTGTTTTTAGGCGAGACCCAGGACATTTTGTCCCCACGTTTACAAGTCAACTGTTTTCCTTCCTGAGAGATCTCAACTTTTGGAAGCAATTTTTCTGGCGCCTCGATAAGGACCTTGCACTGTTGTCCCTGGATTAATTCAACATCGAAGTGGCTCTCCAGATTGAGTTCTCTGAAATCATTTACCTCAATCTGTTGTTGTATGATCCGATTTCTCTTTTCACAGGAAAAAAGAACCAGACAAGCGATGAATATGATTAGAAGCTGTTTCATTTGGAGAAATAATAAGCAAAACCAACTTCTGGGTAGTCCAGGATATGCAGGTGCGATTTCATGGAAATGTGACTAAAGAAATGAGGATTCCATTTGTAGCGAATAATTGCCCGGTTGTACATCACGTTGTGGTTCACCTGATCGATCAGTCCCAGGTAGATTCCTTCTTGCAAAACAAAACTGAATTGTTGATAGACAAATTCTTGAGAAAGGTGTAATCCGCTTCTGAAATCATCAGAGGGGCGATAACTTTTCTTGCCCGGTGTGCTCAATTCTACTTCAGTGGCAGAATCGTAGAACAAATCGGTCCCAAGGCCCCACCAAAATTTGCGTTTCCAGCGACGTTTAAATTCAAATGACAGGGAAGAGGTAAAGTAAACGTCTGTTTGTAGGGCTCGGGTGTGTTTTCCACCGGCGGCATAAACAAAGGCAAATTCATTGGCCGCTTCATGGACTGGAATCTCATTGTGAAGGTATTCCTGATCGGGACTGATTCGGTAATTGGCTCCGAATGCAATGGAAACCGTGTTGATTCCCAGGTTCGGTTCCTTCATATTTGCATTTGAAAAGTGATGAAAGTTGATCCCTGTGATGAGGTTCCAACGCTGATTAAGATACCAGCAGAAGGAACTTCGAAAGCGAAAATGGACATTTAGGTGCGAGCCAACGGCAATATTCATCGGGTTGTTATCCAGGTCAAATTTTTTGCTCGCCCATCCCAGTCCGAGGCCAATCGTTTGATCCCAGGAGTACTTTTTTCGACGTATGCTACTTAGGCTTACAAAGGGGTAGACAGCGATTTCATGCCCAAGTATTGCTGGATTCCCATGACTTCCGGCAAACAGGGCCAGACCGAATTTTGGATAATTGTAGATTTCCTGCCAGAAGGAATTTCCCTTACTTTGTTTAAGAAAACTTAACTCCATCTGTTGAATTGGAGTTTGGGTGGTTGAGTGAACAAAGGAGTATTCAGGTAAAACGACCCCCTGGGAAAACATTGCCTGGAGATGCCATTGGGATGCTCTCTTTTCCTGGGTATGACCAGTAGAAGTCACAGCTAAGAAAAGTAGGAGAGCAAGGGCTCGTTTCATTACATCCGGATGAATTTGCTTTGATATCGTCTGTCTTCCGTTTGGACTTCGATGAAATAAATACCGGGGAGCAATCCGGAAACATTCACTTCCTTTTCTGGACGAACGAATAATTCCACTTCCTTTCCTTGAGTACTTAGGATGCTAATTTGCTTGACTACTTCACCTTCGGGTAGTTTCAGGTGAATTCGGTCAGAGCCTGGATTTGGATGTATTTGGAAGGAGTGAAGTTCTTGTTCCATCAATCCAATTGTACATGGAAGTTGATTGATCTTTTGCCAAATAGTGTCATTATAATCGTTTGGGACCAGACTATTTCCGTCGGCTTCCCCCATGCGGACCATGATGAGCTTTTCGGAAGGAGAAACATTGATCATTTGTCCATCTTTTCCAAGCGCCATGTAGACATCTTCAGGGGCATTTGGAAGTGCTGTTCGGTTGATTGAAATCTGAAGACTTTCAATAGGGAGCATGTAAGAAGATTTTCCGTTGAGCCAGGTCAAAAAGCCATACGATGGGTTCATTTCCTGTGAAGTGTTACGCATGCTATCCAGAAAAACCTGGTCTCCCAGTATTTCAGTGCCATCCCAGGTCCCATCAGCCAGGAGCAGAAGTCCAAAACGAGCCATGCTTCGTGCGGTACTCAAATGGATGTTGTTGAATCCTACTTTGTAGAATTTTCCGTCCATGCCAATTTTCTGACGGATATTGTTTTCGATGAAATCATCGTAGTTGATCCCGGTAGCTTCAGTAAGGACTCTATCCAACAGCGTATAAGGGGCATTGTGATAAGACCATCTGGTGCCGGGTTCCGCTGCATAGATCAGGCATTCGGGATCAGTACAATAGTGATCACCGGTACTTTTTAATCCACTTGTCATGGTGATTTGATGCCGGATCGTGATGTTCCCTTCTTGCTCTGGCGTGAGACTCGTCCACCCACTTCCAAGATAATGAGAACTGCTATCGTTGAGTGATAGGAGTCCTTTTTCCTGAGCGATTCCAACAGCGAAACCTGTCAAGGTTTTAGCAGCTGAATTCCACACCCATTGGTCGCTCTGGGCAAAGCCATTCATATACTTTTCCAGGACGATCTTTCCATCTTTTAAAAGTAGAAAGGCTTTCGTGTTTGTTGCTTCAAGGTAGGCGTATAAACTGTCGATGTTTTCCTGACACCATCCCAGGTTTTCTGGGGCCGTTTGTTCCCACGTACTTCCTGTCAATGGGGGGAAATAAAGCGACTGTACGCGTGCTGAACTAGCAATACAAAACAGGCATAGTGCAAAAATGATCTTTTTCATCAGGCCAGGGCGAGTTGATATAATTCGTTGAGTTGTTCCACAACAAAGTCTACTTCTTCTATTGTATTTAGCCGTGAAAAAGAGAAACGGACGTTGGGGACGGAAAGGTCGGAGCCAATTCCTTCAAGGACATGAGAACCTTTGGTAGCCCCTGAAGAACAAGCACTCCCCCCGCTACATGCGATCCCCTTCAAATCCAGGGTAAAGAGCAACATCGCTGCTTTATCTGTTCTGGGGAACCAACAATTCAAAACGGTATAGAGGCTTTGTTCTGATCGAATGTCTCCATGAAAACCTCCGTCTGGAAAATTGCGTTGAAGTTTCTCAATCAAATAACTTTTAAGTTGTTGAACATGATTCTGATGTTCTTCCAGGTCGGTGTATGCCAAATCCAGCGCCTTGACCAGGCCAACAATTCCGGAGATATTTTCTGTACCACTTCGGAGTCCTCGCTCTTGTGCTCCACCGTGAATCATAATTTCGGTTTTAATCTGCTTGTTAGCATAGAGGAATCCAACTCCTTTGGGTCCATGCAACTTGTGTGCTGAACAGGTCACAAAATCAACGGGCAATTCCTGGAGATCAAAGCGATAGTGTCCCATCGTTTGTACGGTGTCCGAATGGAAATATGCCCCGTATTTATGACAAAGTTCTCCTGTTTGACGAATGGGAAGTAAGGTTCCGATTTCGTTATTGGCATGCATCAGGGAGACGAGTGTCTTTTTTCCATTTTGTAGCAATTCTTCCAGGTGCTTTAAATCGACATGCCCTTGTTCGTCAACCCGAACCAATTGAAGCTCGATTTGAAATTGTTCCGCCAGATGCTCCGCTGTGTGGAGTACCGCGTGATGTTCAATCGGAGAGGTGATAATTTGTTCTACTTTGAGGCCGTGAATTGCCGTGTGGAAAACCATGTTGTCCGCTTCGGTTCCTCCAGAAGTGAAAATAATTTCAGAAGCCTTACAGTTAAGGTGTGAAGCAATCTTTCTACGTGCCGTTTCAATCTCGGCCTTTGCCTGTCTCCCAAAATAGTGTGTGGAAGAAGGGTTCCCAAACTGATCTCTCAGACAACGACACATTTCATCTACAACTTCCGGTAAAATAGGAGTGGTTGCCGCATTATCTAGATATACACGCATAAAACTGAAATTTAGGCTGCAAAGGTACGAAAAAGAGATGAGATTTCCCTTGTGTGTGTATTTAAGTTACTGATTTTCAGTCTTTAATGAATTTAAATGATCCCAGAATTCAGGATAGCTTTTTGAAGCAGCTTCCGAATCCGAAATTTCGATGGGCGTTTCACTAAACATTCCTGCTATAGCCAGGCACATGGCAATTCGGTGATCCCGGTGCGAATTTACCTGAGCTCCTCGGAGTTGATCTCGTCCATGAATGAACATTTCATCCTCCTTAAGATCGATTTGAACTCCAAGTTTAGCAAATTCTGTTTGCAGAGCTTCTCCCCGGTTGCTTTCCTTATAGCGAAGTCTTTTCAAACCCTTTAGAATGGTCGTTCCTGGACAAAGACTGGCGAAGGTCGTCAGGGCAGGGAAGAGGTCTGGGCAATGGGTTGCATCAAACTCAAAGGCCTGACGAAATTTACCGTGAATCTTATAGTTGCCCTGATGGAATTCCACTTCGCAATTAGCTGCTTTAAAGGCGCTGAGAATCAATCGGTCGGCCTGAAGACTCTGGGGATTTAATTCTCCTGTTTCAATTTCCAGACCCAATGCCGAGGCAACCAGCCAATAAGAAGCAGAGCTCCAATCGGATTCAATGTAGTACGAGGCCGGAAGGTATTTCTGTTTTCCTTTAATGTGAAAAGTTTGCAGGGAGTCCTGTTCAATGAAAACTCCGAATTTCGACATGGTTCGCAAGGTCATTTCGACGTAAGGTCTGCTCACCAATTGATGTACGTTCAGACTCGAATCTTCGTCAATCATTGGAAGAGCCATAAGGAGTCCAGACAAGTACTGTGATCCGGTAGAGCTATCTATTTGAGCCTTTTTTCCTTGCATCGGGCCTCCGCTGATATGAAGTGGCAGAAAGCCCTGATTTGACTGAAAATGGATTCCAAACATAGGGAGTATATCCTGGAAAGAATGCATTGGACGTTCCAGAAGAGATCCCTCGCCTTTTATAATGAAATGTCCGGGATGGGCGGCACAAATTGCTGTTATTAGTCGTGCACTAAGTCCACTTTCCCCAATCTGAAATGTTGCTTCTGAAGGGAAAGAGTTTGTACCGTTGACGCGGAGCACCCGGTTTTTCTTTTCTATGATCTCAGCACCGATTTGTCTGATGAAATTTTGCATGACAAGCTCGTCATCACTGTTCCCGTAATTGGTGAGATGAGAGGTTCCTTGTGCGAGACCTGCGGCCAAAATGGCTCTTTGAGCATCACTTTTGGACGGGGGAACCTGAATTTTTCCCCGATAATTTCCTGAATGGATGATTTGATTCATCGCTTTTGATCTTCTTTTTCGTTCATGATTTTCGTTTGTCTTCGAATCGACTCCTGGTGAATGGCATCCATCACCTGTCGAATGAACCTTCTGGTCAATCCATAATCCGCTGATTTATTCAATCGCGAATCAATCATGTTTTTCCAGTGTTCTGTTTGCAGGATCGTGATGTGATGATCACGTTTAAAATGTCCCAATTCGGAACTAATATCCATTCGGGCGGAGAGCAGTTCGAAAACCCGATCATCCAATATAGCAATTTTTTCTCTTAAATCATCTATAGTTTCCGCGTGACCGGCTCTTATTTCTGCGGATCGAAGTACTAAATGACTTAACAAATCATTCAACTCATCCGCTGTGATTTGCTGTTCGGCGTCAGATAGAGCTTGTTCTGGGCTCGGGTGTGTTTCAATCATCAAGCCATCGAAGTTGAGGTCCATGGCCTTTTGGGATATCTCCCGAAGCAAACTTCTTTTCCCCCCGATATGACTGGGGTCACAAATCAAGGGAAGTTCCTGAAACCGTTCCTTTAGAGCAATGGGGAGCTCCCAATTGGGGACGTTTCGGTATTTGCGATGCTGATAGATGGAGAATCCCCGATGAATGGCTGTAAGTTCTTTGATCCCCGATTTTTCCAAGCGTTCCAGGGCCCCGATCCAGAGATTTAGGTCCGGATTAATTGGGTTTTTGACCATTACTGGAATTTCCACTCCACGAAGCACATCAGCGATTTCCTGGACCGTGAAAGGATTAACACTTGTGCGCGCTCCAATCCAAAGGACGTCAACACCTGCTTTTAACGCGTCTTCCACATGTTCACGATTGGCAACTTCCGTGCAAACTGGAAGGCCATTTTGACGACCGGCATCAACCAACCATTTGAGGCCAGCTTGTCCAATTCCGGAAAAGGAATCCGGTCGGGTACGCGGTTTCCAAATCCCTGCCCGAAGTAATTTCACCTTGCTATCACGAGCCAGATCAGCGGCAATGACTTGCATTTGCTCCTCTGATTCGGCACTGCAGGGGCCCGCAATCACAAATGGTCTTTTTTCTTTTCGAATATGTTCGGTCAATGGATAGCTCATGAAACAATGTGATTAAGACACTCGCCTCCTATCTTTTTCGTAAAAAAAATAGTTCTTGTTGTCTAAACACAAAAGAACTAAAAAAGTTTGAACTAATTTTGTTCCATGCGTATTGATATTCTGACAATATTACCTGGATTGCTGGAAGGACCTTTTTCCAATTCCATTTTGAAGCGGGCACAGGAAAAAGGTCATTTGGAAATTCACATTCACAACATACGGGATTATTCAACAAGTAAGCACAAAAATGTTGATGATTATCAATATGGTGGAGGTGCCGGAATGGTCATGTCTGCGGAGCCAATTGCTGCCTTGATTGATCGTCTGAAAGAAGAGCGTGATTATGATGAGATTATTTACATGACTCCGGATGGAGAATTGCTGGAGCAGGACCGATGCAATCGGCTTTCGTTGAATGAAAACTTGATGATCTTGTGTGGTCATTACAAAGGGGTAGACGAACGAATTCGTGAGCATTATATAACCCTTGAAATTTCGATTGGTTCCTATGTTTTGTCTGGAGGGGAGTTGGGAGCGGCTGTACTTGTGGATAGCATCGGGAGATTGATTCCGGGAGTACTCAATGATGAGACTTCCGCACTGACCGATAGCTTTCAGGATCATTTATTATCACCCCCGGTGTATACCAGACCTCCTGAGTACCGGGGATGGAAGGTTCCGGAAGTTCTGCTGTCAGGTGACTTTAAAAAAATTGAGGCATGGCGCGAAGAAAAAGCCTATCAACGAACAAAAGAACGAAGACCGGATTTATTAAAAAAGAGGGATGGAAAATAATCGAAGCCTACTGAAAGAAAGCTTAAAAGAAGGAGGAGTGATCCTTTATCCGACAGATACCATTTGGGGATTGGGATGCGACGCTACAAAGGATGAAGCTTGCGAGCGAATTCTGGAGTTGAAGGAGCGAAAGGAAGGGAAAAGTTTTATTGTTTTGGTGGACAGTGTTCGGATGCTTGAGCAATATGTGCCGGACTTTCCGGAAGTGTGCTATGACCTGATTGATCTGGCAACGGAACCCCTGACCATCATTTATCCGGGAGTGCAGGGGCTAGCCAAGTCGGTTTATGCTGAAGATGGTTCTGTCGGAATCCGTGTGGTCAATCATGGACTTTGTCAGGAGTTGATTCGTGCACTTCGGAAACCCATCGTGTCTACTTCTGCCAATATTTCTGGGGCAGCCATTCCAACTACTTTTTCTGAGATTGATCAGAGATTGGTGGACGGAGTGGATGGAGTTTCCTCTGAATCGCACGGGGAAGTTCAAAAAAGGGCCTCTAAGATCATCAAGATAGGCCTGGATAGTCAAATTCAGATTATTCGTAATTAATTCTTGGTCAGACTGTTAGTTTAAAATGTTATATTTGTGTAACACGAATATCACAACCATGTATCGAAAACTACTTTATTTGCTGGCTGGTGTTTCCCTGTTAAGCACTACTTATGCCCAGATTGCTCCAGATGGAACCGTAATGAGTAAAAATGTGGTGATCACTGACATGCAGGGCAATGCACATGATCTCTATGAGTACACTTCACAAGGAAAACATGTAGTGCTGGATTTTTTCCGGACACTGTGTGGATTTTGCTGGGCTCATCATAATGCCGGTTATTTTAATGATTATTATCTTTCCTATGGAGCCCCTGGAACCATTAGTGATGTGATGGTGATCGGTTTTGAAGTGGATCAGAATAGCACGGATGAAAATGTTCGTGGAACAGGAAATACGCTAGGTGACTGGACGAAAGGAGTCGATTATCCGATTGCTAATGAGACGGATCAATCGAAAATATATAATGCGATCACGACGTTTATTCCATCCGGAAGTTTCGGTACACCGGCACTTGTGTTGGTTTGTAGTGACCGTTCATTTTACAAATTAACAACTTCCATGAATGCTGATGCCATCAGGGCAGCGGCTCAGAGTAAATGTGGGAATCTTTCGTTGGAAGAGATTCGGATGCCAGGGAGTATTTCCTATATCGGCCCGAACCCTTCTGGAGATTATATAGATGCAGGTGTGGTAGAGGGAGGAACTCCTGTTCAACTCGCCGTGTTCAACTCGCTGGGACAAAAAATGAAGGCAGAATCAATGCGTATTGGTCAGGGAGTCTATCGAATTGAAACCAGGAATTGGGAAGAAGGAATTTATATCCTTAAGGTAGAAGCGGAAAGCGGATCAGAGATTCGTCGTTTTATAGTCAGGCACTAACGGGATATGATTAAAAAAAGCGGATGTTTAGCATCCGCTTTTTTTGTTACATCCTTTGTGGAACTTCAATTCCGTTTAGTTTCATTGCGCTTCGAATCACCTTTCCCGTGCAATAACTGAGGTATAGGCGAAGTTCTTTCGGCTCCTGCTTACTTTCCGAATTAATCGGAATGTTCTGATAGAACTGGTTGAATAGTTTGACCAGTTCATAGGCATAATTACAAATCAGGGCTGGAGAATGTGTGTTGCCAGCTTCGGATACGGTTTGAGGGAAAAGACTTAAATGCTTGATTAATTCCTTTTCTTCGGCAAGTAATTCGACATTCGGATTCATTTTTCCATGATTTCCAGCTTTTCTTAGCAAGCTTTGAATTCTGGCGTAGGCATATTGAATGAATGGACCTGTATTTCCATTAAGTTCAATGGATTCTTCCGGATTAAAGAGCATTCTCTTTTTTGGGTCCACTTTTAATAGGTAATATTTTAGTCCGCCCATTCCAATTTGAGCGTAAAGCTTTTCCTTTTCTTCTTCAGACATGCCGTCCAAATGTCCGCGCTCCTGGGTCATGCTTTTAGCACTGGCAATTACATCAGCCATCAGGTCATCCGCATCAACCACGGTCCCTTCCCGGGATTTCATTTTTCCGGATGGGAGGTCCACCATTCCATAGGACAAATGATAGCAGGAATCTGCCCAGCTATAGCCCATTTTTTTCAGGATCAGGAATAACACCTTGAAGTGATAATCCTGTTCATTTCCTACGGTATAGGTAATTCCTTCCAGGTCTGGGTAATCCTTGAAACGATCAATGGCCGTCCCAATATCCTGGGTCATATAAACAGCGGTACCATCAGAACGGAGGAGGAGTTTTTCATCCAGTCCTTCATCACTCAAATCAATCCAGACCGATCCGTCCTCTTTTCGGAAGAAAACGCCTTCTTTCAATCCTTTTTCGATAACATCCTTTCCGATCAAATAGGTGTCTGATTCGTAATATAAATGGTCAAAATCCACCCCCATTTGGCGGTAAGTAGTCTCAAATCCTTCGTACACCCAACCATTCATGGTGCTCCACAATAAGTATGTTTCAGGATCACGTGCTTCCCATTTGATCAGCATGCTTTTGGCGTCTTTCATGAGGGAGGACTCATTTTTGGCCAGCTCTGTGATTTTGTCCCGAATGGCTTTGCCAGCTTTTTCATCCTTACCCTGCATGGCATCACTCAATTCATTGAATTTCTGAATGCTCTCGGCAGAAGCATCTCCAAACTGGCCTTTTTCCCAGTCCTTCAAAAGCTCTTCGGTCTCTTGTTTCAGATGTTTATCAAACTCTACGTAATACTTCCCGACCAGTTTATCTCCCTTCATTCCTGTATTCGAAGGGTTTTCCCGTTCACCATTTTCATTGAGTGGTGAAAAGCGTTCCCAGGCCAACATACTTTTGCAGATGTGGATTCCGCGATCGTTAATGATTTGGGTCTTTACGACCCGGTGTCCGTTTGCTTTGAGGATTTCAGCAACTGAATAGCCCAGGAAAATATTTCGAAGATGTCCGAGGTGTAAAGGTTTATTCGTATTCGGAGAAGAATACTCTACCATCATCGTCCCCTTACTCTCCGGGCGGGCAAAGCCGAATTGATCGTCTTCTCCGATTTTTTCGAGCTGTCCGATCCAGTATGCTTTGCTAAGCACCAGGTTCAGGAAGCCTTTGATGACATTAAATGATGCAATGTCCTCAATTTCCTGTGTGAGGAAACTTCCAATTTTTTCGGCGGCCTGATCTGGACTACATTTAAGAAGTTTAACAAAAGGAAAAACGACCAGGGTTAAATCGCCTTCAAATTCTTTGCGGGTAAGTTGAAATTGAATCTGTTTTTCCTCAATGGGTGAACCAAACAATTTTTCTGCCTGATTGACCAGGGTCTTTCGGATCAGTTGTTCCATGAAACGTCACTAAGTTTTTGAACGATCTCTTGAATGATGTCAAAAGCTGTTTCCGCCATTTTGTTTTTCTTTTCATCCAAACATGGATTGACCTCCACTAGTTCAAAGCAGCTTGTCTTTGGGTTTTCCAGAAGTCCCAGAATGATGTCTTTGGCCTCATCTGGTGTAAATCCGTTTGGAACAGGAGTTCCGGTTCCGTGAGAGGTTAATTCAGGGTCCATGGAATCCACATCAAAAGAGATGTAGATCAGGTCACAAGCGGACAGTTTTTGCTCGATTTCTTGGAGACATTGGGCAATTCCTTTTTCACGGACCTCTGCGACGGTGTAATTTCGGATTCCTTTTGAATCAATGATGGCATTTTCTTCTTTTTCAGTATCCCGGACCCCCATAAAGACGAGGTCCTGAGCTTCAATTTTTGGAGAACTTCCCCCGGCATTTTTTAACGCGTTCCAATGTTGGACGGTTTCTGGAGCCGGTTGATTTCGGGCATAATCTATATTGTCTTCTGCCAGGGCTGTTGCCAGAGGCATGCCGTGTACATTTCCGGAAGGGGTTGTGTACGGAGAATGAAGATCTCCATGGGCATCAATCCAAATGACTCCAACTCTTTTTCCAGGATTCGCAGCACAGACACCGGCCAGGGTTCCTCCTCCAGAACTGTGGTCTCCGGCGATTACAATAGGGAATTCTTGCCGATTCTGACAGTTTTTAATTTCCTCAATGAGGGAGTCAAAAATTTGTACAATTCCATCAATATGTTTGGCGTGAGGAAATCTGTTTTCCTGGTCCAGTAAAAAATTATGTTCTGGAATCCAGCGGATTTCATGCTCTCCAAACAGGGTGCTTTCCTTTTCGCGGGCTGCACTTTGAATGGCTCCGGGGCCCATGGACGCACCTCTTGTTCCTGCTCCCAGTTCCGACGGATTCATGATGAATGTTACCTTGTTTTTCATCGTTTTTTCCTTAAGTCAACTTTTGTAGGAGGAATACCCCTTAACAAAAGAAAAAGGACTTTATGCATAAAGTCCCTTAGTTTATTCTGATTTTAAAATTATTGTATGGTCAATTTTTTTTCCAAATCTTCCAGATAAGCTCGGAACTGTTTGTCCGTTTCGGACAGGTTTAAGACAGTCCGACAGGCGTGTAACACCGTCGCATGATCCTTTCCTCCGCAATGAGCTCCAATACTTGCCAAAGATGATTTGGTCATTTTTTTGGAGAAATACATAGAAATCTGGCGTGCCTGAACAACTTCTCTCTTTCTGGTTTTTGATTTCAGCATCTCGATCGGTAGATCGAAGTAATCACAGACAACCTTCTGGATGTAATCAATGGATACCTCACGTGCTGTATTCTTGACAAATTTGTCAATCATTTGCTTGGCAAGATCCAGGGTGATGGCCTTTTTGTTTAATGAAGCCTGAGCTAGTAAAGAAGTCCATGCTCCTTCCATCTCACGGATGTTTGTGTTGATGCTGTATGCCAGGTACTCAACCACTTCCTTGGGCAATTCGATTCCGTTTCCATACATCTTCTTCTCTAGAATAGCAATTCGCGTTTCCAGATCAGGAGCGGAAAGATCGGCAGACAATCCCCATTTGAATCGGGATAGTAGACGTTGTTCCATACCCTGCATTTCAACCGGAGGTTTGTCAGATGTCAAAATGATCTGTTTTCCGTTTTGGTGCAGGTGGTTGAAAACATGGAAGAAGACATCCTGTGTTTTCTCTTTCCCAGAGAAAAATTGAACATCATCAATGATCAGTACGTCTACCATTTGATAGAAGTGGATGAAATCATTGGTGGATTGATTTTTAATGGCATCAATAAATTGATGGGCAAATTTCTCCGACCCAACGTACAGGACGGTCTTATTGGGAAATTGATTTTTGATTCCAATTCCGATGGCGTGAGCCAGGTGTGTTTTCCCTAATCCAACACCTCCATAAATCAGGAGGGGGTTAAATGCTGTTCCTCCAGGCTTGTTTGCTACGGCATAACCAGCTGACCTGGCCAGACGGTTACAGTCACCTTCTACAAAATTTTCAAATGAATATGCCGGATTCAGGTTGCTGTCAACATTTACCTTTTTAAGTCCCGGAATAATGAATGGGTTCTTAATTTGGTTGTCCTCTAAATTTAAAGGAACGCTGACCGGCGCATTTTTTAGAGCCGTTTTATTTGAAGTGGGTAATTTAACCGTATATGGAGTCGCATTTTTATTGTTGTTTTCCATAACGATGCTGTATTCTAACTGCCCTTCTGTGCCAATCTCTTTTTTGATTACCTTTTTAAGTAGGGTAATATAATGCTCCTCAAGCCACTCATAGAAAAAGTGAGAAGGAACCTGAATGGTCAGGACATGCCCCTCCAACTTGATAGGAACAATTGGTTCAAACCAGGTTTTGAAAGCTTGTAAAGGAACGTTATCTTTAATTACTTTTAAACAAGAGCTCCAAACAGTTTCACAGTTAGCATTCATTAATTCTAAAGTCCTTTTTTATTCGTTTTAACCACTGAAGGTCCAAACTAGTGTAAATTCTCGTTCTCAACTATTTTTGATGAGCGATAGGTCAAGTCTCAACCGGGAGCAAATATTGGGATAAAAAAGTTAAAAAAAAAATGAAATGGGTATTGATTTTTTAAAATATTTTACTTCTTAATTTTTTTGAAAATGGAGCTCCTGAAAAGCAGTTTTTTGCTGATTTTCCTAGGGTACTAGGAATGCATAGCTTATTGAATTTCTGAAAGTGTTTGCTTTAAAATGCTTAACATTGTATTAACAAAAAATGTACCAACAATAATTGTCTGAAAGAAATGCACATTGTATTCGAGCATACAACAAAAATTCGGGTCCGTTACGGTGAAACTGATCAGATGGGCTATTGTTATTATGGGAATTATGCCCAGTATTTTGAAGTTGGTCGAGTGGAAGCTATGCGTGAATTGGGGATGAGTTATAAGAGTTTGGAAGAAATGGGAGTGATGCTCCCGGTTTCCGAATATCAGGTTAAATATAAGTCTCCCGCTTATTATGATGATGAATTATTGGTTCGTACGAAAATTGTGTTGGTAAAAGGGGCGCGTATCTATTTTGAGTACGAAATAGAGAATGAATCTGGGAAAAGAGTTGCTGATGCCAGCACATTGCTAGTGTTTGTAAATAAAGAGACGATGAGTCCGATGCCAGCCCCCACTGTTTTTCTGGAAAAAATAAAACCTTTTGAAGTCCAGTCATGAAAATGATCAATGAAGTATGTTCTTTTCAACCCTGGACCAAAGAGCAATTGGGTTATTTCCTGACTCATCGAGAAGGAGAAGAGCGTCTAGGGGATCATGTCAGTCTGGGAAATGAAACTTCGGGGAAGGCAAAGTACCTGATCCTGGGAGTTAGCGAAGATCTGGGGCCTCAAGCAAATGAAGGAAGGCCTGGATCGATCACTGCTTTTGAATCCTTTGTGGGAAAATTTGTGAATATGCAGTCCAATCAGTTTTTGAATGGCAGTGAATTTCAGATTCTTGGAGAACTTCGGACGAACGTTCAATTTGATCCTTCCAGGAAAAAGGAACTGGTCCGGGAGATTGACCTTGCTGTGGAGCAGTTATTGGAGCCCTGGATTGCCCAGAGAATGATTCCGATCCTGATAGGAGGAGGGCACAATAATGCTTATCCACTCATTTGTTCTGTTTCAAAAGTTTGTAAAACCCCAATTTCAGTGGTGAATTGTGATCCGCACGCCGATTATCGCGCAACGGATTACCGACACAGCGGAAATTCGTTTTCCTGGGCCCGGAAGGAAGGAAAGATGGATTTCTATGCCGTCCTCGGACTCCATGAGTCATACAATAATCAATATATATTGGATCGATTGAAGGAGGATGCTTGTATGGCGACTTACTTTGACGATTATTTGGAGGACCCAGAAGCATTTGTCAAAGACATCCAAAAGGTGCTTGAGATTTGTAAAGGGAAAGTGATAGGGGTCGAATTGGACATGGATGCGATTGCTTATATGCCGAGTAGCGCAATGACTCCTTCAGGAATTTCCCTGGAGCAGGCTCGGATGTATCTTCGAAAAATGGGGCGATCTGATGCTTGTTATTTACATCTTCCGGAAGCGGCTCCACAAACGGCAGATGAAAAGTCACTGGTAGGGAAAGCACTCGCTTATCTGGTAAGTGATTTTGTGAAGGCCCACATGAAAGGAAAACCCTAGTAATTTCTTGATTTTTACTATATTCGCAGAGCACAGATTTTGTGGCAAATGGAAGCGATTAACGACCATATTTTAGGCTTAAAAATCAGTATTGAAAAACTGATGCAGGGAAAGTTTTGGTTGTACCTGATTCCTGCGCTTGTCATCGGTATTTTGTATTATGCTTCTGCCTCGTACATGGAGCAGTATGAAGAGAACACCTGGTTTGCCAGTGTGCCCTGGATTGGCTCGTACCTGAATAAAGGGGCGGTTGCCGTGATGGGCTTCGCTTCGTATTTGCTGTTCATGTTCTATAAATTTCTGGTATTAACGGCATTGTCTCCAGTGAACTGTTTGTTGTCTGAAAAATTGGATAACGAACTGACCGGAGCAAAGTTTTCTGGTGGTTTTGTGAGAATCATCACCGATTTGTTGCGAGCTGTTTTTATCCTGGTTGTGGCTCTGTTCCTGAATTTCATGATCATGGGAATTTGGTGGCTGTTTGCCTGGATTACCGGTTTTCATGCCATTGATTCATTGATTTACTGGCTGATCAATTCGTTCTTTTTGGGTTTTGCGTTTTATGATTATTCACTGGAGCGATACGGAGAAGCAATATTCAGTAGTTTTGGATTTGGCTTCGGAAGAATGCTGCATGTGCTGCTCACCGGGGCTCTATTTAATTTGATTTACCTGATTCCTTATGCAGGAATCTTGTTAGCTCCGTTTTTGGTGACCATGGTGAGCACTGTTGTTTACCTAAAAACGAAGGGGAAATTAACTCAAACGAAAGCTGAGGTTTTATGACGAAAAAATATTTTGATGCCTTTGAAGCACCTGCAAAGGAAGCATGGTTGGAGGTGTTGACAAAGGAGTTGAAGGGAAAGGATTTTGATCAGTATCTGTTAAAAAAGGATGCGATTGAGGAACTCGAGTTTACCAGCTACAATTATCCAGGGGATTCAAATCAGGAAGCTCGTTTTCCTGGAAGAACTCCATACCGTCGTGGAAATAGTATGGAGTTGAATGATTGGGGGATTGTTTACGAGGTTAGGGAGAAATCGGAAGAGGAGGCGAATAAGAAGGCACTGGAAATGTTGATGAAGGGAGTAAGTGTGGTGATTTTTGATGTGAGAACATGGGAGGCAAATTCCAATTTCAAATCCCTGCTAAATGGGGTTCGAATGGATTGCATTCGTCTCGGATTCAGGTTTTCTGATCGGGAGACGTTGGAGCGACTAAATTCCTTTTTGGAAGATGTTGAATACCAGGAAGTACTTTGTTTTTACGACCCACTCGGACAGTCTTTTTCGGAAGGCTTGTCTTTATCCAAAAGTAAAAGATTGCTTCGATCATTCGAGGTGAACGCATACGCTGTTCAGCAGGCAGGAGCTAATGCGACGCAGGAATTGGCTTTTGCATTGGCCGCTGGGAACGAGTATATTCATCGTTTGTTGGAATCAGGCTCTTCGGTGGATGATGCGCTTGCAGGAATTCATTTCACCTTTGGAATTTCACCAACTTATTTTGTGGAAGTGGCCAAGTTCAGGGCTTTTCGGGAGTTGTGGGCGCAAGTGGCCAGGAGCTATGATCCGGAACATAAATGCAATGAAACAGCGATGATTACCGCAAGAACAGGTTTTGTTAATAAATCCCTGTTGGATCCATATACCAACCTGTTGCGACAAAGTACCGAAGCGATGTCTGCCGTATTGGGGGGAGCGCAGGACGTTCATGTTCAGGCTTATGATCAATTGTCGGAAGAGGGAGCCAGTGAACTGGCAGAGCGAATGTCAATCAATATTTCATTGATTTTAAAAGAAGAATCATATCTGAATCAGGTACTGGATACAACAGGAGGAAGCTATGCCATTGAAGAATTGACAGATCAACTTTGTGAGAAGGCCTGGAGCCTGTTTCAGGAAATAGAGCGTGAAGGAGGGCTTTTGAAATCTGCATCCTGGAAAGATAACATTCGAAATACAGCAGCAAAACGAATCGAACATTTCAGAGAAGGGAAGCGTACCTTGATCGGAGTGAATAAGTATCCCTCTCCAGAAGAAAAGCAGGGTAAATGGCAGCTGACAGAAATTACTTATCACGGTCTCTCTTCGCTGGTCTTAGAGAAAGAGTTGAAAATTCAGGAAAAAGCACTTTGAGATGGAACGGATAGATTTTACAAAAATAAGCTGGGAGAAAAGACAGGAAGATCAGGTTGGAGAAGTGATTGATACGCTCCAAACGGCTGAAAATATTGCTTTGAAGTCTTGTTATCAGAAGAGAGACATGACCCCGTTGGAGCATTTGAATTTCCTTTCGGGAATTCCTCCTTACCTCAGAGGGCCTTATGCTTCGATGTATGCCATTCGTCCATGGACGATTCGTCAATATGCTGGTTTTTCAACGGCGACAGAGTCGAATGCTTTTTATCGAAGAAATTTGGCAGCCGGGCAAAAAGGGCTTTCGGTGGCCTTTGATTTGGCTACGCATCGGGGGTATGATTCCGATCACGAGCGTGTGGTGGGGGATGTTGGAAAAGCAGGGGTTGCAATTGACTCTGTATTGGATATGAAGGTGCTGTTCGATCAAATCCCATTGGATCAGATGTCCGTTTCAATGACAATGAATGGAGCCGTGATTCCGATTATGGCATTTTACATTGTGGCGGCAGAAGAGCAGGGAGTGAGTCAGGAGCAACTTTCCGGAACCATTCAAAATGACATTCTGAAAGAATTTATGGTGCGAAATACCTACATCTATCCACCGGAGCCGTCGATGAAGATTATTTCAGACATTTTTGAGTACACTTCTCAAAACATGCCGCGTTTTAACTCCATTTCGATTTCCGGGTATCACATGCAAGAGGCTGGTGCCACGGCGGCTATCGAGTTAGCATATACCCTGGCGGATGGATTGGAATACCTTCGAGCTGGGATCAAAGCGGGAATGAAAATTGATGATTTCGCTCCTCGCCTGAGTTTCTTTTGGGCGATTGGGATGAATCATTTCATGGAAGTGGCAAAGATGCGTGCCGGGAGATTGTTGTGGGCTAAGTTGGTTAAGCAGTTCGAGCCTCAGAATAACAAATCACTGGCATTGCGAACACATTGCCAAACTTCGGGTTGGAGTTTAACGGAGCAGGATCCGTTTAATAATGTGACAAGAACCTGTGTGGAAGCATTGGCTGCTGCGCTGGGAGGAACGCAATCATTACATACAAATGCCCTGGATGAGGCAATTGCATTGCCAACGGATTTCTCGGCGAGGATTGCCAGGAATACGCAGATTTATTTGCAAGAGGAAACAGGGATTACAGATATCATTGATCCCCTGGGAGGGAGTTATTACGTGGAGAGCTTGACGGCAGAATTAGTAGAGGAAGCCTGGAAATTGATAGAAGAAGTGGAATCATTGGGGGGAATGGCCAAGGCGATTGCAACCGGAATTCCGAAAATGAGAATTGAGGAAGCTGCGGCTCGGAAACAGGCCCGGATCGACTCTGGAAAAGATGTGATCGTAGGAGTTAACCGTTATCAGTTACAGGAAGAAGAACCAATTGATACCCTCGAGGTGGATAATACCAAAGTGCGTCTGGAACAAATTGAACGATTAAACGAGTTGAGATCGGGGCGTGATGAATCGAAAGTGAGAGAGGCACTGGCTAAATTGGAGGAGATAGCTCAAAGTGGGAGTGGTAACCTGCTAGAGCAGGCAGTGGTTTGTGCCAGAGAGCGCGCAAGTCTGGGTGAAATTTCACAGGCAATGGAAAATGTGTATGGACGGTATCGGGCAACGATTCGTTCAATTAGTGGAGTATATTCATCGGAATCAATGAATGATAATGAATTTGAAAAAGCGCGGGAACTCGCATCAGAATTTGCGCAACTGGAAGGGCGTCGTCCAAGAATCATGATTGCAAAGATGGGGCAGGATGGACACGATCGTGGAGCAAAGGTCATAGCAACCTCTTTTGCTGATATTGGTTTTGATGTGGATATTGGTCCGTTGTTCCAAACCCCGGAAGAAGCCGCGCAGCAGGCGATTGAAAATGATGTGCATGTATTGGGGGTGTCTTCCCTGGCGGCAGGACATAAAACACTGGTGCCGCAAGTCATTGAGGAATTGAAAAAGCAGGGGCGTGAGGATATCATGGTGATTGCTGGGGGAGTGATTCCGCAAAAGGACTA
Source organism: Bacteroidota bacterium (assembly GCA_006226425.1). Classification (GTDB taxonomy): domain Bacteria; phylum Bacteroidota; class Bacteroidia; order Flavobacteriales_D; family Crocinitomicaceae; genus M2408. The sequence goes on along the minus strand of SBGX01000019.1, from coordinate 71,397 downwards.
TGATTTCCTGTATGAAGCGGGAGTGTTTGGTGTATTTGGTCCGGGGACTAAAATCTCCAGGGCAGCGATACATATTCTGGAGTTGTTAATAAAGAGCCTGGAATGAAACAATTGTGAAGCGGAGGCGTATAAGTCGGAAAGTCAAAAAAATAAAAGGGACGAAAAAGCTTCGGCACGATTATTGAATATGTTATTTTAGATTAGAAAATTTTAAATCAAAGAATAGAAAAGTTATGAAAAAGTCACTCAGTATTTTATTTGTGTTAAGTTGTGTTACCATGTTGCGTGCACAGCCGCCAACATACGATGACTTGTTAATTCTACTTGCAGATGAGAATTATCCCAAGTTGATCAAAGAAAGTACCAAATACTCTGAGAAGGACGATACGAAAAATGATCCGGTCGTTTATTATTATCTGGCTCAGGGGTATTACCGTATTTCTTTTGTTTCAGATAGAGACGAGGAGTATAAGAATGCGTACAAACAAGTTTTTAGTGTATTGGGGAAATGTTTTAAGAAAGACAAGGACAGTACAGTGTATGAAAAGTACAATGATTTCTTTGCCGAAGTTCGCCAATCCCTTGTAGAAGCAGTAGAAAACGACCTGGAGGCAGGAGATTATAGAAAAGCTGGGGGATGGGTTCGTAAGGGCTATAAAATGAATCGCTATGACGTTGGAGGTTTTTACCTGGAAGGTGCCTGTAAATATATGGTGGCTGATAAGGGAGGAGCCAAGGCATTGTGGAAAGAAGCGGATAAATTGCTGGAAAATGTGAAGTCTTTGGATGATTACTTTCCTGCGGACAAAAAGATGTTGAAATTAGGTGTCTTTATGACGGCCGAGTGTTACATCAAAATGAAGCAGCCAGACAAGGCCAAAGCACTTTTGGGTAAAGTGGCCCAATGGTATGAGAATGATAGCGATTTCAAACAGCGTTATGATGAAATAGTTAACTAATTCATTGAGTTATACAGAAAGAAAAGGTCGGTGTTAACCGACCTTTTTTTGTTGACTTAATTTTTTATTCGCCGATGTGATAGCTGACAAGTCTGGCTTCCAGCAAACCACAATTTTGAAGTTGGTTGGCAAAAGCATTGGTTTCTTTCACTTTTCCGATTCCTGAAACATACCAGCTATTGAAGGTGAAATAAGTGTCTCCGCAATTGTTTATTGGGTTGCCCGAAGGATCATAGTAATATGTTCGGGCCTTCAAAGCTTCTTTCGTTGCGCCAAAAAGGTCCAACGATTCCTGAAACATTTTCAGGTACCAGTTCCAGGGAGCTGAGACTCCTTGTTGTAAGGTGTCTGTGAAATTCGTGTAGGAATAGTGAATGAACCCCTGTGGACTAACAATGTACCCCGAAGAATCCCGCAACAAACTTGTATAATTATTATTTCCAAGTTTTCTTCCTTTGTAAATGGTGTAGCTTTGATTGTTTATGGAGGTGTCCCCGGAAATATAAATGCTGTCCAGGCTTCCAAAAGCCGTTTCAACACCGTTTGAATCGATTGAATACCATTGATAAGTCCAATAGGAACCTGCTTTGTTGGGGAAATAGTCTTCCTGAGGAGCAGGGGTGCAAATTGGTTCCGTTTTTTCTTTTTTACATGAGCTAAGAAGGCTCAATAAGGCTGCGAAAATAATTAGTTGTGCTTTCATGGAGTAAGAAACGGCCCAGAAAGATTTTTAGTGTGAGTGGTCGGGCGGGATGAAGTTGTTTTTTAGCAAGCTTTTTCAAAAATGACCAAACAAAAAAGGGCTGCCACTGGCAGCCCTTTCGAAATTCTAAGAAAGAATTATTTATTCAATTGGATTCGAATTGTTTCCTGGAAGTTTTCTCCGTTGATTACCAACAGGTAGATTCCGTTTGACAATTCGTTCAAATTAACCTGAGTTGTACCCGCACCATAATCTTGTACGTTACGACCCAATTGGTCTCTTACTTCGATGCTACTAATTGCATGAACGTAATCTCCTTCAATTTGAATTGATCCGGTACTTGGGTTCGGGAAGACCACAAATGGGTAATTTGTTTCTTCGTTGATTCCTCCCGTTCCACCTGAACAATTCTGAACTGTCAGAGTCGTTGTGGCACTTCCGGAACAACCGTTTTCCGTAACGGTATAGACTACTGTATGATCTCCAACGTTAGATGGATCTGGATCAAATTCAGTCATTTCCGTTCCATCTACAGTGTAGATACCACCAACAGGCAGACCTTGATTCAACGGTACATTAGCAGCCGTATCACAAACAGGAGAGAAGCTATTCAAGATCGCTGTCGGATTCGGATTCATCGTTGTCGACGTTGGGTCGGAAACAGAAGAACATCCGTTCACTGTAACAGTTACTGTAAATGTTCCTGAAGAATTCACACTGATAGACGCGGCGTTCGCACCAGTAGACCACTGAATATTACTTGTAGCTGAAGATGTAAGCGTCACAGACTCTCCGTCACAGAAAGTAGTCGCTCCGTCTGCAGAGATTGTTGGTTTTGTTGGTTTTGGATTAACCGTCACTGTTACTGGGTCGGAAGTAGCCGTACAGCCATCAACATTTGTTACCGAAACGTCAAATGTACCACTGCTTGTTACATCAAGAGATGCTCCGGTAGACCCATCAGACCAGTCACTACCTGCTCCTGCGCTGGAAGTCAGCGTTACAGTTGTTCCTTCACAAACTGTATTGTCAACATCCGAAGAGGAAATCGATGGTTTGGTTGGAAGTGACTTCACTCCAATACTCATTGGGTCAGAAGTTTCTGTACAGAATCCTTGTGTTACAGTTACCGTATAGTTACCGGAAAGTTTCACCCAGATACTTGCACTTGTTTCTCCGGTAATCCAGGAGATGTTATTTGTTTCACTGGAAGTCAACTCAACAGAATCGCCTTTACAGATCGTTGTTGATCCATTAGCGGTAATCACTGGAGTCGAAGGAACACTGGCTTCCATCACGTCGAAGTTGAATAGATTAGAAGCACAACCGTCATCAAAACGGAACTGGTATGATCCGGCAGACAGGTTTGATACTGTAAACGGAAGGTTGATACCAGATTGTGAACCTGAAGCGGCTCCTGTCCAAATTAAGTTTCCGGTTCCGGAACCAGCTGCATCGATTACCAGACTACCATCAGAATCACCACAAACACTTGGAGAGTTCATCGTGGCTGTAAGAACTGGCTTCAGGTTAACTGTTACGTCTGTGGCGGTTGAAGTCAATGTACAACCGTTGTCTGTCACTGTAACCGTATAGGATCCTGTGCTGTTCACCGTAATGTTTTGTGTTGTTTCACCGGTTGACCAAGTGTTTCCTACAGCTGAAGAAGAGGAAAGTACAACACTTCCACCTTCACAGATGCTTGTTGGTCCACTAGCAGAAATACTAGGAGGAGTATTCGGTCCTGTAATCGTAACGTTTGCTGTTCCGACACAACCTGCTCCGGAGTTAAATGTGAAATCGTAAGTTCCAGAAGAAAGTCCAGATACTGTATATGGCAGGGTGATTGGATTTACACCGGCATCACCAGTCATTGCTCCAGTCCAGGAAAGGGTACCATTTGGATCTGGTCCGAAAATTCCAGCAATTTGAACAACACCGTTAGTTGCTCCACAAGAGCTTGGGTCAGTGGTAGAACCAATCACCAGAGGGGCGGTAGCTGAAACAGTAATGGCTGTGTCCGCAGAAGTCGTTGTACAACCGTTATTGTCTACAGTTACATTGTAAGTTCCTGAAGTTTTCACAACAATTGAACGAGTCGTAGAACCAGTTGACCAGGTGTTATTGCTCAGAGACGAAGAAGTCAAAATAACCGAGTCACCTGTACAAATGTTTACAGTATCCTTAACGGCAATGGTTGGTGTGCTTGGATAAGCATTATTAACCACTGAAGTTACTGCTGAAGTAGAAGTACAACCGGTTACCGTAACGGATACAGTCACGTCTTGAGTAGTTGAAACAGTGATTGTTTGTGTTGTTTCTCCTGTTGACCAGGTATTGTTCGTTGCGGAAGAAGATGTCAGGGTAACTGAACCTCCGTCACAGAAAGAAATAGGTCCGCTTGCCGTAATTGTTGGTGTGGCAGGGGCACCTGGATCAGTCAATGTTTGATCAATGTCTTCAGATTGACAAAGTCCATTGTTGAATTTGATTGTATAGGAACCAGCAATAAGCCCCGAAATTGTTGTAGGCAAAGTGACACCTGTCATGGATCCTGTAGCAGCTCCAGTCCAACTGATGTTTCCAGTTCCGGTACCTCCAACAGTGATGCTACCATCGGCAACAGCACAGGCTGTAGGGTCTGTGAAAGCTGTCACGCTTAGGACAGTTTTTGGATTTACTGTAACCACCGTATCGGTTGATTGTTTCACACAAGTTCCTGAAGTCACAGTTACATTATAAGTACCAGAAGTGGTGACAATGATTTCTTTTGTTGTTTCTCCGTTTGACCAGGTGTTCCCCAGGTCTGCAGAAGATGTTAAGATAACACTATCCCCGTCACAGAAAGTCAAAGGTCCACTTGCGGTAATCGTTGGGACAGGAATGTCTCCAACCAACGTAATCGTCTCCGTAGAGCTACATCCTGGAGATACCTCGAACAAAATGGTGTATGTTCCTCGCATCAACCCTCCAATCGTGTAAAGAAGTGGAACAGGAGCTCCGGAGTTTCCGTTGACAGGACCAGTCCAGGAAACCATCCCCGTAGCAGAACCATTGATGTCGATGCTACCATCCGTAGAAATACAAGTCGTTGGGTTTTGGATGTTCTCCATGTTAAATGAAGGGTCATTTACCTTCACGATGGTTGGGTCCGAGGTTTCAGAACAGTTATTAAAGGTGACCTTAACCGAATATTCATCGTCACCAGTGACCGTAATGGACTGAGTTGTTTCTCCGGTTGACCATTCGTTTCCGGTAGCTGAAGAAGAAGTCAGGGTAACGCTTCCTCCCAAACAGAATTCAAGTGGTCCGGAAGCTGTAATTGTTGGAATGTCCACAGCGTTAACCGTAAGTGTTACTTCAACAGTGAATGAGTCTCCACAAGAGTTAGTTGCAACACAACGGTATTTGTAACCGTTCATGGCTCCGGTAACGTTGTTGATCACCAGGGAGTCTTCTTGAGTGTCCGTGTAAAGAGCTCCATCAGTAACATTCACAAAGCCACTTCCGTCATTTACCTGCCACTGGTAAGTCATGTTCGTTGTACTTTGAGCGAAAGTACCGAACTTCACTGGTTGGTTCTGACAAGAAGTTACGTCGATCGGCTCATTAAGAATGTCTGGCACCTGACAAGTAACCGTGTTACATTGAATTTCCACGTCATCCAATCTCATTTCAACTGCTGATTGAGCTGCAAAACGAATAGATTTAACATTACTTGGGATCAAAGAATTGCTAGTAATGTAATACCATGTGGCAGTTCCTGAACCTGTTGGAAGTGGATCAAAAGTGATTTTCTTGAAAATGGTTGGTTCGTCGTACGTATTGTACTGAATCAACATAGAGGTACCATCACTTAAGTTGGTTCCCTTACGCAATCCGAAAGAAAGTTTGATCTCCGACTGACAGGCCGAAAAGTCAAGCCCGTTCATAGAGAAAGTTTCTCCAGTAGAGTTAAACATAACATTGAAACCTCCAGAAGCAGATGTGTATCCGGATGAAGGAAGTGTGTTTCGCATATCTGCCGTACCACTGTAAGTAAGTGTGGCCTCATCAAAACGTCCGTTGCTTGCGTGTACCGAAATGGCATCACCATTGGAACCACCGCCTCCATTATCCATGGTTTCAGTGTAGATAACTGTTTGACCGAAAGAAAAGGATTGTACTAAAAACAAAGCTCCGATTAACATTCCAATCATTTTGGATGCCTTCGAAACTTGCGACAACCTGCTCACTTTCGGAAAAGGTAGTAATAAGGTAAAATTTCGCTTCATGTTTGAAAAATTTAGTTATAGCGGCTAAAATTACAAAAAAAAAATGAAGCTTAAAAATGAAAATGAGCGACGAAAATAAGTGTGATAAATGCAAAAAACGCCGGAATTATTTCCCGGCGTTTTTTGTTTTTGGATCAATTAAAATCAGTCCTTGAAAATTTTCGAATCAATTTTTCCGTTGACTTTTATTTCTTTCACCGTACCATTCAGGGTCATTTGACCAATACTAAGTGTCATGGAGTGAGGGAAGACCATTCCATTCACTTCTTTAAAGTCTCCATAGGTACTTGTCGTTTCCTGACCTTGTTGAGCAGAAATGCTTTTGTACTTCATGAAAGTCTCCTTGTCATAGTATTCTGTTTTCGTGCTTGTACCGTCATTCAGTTCCAGAACATAGTATTCTTTGTCCTTGATGGTTTCGATTCCCTTCAGTTCATAGCCCATCCCGGAAGTGGCATAGTTCATCTCCGGAATCACCCCGACAGATTTTTTACGCGCCATGATTTCTTCTTCAGTCATCTCTTTCTTTCCGGTTTGCATATTGGTTGCAGCTCCCTTTTCACCATCGAAGTAAGATTTTTGAATCACCATCCCCTGCATTTCCATTTTCATGGCTTCTTTGTTAGGTGCCATAAAATAGGTGTTCATGCTCATTGCTCCAGGGAACATAGGACTTTTCAATTCCATTTCCTGGCTGGTTGATTTGATTTTCTTTACCTTTTTCTTGGCTGCCTTCATGCTGCTTGACTTGGTAATAGCCAGAACATATTTTTCCAGTAATTGATCTGCAGTAATGTCGGCTTCTTTCATGTCGATGATCTCCTGACCAAAGGCATCCAAAAATTCGATTTCACCATCGGAGTCAAATACTTTGAGTTTTTCGATGATGTCTTCATTTCCGACCACTACGATGTTACAGTTCTTAGCTGTCAGGTATTTTTGAGCCATTGTCAAAATAGCATCCTTATCTACCGCAGCCAATTTTTTCAGATACGTCTGGTAGTAATCTTTCGGTAACTCGTTACGAATAATGTTCAATGCGAAGTCTGCTACCGTTGAAGGTCGCTCTAGTGAACGGGCAAAACTTCCGGCCATAGAGGATTTTGTTAGATTCAACTCGTCGTCCGTTACGTGTGAGGTCGTAATTCGATCTAGTTCGTACAGAATTTGAGTAATCGCACTATCACTTACTTCATTTCTAAAGTTACCGGAAGCAGAGAACCAACTACCGTTATCTGTTACGTTGACAGAAGAATAGCATCCATAGGTGTATGCCTTATCTTCTCGTAGGTTCTGCATCAGACGTGTTCCAAAACCACCTCCACCAAGGATACCGTTAAGGACTTTTACTGCAATTTGATCCGGATCCCCGGGAGTAATACGCATTGGGAAAGTAACCGTGATTTTAGATTGCACGGCACCAGGTTTCTTAACGAAAATCACCCGATTCCCTTTGTTCAAAAATCCTGCAGGCCAGTTGTAAGAGTATTTTTCAACCCCTTTCCAATCTGCAAAATACTTTTGAACCAGTCTCGCGGCAGCTGCTTTGTCAATATCACCTACGATAACCAGGTAACTCCCGTCAGGGGTAAAGTTCTTCGTGTAGTAGGCAATGATGTCGTCCTGAGTAATGTTGGCCAGTGTTTGTTCTGTCATCACCTCCCCGTAAGGATGGTTTGGGAAGTTCACCCGGCTGACAACGTTGGATGACATGGCATCAGGTGAGGCTTTCGTGGAAAGTAGTCCTGATTCCTGTTGTTTGACAATTCGATCGAACTCTGACTGTGGAAAGATCGGATTCTTAAGGACATCTGTATATAAATCCATCACCTTGTCCAGGTGCTTGGTCAAACAAGACATATAGATCGCCTTGGAAGTAGCTCCGAGGGTCGCGCCCACATAATCGATTTCTTTGTCCAATTGGTCTTTGCTTCGATTCTTGGTTCCACCCATGATCATTTCACCAACCAGCTCCGAAATTCCAGCTTTGTCCTTTTCTAGTCGTGGGTCTGATCCCATCACCAAACGCATGGAGATACGCGGTAATTTGTGGTTCTCCGATAAGATAACAGTGATTCCGTTTTCAGTCTTGAATACTTCCGAATCCTTGATGTTGATATCCGGTGCAACACTGGGTTTTGGTCTCATTGATCGATCGATCTGAGCAAAACCGTTTCCTGCCAGTAGCAGGGATAAACTAAATATGGGGATTAATCTTTTCATGATTTTAAAATGCTTCTTTATTTAGATATTGTTTTACTCTTCTGATTTCTTAGGCAAATAATACAAGATGATCCTGTTTTCAGGAGTGAAGTATTTTTTCGCAACACGTTGAATGTCTTCACGAGTCACGGCCATATATTTTGCCATTTGATTGTTCGTTACATCCGCGCTTCCCATGTAGACGTGGTTGTCTGCCAGGTTTTCCGCGATTCCGGCAACCGAACTATTAGAAGAAATAAGGTCATTCTCAAACTGATTGCGCAAACGCTCAAACTCTTCCTGAGAGATCAATTCGTTCTGAACTAATTTGACTTCCTGATCCAGTGCCTTTTCAACATCTCCCAGCTCAATTCCATTTGCCGCGATGGCTGCAACGAGTCCCATACCAGGGTCTTCCATTCCAAAGGAGAAAGAGAATGCCGCAACAGCTAATTGCTTTTTCTCTACCAGGTTTTTGTTCATCCGTGAACTACTACTACCTGAAAGCAACGAATTCATCATTTCGATGGCGTAAGCGTCTGGATGTGTTTGTTCCGGAAAACGATATCCCATGAAAACTGCTGGCAACTGAATGTTGTCGTAAATCGTATCCTTGATAACACCGGTTAAAGGTGGTTCATTTCTTTCCGGACGTGGAATGACTGTCGGCATGCTGCTGTATTTCTTCAACAGTTTTTTAGCCGCCGCATCCTTAGGGTTCAAGAAATTTGTTTTGTCAAACTTGGCCTTCTCCACTCCGTGCAATTTTTTGAAGTCTTCCTCTGAAAGGTTTTCAAAATCACGATATAGGTTAATTGCCTGACCAGTTGGAATCGTTCCAAAATATTGATCGATCCACTTTTTCGTTTGTTCGATGTTCAGGTCACCAGCAATGGATAATGTCGCATTGGAAGGAACATAGAAAGTACGGTAGAAGTTGACATAATCTTCTTCCTGGGCCGCATTCAGGTGTTCCATGCTTCCAATAGGAACCCACTGGTATGGGTGTTTTTTGAACATACGAGAAAACATCTCGGTCATAAATGAAGCATAAGGTTGGTTGTCAACACGCTGTCTTTTCTCTTCTTTGACAACTTCTCGTTGCGTTTCAATTCCTGTTTGCTCTACTTTGGCATGGAGCATCCGCTCACTTTCCAACCAAAGTCCCAATTCCAATTGATTGGAAGGGAGTATTTCGTAGTAATAAGTTCTGTCCTGAGAAGTGTTGGCATTCAAAACACCACCGTTTTTTTCAACCAATTCACTGTACTCTCCTCGTTTGATATTGTCTGATCCTTCAAACAAAAGGTGTTCAAAGAAATGAGCAAATCCGGTTCTGTTCGGATTTTCATTTTTGGAACCGACATGGTAGAGCACCGAAACGGCAACGATTGGAGTCGCATGTTCCTCGTGCAGAATGACGTGGATGCCATTGGGCAGGTCATACTCGACGTATTCGATTTTTCGTTGGCTCCAGGCATTCCCAATGATCAGCAATGCGGTTAAGGCCAAAAAATTTTTTTTCATATTCCTTTGAAAATTTAAATTCGCCCGTAAAGATCAATATTTCTTTGGATATTCAAAGGAGATCGTGATGATTGGTTGATATATCTTTTGAATGGTTAGTCTTTTAGATTTGTTGAACATCTTTATTTTTGCTCTTGACAAACTCCACTTTGGAAGCTGTTTTACCTCATCATGAAGAAGGAAAAGTTCATAGATATTCGTCGCCTGATTGCCAGTAAAAATCCGCGTTTACTTAAATGGATCCCGGGTTTTGTAATCCGCTACTTGAAGCGAATTCTGCACCAGGATGAGATCAATGATTTTTTGGACACGCATGGAGATCTGAACGGACAGGAATTCTGTACAGAGATCATGAAGTACTTTGATATCAAAGTTGAGGTGGAGGGCATCGAACGAATTCCAAAAGAAGGAGGGGTAACTCTGGCGATGAATCACCCCTTGGGTGGGATGGATGCCATTGCCCTGGTACATGCCTTGCGCGGACACCGGGAGGATATTCAGTTCATTGTGAATGACCTTTTAATGAATCTGGAACCCCTGAAGAAGTTGTTTGTGGGAGTCGATAAACACGGTAAAAATCGGGGCGATGTATTCCGAAAACTGGATGAATTATTTGGTTCCGGAAAAATGGTCTGTATTTTTCCAGCTGGATTGGTTAGTCGTAAAATAGAAGGAAAGGTTCGGGATCTTCCCTGGAAGAAGACCTTCGTGAGTCAATCTCGAAAAAATGAAATTCCGATTATTCCGGTTCACATCAATGGTCGTTTGTCAAATTTTTTCTACCGTTTACATCGTTTTCGCTCATTTTTAGGAGTAAAGGCCAATGTGGAGATGCTTTATCTCTCCAACGAGTTGTTTAAGCAGCGTGGGGCACACATGAAATTCACAGTGGGAGAAGTAATTACACCCGAACAATTGCAAAAAGAACCAAAAGATTTGCGTTGGGCCGAACAAATTCGGGAAGATTTGTATAAATTAGGTCAGTAAATGAAGTTTGAAAAGATCATAGATCCAATTGATCCTTCGCTGATTATTGGTGAACTGGAGAAGGTAGGAAAACTGAGGGACACCCGAAAAGGGGGGAATGAAATTTATTGTGTAAATGAACACAATGCTCCCCAAACCCTGCGGGAGATCGGACGTCTTCGGGAAGTGACTTTCCGGGAGGCTGGGGGAGGAACTGGATTGTCATGCGATCTCGATGAATACGATTCTGGGCCGTATTGTTATGACCAACTCATTGTTTGGTCTCCGGAAGACCAGGAAATCGTCGGAGGTTATCGTTATAAATTGTGTCGTGAAGCAAGCGATGAACAAGGAGAAATTCACCTTTCGACAAGCCACTATTTCGATTTTAGCTCGAAGTTTGTGAGTGATTTTTTACCCGATACCATTGAACTGGGAAGAAGTTGGGTGCAACCCCGATTTCAGCCTTCGGTTAATTTGAGAAAGGGCCTGTATTCCCTGGATAATATCTGGGATGGTTTGGGAGGATTGGTACTAAAATATCCGGAGATTCGCTATTTCTTCGGAAAGGTAACCATGTATCCCTCTTATAACCGGGAAGCGCGAGATTTTTTACTGCATTTTATGCATTACTATTTCCCGGACAAAGATCGCTTGATGCTCCCAATCCAACTGCTGGAACAGGATTATGATCGGGCATGGGCTGATGAAGAACTGAAAGGATTGGATTTTAAAGAAGGCTTCAAAGTGCTAAATCAGTATGTCAGGGAGCGGGGTGAAAATGTGCCGCCGCTTGTAAATATTTACATGCACCTTTCACCGACGATGCGAACATTTGGAACAGCGGTCAATAAAGATTTTGGTGGAGTGGAAGAAACCGGGATTCTGGTCACGATTGATGATATCTATCAGGACAAGAAGGAGCGACATATCACCGTAAGGCCTGAATCCTGAGAATTGACTGACAAATTGACCTGTGAAAACGAAATGGTCTTGGATTTGATTGGAAAATAAGTAAATTTAGAACGTAATAAATGATCAACTAGATGAAAAATATCAAAAAATCATACCTTATTATCGGAGGTATTTTGTTGCTTTTGGCAATGAATGGGTGTAGCTCTTATAACAAAATGGTGGAGCTGGAAGAGAATTCAATCACCCAGTGGGCGAATGTGAACAGTGCCTATCAGCGAAGGGCAGATTTGATTCCAAACCTGGTGAATACGGTGAAGGGATATGCGAAGCACGAGAAGGAAACATTTAGAGAAGTGATCGAGGCACGTGCCAAGGCCACAAGCATCAATGTCGATCCGTCTAAGCTGACACCGGAAACAATCAAGCAGTTTCAGGAAGCACAAAATGGTATTTCATCGGCTTTAGGAAAGTTAATGGTCGTCGTAGAACGTTATCCTGACCTGAAGGCAAACCAGAATTTCCTTGAATTGCAGGCGCAGTTGGAAGGAACGGAGAACAGGATTAACACGGAGCGGAACAAGTATAATAAGATCACCGGAGAATACAATAAGAAGATCAAGAAGATGCCGGGGAAACTCTATAATATGCTCTTTGGTTTTGAAGAACGAGTCCGTTTTGAGGCAGAAGAAGGAGCGGAGAAAGCCGTAAAAGTAGAATTTTAGGCTTGCTGCCTGTAATTCCATAGTTGGATGGCTAAAGATTTTTTTTCGGAAGAACAACAGGAACAGTTGGTTGCTGCGATCAAAGAAGCCGAGTTAAATACTTCGGGGGAAATTCGTTTGCATCTCTCTGCACGTTGTTCTTCTGATCCCAAAGACCAGGCAATTCGGATTTTTGAACGTTTGAAAATGCATCAGACGGAACAGCGGAATGGAGTACTTATCTTCATGGCTGTGGAGGACAAAAAGTTTGCCATCATTGGAGATCGTGGGATCAACGAAAAAGTGCCATCAAACTTTTGGGATTCCATTCGGGACGTCATGCAGGAACACTTCAAGTCAGGTAATTTTATCGACGGTCTAACCGAGGGAATTAAAACGGTTGGAGGAAAGTTAAAGACCTATTTCCCATATCAGACAGACGATGTGAATGAATTGTCTGATGATATTTCATTTAACGAAGACCTGGAGCAAGAATGAGGTTACTGCAATTCATTGGAATATTATTACTGGTCTTTCAGGGATTTGCTCAATCGGAAGGAATCCCCTCGCAGTTTAATCCTCCTAGGCTGGTTAGCAATTTTTCGAAAGCTTTTCCCAATTTAATTAACGATTCGGAACAAGAAACTTTAGAGCGAAAATTGCTTCAATTTAAAGATAGTACCTCCAACGAGATAGCCGTAGTTATTGTAGATGATTTGGCAGGAATGGATGCAAACACATTTGCAACCGAGTTGCTAATAGAGTGGGGAGTCGGAAAAAAGGATCTCAATAACGGGGTCGTACTTCTTGTAAAGCCTACCGAAGAGAATGGAGGTCGAAAGGTTTATATTGCTGTCGGTTATGGTTTAGAACCCGTGATCCCGGATGCGGTGGCGAAGCGGATCGTCGAAAATGAATTAATTCCCAATTTTAAAGCCGAAAACTATTACCAGGGGATTGACGCTGCTGTGGATGTTCTCATGGGGCTTGCCAAGGGGGAGTTTGACCATCAATCTTATGGCTATAATTACGATCAAAGGGAAGGGAATATCTGGCTAACGATTATAATTATCGTGATCATTCTGCTCATTATTTTCAGGAGACGAAAAGGCGGCGGTGGCGGCGGAGGTCGTACCTATTATAGTGGGGGTTCCTTTGGCGGTTATAGTGGTGGAGGAAGCTCATTTTCAGGAGGCGGAGGCTTCGGAGGCTTTGGCGGTGGAAGTTCTGGTGGTGGTGGAGCCGGTGGTAGTTGGTAAAAATCAAATAAAAACTTAAAAAGAATAAAAATGAACGAAGCACACATGCATCTTTTGGTGAATCATTTTCCGATCATTGGATTGATTCTGGGAACTCTGGTACTCATTCTGGGAATTTTGTTGAAGTCTGATGCTACCAGGAATACGGCCGCTTTTTTATTGCTGGTATCGACCATTTTTGCCATTCCAGCCTTTACGAGTGGGGAAGGTGCCGAAGAGATTGTGGAACACATGCCTGGGATGGATCGGGAAACGCATCACCTGATTCATGAGCATGAAGAGAGAGCGGAAACCTTTATGTTTTTTGCTTACGGAATCATTGCACTATCTGTGGTGGCATTGTTCGCAGGGTTGACAAAAAAGAAATGGGGGATTTATGTTCATTTCGTGACCTTGCTAGTGGCATTGGGTGGCTGTTTTATGGCTAATGAAGTTGGAAAATCAGGAGGACAGATTGCGCATCTTGAATCCCGGGAAAATTTCAAAGCTCCCGAAGATCATCATGAACACCATGAGGAGGGAGAGCACGACGATCACGATTGATCAGTAAGAATAAGTTTTTCCCTCGTTGAAGACGAGGAAGGAGCTGTTAAATAACTGCACCAGGACGGTGTTTCCAAAAATCTCGTAAGAAGCATTTAATTGCTTGGTGAGTTCGTGTGTTTTTCCATTAAAATACACACTGACTCCCCCCATGAGATTTCTGAAAACAAAGACTTTATTTTTGATCTTGTAGTCTTTCGGAACGTAGTTCAGCAACTGTTTCTTTTTTCCATTTTCCAGAACATATAAAAAGCTATTTTCCATCCAAATGATCATGTCATCCCGGACTTCCCAGTTGTCTGCGGTATAGCTTGATAGTTTTTGTTTTTCACCGCCCTGATAGTGCCAAAGGTTTCCCTGTTGATCCTGATAGGCGAGGAAGCCTCTTCCGGCCTCATATTTTTTGACGAAATTGGCTTCCAGATCAATGAGCTCGCCATGGTCAAAAGCTGTGAAACTTTGATTGATTGGATCATTGAAACAGAGGATGTCCCGGCCGCATGAAAATTGAATGGGGCGGTTATAAACATCGAAATCATAGATGGAATCTCTCCAGAAAAATTTGTAGTAATCTCCATTGTCTTTCAGGACAAAAATATTGTCTCCGTAGGAGATCGGCATGCGCAGATCACCAACCATTTGATACAGCTCGCGCGTTTTGTTTTTGTACAGGACGGACACAGAATTGTACCTGGTATCCTCGTAAACAAGCAAGCTGTCCCGAACTTCGTAACGATTTCCGAAGGTGGTGAGCAATTTCTTTTCTTTTTTGTCCAGATAAAAAAGGGCAGGACCGATGTTCCAGGCCAGGAGATAATCTCCAAGTTGGTATTTTACTATTTGATTACTGAGTGGGATGACTTCTTCCCCATCATACACTTTGAAATCTCCCCGACTGTCAATGTAACAGGTTAGTTGATCACTTCCTTCATAGCTCCTAATCGGTTGAAATTCCAGTTGTCGGAAGTTGCCTTTGTAAAAAGTCTTAAAAAAACGGTTGAAGTCAATAAAAGGAGCTTGCTGGGCAAATAGTTGGAAAGACAAACTGATCAGGATCAGGAAGAAGATGTTTTTCATAGTGAATTTCGGTACAAGTTTTGGGCCAAATTTAGTGTATGATCATGACTTTTGTCCGATGACTGTTTTTTGCAAGGTCAATGAGCTCTGCCTGATAAATCCCATGGGAGAGTCCAGAAATGTTTACCTGATCCGTATGCCCTGGATTTTGTAATTCCCTTGACAAGCTTAACCTTCCCTGTTCGTCATATAATTTTAATACAAAGCCTTGAAGACTGGTTGGATAACTGATGTAAAGGATGTCCTGTGCTGGAGATGGGAAAACCTGGAAAATGGGGTTCTCTGTTTTTTTGTTGGGTTGGTCATAGAATAGCTTGAAGTCATCCACATAGAAGCCATCCTTGGCAACTCCCTGATCGCTTTTAAGAACGAAGCGCAGCAAGATTTTTTCTCCCAGGTAATCATTTAAGGAAATTTCTTCCAGTACCCAGTCGTTCTGTTGTCCTTCGTAAAGAGGTTCGTTGTTTGGTTGCACACTTCCAAACCCGCCACTACCCGTCACGGTATATTTTCCACATTGACCGATCCAACTCATTCCATTGTCAATGGAAACTTCGAGCCGGGCGTAGTCGAAATCAGCTTCAATGTCCCAACGGGCATAAAACTGCACTTCGGCCTGGGTAGCTTCCATCAGATTGATGGTGTCCTTCAATTGCCAGAATTTGTTATCGCCATTGGCGTATGTTGAATTCGGACTATCGGTGAAGGAAAAATCCGGAGAAACAAAGAATTCATCAGTCTGTGACCAGTTTCCAATCCACTGATCGGTATTGCTTGCCGGGTCGAGTAATTGCATGCTACTTCCGCCGAACGTTTTGATGACCGTATCTCGAAGGGTTAATTTTCCCAGATTTCGGGTTAAAATATAAGAAATCGTATCTCCATTTTGGATCAGTGGATCCAGTTGAAAGCTAATTTCTCCTTCCTGGCTGGCATTCAAATCAAGCTGGTAGTTGATTGGTGTGCCAAGCTGTTGAATCCCTTGAAGCGGTTTCAGAGACAAGTTGAGTGTTTGGTTTTCCAGTCCTAATCGTTGAACCCGGTGATGAAAGGAACCAGTTAAACTAGTGATTTTGCTGGCGTCTAATTCATTCGCAGTCCAGTAATTGTGTGCCGCATGGGCCAGGCTGAGATTTGCATGAAGCATCAATTGACAGGTCGGAGTGATCTTTCCGGAAGCAGGCCAGAAGCCATCGGCCTGACTCCCGATTTCCGGGGTGAAGGCATAAATTTTGTCTTTAACGTCGAGGTCTTCCAGGTACATATAGTCATCGGAATCTCCTGAAGCGGGATAGAGGAGAGACGCTTTTTGAGCCACGAAATGATTGTCCCGGGCGAAATGATTGCCCAGACTTTGAAAGTAGTCGTGTTCTTCTGCGAAGTCATTTTCTGTAGAGCCGATTGGGAAGAGAAACAGGTTGCTATAGGTGTGTGCATTGAATGCCAGTCGAAATTGATGTTGCTCGCAGAACCATTTCATCGCCTGAGTTTCCGGTTCCGAGAACTGTCCGGTGCCGGGATAGGTATCCGCAGAAGGATTCATACTGATTCCTGTCGTTCCCCAGGCATGTCCGTAATTCCGGTTCAGATCCACTCCGAAGGTTCCATTGTTGTTGTCGCGTCGGTTTTTTCGCCAAAGTCCTCCTCCTTGAGGTTCGGTCGTTTCATTATAGATGTATCCGTCCGGGTTGAGGAGTGGAACAAAGTATAGTTCACTTTCGTCCACCAGAAAACGAATTCGATCGCTTTTGTCATAATTTTCCAGCAAATACCACATGTAGAAGATGGTATTACTCAGGCTAAGTGGTTCCCGGGCGTGATGAATAGAAGTATAAAGAACTTCGGCTTCATCTTCATCCTGATTTGGATTGTCTGAAATTTTCAGCCAGTAGATAGGTCTGTCTTCGTAGGTTTTAAAATTGCCGATTTCTTTTTTGGCGCTAATCAGATTGGGGTATTTCTGCGTCATGAGGTCCACCTCATCCAAAAACTCCTGGTAGGTATAGTAGCCTCCCATGGAACCCAATTTAAAATTTTCTGGCACCTCGGGGAGGGAAGCCGTTTCATTGGTGCAATTGGCGTTTCGAAATTCACTTTCATCAAAGGCTCTTTGTTGGTAAAAGCGGACGACATCCTCTATGAGAACTTCCACTTCAAAACCCTGCTCACGGATAAGCTTTAATTGTTCTTTTGAAAAATCGTTGATGTAAAAATGTCCGGGTTTGTAGGTCCCATGATCTGGAGAAATACCAATTTTTTCTAGCTCGCTTATGGATTTATCCTTCAGCAAAACACGAGCTTTAGAGTATGTTTCGTTCTGGGATAAAAGTGATCCAGACAGGTAAACGAGAAAGAGGTAAAGGAAAAGAGTTTTCATGAAGATAGTTCAGCTTCTAAGTTCTAAAATTACGGCATATTCCGCGAAAAAGAAACCCGAAGGATAGAGAATCACATAGAATCTTGTAATCTTAATACAAGTAAATATGTAGTTTTGTGACATGGCTTCAAAAAACAAGCTTTTACTAATCTTCATGTTGAGTGTTCTGGGAGTGGTCCCAGGATTGTGTCAACAGTTTTTTGTCGGTGCAAGAGTTGCTTATGGAATGTCTGCCCCGCATTCGTTGATCGGTCAGCAAAAAGTAACAGTTCCCGCTTCCGGACAATCGCTCTCCAACGTGCATGGAAATATGGGAGTTGGATGGCAATTGGGAATAGAAACAGGATTGGCCATGAGCCGAAATTTCGAATTGCGATTTTCCTATGAGCATCTTTTCGGAGAGTCACAACAATTGGAATACCTGGATTACGGAGGAGAATATCTTTTAAAAGAGGGAAAGGCCATTCAGGGAAGAATAATTCCTTCGGTAAGGATCAAATCAGAGGCACAGGGTCTGGGCTTTTGGATGTCCTCCGGCTTGATCGTTCCATTAACTTCCGAGAGTACCCTGCGGACACAAATGAAAGGAGTAGGGGGGAATCCAGATCATACGATCGAAGAAAGAACGCTGATCTACAGATTTTCGCCTGGCTTTAGACAGCAATTGGGACTTTCAAAAAAGATAGGTCCCGCTTTTGAACTTGATTTGTTTCTGAGTTATGATCTGTTCAGACAGACAGCCAAAAACAGCTATGTGCAAAGTTTTCAAAAAAATGGAAATGATGCCATGAGTCAACTGAGTGTATATGAACAAGAAACCGTGTTTCAGGAAGACTTAAATGATTATTCAAATAATGTTGCATTGAATCCAAATTATCGCACAGATAAGGCGATGGAAGATTTATTGTATAGCCACGACTTCAGTGTGATCAGTGTTGGTCTCACCCTGCGCTATCGGTTTGGAGATCCGGTAGAGTAAAGTGGAGAGTCCGCAGGAAAAGTTAGCTTTTGGTAAAAAAATGTTAAAATATTTGGAGGGAATCAAATTTGATGTACCTTTGTATTAACAAGTCAGGGTTAGAAGGCCTGATTTGGGTTTTATAGTTTTAGCATGGTTTAGTAAAAAGAGGAGTAGATCCATTTGATTTTCTCCTCTTTTTATTTTTTAGTCCTCCCGAAAAGATATTGAACTGAAATAATCCCTAATTTTATCAAGGAGTTAGACGATTACCATGTATAGATTCGAAAAGAAGTTACTGTTTATTCTTGCATGCCTGCTTCCATTGAGTATTGTTTCACAGATACAGGGAGTTGCTTATACGACGGTTGGAAAAGGTGTGGCAACAACCTTTGTAAGTGATTATCATTGCCTGGGTATTAATGTTTCGGCACTGGGTTGGGAACGTCCCTATGAGAAGTACAAGTTCACAGCCGGAGGCTTTGAAGCTAACGGAGGAATTTATTCGGAAGCACTAACCAGTGCTCGTTTGAGAAGTTTTGCAAAAACCTTGTACGGCCAGGCTCGCCGAACTGAAGAACTGGATTGGGAGAAACAACGAGAAACTGCGGCCCAATATGCAGAAAAAGGAATTGCTCTGGATGCGAATTATAACTGGGGAGGGATTTCTTTTCAGGGAAAATTGTTAGGTGGTATTGCATTCAATGTGGTTGAAAGTTATAGTTGGTATTCTCGCCTGAATGAGAACCTGAGCGATCTGGTGTTTCGAGGCAAAATAGCTCCGTATTTTGATTCCCTGACCGTCGTTTTTGGGGCGGATACAAGCCGGATCATGAATCATGAAGGAATTTCGGATGATACGCTTGGAAATGTGGTATTAGGAACCATTTCAGTCCCCCTAAAAATCAGCGAACTTACAAGAGGAAGCTCCATTCGGATGTTGTGGAATCGTTCCTATAACCTGGCTTATGGAAGAAAGGTGTTTGGGATAGGAGAAGGGATTTCCCTTTATGCAGGTCTGGGGGGGAGAATTATCCATTCGATGGCGATGTTCCAGTTTGACTCGGATGCCCGGGGTGTACGAATGCTTTCTTCCCTGACTCCTTCTTTTGGAATTGATTATGGGGACGTGGCCCTGAGTAATCCTACTTCTATTCTAAACTACAATGATCACGGACTACCACCGGTCGTTGGGAATGGTTTCGGCGTGGATGCTGCTGTTAGTGCCACTTTAATGGGAAATAAGGTGCGTCTGGCCCTGGCCCTGAATAATGTGGGTTGGGTCACGTACAAACACAATTTGTATCAAATCAGGGATACCTTGGTTGGATCAATCGGTTTTAATGGGATTAAAAACGAGAACGTGATGAAATCCCTGGAGAAAATGCTTTCATCAGATGGACTATTAACCCTGGTTGGCCAGGAAGAATTCCGTTTGGCAAATCCCGCAAACGTGAGGATTGGGGCAAGTTTCCATCCCTTTGATCGCTTCTCGATCGGTATTGATTTGGTGGCTCCGTTTAATCGGGATAATCCGGGAAGCATTCAGAATTTTGTTTTTTCTTCCGGCATGGAGGTTCGTCCGCTCAAATGGCTTCACATCAGTGTCGGATTTCTGGGAGGAGGATTGTACCAGACCAATGTTCCATGTGGGGTGAATTTTGTGTTGAAAGGAGGAAAGTATGAATTTGGGATCGCTTCCAGGGATGCTCTTACCTTTTTCAGTACCGAATCGAATACGGTGTCCGGTGCATTGGGAATCGCGCGATTCCGATTCTGATTAAATACTTCGTCTTAGGACTTCTTTCAATTCACTGAGGATAAGAGCAGTGGCTCCCCAGATCACTTTTCGTTCCAGATCGAAGTAAGGAACGTCCCTTAGAAAGGCACCTGATTCCAGTTTTATTTTCGTTTGGCGGATATTCTGATCGTCCAGCAATTCATTAGTACGAATGTTAAAAATGTGCTGCACTTCGCGGGGATCGGCTTCTAGTTGAGGTAGATCATCATGGAAAAATACATGTGGCTCCACGTGAAAACCACTGACCGGGATAAGTACCGGACTCAATTGTCCCAGGTAGTGTTGAGCATTCAGTTCCAGTCCAATTTCTTCATGACATTCACGTTGGGCCGTTTCAAGAAGAGAGTCATCATGATGCTCTTTTTTTCCACCCGGAAAAGAAACCTGACCACTGTGAGAACCTTTGTACTCCGGTCGCTGGATCAGAATAATTCCATGTTCTTCCTGAGAGAGCTGATGTAAAATGACCGCGACCGCTGATTCCCGATAATTTTCAACCAATTTCTGACTTTCTTGAAAACGAGGTCGGGAAACGGGTGCCATGCGATATTGAAAGGATTCGCCCGGCAATTCCTGAAGAAGGGTCTGTTTCAGCTTTTGGGCAAAATCCATGCGGTCTAGTACATGTTTTTGACCGTTTGAAGAAAATCGTCCCGAAGGTATGCAGCAAGTTCGGGGGTGGTCACAAACTGGATAACGTAATAGTATGTCTGACCATCCACTTTTTTCTCTACCGTTGAAATGAAGTACATCGCATTTTCCGCAAAGAAAGTTGCTTTTCCACTCATAAATTGGTGAATCCCATTGAGCCTGGAACCCTTGGGGTTCTCGTTGATAATGGCACTACTGGCATTCGTCAGGGAAGAACCTCGTTTGGCCAAATAAAAATTCTGAACAGCTTCGACATTGCTTTTGTTCCAGTTTTGCGCAAAACGAAAATCCTGGGCATCTTCTTCATTGAATCGTTCGATAGAGAAATGAAGGGAAATATCCTGATTGGAGAGTGAAAGTCCGTCATCCTGAATGAGATGTCCCACCGAATAGTCCTTTTTGAGGTACTCCGGAAGGAAAAAATAGACTCCCTGATGGTACGAACGTTTCTTATGTGAAAAGTTGAAGTTTGCCTCCTCGAGAATGGCCCTGGCATCTTTGTCTGCTGTTTTCCGCTGACACGAAGAGAACAGCAAAATCAGGAGAATCAAAGAAGTATAAACAGCCTGATTTTTCATGTCACCAAAATAAGAAATAAATTTCAAAGGCCGGACTGATGAGATGAAGTGAATTTTTAGTGTTAACTTTGCGGCATCTTTGTTTAATTAAAAATACATAGCATGCAACTGTGGAATAAATTAAGTAAAGAGGATTTGGTAAAGCATTTGAATGAATCTGGACACGAGTTCGTGACCATTTCCTTTTATCAATATGCGCATATTGCGAATCCTCAATTATTTAGAGATCATCTTTTTATGTCCTGGTCCGCTTTGGACATTGTTGGTAGAACCTACGTGGCCAAAGAAGGAATCAACGCCCAAATTTCGGTGCCGGTAGCCAATTTTGAACGCTTTAGAGATGAATTGTACGAGATTGATTTTCTCGATGGAATCCGCCTGAACATTGCGGTGGAAGACGCCGGGGTGAAGTTTCCTTTTCTGAAGCTGAAGATTAAGGTAAGACACAAGATTCTGGCAGATGGACTGAACGACGAAACTTTCGATGTCACCAATAAGGGAAAACACCTAAGTGCGGAAGAGTTCAATGAATTGACAAGCGATCCGGAGACCATCCTGATCGATTTCCGAAATCACTATGAAAGTGAAGTGGGACATTTCAAAGGAGCCATATTACCAGATGTGGATACTTTCCGGGAATCTCTGCCGATGATCGAAGATGAGTATCTGAAGGGGAATGAGGATAAAAACATCGTGATGTACTGTACCGGAGGAATCCGCTGTGAAAAAGCATCCGCTTGGTTTAAGCACTTAGGATACAAGAATGTTCACCAGTTGGAAGGAGGAATCATCAAGTACGCTCATGATTGCGAGGATCAGGGACTCGAGAATAAATACATTGGAAAGAACTTCGTATTCGATGAACGAAGAGGAGAGCGAATTTCTGATGAGGTAATTTCCAGTTGCCATCAGTGTGGTGAACCTTTTGATACGCATACCAATTGCGTCAATGACGGATGTCATTTGCTGTTTATACAGTGTGATAGCTGTCGTGAAAAGTATGACAATTGCTGTTCCCAGGAATGTGCAGATATCTTAAAGCTTCCAATTGAAGAACAGAAGGCACTCCGAAAAAACAACATGGTGAGCAACAAGATCTTCAAAAAAGGCCGCTCCGAGAAACTGATTTACAAGAAAAACAGGGAGAAGAGTCCAGCAGAGGAAATCTGAGTGAGCGAGTGAAAAAATGCTAACTTTGTGGCATGAATTTAAGCATTCACTGGAACGTTTCCTCTGAATTGATAGAGGGGTGGTCAACGCCAAATAAATATGGCCTGCTCTTTATTAGTGGGATCATTATTGGTTTTTATGTGATCCGCCGGATGTTCCGAAAAGAGCAGATTCCGGATGCCATTCTGGATAAGCTGCTCATGTATACAGTGATCGCCACGGTTGTTGGTGCCAGATTAGGACACGTACTTTTCTACGGTCCATATTTTGACGTGAAGAATGCGGATGGATTGGTGCTTGAGCGCGGCTATTTTTCACATCCGGTCGATATTTTTAAGATTTACGAGGGAGGTTTAGCTTCACACGGAGCAGCCATTACCATCCTGATTGCACTTTATATTTTCTCCAAAAGAGTAAGCAAACGTCCAATGATTTGGATTCTCGATCGCGTAGCGGCTCCAATAGCAATTGCAGGCTGTTTTATTCGTCTGGGGAACCTGGTGAATCATGAGATTGTGGGTAAAGTGACGAATGTGCCCTGGGGATTCAAATTCATGCGTCATGATTGTATTTTGGGAACAGGGTGTAGTTGGGACATGATTCCAGTAAGACATCCGGCGCAATTGTATGAAGCGATTTGTTATCTGTTGGCCTTTGTCGTGCTGGTAATTCTCTATTGGAAACGAGATGCCTGGAAACGGCCTGGCTTGTTATTCGGAAGTTTTTTGGTACTTGTTTTTGGGGTCCGGTTCATGGTAGAGTTTGTTAAAATTGCTCAGACGGATCGGGATGATGTTTGGTTCCTGAATACAGGACAAATCCTGAGTATCCCCCTTGTGTTGGCTGGTGCGTTTATCATCTACAGAGCGTATAAAAAAGCGCCCCTTTCAGATTCTGTAGAATCGAAATAATCTATCACGTAAATAGTTTACGGACTACGTTCCCGAAATTTGTTGGGTCATTCTTCTTATGACCTAAAACTTCTACTTGGTACATGGATGGACCTTTTACAGGAAAGGAAGCTGTCCGACAAAAAAAATGCCCGGTCAACTGACCGGGCGTTTTGCTTTTCTAGTGCCCACGACTGGATTCGAACCAGCACACGCGTAGCGCACCACCCCCTCAAGATGGCGTGTCTACCAATTTCACCACGTGGGCTTGATAGCTTTTACTTGAAAGCGCCTGCAAATGTAGCTATTTTCTAGTGGGATATGAAAATCTTTTGACGATAAATTTGTCTCTGTTCTTCAATTTCCAGATAATAAAGTCCTTCCGAAAGAAAATGTACCGGAACGTTGATACTTTGTGCTTCCGGATAGCTCGTTTGCATGATCAGTTTTCCCTGTGCATCAAAGATTGATACATGTTCAATGGACTTTCCATTCATGGTAATTATCTGATCCGCCGGATTGGGAAAAATCTCTGGTTCAGGCGTTTCAAGGAACCCTGCCTCCGGATTGGCCAAAAAACAACCGCTCAGCTTTGCCGATTTGACGCCGGTCCAATTGGAGCTAAAGGGGATAAATGAACAGACGTAAGAAAGATATACCTGATCTTCCCACAGGTCCACTCCCCAGGTTCCGATTCCGTTATCCACTCCACCATAAGTAAAGCAGGAATCCGGCTGACTAGGATCACCGACATCCACAACCACCAGGTCACTTTTTCCGGTCGAGATAAACAGTTTCTGGCACCCCTCCAAAAATTTGATCTCATTGGTATGACTGGGGCTCGTAAACCAGTTATTGTCCGGACAACCATAGGGATTCCACCACCCGGTGAGGGTAATGTTTCCAGGATTGCTTACGTCGAGTACCTCAAGCCCACAGTAATCAATAGTGATATAGACCAATTCACCGTCCAGCACAAGATTATTGTACGCCCTGGGTTTGCCATTCAGCGTAGGATTGGCATAACGACCTATTTCAGTCATTTGGTTGGGCTTGGTCGCATCAATAATCCGCAGGCCTCCGGCATCATAGGCCAGGTAGATTGTATCGTTTCGCACGGCCATGCCGCGGGCATTTACTTTTTCCGGATCGGCATTGGCATCTGGAAAATTAATGTCGGGGGCGAATTGTCCCAGGAGCTGAACATTGGCTTTGTCAGAAACGTCGAGTGCCACCACACCATTGCCCATGGCTCCAAGATAAGCTACATCTCCGGCGGGGACAATGATCCCACTTCCACCGATGGACCCCTCCAGCTTCCAGAGGTCGGATACAACTGGAAAGAGGGGAGCGCTAATATCTATAATCGCCATGCCTGAAGCTTGATTACTATTGAAAAAATTTCCAAGAGCGAGGTAGAGGTAATTGCCTTCCTGCGCCAGGTTCATGACATGAAGAGAGTCCAAAAGTCCGGGAGGAACCTCATTGACAAATTGGGGACTCGTTGGATTCGTTATGTCATAGATTTTTAACCCAGCTTCTTTATTTGCCACGTATAGAAAAGGTTGTCCCGCACGGTCCTGGAGCATCGTCATGGCGATTGCATTGCAGGTAGAGGGAATTTCGGCCTGTGCCTCCAATTGGAGATCCTGACAGTTTTGGGCCCGAATTTGTGTACTGATTAAAGACAGAAAACAAAGGCTCCAGAGGAACTTTTTCATCGTGTTAAGTATAGTAAATCACTCAAAAATAGGAGAATATCACCAAAAATCAAAAATTATCGAAGCTCTTCCTTTCTAATTTTGCTACAAATCCGGTAGGCCCTTTTGCGGGGTTTGAAATAAAAGTTGGTATAATCAAAACCGGGGCGTAAATACAGCTGGGATATCGAGACCTTAATTTTGTTTGTTTTGATCGGGTAGATTTGGATCAGGCAGGAGTCTACCAAACGGCCCGGATGATCATAACTTTTGGATTCATATGTTAGGTGACAGACAAGATCATAGAATACGCTTTCTCCCTCCGATCGTCTCCTTAAAGTATCTATTTTTTTCGGAATAAGTAAGTCACTACTGGCAAGTTGTTCTATGAAATCATCCGCATTTAATTTGGATTCAAAACGAATCGGGGTATTCATCGGGAAGTAATATCTTTGAGGACTGGTAGCACATAAAGCCAATACGGAAACAAAGCAAGAGAGGTAAACCAGGCCAGATGGGACTTTGAAGTCTTTTTGGGGAGGGAGAAAGTATACGATTGGAAGGAAGCTTAGGGCGAACAAATCAGTGTAGTCAATGCTTCGCCACACAGGAAAGAAAGCAAAGCTATTCCACCAATCAATCAAGCCCTGAGAAAAGGGTGATTTCCAGAAAATGAATAGGATGGCCGTGACAATGACGGAAGTCGTGCGACTAATTCTGGGCATGGACCTTAAAAACAGACCCAGAACTAAAATTCCTGCAAAATCAGACAGTTTTCCGGTCAATTCATTGTGAAAAGAGGGTTTCCACCAATGGTCGTTCAAAATCATTAAAGTCAGGGCGCATAGAAAGAGCGGGTGGAGCAAAAAGCCAGGTCTTTGTTTCATGGTAGTGTTTTTTAAACAATTATAACGGCCTGAACATAAATGGTTACGTTTTTTTGGATGAAGTCCGACCATTCATAAATAAATAACACTGTTCAACCCAGATTCGAGGAAGTTTTACCAAAAGCTCTTAAATTAGGGGCTGAATTGAATTGACTACTTATGAAAAAGAATTCCCTCTTTTTGTTTATGGTTCTTTCCGGAACCATCGTATTTGCCCAAAAATCGAAGCAAAACGAAAAAGAGTCCTTGCTGAATCAATCGACGGCAAGTGCATTGTCATTCCGAAACATCGGACCGGCCTTAACTTCTGGACGTATTGCGGATATCGCTGTTGATCCGGTTGATCCCAATACCTGGTACGTAGGAGCCGCGTCCGGAGGAGTTTGGAAAACGAAAAATCACGGAACTACTTTCAAACCGATTTTTGATCATTATGATTCGTATTCGGTGGGTTGTGTAGAAATTGCACCGAGTAACCGAAATACCATCTGGGTAGGAACAGGAGAAAATAATAACCAGCGATCCGTTTCATATGGAGACGGAGTTTATAAGTCCATGGATGGCGGGAAGTCTTTCAAGAATATGGGGTTGAAAGCCTCCGAACACATCGGTTCGATTGTTATTCACCCGGAAGATGAAAATGTAGTCATCGTAGGTGCTTACGGACCGGTTTGGAGTTCCGGAGGAGATCGGGGAATCTACAAAACCACAGATGGAGGAAAGACCTGGAAACAAACTTTGAATATTTCGGAGCACACGGGGGTGTCTGACATTATGATGGATCCAACGAATCCAAATGTACTGTATGCAGCGGCTCACCAGCGAAGAAGACGGGAATGGACTTATATTGGTGGAGGGCCTGAATCAGCGATTTACAAGTCGGAAGATGGTGGAGAAAGCTGGAGAGAAGTCAGTAAAGGGCTGCCCAAAGGACAAATGGGAAGAATCGGTTTGGCCGTTTCACCGGCAGACCACAACTATGTATACGCCATTGTTGAGGCAAGAGATGGCAAAGGAGGATTCTTCCGATCGGTAAATCGGGGAGAGAGTTGGAAGAAAATGTCATCCTATAAAACTTCCGGAAATTACTATCAGGAAATCATTTGTGATCCATTGGATCGGGATAAGGTCTTTGCCATGGATACCTGGCTTCATCACACAGAGGATGGAGGAAAGAACTTCCAAATGACAGGGGAGAGTAAAAAGCACGTAGATAACCATTGTATCTGGATCAATCCGCAAAATACATCTCACTGGATTGTTGGTTGTGACGGTGGTATTTACGAAACTTATAACCATGCGAAAGAATGGAAGTATTATGCAAATCTTCCGATTATTCAGTTTTATAAAGTAGCAGTTGACAATAGCGAACCTTTCTACTATGTATACGGTGGAACGCAGGATAACAACTCGATGGGAGGACCTTCTGCAAGTATCAACAATGCTGGAATCCTGAATTCGGATTGGTTCATTACCAACGGAGGAGATGGATTCGAGTCGGCCATTGACCCTGTTAACCCAAATATAGTATATGCACAGGCGCAATACGGATGGTTAGTTCGTTACGATAAGCAAACTGGAGAGAAGGTGGCTATTCAGCCGCAACCAAAGAGAGGAGAAGCTGCATATCGTTGGAACTGGGACGCTCCACTAGTCATTTCTCCGCACGATCACAATACCATTTATTTTGCGGCAAACCGGGTCTTTAAATCATCCAATATGGGAGATGATTGGGCGACAATTTCACCTGATCTAAGTCAACAGATCGATCGAAATAAATTGGCCGTGATGGGGCAGGTTTGGTCACAGGATGCGGTGATGAAGAACAAATCGACTTCTATTTACGGAAACATTGTTGCCATGGATGAATCCCCCAAAGTAAAGGGATTGCTTTATGTTGGAACAGACGATGGTTGTGTTCAGGTGTCAGAAAATGAAGGTTCCAGCTGGACAAAGTATACTTCATTTCCAGGAATTCCTGAAAATACGCGAGTCAATATGATGATGGCATCCCTGCATGATGAGAACACGGTTTTTGCCTGTTTCAACAATCAGCGTTCGGGGGACTTTAAGCCTTATCTGATGAAAAGTACGAACCGTGGAAAAAGCTGGACGTCAATCAGTGGAAATTTACCAGAGAGAGGAACAGTCTATTGCGTGCGTCAGGATCACGTTAACCCAGACCTATTATTTGCAGGAACGGAATTCGGAGCTTATTACACGATTGATGGAGGAAAGAAGTGGTACAAGTTGTCAGGACTTCCGACCATTTCGATCTACGATCTGGAAATTCAGAAACGAGAGAATGATTTGGTAGCTGCGTCATTCGGACGCGGTTTCTATGTATTGGATAATTATGCTCCCTTGCGCGAAGTGAATGAAGAGACGCTGAATAAAAAAGCACATCTTTTTCCGGTGAAAGAAGCGTTATTGTACGTGCCATCAGCTCCACTTGGATTGAGAGGAACCGGCTCACAGGGAGCTGATCTATGGGCAGCGGAGAACCCGGCATTTGGGGCAACCTTTACGATTTATTTGAAAGAAACAGAGTCAGGGTTAAAAGAAGAACGACAGAAACGAGAGAGTGAACTGGAAAAGGATAAGAAGGCCGTGCCATATCCAAGTATTGAGGAGATGCATAAGGAAGCGGAAGATGAAGCACAAAAAATGGTGCTGGTTATCCGAAACGGAGCAGGAGAAGAAATCAAGAGATTGGTCACATCACCCAGAAAAGGAATGCAACGAATCAACTGGAATTTGCGTCACCAAACAACGAGTCCGATCAAATTACGTACCGGACCAGTAGGAAGGTATAGCGATCCGGATGATGGATTCCTGGTAACTCCTGGAACATATTCTGTGGAAGTATATTTGATTCGTAACGGAGAAGTGGAGCAGGTGATTGAGAAAACTTCATTCAAGGTGAGAGGATTGGATAATCAGGTGTTGCCACCATCCAATGTAGCCGAATTGGCAGCTTTGAGAAAAGAAGTGGCAGAGATGAGCCGCGTTGTGTCAGGAGGAGGAAAAGTGCTGGGAGAAAAATCGGATAAACTCGATTTGATGGAACATGCCATTAAGCATTATCCGAAAGCGGACCTGAACTGGTTGAAGGATGTCCGAGAGATTCGCCAGGAAATGAAAGAAGCGCAAATCATGCTGTATGGAGATGGATTGGTTTCTTCCAAAGAAATTGAGACACTTCCGGGATTGGCTTCCCGCCTGGGAATCGTAGAATATCAACTTTTCAGCAATATGAGCAGACCAACAAAAAGTCAGAAAGAGAACCTTGAAATGGCCCGTGAACAATACGAGGCCTATCGAAAACTCCTGGTCAGTTTGGATGGAAAGATGAAAGTACTTGAAAACAGATTGGATCAGGTACCGATTCCTTATACGAAAGGCAAAGGAACTTCCTGGAAAGAAGATTAATTGAAAGGCCTGTCGAAAGACAGGCCTTTTTTTATTTCCAGAGGCTCAGATAATATGTTAAATTTGGCTTCGTACAGTGTCGTTGACAGATGAAGTTATCCATAATTATTCCAGCGTATAACGAAGAGCAAACCATAGAGGTACTCCTTCAAAAGGTTGTTTCTGTGGAGTTGCCCGAAGGCCTGGATCGTGAAATTCTTGTGGTAGATGACGCTTCTACAGATCGGACAATAGCCCTGATCGAAACTTTCATGGAAAAGTATCCGAATCAACTTGGTTTAATCAAACAGGAACGAAATCAGGGGAAAGGTGCAGCCATTCACAAAGGGATTGATCGTGCCAGTGGCGATTATATCCTGATTCAGGATGCAGATTTGGAGTATGATCCGAGAGAGTATCCGGATTTGCTTCAACCAATTCTGGAAGGACATGCCGATGTCGTTTACGGGTCCAGATTTCAGGGGAACAATCCGCATCGAATTCTGTTTTTCTGGCATTCGATCGGTAACCGTTTTTTGACCTTTGTATCAAACATGTTTACCAATTTGAATTTGAGTGACATGGAAACCTGTTACAAGTTGTTTCGGGCAGATATGCTAAAGGGCTTGAAACTGAGAGAAAAACGATTTGGTTTCGAACCGGAAGTAACGGCGAAAATTTCAAGAATTCCCGGAATCCGGATTTATGAGGTGGGAATATCTTATTTCGGACGAACCTATGATGAAGGGAAGAAGATCAAAATGAAAGACGGCTTCCGGGCGCTGTACTGTATTCTCCGTTATAATATCTTTTCACGCTAAGATTTCTGATCGTTTTTTTGATAAAAATTGACGTGATTGTTATTTTGTTTAATTTTTTTATATATTTGTTGAACAAAATTGTTTAACATTTTGTTTTAAAGTTTAAACAAAATAATTCAGCGCCATGTCAACAATCGAATTTAACGAAGCCCTACTTAGCCTGGAACATTATCTAAAGTCCTTTGCATTTACCTACACAAAGAATTTAGAAGACGCAGAGGACCTGACCCAGGAAACCCTGTTGCGAGCCATGAAGTATCGTGGGCAATATAGGCCAAAAACAAATTTCAAAGCCTGGGTTTTTACGATCATGAAGAATATTTTCATCAATCAGTACCGAAGAAAGGTGAGAGGAGGGATGATTTTTGATCGTACAAAGGATTTGTATTTTCAATCGAATGTAAAATCTGATGACGACCCGATTTCATTGGCTTTGGGGAATGAGTTAAGATCGAAGGTAGACGCTCTTTCTGAGGATTGTCGTGAACCATTTCAGATGCATCAGGATGGATACAAATATCAGGAAATAGCGGAACATTTAGAAATCCCGATTGGGACGGTGAAAAGTCGGATTTTCCTGGCCAGAAAAAAATTAATGCAGTCTTTGCCAGATTATCAGTATCTTTTAACTGAATGAAAAAGACCATCCATATCATCGGTTCCGGAGTTGCAGGACTGTCGGCAGCCTCTTTCCTGGCAAAAGCAGGGCACGAGGTGACCGTATTTGAAAAGAATGATCAGATAGGAGGAAGAGCCCGATTATTGGAGCGAGATGCTTACCGTTTTGATATGGGGCCTAGTTGGTATTGGATGCCGGAAGTTTTCGAGCGTTTCTACGAACAATTCGGACATCGCACGGAAGATTTTTATGAACTGAAAAGATTGGATCCGGCCTACCGAATTTTCTGGGAGGATGGGAGTCAGACTGATCTTCCGGCCTCCGAAGAAGCATTGTACGATTGTTTCGAAGAATTTGAACCAGGCAGCGCTGTAAAACTCAAAAAATTCCTGAAAGAAGCCGCTTACAAGTATGAGGTGGGAATGACAGATTTGGTTTTTAAACCGGGACTTAGCTGGACCGAATTCGTTGATTCACGGGTCATGAAAGGTCTGGCGTCGATGCACCTGACCACCTCTTTTTCAAAGTACATCCGGAAGTATTTTAAGCATCCGAAAATTCTTTCGATATTGGAGTTTCCAGTGTTGTTTTTGGGGGCAATGCCTTCTGAAACGCCAGCACTATATTCTCTGATGAATTTCGCAGATCTAAAGTTGGGAACCTGGTATCCGATGGGAGGAATGCATCGCATGGTGCAGGCTTTTGAGCAAATCGCACAAGAACAAGGGGTGCGCCTGGTTAAGAATGCGGAAGTATCATCGTTTGAAGTCGTTGATAAGAATATTGCGTCAATGAAAGTAGGAGGTGTAGCACATGCCTGTGACTACGTGGTATCTGGGGCTGACTACCATCACACAGATCGCTTTTTAGCCGCAAAGTACGCCAATTACAGTGAAACATATTGGGAAAAGAGACAAATGGCCCCGTCCTGTTTGCTTTTCTACGTGGGAGTAAATAAAAAAGTAGACGGACTCAAGCATCATAACCTCTTTTTTGATGCTCCCTTTGATCAGCATGCTGAGGAAATTTATAAAAACCCTTCCTGGCCGGCGAATCCGTTATTTTACGTTTGTTGCCCATCGAAAACAGATCCCTCAGTTGCCCCTGAAAACTGCGAAAACCTGTTTTTACTGATCCCACTTGCTCCGGGAATGAAAGATGATCCGTCTCGATATGAGGAATATTTTGAATTGATGATCGGGAGAATTGAGGAGAAGACAGGTTCAAGTTTCAGGTCGGAGATTCAGTTTCATCAAAGTTACTGCCTGGAAGACTTCAAGCGGGATTACCACGCATTTAAGGGGAACGCCTACGGTCTGGCAAATACCCTGCGACAAACAGCGATCTGGAAACCTAAAATCAAAAATAAACACTTAAACAATCTCTACTATACGGGACAATTAACCGTTCCGGGACCAGGTCTGCCACCATCGATTATTTCGGGAGAGGTGGTAGCTAAAGAATTGTTGAGATCCATCAGTAAATAAAACATTGAGCCATGAAGAAAATATTTGATGAATTATCAGCCGACATGAGTGCCATGACAACCAAGCGTTATAGTACCTCCTTTTCGCTGGGAATCAGGTTTTTGAGTCAGGACCTACACCAGCCGATCTATGCGATCTATGGTTTTGTTCGTTTTGCAGACGAAATCGTGGATTCCTTTCACGGTTATGATAAAGAAAAACTGTTGATCGAATTCAAAGCGCAGACGCACACGGCTATTGAACAGGGAATTTCATTGAACCCCATTCTGAATTCCTTTCAGGGGGTGGTTCGAAAGTATGGAATTCCACTTGAATTAATTGACACCTTCCTGCATTCAATGCACATGGATCTGGGAACGGACAGCCATGATCAGAAGAGCTATGAACAGTACATCCTGGGTTCTGCCGAGGTGGTTGGGCTGATGTGCCTTAAGGTTTTTGTACGGGGAGATCAGCAAAAATACGATGAGCTCAAGGATTCGGCGATGAAATTGGGATCGGCATTTCAGAAGATCAATTTTTTAAGGGATTTACAGGCGGACTACCATGAGTTGGGAAGAGTCTACTTTCCGAATGTCAATATGGAAGAATTTGATCAGGAAGTGAAAAAAGAAATCGAAAAAGATATTGAAATTGATTTTCAGGAAGGTTATGAAGGAATCAAGCGTTTGCCTAAAGATGCTCGATTCGGGGTCTACATGGCCTACATCTATTATTATAAGCTTTTCAAGAAGATCAAATTAACCCGGGCTGAAACCATTATCAATCAGCGCATCCGGATTCCCAATAACAAGAAGTACTCCCTTTTCGTTTTTTCTTACCTTCGACATAATTTGAATCTTTTATGAGCCACTTGCAGGAAGAGCAGCTAATTTTGGTTGATCGGGAGGATCGTGAAATTGGCACCATGCCCAAGATGGAAGCACATCGTAAGGGATTGCTGCATCGCGCCTTTTCCGTCTTCGTATTCAATGAACGGGATGAATTACTGATTCATCAAAGAGCTAAGGGGAAATACCACTCTCCCGGACTGTGGACAAATACCTGCTGTTCCCATCCGCGAAAATCGGAGGGAACCAAAGAAGCGGCAAAAAGAAGATTGATGGAAGAAATGGGCTTTGAATGTGAATTAAAGCAGGGTTTTAGCTTCATTTATCGGGCAGATTTGGGAAATGGACTCATTGAACATGAGTTGGATCATGTGTTTGTGGGGCGTTGGAATGGGGTTCCCGCTCCAAATGCAGAGGAAGTCGCACAGGTCAGATGGCTAAAGATTCCGGAATTGCTGGACGAAATTCAGGAGGAGCCGGAACGGTATACCTATTGGTTTCGGGAAATACTTGGGAAGTATAGGAATGAGCTTTTAGAAGAGCTTGAAAAGCTGAGCGAAAATGCTTAAAATCTGTCGACGAGAAACCTTCAATGCGGCCCATCGGCTTTTTACTCCTGGTCTCTCAGATGAGGAGAACAGGGCGATTTACGGGCCTTGTAGTAATCTGAATTATCACGGACACAACTATGTGCTTGAGGTATGGGTTGGGGGAGAAGTGAATCAGGAAACTGGATTTGTGATGGATCTGAAAGTCCTTGCTGAAATCATTCATGAGGAAGTGAAAGATCCCTTCGATCATCGAAATCTAAATCTCGATTGTCCGGAGTTTGCGAATTTGAATCCAACTGCAGAAAATATCATTTTGGTGATTTGGAAAAAGATTCGTCCGAGAATAGACGCCGCATATAGCCTTGAGTTGAGGCTTTGGGAAACAGACAAGAATAGCGTTTATTACAATGGAGCGAATTGACGCACTGTTCTGGCATCGGAGAGACCTTCGGATCGAGGATAATACAGGATTGTTTCAAGCGTTGAAAGATTCCCAATCAGTGCTTCCGGTTTTCGTATTCGATCGGAATATCCTGGATCAACTGGATAAAAATGATCGACGCGTTTCATATATCCATCGGGAAGTCAATCAGCTGAAAAGGGAGTATCAGGAGGCCGGAAGTGATTTGATGGTGCTCGAAGGTGACCCCGGTCAATTGATTCCGGAGTTGGCGGCTCGTTTTCAGGTCGATGCCGTTTTTACAAATCGGGATTATGAGCCACAGGCTAAAAAGAGGGATTCAAAAGTCCGAGATCAGTTGAATAAATCTGGGATTGCATTCCGGGACTATAAAGATCAGGTGATTTTTGAATTCGATGAGGTAAAGAAGCAGGATGGAAGTCCTTATACCGTTTTTACACCGTATTCAAATAAGTGGCTGCAACAATTGGAAGAGACTCTCATAGAGACCTATGAGCTGAGAGCATTTTCGAAGAATTTGTATCAGGGGGAAGAAGAGTTTCCATTCCCGGAGCTAAATTCCCTGGGCTTTCAGGAAACAAAGTTCAGTTTTCCGCACAAAAGTTTATCGCGACAGAAATTACAACAGTACGATCAGACGAGGGATTTCCCTGCTAAAGAAGGTACCAGTCGTTTGGGCTTGCATCTTCGCTTTGGAACAATTAGTATTCGTAAATTGGTGAGGCATGCCCAACAATGGAATCAGGTTTTTCTGAAAGAATTGATTTGGCGTGATTTTTACCAGATGATTCTGGATTGCTTTCCAGAGTCGGTAGAGCATGCTTTTCGGAGTAAGTACGATTTGATTCGCTGGGAAAATAACGAAGAGCATTTTCAGAAATGGTGTGAAGGGAAAACAGGTTATCCGCTGGTTGATGCCGGAATGAGGGAGTTGAATGAGACCGGATATATGCATAACCGGGTGCGCATGGTGGTAGCCAGTTTTTTGTGTAAGCACTTGCTAATCGACTGGAAATGGGGGGAACGCTATTTTGCGGCCCATTTATTGGATTTTGAATTGGCTAGCAATGTTGGTGGATGGCAATGGGCAGCAGGAACAGGTTGTGATGCGGCTCCCTATTTCAGGGTTTTTAATCCGATGGCCCAGCAACAGAAGTTTGATCGGGATTTTCAGTATATCCAAAAATGGATTCCGGAATGGGGAACTCCGGAATATCCGGAACCGATCGTCGTCCATGAATTCGCTCGAAAACGTGCTCTAGACCGCTATAAAGAAGCCCTGGATCAGGTTGCTACCTGATCGCTACACCAAGATCTCCCTGTAGATTGCTTTGTATAATCAACTGATCGTGAGCAGGAAAAATCTTGTTGACCGAAATGCCTTTCATTTTTCCAGATAGAAAAACCCCTGGTTCGATTTCTCCATTCAGTTGCTTTTCTAACTCTTTAGACATCGTCGCCAGAAGATCTTTCAAATTGTATTTGGTCAATTCTCGCATTTTATTGGTAATGACGGAACTAAAAAGCCATTTCGCACTGCGTAGGAGTACATTTTTTGTCTCCAGGTCAAAATTGAGGTCTGGGAAGGAAATTTCCTGGAGGGTATCATTAAACACCGGTGTCCCGACGAAGAATAATTTTCCACTCTTGGATCCGGTGAAATCAACCTCGAAGGCAAGCTGATCATCCGAGGCACCGTGAATTTGAGCATTGGCGATCACGATTTTTTGTCTTTTTAATTCAATGACCTGTCCAGCCAAATTTTGATTGATCAAAGAGGAAAGAGAATCATACTGGGCCTTAATATCTAAATTCACGTTGAAGCCTTTTCCACTCTTAAAATCACTTAGATCGGGGAGTGCTTTTTCCGTGGTTTTAATCGGGCTCAGGGAAACGCTGGGATAGGCCTCTACACTCAGGTCAAAGAGCAATTTGGTGTCTTTCAGGCGTAAGTTGTCGATGGCCAGCTTTTCAGGAGCCAGGTTTAGATAGCCGTAAGGTCCCATATCGATCGGAGCTGCAAGTGATTTCCAGGTAAGTTCCGCTTCTTTTCGAATATCAAGGCTTTCTATTTGCTTATCAATTTCTTTGGCAAGGTCTTTCAATGAGCCTTTGACTTCTTTGACGAGTTGCCCGGTAGCATCATAGCGGAAGACCGAAATTTCACAACGGTCCGTAGGATCAATGGTTCTGAGTTTCGTTTTTGAGCTAAGCGAGTAGTTGTTGTTGAGTTTAACATAGGTATTGTAACCGACATGGATTCGTCTCATCGGTTCATCGACGCCACAACTTACGTAAACGCGAGGGGTCACACAGGTCATGGTACTGGTCAATAAGTCCGAACAGTGTGCGCAGTAATTCAGCTTGAGGGCATATTTTCCGTCAATATCGATCGCCACCTTGTTTCCCTTTCCATTGATTTGGATTGGTTTTCGTTTAAAGTGATAGGAATAACTGACTCCTTCACATTGTTGTTGCTTTCCCTTAAAGTCGTAAGGTACGGCGCGGTCTGCTTCTTTGAACTGCGTAGCAAGGTCCATCTCGACCGGAATTCGGACACTTGACTTTTCTTGTTTGGGCGCCTGGTAAATCCCAACCTCAATCGGAGGCGGGGTAGGTTGAATACTCTTGCAGGAAACCAGGAGTCCACTGATCAACACAAAGGATAGGATACTGCTTCGGATCATTTTGATATCGGTTTTTTGACTTTGAGCGTGGCGTATTGCAACATAAATAGGTGGAAATTCTGTACTTCAAAACGCTTTCCCTGATCATCTGCGTCAGAAATACTTGAATAGGCCATTTTGGGGTCCGTACATCGAATCTCAAAATAGAGGTCGTTCCCCCGACGTTGCAAGCTGCTCATAAAATGTTTGCCTTCTACTTGATAGTGACTGTAAAATTGATGATTCATAAAGTATTCTCGAAGAAGTAATCCATTCTTTTCATCCATGAGGAAAATCGATGGGCTTTTAAGCGAGTCATTCCATACCAGTTCATAGTCTTTGACCTGTTTCCCCCATTTGGGGCTGTCAAATGTCATGCGATAGGTCCAGCGATTTTTCCCGTTTTCAAGCAGGTCAAAACTCAGATCGAGAGAATCCAGGATTCCGCCCGGGTTTTCCAGGTACATTGTTCCTTCATAGGAGCCAATCCATGAGGAAGGGAAATTGGATTGTGCCCGAAGTGTTGGGGAGCCAATTAGCTGGATGATAATGAACAGGCCGGTGATTTTAAACGCTTTCATTGTGAATTAAAAAGGGTACTCAAAATTAAGAATTTGCTAGCGGATAAAAAAGAAGGCCCCCAAATGGAGGCCTTCTTGTGTATACATAAATATGCTACTTAGGCAATGATATTATTGAGTATGGAGCTAGGTCGCATGGCATGTTCAGCCTTTGCCTCATCTACAAAATAATAGCCGTCTAAATCAATGGCTGTTCCTTGTGCATCGTTCAACTCGGCAACGATCTTTGATTCATTTGCTGAAAGTTGTTCGAAGATGTTTTGGAAGTGCGCTTTCAATTCACTGTTCTGATCTTGTGTACTCAGTGCTTCGGCCCAGTAGAGAGCCAGATAAAAGTGACTTCCCCGGTTATCGAGTTCCCCGACTTTACGAGAAGGTGATTTTCTATTGATCAGAAGTTTCTCGGTTGCTGCATCCAGGGTATCTGCCAAAACCTGTGCCTTCGGATTGTTGTATTTTTCCGAATAATGTTCCAGAGATACGGCGAGGGCCAGAAATTCTCCCAAAGAATCCCATCGCAGGTGCCCTTCTTCCACGAATTGCTGTACGTGTTTTGGGGCGGAACCTCCTGCACCTGTTTCAAAAAGACCTCCTCCGTTCATCAAAGGAACGATTGAAAGCATTTTCGCGCTGGTTCCCAGTTCCAGGATAGGAAACAAATCCGTCAGGTAATCTCTCAGGACGTTTCCGGTCACTGAAATAGTATCTTTTCCATCTTTGATTCGCTTCAAGCTAAACAAGGTCGCTTCTTTAGGCGAAAGGATATGTAATTCCAATCCTTCCGTGTTGTGATCCGGAAGATATTTCTCGACTTTTTTGATGAGTTCAGCATCGTGGGCACGGTCTTTATCCAACCAGAAAACAGCAGGTGTCTGACTGGCACGGGCTCTGGTGACAGCTAGTTTGACCCAATCCTGAATAGCTAGGTCTTTTACCTGACACATTCTCCAGATGTCTCCACTTTCGACGTCGTGGCTAATCAGAACGTCTCCATTCGAAGAGCGAACTTCCACTTTTCCGTCGGCGGCAATTTCGAATGTCTTGTCATGAGATCCGTATTCCTCGGCTTTCTGGGCCATTAACCCAACGTTCGGAACCGTTCCCATGGTAGTGGGGTCAAAAGCACCATGTTCCTTACAGAAATCAAAAACGACTTCATAAACCCCGGAATAGCAACTATCCGGAATGACCGCCTTGGTTTCTTGCAACTTGCCATCTGCATTCCACATTTCTCCAGAAGTTCTAATCATAGCTGGCATGGAAGCATCGATGATTATATCGCTTGGAACGTGTAGGTTGGTAATTCCTTTATCGGAGTTAACCATGGCCAAATCCGGTCCGTTTTCATAGCATCGTTGAATGTCGGCCTCAATCTCTGTTCGTTTAGCTTCTGGCAATTCACCAAGTTTGGACAAGAGGTTCCCAAAACCATTGTTGACATTCACTCCCAGTTCTTCAAAGGTAGCGTTGTGCTTTTCAAACAAATCTTTAAAAAAGACCTTGACCGCGTGACCAAAAATGATCGGGTCAGAAACTTTCATCATGGTCGCCTTCATGTGGAGCGAAAAGAGAACTCCTTTGGCTTTAGCATCGGCCACTTGTTTTTCCAAAAATTCGATCAGAGCACGCTTACTTAGGTTGGTCGCGTCAATGACTTCTCCGTTGAGCACTTTTAGTCCGGCTTTCAGAACACTTTCCTTTCCTTGCTGGTCGACCAAAACAATGCTGAGTGAATCATCACCTGACATCGTGATGGACTTTTCATTGCTTCGGAAATCACCATGATCCATGCTTGAAACATGTGAACGGGTATCTTTGCTCCATGGCCCCATGGAGTGTGGGTTTTTTCGGGCGTATTGTTTTACCGCCTTTGGAGCTCTACGGTCAGAATTTCCTTCACGAAGGACCGGGTTTACTGCACTCCCTTTAATTTTATTGTAAGTTTCCTGAATCTTTCTTTCTTCATCATTTGTCGGTTCATCCGGGTAGTTTGGAACAGCAAATCCTTTGTTCTGTAATTCACTGATTGTAGCTTTTAACTGGGGCATCGAAGCACTAATGTTAGGCAACTTGATGATGTTGGCATCTGGAGTTTTAGCTAATTGTCCTAATTCAGCCAGGTCATCAGAAATGCGTTGTTCCGCACGGAGGTAGTCCGGAAAACTAGCGAGAACACGCCCGGCCAGAGAGATATCTCTGGTTTCAACCTCAATTCCTGCTGTTTTGGTAAACGATTGGATGATTGGAAGCAGTGACTTTGTTGCTAAAGCCGGTGCTTCATCTGTTTTCGTGTAAATAATTTTAGACATAATGAATATGAAGAATGATGAAGTTTGCTGCAAAACTAATCAGTTTTTATTAAGTTCGGGCAAAAAGGAACGGCAGATTGACGCAAATTGGTCAAATGAGAAATTTATATCTGAGTCTCGGAACAAATCTGGGAGACCGAATTCGGAATATGGAAGAAGCTTTCGGTTATTTGCAGCGAAAAGGGAATATCAAAAGGAAATCTTCATTCTACCAATCTGAGTCCTGGGGCTATCAAAGTAAGAATCATTTCGTCAATTGTTGTCTCATTTGGGAGTGTGAATTGGAGCCCCTTGAAGCATTGGAATACTTGAAATGGATCGAACGTGAAATGGGGAGAAAATACAAAGCAACAGGGGAGAAGTATACCGATCGTTCCATTGACCTGGATATTATTTTTGTTGATCAGGAAAAGATTGATAATGACGAGTTAAAAGTGCCTCATGTACATTACAAGCAGCGCAGATTTGTGTTGGAACCTCTCGCAGAAATTGCTCCGGAATGGACTGATCCAGAAGACGGGAAAAGTATGAAGGAGTATTTGGATTTATGTAGTGATCGGCTCGGTGTATCCAAGATTTTCCTCGACAAATAATGGCTTTTATGAAAAAATTGTATAAATTCGCAACGAATATTTGCTAACATTTTTAATGACTATACACATGAAAAAGAATGTCAAGGCTTTGTTATACGTTTCGTCAGCAGCACTTTTGGTAAGTAGCTGTGATCTGATGAAAGATGCGGAATACAAAGTGACACCAAACCCACTAGAAATGCACGGGGATAGCGTGCGAATTACAGCTACCGTTACATTTCCAGAAAAGGGGATTCACAAGAAAGCGAAAGCGGAAATCACTCCGATGTTAGGAAATACTGCTTTGAAAACAATTACCGTTCTCGGTGAAAAAGCAACTGGTAACGGAAATACGGTAAAGTACAAATCTGGAGGTACTGTAACCTACAAAGATGTTGTAGCCTACAAACCTGAGTATGAAAACGCAGATTTGATGGTAACCGGAAAGGTATACAAGGGAGCGAAGGAAAAAGAAACCATCGATCCTTTTAAGATTGCTGATGCAACTATCATTACACCACTGTTGGTGAAAAAGGATTACAAAGTGATCATGCAGGATGACAACTTCCAACGTGTAACGGAAGAAGTGATGAAAGCACAGATTAACTTTGATAAAGCAAAATCTAACTTGCGTCCGAAAGAAATGAAGGATGCGGACATCAAAGCTTTGGAAGCATGGTTGGCAGCTGCTGAAACTGATCCAAAGAAAACAATCAAATCAATCAACATCATTGGTTATGCCTCTCCAGAAGGAGAAGTTGGACGTAACGTAAGTCTGTCTTCAGATCGTTCCGCAACAGCGAAAGAAGCGATCATGAACCTGGCGAAGAAAGCAAACAACACGAAAGCTCAGTCCGAGATTTACAATTTGTCTGGACGAGGTGAAGATTACGACGGATTCAAAGTGGAATTGGAAAAATCTACGATGGATAATGAGGAGAAACAATTGGTGATCCGTGTATTGGAAATGTACAAAGATCCGGTTCAAAGAGAAACGGAAATGAGAAACATGGCCAAGACATTTGTTTACCTGGATAAAAACATTTTCCCATTGTTGCGTCGTGCTGAGATTCATGTTGTTTATGATCAAACAGGTCATACAGATGAAGAATTGTTGGCTTTGGCAAAATCGACTCCAGATTCTTTGAATGTTGAAGAGTTGTTGTTTACAGCTACTTTGATGGATGATCTGAACGACAAAAAAGCACTTTACCAAAATGGTACAATTACTTTCCCGAAGGATATCCGTATCCACAACAACCTGGGAGCTGTATTGTATAAGCAAGGTAAGTATGATGAAGCCGCTGCGCGTTTTGAGTCAGCGAATGGATTAGAAGATAACGCTGTTTCTAAAAACAACCTGGGAGCTATCGAAGGAATGAAAGGAAACAGAAGCAAAGCAAAAGAATTGTTTAGCCAGGCTGGTGGAGCAGGTTCGGAGGTTAATTACAACCAGGGAATCCTGAACATCATGGATGGAAAATATCCTGAAGCAGTTTCTAACCTGGGGTCTGAAGCGTCTTTCAACAAAGGATTGGCTCAGGTGTTGAACGGAAATCCTGATGCTGGTTCACAAACAGTTGGAGAGTCTATGGATAAAGATTCTGCCCTTGGATACTACCTGAAAGCAATTGCTGCAGCACGTATGGATAAAATTGATCAGGTGGCAAGTAACCTGAAGAATGCCTTTGCGAAGGATGGTTCTTACAAGGCAAAAGCAGCCAAAGATCGTGAGTTCTTAAAATACTATGATAACCCTACTTTTTCCGATATCGTGAAATAGTTAGTTGATTAGTTATTAGTAAATACGCAAAACGCCCCGTCATTGACGGGGCGTTTTTTTGTTTCCTATTACTATAAAGGACGAAATGCTTACCAGTGGTGAGCCTCTTCAAGCATCCATTTGCTTTGGACCTTCAGGGTTTGTTCAATAACATCGCGTACGCACCCTTTTCCTCCATTGTATGGAGAATGATAGTCAGAAATGGATTTGATTTCCGCTACGGCGTCCTGAGGACAGGCTGCAACCTGTACCGTGTTCATGACTCTGATATCCGGAATATCGTCTCCCATGTAGAGAACTTCTTCGTTTTGAAGCTGATGACGTTTAACAATATCCAGATATACCTCCAGCTTGTTCCCGGATCTGAGATGAACCTCTTGAATTCCCAGTTTGAGAAGACGATCTTTGATATCCTGAGAGTTTCCTCCGGTAATAATAAAAATTTTATAACCCAGTTTGGCTGCATATTGAAGTGCATATCCATCCTTGGCATATAAAGTTCGAAGCATTTGATCTCCCATGACTGTCACATCACCATTAGTCAGGACTCCATCCACATCAAACATGAAGGTACTGATGTTTCGTAATTTCAGTTTATAACTCATCGTTTTCTTTTTGTTGGTGGTATAATTGCCAAATGCGATCGCTTAACAGCCGGTAAATCTCCCGGTCGCCCTGATTAAGCTCTTTCAGATGTGCAGCAATGGTTTCCTGATCACCTCGTCGGGCTGGTCCCGTTTGAGTCTGGTAAGGAGTCTGGTAGTTCAGCTTATGGACAGACTCGCGGATCAGAGGCAGGAGTAATTCCCAATCTCTTTCCGGGTGTTGCAATTGTTTTTGCGCCAGCTGCCACATATAGTTGCTGAAATTATTCGCAAAAACGGCACTTAAATGAATTTCTCTTCGTTGTTCCGAATTGGCAAGACGAATGAGTGGGCTGATCTTAGCTGCTAGTTCCAGTAGTTCCTGTTCAAAGGTTTTCTGATTGGCCTCGATCAATACGGGGAAATGGGCTTCGCTCAGTTCAATTCCTTTGGTGAAGGACTGAAGAGGATAGAAAACCCCCAGAAAATCGCGATGAGGCAGTGTCTGTAGCTGAACGCTTCCGGAAGTATAAGCAACGGGTAAATGCGAGGGTAATTGCTCCAAAACATCGTCAATGGCTTCGTCTGATACGCAAAGAATTACCAGACTGTCAGCTGGAATTTCGGAAAGCTGTTTCAATGACTTCGCTCCACACTCCTGAGCTATGAATTGCGCTTTTTCCTGCTTCCTGGACCAAATATGGAGAAAGGAAAGCTCGCTGAGTCCCTGGAAAT
This sequence comes from Bacteroidota bacterium, assembly GCA_006226425.1. Lineage (GTDB taxonomy): Bacteria > Bacteroidota > Bacteroidia > Flavobacteriales_D > Crocinitomicaceae > M2408. Next base: position 27,889 of record SBGX01000019.1, on the reverse strand, counting down.
GCCTGGCCAGATGATAGGCCACATTGCCAGCTCCGACCAGTGTTATCCCTTTCCAGTTCATGGTATGTTACTTACCGTGACACTGCTTGTATTTTTTCCCGCTTCCACAAGGACAAGGGTCGTTGCGGTTGATTTTCGGCTCGGCAACAACAGGTTGTCTTTTGACGGGCTCGTTATAGGTGCTCTCAATCGCTTCCTGGTAGCCCTCAGAACCTCCATAATTGGACGATTCGTTGCTTCCTCCGATTCCTCCCACCTGCGCTTCCTCATAATGATTGAGATTCGCCTGGTGATTGGTCGATTTGATCTCATTTTCCATAGGGAGTCCTGCTTTCATAAGTGTTTCCACCGTCTGCAGATTCAGTCGTGACATCATGGCCTTAAACAACTCAAACGATTCGAGTTTATAGACCAGCAATGGATCTTTTTGTTCGTAAACAGCTTGTTGTACCGAATTTCTCAATTCATCCATTTCGCGGAGATGCTCTTTCCACTCATCGTCAATCAAACTAAGAACGATATTTCGTTCAAAGGTCAGAGGTACGTTTTGACACTCTTTTTCATAAGCATCTTTGAGTGGAAGAATCAACTGGTATTCTTTTCGACCATCCGTGATTGGGAAAACGATGTTTTCGTATTGATTCCCTGGATTTTCGTACACGGCCTTTACATGCGGATAGGCCATGGTCGCGATGCGCTGATTTTTCTGGTTGTATTTTTCCTGGGCAGCCTCGTATACACGGTTGGCGACTTCGTTTTTGTCCAGAGAATTGAAGTCATTGGAAGAAACAGGGCTTTCAATTCCAAGAACCCGGTACAATTCCAGTTCAAATTCCTCGTACTGATGTCCCTGGAAGTTGAAACAAATGGTTTCGGCCACGTCATAGAACATGTTTGCTACGTCCATTCCTAGTCGCTCACCAAATAAGGCATTGTGGCGTTTGCGATAAATGGCTTTCCGTTGCGCATTCATGACGTCATCGTATTCGAGCAAGCGCTTACGCATTCCGAAATTATTCTCCTCCACTTTTTTCTGTGCACGTTCAATGGATTTGGAGACCATGTTATGTGTAATCACTTCCCCTTCTTCCAGTCCCAGTCTGTCCATGATGCGGGCGATTCTTTCGGAACCGAATTTACGCATCAGGTCATCTTCCAAAGAGACAAAGAACTGAGATGATCCAGGATCTCCCTGACGACCAGCCCGACCACGCAACTGACGGTCTACACGTCTGGAATCATGTCTTTCGGTACCAATAATGGCCAGACCTCCAGCAGCGATGACCTCATTGGTCAACTTAATGTCTGTACCCCGACCCGCCATGTTGGTGGCGATGGTAACAGTTCCCGGTTTCCCGGCTTCAGCGACAATTTCCGCTTCTTTTTGGTGATGTTTGGCGTTCAATACCTGGTGATTGATCTTCCGCATTTTGAGCATTCTGCTCAGTGTCTCGGAAATCTCTACCGTCGTCGTACCAACCAGAACAGGTCTTCCTTGTTGAACCAGTTTCTCAACTTCTTCAATGACTGCGGCAAATTTCTCTCGTGCGGAACGATAGACAAGATCGTTCTTATCGGCTCTGGCGATCGGTCTGTTCGTTGGAATCGACACCACATCCAGTTTGTAGATATCCCAGAATTCCTTGGCTTCCGTTTCGGCTGTACCAGTCATACCAGCCAACTTGTGATACATTCTGAAATAATTCTGAAGGGTGATGGTTGCGTAGGTCTGCGTTGCAGCTTCGACCGTAACATTTTCCTTGGCTTCAATGGCCTGGTGTAAACCGTCCGAATATCTTCGTCCTTCCATGATACGTCCGGTTTGCTCGTCTACAATCTTGACTTTTCCGTCCATGATCACGTATTCCACTTCTTTTTCGAAGAGGGTATAGGCTTTCAGTAACTGGTTAATAGAGTGGATGCGTTCCGATTTTACGCTAAAATCACGGATCAATTCATCCTTTTTGGATTGCAGTTGCTCCTTGCTCAGGCCCTGTCTGTTCAATTGTGCAATTTCAGAGCCAATGTCTGGAATAATATAAAAATCACGGTCCTCATTCCCGGAGATCAGGTCGATCCCTTTTTCGGTCAATTCAATCGTGTTGTTTTTTTCATCGATCACAAAGAAAAGTTCTACATCTATTTTCTTCATGTGTTTTCCCTGCTCCGCCATGTAGAAATTCTCTGTTTTCTGCAGGTGAGCTTTGATTCCCGGTTCGGAAAGGAACTTGATCAGGGCTTTGTTTTTAGGAAGTCCGCGATGCGCTCTCAAAAGTGCTTTTCCTCCTTCGTCCAACAAGGTTTTGTTTTCTTTCTTGTCGTCAAGCGGGGCATTGATGATGGCCAGTTTCTTTTTGGCTTCGATCAGTGCCTGATTAACATAGGCTCGCTGTGCTTCGACCACACGTTCGATGCGCGGCTTTAATTCATGAAATTCGTGCTCATCGCCTTTGGGAGTTGGTCCGGAAATGATCAGGGGAGTTCGTGCGTCATCAATCAATACGGAATCGACCTCATCCACGATGGCATAATGGTGTTTTTGTTGCACCAGATCTTCAGTGGAGCTGGCCATATTGTCGCGGAGGTAATCAAAACCAAATTCATTGTTGGTTCCGAAGGTAATATCTGCTTTATAAGCTTCTTTTCGTTCATCGGAATTCGGGCGGGTTTTGTCCAGACAGGCGACGCTCAATCCATGGAACTGGTAAAGCGGTCCCATCCATTCGGCATCCCGTTTGGCCAGGTAGTCGTTGACGGTTACCAGATGAACTCCTTTTCCGGCTAATGCATTCAGATAGACAGGAAGGGTTGCCACGAGAGTTTTTCCTTCCCCGGTTTGCATCTCAGCGATCTTCCCTTTGTGCAATACGGCACCTCCCATCAACTGAACATCATAATGGACCATATTCCATTTAACCGGAGAGTCGGCTGCCGTCCATTCATTGTGCCAAATAGCCTTATCACCTTCAATCGTGATCCCGTCTTTCTGTTTGGAAAGAGCAATGTCGAATTCACTGGCTTGAACTTCTAATTTTCCATTTTCAGCCCAACGGCGTGCAGTCTCTTTCACGACGGCAAAAGCTTCAGGCATTAACTCCAGTAAGACTTCTTCGATTTTTTCATCCAGGTCCTTGGTCAGCGCATCGATTTTTTCATAAATTGCCTCTTTGTCCAAGGGATCAATATCGACTGAATTTGCTTTCGCTTTCAATTCAATCACTTCCTGATCCAAGGCCTCAGTAGCACTTTTGATTTTGTTCTGAAAGGTCGTTGTTTTTGCACGGAGATCGTCGTCCGAAATACCTGTTAGTTGCCCTGTAAATTCATGTACCTGGTCAATGATGGGTTGGTATTCTTTTTGCTCCTTTTCGCTTTTGTCTCCGAATATTTTTTTCAAAAGTCCTATCATGGCTTTTTCGTATTATGTTAGTCGTTTGGGAAGCCCCAAAGTTAAAGTAAATTTGAGAGCTCCCGTTGAATTAAAGAGATTTATTTTCGTCATAAATCGTTCCAATATGAAAAAAGCTGTCAAATTGACAGCCAGTAGTTCCAAAGGACCATATTTAGGGCACCTAAAAGCTATTTTAAATGGCACTTAATCTTTGATCAGAATGGTTACCTGATCATATTGATCCAGGAGCTCAATTCGCTTGCGGGAATAAGATCGGATTTGGAAAATATAAGCTTCCGAATTGATTTCCATCGCCAGCCGATCTTCACCATTCAAAAAATAGGAAATTCCATATGTGTCCTGAGAATTTCCCTCTTCGATTGAAAGATAACCAGTTCCGCGTCCCTGCTTATTTTTATCCAGGTGGAAACGGAAATTTTCATTGGAATGGGGGAGGGAGCCAAAGAAGACTTCGGAAATCCAGTCCCCGTCGAGTTTTCGATTTACCTTGTTTTCTTTGGAACAGGCCAGAAGCATGAGGCAAACAGGAATAAGATAAAGCAACTTTTTCATAATTGAAAAGAAGCAAGAATCAGGCCACGTCTGTCACCAGCTGATACGACTCGATCTTTTTACGCAGATTGATCAGCGCGTAACGCATCCTTCCCAGGGCAGTATTGATACTGATGTCTTTTTTCTCAGCGATTTCCTTGAAAGATAGTTCCTCAAAAATGCGCATTTGAATGATCTCCTTTTGCGCTTCTGGGAGGTGCTGAACCAATTCGACGATTTGAAGAGTTAATTCTTCTCGTGACATTTGCTCCAGTTTTCCAGGCGCATCACTTGGGAGAATATTTAGGATATTGAATTCCTCATTTCGGAAAGAACGTTCATTAATCATTCTCATTTTACCAGATTTTCGGAAATGGTCGATGACAAGATTGTGTGCAATCCGCATGGCCCATGCAATGAATTTTCCTTCCTCATTGTATTGCCCCAACTTAAGGGTTCGGATGATTTTAATAAATGTATCCTGAAAGATATCTTCTGCAATTTCCGAATCCCGGACTTTGAGAAAAATAAGGTTGTAAATTCGATTTTTGTGACGCTTAAGGAGGCATTCAAAAGCCTGTTCGTTCCCATTGATATACGCACTAACTAATGCCTGATCGTCTAATTCTTTTAAAGACATAACTTTTTAAATTTTGGGAATCTCTTCCCTGTTTTAACTCTGAAAAATTTAAAAGTAATGTCTTGCTATAGGCAATTAATTTTAATGGTTTAAGAAACGCTTAGTGCTACAAATCTAATACAATATATGGATTAAATGGTTCAAAGCACCCAGGTTTTGAATTAAGAACGTGTTTTATTGAGTAAAGGTTGGTTTTGAATGATTATTTGTCATTTTTTTGATAGTCAAATGATCTATTCAGGTCCGAATCCTTAATTTTACCAAAGTGAAAAATAAGTTCATCCATATCAAAGGAGCGCGGGTGCACAACCTCAAGAACGTGGATGTCAAAATCCCGCATTCCAAAATGACCGTCGTGACCGGATTGTCCGGATCCGGGAAATCCTCATTGGCCTTCGATACGCTTTATGCCGAAGGACAACGTCGCTACGTAGAAAGTCTGTCTGCATACGCTCGTCAGTTTTTAGGAAAGCTGGACAAACCGGAAAGTGATTTTATCAAAGGGATTGCTCCGGCAATAGCGATTGAACAAAAAGTAACAAGCACCAACCCCAGGTCAACGGTGGGAACGGTCACGGAGATTTATGACTTTCTGAAATTGCTGTTCTCAAGAGTTGGGAAAACGATTTCTCCGATTTCTGGAAAGGAGGTAAAGAAACATGAGGTACGAGATGTAGTTGATTTTGTCATGAAACAAGGTCATGGAAGTAAATTGATGATTTTGTCACCCATCCGAACCCTGGAAAAATATGGTGCTGAGAAACTTCTCTCTCTGCTGAAAGATCAGGGGTACGCACGGCTTTGGTCGGAGGGAGAAACCATTGACCTGGAAGACTGCAAGGCAGAGGATTTAAAAAGAGATCAACTGTATTTACTAGTTGATCGGTTACAGGTCAATGATGAAACGGACTTTCAGGCTCGAATTAGTGATTCCATTGCTTTGGCTTTTGCTGAAAGTGGTGGTGATTGCATGGTTTACCTGGTGAAGGAGAATCACCTGGAGCACTTTAATAATCGCTTTGAGTTAGACGGACAGGAATTTGTTGAGCCGAGTGAACACCTGTTTACCTTTAATAATCCTTTTGGAGCATGTAAGACCTGTGAAGGTTACGGTTCTGTTATTGGGATTGATCCCGATTTGGTCATCCCGGATCGTTCTCTGAGTGTTTTTGAAGGAGCTGTTGCTCCGTGGAAAGGAGAGAGCATGCAGGCCTATAAGGAGGAGTTTATTTACGCAGCTTCGGCATTTGATTTTCCGATTCATCGGCCAATCGCAGAATTGTCTGGGGAAGAGTATGACTTACTGTGGAATGGAAACAAAAATGTGGAAGGTCTTCATGCCTTTTTCCGCTTTTTGGAAACCCAGACTTACAAAATCCAATATCGGGTGATGCTGTCCAGGTACCGGGGAAAAACCCTGTGCCCTGAATGTCATGGAACCCGCCTAAGAGGAGATGCTAATTACGTATATGTTGGTGGAAAAAATATGCGGGAGGTGGTCCTGACCCCGGTGAAGGAGTTATTGACTTTTTTTGATGAGCTGGAGTTGGAACCGCGTTATGAAAATATCCGAAAGCGCTTGTTGCCGGAGATTCGAAACCGTCTTTTCTTTCTGAATGAGGTAGGATTGGGGTATCTGACACTAAATAGACAGGCCAATTCTCTTTCAGGTGGAGAATCTCAAAGGATCAATCTATCGACTTCTTTGGGGAGTAGTTTGGTTGGTTCCATGTATATTCTGGATGAGCCAAGTATTGGTTTGCACCCACGGGATACCAAACGTCTGATTCAGGTCTTGCATCGCTTGAGAGATCTGGGGAATACAGTCATTGTAGTGGAACATGAGGAGGAGATGATGCGGGCTGCGGATGAGATCATTGATATGGGACCGAAAGCGGGAGTATATGGAGGAGAAGTTGTCTTTCAGGGGAATCACGATCAACTCAAGGGACAAAAAGAAAGTTTGACAGCACAATACCTTACAGGAGAACGAAAAATTACCTTTCGAGCACAGAATAAGAGCAGCAAGAATCAAATTACAATTGTAGGAGCCAGGGCGAACAATTTGAAGAATATGACGGTCAGTATTCCGCTGAATAAGATCGTTTGTGTAAGTGGAGTAAGTGGATCGGGAAAATCAAGTCTGGTTCGGTCGATCCTCTATCCGGCTCTTCGAAATCATTTGGGGCAGGCTTCTGACAATAGTAAGAACTATCTCAAACTAGAAGGAGATTTGAATAGTTTGGAACAGGTGGAATTTGTAGATCAGAATCCAATTGGGAAGTCGAGTAGGAGTAATCCGGTGACTTACGTGAAAGCCTATGATGATATTCGCGACCTCTTTTCCAGACAAGCATTGGCAAAAGCCAGGGGGTATAAATCAGGATTTTTCAGCTTCAATGTAGAAGGAGGAAGATGTGAAATGTGTGAAGGAGAGGGCGAAGTCCGCATTGGGATGCAGTTTATGGCCGATGTTCACCTTCCTTGTGAAGTATGTGAGGGGAGAAAGTTTAAGGCAGAAACTCTTGAAGTGACGTACAGAGACCAGAATATCTGGGATATCCTTGAAATGGATATCCAAACAGCTTTTGAATTTTTCGGGGCAGGGAAAGATCGCCTGGAAAAGAAAATCGTCGAAAAATTGAGGCCACTGGTAGAGGTGGGGCTGGGCTACCTGAAAATGGGGCAGGCTTCAAGTACCTTGAGCGGAGGTGAAGCACAGCGAATCAAACTAGCCTCATTTCTGGCTAAGGGAAGTTCGGCAAAATCTTGTTTGTTTATTTTCGATGAACCAACGACAGGACTTCATTTTTACGATGTAGAGAAGTTGTTGGTAGCCTTTCAAAAACTGGTTGAGAATGGTCATTCCATAGTGATTATTGAGCACAACCTGGACGTGATCGCGGCTTCTGATTGGGTCATTGACTTAGGGCCTGAAGGAGGAAACGAAGGCGGAGAACTGATCTTTGAAGGAAGACCGGAAGATCTGGCTAAACATAAAGGAAGCCATACCGGAACCTTTTTAAAGTCACATTTTTAGTCCACCAACAAATTACAACCACGAATATCGGAGTGATCAAAGCGCCCCATAAGTTTTAGTCCATCCGGAGTCCATTTGCCAAGATCTTGTGTGGCAATGAAAGAACAACTGTAGAGGTTGGCGAGGTCAATGACGTTGATTCCCCCGGTTTTTCCGTTTTCAACGTAGTCAAAAGGATCGTTTACATCGCGCAGTTTGATCTGCATCCAATTTGGAAATTGAAAAAGGCCATTTTTCTGACTGTATCCCTGGGAAAGTAATTCAGTCATGCCGTATTCGGAATAGATGGTGTCAGTTGCAAATGCCTGACAAAGCGTCCGATGAAGTTCTTCTTTGGTCAGTTCTTTCCGGCGACCTTTCATACCGCCCGTTTCAACTACGATAGCCTGGGAAAGATCGGTTCCACTATCGCACAGGTCCAGGAGGGCATAGCTTACTCCGAAAACAACAGCTTGCTTTCCTTCAGAGATTACTTGCTGATAAGCCCGGATGAGTTCCTGATGTTCATCTTTGTAGAATGAAGACAGTGGATGTCTACTTTGCTCAATTAATTTTTGAATCATGTAAACAAGGCTGGATTCCCCTTGCTCCAGGTAATTTGGAAGCAAGGCCAGAATGACTTGTTCTTCTGGATTTCCAATCAGTTGTCGATAGGCGCGACTGAATGACTCTTCATAGATTCTGGCTTTGGCGACATAATGAATACTTCGTTGTTGTCCAGTTGTTCCACTACTTTTGAACAGCAGTTCGCTTTGCAAATCCTGGGCAAGCACTACTTCGCTTTTGAAAAATTCAATGGGTAAGAAGGGGATTTCCGCCACCGACTTTGGCATTCCTTTGCCCAGATAGTTCAGATAGTTTCGGTAGACATCCACTTTCTGGGACTGGAACTCGAAGATTCGGAGGGCAAGTTGTTCGAAATCTGCCTGATCTCTTAGATGGAATATGGCTTCTTCCAGTTCTTTCATGCACTTACAATGGAAGTCGGATGTTGAATGTAGTGCCTTTTCCGGGAGCACTTTTGACCTGGATTTTTCCTCCGTGTGCTTCGACAATCAATTTGACGTAATACAAGCCCAGTCCGAATCCTTTGACATTGTGAAGGTTTCCAGTGGGCACCCGATAGAACTTATCAAAGATGAGGGAGATGTTTTCTTTTTTGATCCCGATTCCATTGTCTTCGATTTCGATAAGTAAATGATTCTTTTCGTTCTGGGTACGGATGTGAATGTGTGGGTCTTGCTCACAGTATTTGCAGGCATTGTCCAGGAGATTATAGAACAGGTTGGTGATGTGAACAATATCTGCTTTAACGGTGTTGTTTTGAGCATTCAGGTCAAGGGTTAATTCTCCTTTTTTGTCGAGTTGCGTGAAATCAAAGTTTTCCTTCACCTCATGGATCAAATCGTGGATATTGATGTCCTCCAAATTCAGTTCCAGGGTGTTTCGATCCATTTTGGCCACGTTCAGAACTCGTTCCACCTGATGTTCCAGACGTTTGTTCTCTTTGTAGATGATTCCGGCGTAACGTTTTAATTTTTCTGCATCGCTGCCAAAGTCATCTCGAAACAAGGCATCACTGGCCAGTCCGATGGTGGCAATCGGGGTTTTGAGTTCATGCGTCATGTTGTTAATGAAATCAGTTTTGACTTCGGATAGACGCTTTTGTTTGAGGATCACGTTGATGGAATAGGCAAAAAAGATCAGGACGAAAAAGATGATGGAGAACATAAAGATCCAGGGGGAACTGTTGCCCTCTTCAAGTTCGAGTGAATTATTTTTGAATTTAGGGAAGAAGACGGTAAAATAGTGTCCATCTTTTTTCCATTTCAATTCCGGAGTGGCTACATAGTCGATGCTGTCATTGCTTCGTTCGTAATGTGACTGTTCGTCAAAACGAATCAGGTTCCCGAAGACAATACTATCCGTAAAGCAGTCGTAAATACCGTATTGGAAATCCTGGTTGATACTTTGGCTATAAAACTCTCGTTTAAGCAGGTTTTCCAGGTAATAGGGGTGAAGCTCCTCATTGATGTCCACACTGAAATAATTGGAACTAATTTGTTTGACGGCCCCATACAAGTCCGAACTATCTGAATACTCGGTGGAAATAGCTTCCAGAACATTCCGGAGAGCAATATGAACGCTTTCCGTAAACTGTTTGGCGTGGAGGGCATCTTCCTTTTGTTGGATTTCGATGTCGCGAGCCTGTGTTTTTATCGTAGTCCGAATCCAGAAATATTGAACAAAGAGAATGCACATGAGTGAAATGACACCCAGCACAATTACCATGGAAACCGTTTTTCTCTTCATTGTGTTTTGAAAGAGTAAAATTACGGATTTTAGGAATAAATCAACGAAGGCTTTTTCAGCCGATTCAGAAACTTTATCTTTGCCGGAAACAAGTAATTATGGTCATTGTAACTGGAGCCGCAGGGTTTATTGGAAGTTGTCTGGTAAGTGTATTGAATCAGCAAGGAGAGGAAGATCTTGTGTTGGTGGACGATTTTACGCAAGCACAGAAGGATGGAAACCTGGAAGGGAAAAAATACCGTCAAAAAGTGGAACGGGGTGATTTTTTTGACTGGCTACAGGCATTGGACGAGCAACCAAAAGTCATTTTTCACATCGGGGCGAGAACCGATACCACAGAGTTTGATAAAAGTATCTTTGATGAACTGAACGTTTCCTATACGCAGAAAATATGGGACTATTGTACGGAAAAGCAAGTTCCGCTCATTTATGCCAGTTCTGCCGCCACTTACGGTTTAGGAGAGTATGGCTATGAAGATCGTCACGACCTGATTCCAAATTTGAAACCATTAAATCCATATGGAGATTCCAAGAATGAACTGGATAAATGGGTGTTGAAACAAGAAAAGCAACCACCATTTTGGGCAGGTTTGAAGTTTTTCAATGTATATGGACCGAATGAATATCATAAGGGACGGATGGCTTCGGTTATTTTTCATGCATTTCATCAAATTAAGGAGCAGGGATCGATGAAATTATTCCGTTCGCATCATAAGGATTATGAGGACGGATGTCAGTTGCGTGACTTTGTGTATGTAAAAGATGTAGTTTCGGTTTGTCTCTATTTGTGGAAGGAGAAACCTCAAAGCGGGATTTACAACCTGGGGTCAGGAAAAGCCAGAACCTTCCTGGATTTAGCCAATGGAACGTTTAAAGCGCTGGGGAAGGAGGCAGAGATCGAATTCATTGATACACCAGCGGACATTCGCGATAAATACCAGTATTTTACGGAGGCCAACATGCAGAAACTGATTGAGACAGGCTACACGAAAAAATTCCATACACTCGAAGAAGGAATCAGTGATTACGTGGAGAATTATCTGCTTCCGGAAAAATACCTCTAGACGAACAAAAGAGTTCCCTTTTTGTTAGGAAGTTATGTATCAACTTCGACGAGAGCAAATCGTACACACCGACCTGAAAAGTTGTTGGGAGTTCTTTTCATCACCTAAGAACTTGTCGCGGATCACCCCGAAAGAAATGGGTTTTGAAATTACTTCTGGAGTACCGGCTTCCATGTACGAAGGGCAGATCATTTCTTATTCTGTGCGACCTGTACTAGGGATCAAACTGGAATGGGTAACCGAGATCAAAAGTGTTCGGAAGGAACAGTATTTTGTCGATGAGCAGCGAAAAGGACCATATCGTCTCTGGCACCATGAACATTTCTTTGAGGAAACAGGGGAAGGAGTTCGGATGATCGATGTGGTGAGTTATGAACTTCCATTCGGATTTTTGGGCCGATTGGTGCATCGTCTTTTTGTCCGGAAAAAACTGGAAAGTATCTTTGATTACCGTTTGCAGCAGATCAATCAAATCTTTGGATAAAAGTGGCCCCATTTTTGTGTTTAATGCAACCAAATGATGTGAAATTCGTTATACAGTATGTGTCGATGTGGTAAGAGTGTGTTGAAAACTGGCCATCGTGATTTTGAAGAGATTGAAAAAATGTACTACCTTTGCAGCCTGAATACATGATGAAGTATAGCCGCTATAGCATAAGCTTGTTGTTGGTACTATTCTTGACGACGACCTACTCTTTTGCCCAACGAAGATTAAGATCCTCTGAGAATATTGCTGATTGTGCAGGTTCCGTTCACATTGTGACCCCGGGTAAATACCTATTGCAGTTTACAGGTAAAAAGGGGGAGGTGAACGATTTGGAGAACTATCCTTCGTTGAGTGATATTCCGGAAGAAAATTCGCTTTGGTGTTCTTTCAAGGCTCCGTTTAACGGACGTTTTTCGATGGATGCTTCTGTTCGAAACGGGCTCTGTAAGATGATTGTTTTTACAAACGAGACCAATGACATTTGCGGAGACGTGAAAAAAGGAATCGCGGAGATCAAGCGGATGATGATCAATATCGATCAGAAGGAATTTGGATTGTCTGCGCAGGTTTCGGAGAACTACTACTTCCCAATTGATTTGGTTAAAGGACAAGATATTATGATCTTGTTTTTGTATGAGGCCAAGAAACGTGAAAAGCTGGAGCTGGACATCAAATACGAAAAGACAGAATTAAATACAGAAGGAGAGGCGGTGATTGCTGCTGCTGAAGAAGCAGAAACCAAGGTGGTGGACCAGCGAACAGATTTAAGCAAACCGATCTTTAAAATCATGATTCGGGACGCGGAAACTGGAGACCCAGTCATTGCGGATATTGTTATTAATGGACTCCGTTCAATGTCTGCTTTTTATTCTGGTTCTGATTTCCTGTTCAATGTAGAGCGTTCTGGGAAGTTTTCCGTGCAGTGTGACGCGGAAGGTTATTTTTTCGCAGATCGGGAAGAACCTGTCTCTTCGGGATCGGAGCACGAGATGGTTATTTGGCTGGAGCCAATTGGAGCAGGGAAAAGTGTTCGCCTCGATCAGATTGAATTTCAGCCTGGAACAAGCCAGTTGCTTCCAAGTTCTGAGCCTAAATTGAGACGTTTGAAGGATTTTCTGGCGCTTAATTCAAGTGTGAAGGTAGAAATTCAAGGACATGTTCAAGAGCAGGGAGATAACAGTTTTGCTGGACAGAAGATCTCTGAAGCGCGTGCCAAGCGGGTGATGAAATACCTCATTGAGAATGGAATCGATAAAAAGCGCCTGACGGCCAAAGGCTATGGAAATACGGCTCCCATCTATCCAGATCCAAAGTTTGCGTACGAGGAACAAGCCAATCGTCGGGTAGAGATTAAAATCCTTTAGGCACAAAAAAAGGTGGAATTTCTTCCACCCTTTTAGTTCAAATCTTTTTTACCTTCTTATTTAATTTTAATCACCTTGATTCCTTTGATGTCTGTGGTTCCAGCGGCAATATCTCCTACGTAAGCGTAGTCTCCGGAGACTTTCAAACAGTAGTATTGATTGTCTTTATAATCCACATAATTGTTCACTTGTCCGGGAGTACTTTGGTTTAGTTCCAGTAAGCCACTCCAGCCATTTGCCAGATAGATTTTTCCAGAAGCATCATCCAAGGCAACATCATAAACATTCGTTCCTTCCGCATCCGGGTGTTGTCCGATGTAAACCGAATTACTCAGGGTCGTTGTAGCAACCAGGCTGGAAGGATTGGAAATGTCCAGGGTCACGAAGCCAGCGCCCCAGTCAGCCCAGTACAAGCTATTTCCTTTTCCAACGAGCGTTCTTCCCCAATGTTCGTGTCCGGCTTCTGCCTGAAAAGTAAAATCGTCCAGAGGACCACTGGTGAAATTGGCCTGATCAAAGGAGAGAACGTGTCCGTCAGCAGTACTTAGGTAAATATGTGTCGAATTTCCCCAGATTCCTTCAACGGCATTTCCGGTGCCGCCTCCTTCCCAGAAGTTTTTAAGAATGAGGTTTCCGCTTTGGAGATCGAAACGAACCAACATAGACCCCTGTCCATTACTTCCTGCAGCCCAAACCTGACCGTTTTGAGCGAAGATCGAATAGGTCTTCAATTTGGTTCCGGCAAAAATGTCATCCGTATATTGGGCGAGGGCAGTAGGAGCTTCGGGATCTGTGACATCCATCGCGTAAATTCCAGAAACAGCCGAGCAACCAATATAAAGAGTGTTTCCATCCAGATAAAGCGCCTCAAAATTATTGGTCGTTTGAGGATATTCCAGGGTCCCAATCAGCGTGGGACTACTTGGATTGCTAATATTGACGATTTGAATGTTGTCACCGCGACAGGCAAAAAGGACATGGTCCTTGATGGCGATATCGTGAGGTCCGTCTGAGAAACTAAGTTGTCCGACAACGTCAAAAACAGCAGGAGTTCCACTTCCACCTGGATCCTGGTTGTTGTCGTTATTATTTTCCTCTTTTTTACAGGATGCAATAAGCAGCCCCAGGCACAATGGCCAAATGAGTTTTTTCATGTGCTTTCTTTTTGGTGAAAGCCTTTAATTTAAGCAATATTTGCCAAAGAATAAGAAAGATACTTGGTGAATGGAAGGAAATTCGTGGTGAATTTTTATCCCTCTTGCCACTTGCTTAACTTTGGACAACACGCTCCACCCGCTCAGAATCATCCATTTTGGAGAGTGTTAAACGAATGACACTATCTTGTTTGGCCTTGAGGTCGTGCGTGACCTTTCCTGGTAAACTGATGATGTCCCCTTTTATCAGGAGATGTAATTCACCCTGAACTCCAAAATCAATAGCCCCTTCCAGTACGTGTACAATGATAGGAAAGGGGGCTTGATGTTCTTTCATGATTTGTCCTTGTTTCATCAGAATTCGAATCTCTTTTGAAAAGGAAGTTTCCAGGATAACTTTTGTACTCACCCGTTCGTCATGGTACTCAATGTTTTCGCTAAATGATTTGATCATGGTTGTCTTTATTGCTTGAAAAACTCAATTTGAGCTTACTCTCCAAAGGTAGCATGAAAAAAACGAATGAGGCTTTCCTCCTGAAATGAGATGTCAAATTTCAAAATTTCCCCGTACATCAGGTCAGCGATTGGTTCAAATTGACCTGTTTCAATGCTTTTTACAAGCGCGTCCGGGTAGATTGCTCTCATCTCTGTTGAGTCCATTTGCTTCAGCTGTTTTACCCAAAAATCTTCTTTTACCCGGTACCAGACGAAGTGGGGGTTGTATTCAAAAACAGGATGGTTTTGAGGTCTTCCGTTAAGTTGAAGTTTCGGAGAGGAAGAAGTTTTGTCCTCTGGAAAAAGTAAAGCGATGTAGAGGTCGGTAGAGGGATTCCATTCGGCCCCATTGGGTCCACCACCTTCATGGGCAAAGATATCTCCCTGAATTTTGTTTTGAAGAATCAATTCAGATTTTTCCTGCATCCACTGAACAATTAACGAGCTGTCTTCTTCACTCGAGTACTTTTCATCCAACTGGTAAAAACAATAGGCGCTTAGCTGATGCGTTTTTGGCTTGGTTTCGATTTTGGGCTTTGGAGTTTTCGCTGTTTGCAGGTGATCGTCTCCCTGACAGGATGCCAGAAAAAGTAGACTGAGAAGTAATTGAATCTGCTTCATTAAAAGGGATTATTTGGATCGTTCGAGGGCTCTGGGCGGAATATTTGTATTTTCTTTTTGCCCGATGACTAATTGTAGATAGCGCTGATACATTTTCTTACTTTCATTGGTTTTACCCAGATTGTAAAGGGCATCGGCATATTGTAAATGGATTCCAGGGATTTCTGGGTCAATTTCCAGAAGCTTTTTCGATAACTGAACGCACTGTTCATTGAGTCCTGCCTCGAGGTAAATGAGTGTTATGTCTTCCCAGATTTTGATGAAATCTTTCCCCATGAAATCGTATAATTCGGTGGAGAGTGCGCATCTTTCTTCCAGGTCTCGCATGATCGAAGCAGCAGAATGAACATCCTTGTTTTTGTAAAATTGCATGGCTTTGTGATGTGCCCATTCCAGGCTTTCCTTGACTCGGTATTCAAGATCGGAGTAATATTGAGCACCCAGATAGGCTTCACAAAAGGAAACGGGATCATCCTCCTTTTGGGCCAGTTCTGCCCGGGCATACACGTCTTCGTTCAAATCGTATTGATAAATTCGAACAAGCGAGAATTGATAATCAAGAACTTTTAGTTCTGTCACAAAGGTGATGCCTTTCATCCACTGGCATTCAATCTGGAGTAGTTCATCCGAATAACTTACCACTGGATCACTGCACCAGTAATCTGACTCTTCAGTGATCTCGAGCGACGAAATTTTCACAAAGAGGGAATCATCAATCGAGAAAAGTAACAATAGTTTGTAGGTCTCATCTGATTTCCGGCTTGCAATAAAAGCTTGAGCTGAAGACCATTTCTCCCCTTGAATGGGGAAGTCAAGGATTGGATTACTTAGCTGAAACCCCTTCGTCCTCAAAGCATACGCAGTCAGCGTGTCATTACTTTGGGCAAAGCCAACTAAAAAGCAAAAGCTCGAAAAAACAAAGAGGATGAATCTCATTCGGCCCTGTATTTGATTCTTGATAATAAGGATTTTGATCAGAAAAGTTCGGAAATGTTTTGGATTCTGTGAAATTGTTCTACAACCAGAACAAACTCCATCCTAATTTTAAATGGATGATTTGTTCCAATTTCTCGATGAATTCAGGTGTAGGCTTCATATAGCGGTCGACATGTATATAACTTCGACCATATCCAATGTGGTTGGAGAAGTCTAAATCTCTAATGTTATAAGTTTTTCCTGTGAGTGGATCGGTGTACCTGGCCTCGATGTCCTCACTGAGTTCTCCAAGTAGGGAATATGCAACATCCAAATCTCCTAAAATTCGATCATCGTTTGGAGCTTTGACAAGTTCAATGTCCTGTGAGTTCGATCCAATTTGGATACCTGGTGCATCAAAATATTCGAACCAGACGCAAATTTGCTCAGGATGACGCAGAGAGCTTTCCGATTGATCCAAAAGAGAAGTGAATCCGGGGCTTAGGATAAAAAAACCAGTGCGTTCGGGATCGTTTTGGATGACATCAGCAGATAGAAGAACAGCCGTTAACTTATCTTCTGAAGGAAACTCGTATTGGATGTTTTTCGGAAATAGTGATAATCTTTTTTCGGACATGATGTTTTCAGTGCTCTTTAGTGGTTTCAGACAGAATTAATCATCAATTTTAATGACATGCAGGTGACACTGCAATCTTTTTATCTGCTTCTTTTTCGTTAATAGAAGTCTCATGACTGGTCTTGCTAGTTGATATTAGAGAGGTCCTCAATGATTGTGTTGGTCAATGGTTCATTTTTGAGCAATTGAGTTCCTTTTTGAAAAATGTCAAGGCTGGCGTGGTTAATTTCTTCCGGAGTCAAGGTTTTCCATTTCAAAATATCCCCTTCGAATGCTGTTTTGAATAGTTTTTGAGATAACTGCTCAATTAAATGATAGTTTGCAAAAGGGTGGGCATTTTCCCGATTCTCTTTGGAAGCTGCTAATATAAACTCCTCCAATCGATCATATATTGTCCTTTTCGTACAATAAATTAGCTCAACCAATTTGGCCCGGTATTCCAGATCAGCTGATTCCAGGTTCGGGTAATTAGCGATGTCCAGAAAATGAATGGATTCGTGTTTCAGATAGGAAACGTTGAATTTTTCAGATTTCAATTGATAGGAACCTTTATTGCAAAACAGGCTAGCATCCTGATTACTCGCCCAGCCACCGATTTGAGAATAGCCAAATGTGGCATAATCAGATACACCATTTAGAATATAGTTCTCAATGAAAATCACGTTCACATTTATAGTTGTTTCGGGTAGCTCGACCGCATAAGTTGAGCGATCTTGCTCGTCCCAGATCAAAGCGTCCTGAATCCCATTATTCAACAAGAATTTGCAATGAAACCCCTCGTTTTCGATAACTTTTTTGAGCTCGGAGTCGTCCTTTACTGTTTCAGAAAGCTCTTGAAAACTTAATTTGCTGAGTTGCTTGTCAGTCAGGTAGTGAGCAATTTTGTCGTAAAGGATGGAATCACAATTCTGTGGAACCTTTAGCAACTTGTTTTTCCAATATTCCTGATAGAAAGCGCAAATATCGTTGATGACTTCATTCTGACTCAATGCCTTTTCATCTTTCTCTTCACTCCTAAATCGAAGATGGTATTTACTCTTTAGTTTTTGGTACTTGATATTTAGCAGGGGGTTGCGAAAGCGATCGACGCGATCAAGTTGGGATAAGGTTGATAGCACGTCCCCGTTAATGGCAGGACTAATAATTCGTTTGTAGGAATTTGCTTGTTCCTGGACATTGCAGGCTGCAAGCAAAAGGATAAAAATGATTAAGTACCTGTGCTGTAAATTTATTTTTGCGCGTTCCAACAAAGTGCAAAATTTCATTCTTTAAAAGTAAGAATATCGTCCTGATATGACACTACGTAACTTAGAAGGCTACTCAAAAGGTGATTTATTCAACAATTATAGCAATCAACTTATTTGTACTTATATAACTCAAATTCATTCCAAATTTCTTTTGCTTTTTCATCACCTGTATTAAGACTTTTCTCAACCCAAAAAGCGGCTTTCCTGTTATCTATTTTAGTACCTAACCCCAACGCGTATTGAATTCCTAACATATCTTGTGCACCGGATATTCCTTGTTGTGCCCCCTTATCAAACCAATAAAGGGATCTTTCATAATTCAAAAAAGTACCCTCTCCCTTAAAAAACATCAAGCCCAGATTATATTGTGCTATCGGATCACCTTGTTCAGCACTCTTTTGATACCAGTGGAAAGCAAGACTATCATTTTTCAGTGTTCCTATCCCATTTGCGAACGATTGCGCTAATTTCCTTTGTGCTTCTGCATTATCCTGTTTGGCACTTTTCTTAAACCAATGAAAGGCCTCTGTAGCATCAATCGGTACACCATCTCCTATTACATACATACTACCAAGAGTGTTCTGTGCTGAGGCGCATCCCTGTTCAGCACTTTTTTTATACCAGTAGAAGGCCTGCTTTTTATCCTCTGGAGTGGCATCTTCTGTGTAATACATGTTTCCAAGATTATTTTGGGCATTAGCATCCCCTTTCTCCGCACTTTTCATAAGCCAATAAAAAGCCTCTTTATCATTTACTATAGTCCCTAATCCTTTGGCATACATATAACCTAATAAATTTTGAGCTTGTTCGTCCCCTTGTTCAGCACTTTTTTTGAACCAATAAAATGCCAAACTATCATTTTTCAAAGTGCCGAAGCCTTCATAATACATTATTCCAAAATTACGTTGTCCCATTGCACTTCCTTGTTCGGCACTTCTCATAAACCAATGAAAAGCTTCCTCATTATTCACCGAGGTACCTATACCTTTTGAATACATAAAACCCAATGAATTTTGCGCTTCCGCATTTCCTAGCTTAGCTTTTTTCATTGTCTCCTCAAAGGTTTGTGCCTGACAAAGGTTTACCACAAGAAACATGATGATTATGAGAGGTGTCTTTTTCATTCTTGTTGATTCACTCAATTAAACCATTAAACTCAAGATTACCGTTAAAATTAGTAAAAAGTTAACTTGGAATAATCATTGTAGGAATCTTCAAAAATCAAAAAGGTATAAACACGCTTTGCCGACTCAAAAAAATATCCAAAAAAGAACGCAAAAAGCACGCAACGAAAACAAAAAAGGCCATCAGAAATTACTGAAAGCCTTGTGTTTATTGAGTGGAGAAGATGAGATTAGTATGATGATCCCTGAAGAGGTGAATCCAAAACCAAGTTTCACTCTGTGATACTTTTTTGCTTTTATTTCAGAACCCTAAAGCAAGCTTTGGCTTCTTTGTAAAAGAAAAAAGGTTTCTTTCGAAACCTTTGTTTTGTGGAGAAGATGGGATTCGAACCCACGACCTCTTGACTGCCAGTCAAGCGCTCTAGCCAACTGAGCTACATCCCCAACTTGGAGCTGCAATATTACTTATAAAATCTGAATCTTGCAATACTAAAAATAGCAGGAGAAACCGAATAAAACCGCCGCCATTAGGGCGGGAGGATTTCCCAGTAAGTCCTTTTGTTGACGGTAGCGATAATTCAAGCGAAAAACGCTTTGCGGATTAGGTCGAAAGGAGATTCCGGGCATGATGCTCCAGAGTTCATCCCCAATCTTTCCTCCGGTTTCCCGAAATGTTTCATTGTTCCAGTCCACGTACTCCAGGCGACAGGCCAAATTGATGCTTGGATTGGACCATGAACCAATGGCTTTACGGTAAATGGGCTGTACAATATCCAGGTAGCCTCCTTGTTGCTTTCCGCCGAATTGTTGCGTATAAGTGTCTGGAATATCCACCTGAATCCATGCCCATTCGGCAGTAATTTGAGTGTGCCATTTGGGAAATTGACGTTGGTAGTCAATGGCTAGTACGTCCAGTCTTCGTGCTTGATCCACCACTAGTCCGTCGGCTTCAAAAGTATTGTAAATTCCTCTCATGTACGATAGGGCGATTTCCCCTATTTTTTTATGCCTCGTCGCGATTTTTCCATTGAGTAAAGGGCGGCCGCTGCTGATTTCCTCAAAGCGATGCGGATTCTGTTTGGCAGCAGGTAAAAAGGTCTTGTTTTCTTCGTTTTCAATGATGCTTTGATCAAAGCCTCCCGTCAAATAGCATTCGTAGGCAAACATCCATTGTTTCTGATAATATTTTCCAAAGAGTCCGAAACCAGCGTTGCTCCAGGTAGCCGGAAGCATTTGAGTAGCGGAGTAAGGTCGATCCACGAATTCCCATTTCGGGCCATCGTGGTTTTGATTGAAAGCCCCGATCGGATTCATAACAATTCCACTTCGGAGATTGAGTAAGGGGTGAAACTCTACGTCCAAAGCGGCAAATTCAATATTGATTTCGCGACCACCTTCCTCGAATTCGATTTCACTCAAAAACTTCATGCGTCTGCCTACTGAAGAGGAAATAAAGAGGGTAAGTCGGCGCGCTTCTAGTTGATGTCCCTCACTGACTCCATCTTCAACCGCATACTGGTAATTCCCTTCCAGGTATCCACCAACTGCTACCGGACTTTTTCCCAAAGCAAGAAAGGGACGATTGTAAACAGCATCCATATTCATAGCAGACGACAAGCTATCATCCTGAACACGTCTAAAAAAGGAGCTGTCCCGTTGAGTCCATGCAGGAAGCAGGGATAGGATGAAGCTACATGACAAGATAAATTTTTTAATTAGACAAGTTTGATCCATAGTTCCTCGTTTTGTTTGCGTGTCTCAAAAGATTTTAAATCGTTAAAGGCTGGTCCGTTTTCTACTTCTCCCTGGCGGTTAAATTCACTACCGTGCGCCGGACAAACCATTTTGTCTCCAAAAACCTGGAGTTCGGCTCCCTGATGCGTGCAGCGAAGTAAAAAGGCCTGATACTTGTCTTCTGTGTTGCGATAGATGCATACAGGGTACTTAAGTTCAGGATGTTGGGCGATGACAAATTCCCGATGTTCTATTTGGTCCTTTTTTTTGCGCTCAAAAGTGGAAAGGGGGAGAACTAGTTCATTCTCCCGGAGTTCTCCCTGAACAATTCTGGAGCCAGCACAGGAAGAAATGCCCATGGGGAGGAGTAAACTACCGGCACAGATCAGTCCGCAGCTTTTGATAAATTCTTGCCTTTTCATCTACAAAGATTTAAGAAAACGAATAATGAGCTCTTTATCCGAAGTAGGAAGTGCTTCGTAAAGTTGGCGACTGTTTTGGGCTTCTCCACCATGATATAGGATGGCTTCTTCAATACTTCGGGCACGTCCATCGTGCATTAGGAAGTAACTTCCACCCTGTGCAATGGGAGAAAGTCCGAGCCCCCATAAAGGTGGAGTGCGCCATTCGGAAGTGAGGGCTTGTCCCTCGGTGTAATGATCATCCAAACCAGGTCCCATATCGTGGAGCAGTAGGTCCGTATAAGGGTAAAAAGTTTGATTCGAAAGAGCCTGAATAGGGCTGTCTCCTGTTTTCATTTTTGGAAGGTGACAGGCAGCACATTGAACGTCTTCGAACAATTGTTTGGCCCGACTGCTATTTTCAATACTTCTGGGGCTTGGTGCCTTGAGGGTATGTAGATAAAAGACCAGGTCTTCTACTTCCTGATTAGTGACTTCTGGATCAAGAAGATTGCCCGTGTATGGATCGATGGGTACATAAGTACTGACGATGCCCATGTCCTGATTGTAAGCGTTGACTGTCTGATGCAATAAGTTGTATGCAGCAGCCTTTTTTCCGAAGCGTCCGATGTATTTGCCATTTTGGGATACGGAACCGGGGCGTGGATTTAGAAAAGCAGGGAGATCAATCCAGTTTGGAACTCCTGAAATGCCATCACCATTTGCATCCGTGGGATCAGCCAGGGCCAGGATGTCCGCATCTGAAACGAAATCCAGGTAGCCTAATCCAGCATTGGCGGGTGGTAGAAAGGTCGAAAAATGCGCACCATCCGGGATCTGCTCGGGACTGAATCCAGGGATCGCCCTGTTTTGTAGTTGAGGCCCTCCACGATCCAGGTACATGTTTCCAGTACCGTCCACCTGACCAAATCGGATCAAGCTGGTACTTGGATGTCCTTTTCCATCTCCTGCATGACAAGAAATACAGCTGGTGGCTACAAAACCTGGTCCCAACCCGGTAGCCGGAGTGAATGCTCTGGCAAAAGCTGCATCACCAGCCAAAAAACGCTTGTTCTCCTCAGGGGAGAGGCCTTCGATAGGTCCGTCAAGGGTTTCTGAAGCTTCCGGTGCTGTCGGAAAAATCTTTTTGCACGAGAGCAATAAAATGGAAGCCATGAAGGTGATAGAAAGTAAATAATTGACGCGTTTCATGTCCTTAAGTTTGATGACAAAAGTAGTAAAATTATAAAATACTAATTCAATAAGTTAGATTAATCTAAAAAAATAATAATTGATTACTTGGATATATTCATTAGGATCACGAGCTTTCGAACTTTCACGTAAATTTATATTCTATGGAAAGAATAAAGGATAAAAATAGAGGCTCAGGAATCGTATTGTTAACGGCTTTTATAAGTTTTTTTGCTCCTCTCTTTGGTCAGGATGTTATTTTGGATGCCGTTGCAGGTCATCAGCTTTGGCAGGGACAAGGTACTTTCTGGGATGATGGACGTGAGAACAATTACACGGTAGGATATTCCGATACCATAACGATCTGCCCAGAAGATATTGGGAAAAAAGTGCGTTTCATTGTCAAGGAGTTGGATATCCACCCGGCAGACCAATTACTGATTTATGATGACGCTGACGTTAATGGTTCGTTGATTGTCGCTGAAAATAGTCCGCATCACCTGTTCCTTGGAGATACTATAGAGGCAACAAATGCCAATACCTCAGGTTGTCTGACGACTGTTTTCACCACAGATGCGAGCTCACCAGGAGCAGCGGGATGGGAATTTGAGATACAAGCTTTTTTTCCTTGCCAGTCTATTTTGACCTCGGCCAGGTTCAATGGCCTGAAACCGGAGGAGCATCCAGGGGGAATTTTGAATTTGTGTATCGGAGATCAATTGAATATTGCGGGAACGGCCTCTTACCCTGATATGGGAACGCCTGGAGAGTTCTATCCCCAGAGCAATTTTACATCCGTTTTCCAGTGGCGTCTGGAAAATTTGGCTGATGGCTCAGGGATTAATCAACAGGCCGCTTATGACAGCCAGAAAGATTCCGCTTTTGCCAATTTCACGATTACTCAAAATGGTTTGTATCTGATGAGATTTTTGGTTCAAGATGCAAATTCAGAGAATCGTTGCACGAACAATAACTCAGTGAGTCAATTAGTGTGGATAGGAGGCGGACAAGCCATGTTTTCAAATGAAAGTGGAACAACACGAGCACTAAAGGAACAAATTTATGTAGGAGAAAAAGACACTTTGCTTGGTTACGTACAATTGCCCAGACTGAATCGAGAGAATTTGATGGACCAACCCGCCTTGATTCCCGACGGTGTGATCGGAAGTAATGGAAGTACATTGGTGTTGACCAAAACAATACTCGCTCATCCGAAGGACAATAATGTGCCTGGCTCAGGGCTCATCGGAACCGCTTCGGATATTGATTCGATTTGCCTGGACATTGAGCATTCTGCCATAGGAGATTTGAACATGACATTAATATGTCCCACCGGACAATCGGTAAAATTGTTGAGTTCCTCCATTTTTTCGATCTCTAACTTTGGCGAACCCATAGATGTTCCAGGAAATACGGATCCCGGAATACTAAAGACTTATTGCTTTTCACAGACCGCAACGGATAAGGTACACGATGTTGCAAGCACGCTTCAAACGGTCGAGGAATTACCAGCAAAACACTATCTACCGGAAGAATCTTTAGATGGCTTGATAGGCTGCGAAATGAATGGATCCTGGTCTTTGATTATTGAAGATATTTACATCAATGATAACGGTTTTGCTCGCAATTTGGATATTCATTTTTCAGAATCAAACCAACCGGTGAATCCAGCAGGCTCCCTAAGTGCAAGCTGGGTGGAGTCGGCGAATAACCCAGAACAGGGAACTATGCAGACTATTTCAGATACATTAATCATTCAGGCAAATACACCCGGGACTTATTGTTATCATTATCAACTAAGTGATTCGAACTGTGGACTCAGTGATACTACGATCTGTGTAGAAGTTTTGGAAGCCCCCGAGCCAGAGGCAGACTTCAAATATCGGGACAGCATTATTTGTCAAGAAGATCAGATTTTGATACCCATATTTTTCAATAATGGTGAGGCAGGTGACTTCACGATAAATCCATCCGGAGGCCCAGAAATTGACTCTGCTACCGGAAAACTCACTGTATCTGCAAGCGACACGGGAACTTATATCGTGACCAATACACTGGGCGCAGATGTTCATCAATATGAACTGATGATTGTTAAATCCCCGGAGTTCAGTTTGACGGCTTTCCCCAATGATACCTTATGCGTATTGACAAATCTGGTCGTTTCAGGACTTACCTGGGATAATTTTGATAGCATGACTATTTATCCCCCGCCGGAACTAGATACTTTCTTCATGGACAGTACGATCAGCTTCCCGAATCCGGGGACTTATGTGTTCCGACTGGTAGCAGGATACCACACTTGCGCCTCTGATACGGTCTCCTTGTCAATTGTCGTTAACGGATTACCTGAGACACAGTTCCTGAATGAAGATAGTGTACTGTGCGTTTATTATGAACCGATCGTTTTAAATGCGCTTCCTGAAGGAGGGGTTTTCTCAGGATTGGGTGTTAGTGACTCTCTTTTTGATCCTCATCTAGTCGATGTAGGGATTCATACGGTTCGATATGAAGTGATAGTTAACGGTTGCATTGGCAGTGCTGAACTTGCATTGACAGTCGAATCGTGCGATGCTTCTTCTCTGGGAGAGTATGAAAATGAACTTCATTTGGAAATTTATCCAAACCCGGTGGATCATAGATTGTACTTAGATATGGAATCAGACATGATTATCGAACAATTCGAACTAAGAAATGCTGTAGGCCAAACGATCAGGAGATGGGATGGAAATGCGATGCAAAAAGGATTGAGTGTTGAAGATATTCCTGATGGTTATTATCATTTACTTATTTTCCTAAATGGAGAGAAGGTGATTAGAAATTTGATCATTAAACATTGATCCATTTTGGTTTGCAAATGATAATTATCTAGAGTCACCTAGTAATTAGGGCGACGAACCATTTGTAAAGTGTTTTAGTTTTGTTAAAAATTTCGGTTCCTGAGCGCTTCATTTGAACCAATGGGCTAATTAGGGTGTATACTAGTCTGAAATCTGAAATAACAGAAGACAATTTATGAAAAAAATAGTACTAATTACGATCGTTTTAACAAGCACAGTACTGACCCAGGCACAATGTTGGCAGAAAGTTGCGTCTAAATATGGTCAAACCGTGGCGATTCATGTGGACGGAAGTTTGTGGCATTGGGGGGGCTATCTGGGAACACAGCGAAATAGAAGCGAACCGGTTCAACTAGATGCCAGTACGGACTGGGTTCAGGTGACGGCTGGAAACAATTTTTTCGGAGCCATTAAGCTTGACGGAAGCCTATGGACCTGGGGGGACAACTCCTATGGAGCGCTGGGAGACGGTACAACGACCAATCACTGGGCACCGGTTCAGTTGGGAACGGATATGGACTGGGCACAAATTGATGCGGGAGATGGGCATATGATTGCCATGAAGACAGATGGAAGCTTGTGGACCTGGGGTAGAAATGATTATGGACAGATGGGACTCGGAACGGATCGAACACATACTTATCTACCGATCCAATTGGGGACAGACACCGATTGGTCAGAAATCTCAGCTGGAAGATATTACAGTTTTGGTAAAAAGAGCGATGGGTCCTTATTTTTTGTTGGAGCTGCTTTTTCCGGAGAAGCCTCTAGTTTAAAGCAGGTTGGCGGAACAGGTGAGTGGAAAACAATGTCAGGAGCGAATTACTACGGCTATGGAATTAAGAAAGACGGTAGCCTCTGGTCCTGGCAGCACAAAAACAATGAAGTGTTTGATCTATCGCAGGTAGATAGTGCGACCGATTGGAAGAAAATAAAGGCCAGTTTTTCCGGACATATTCTTTTGATTAAAGAGAATCGAACCCTTTGGGGCTATGGTTCCAATGCTTTTGGACAGTTGGGAGACCAGACGATTGATTATCGTTCCGAGCCAGTTCTGATTTCCGGAGTAGGGATGTGGACCGATTTGATCGCCGGATTCAATTACAGTATGGCGATTCGTTCGGATTACGGCTTTTGGGCCTGGGGACGAAATACCTTTGGTCAGTTTGGAAATGGTCTAAATCGCAACGTTTTGCAAGCGGTGGATACCGTAAACACATGGACTCAGGTTGCTTCCGGGAAGACGAGCCTGGGCAGTCATACAATGGCGATACGAAGTGATGGAACTCTCTGGGGCTGGGGAAGGAATAGTGATGGGGAACTTGGAAATGGAACAACGACTGCGAGTGCCCTACCGGTACAGGTTGGAACAGACAACGACTGGAAACAGGTTGCGGTTGGTTTTGCCTTTAACGTGGCTGTGAAAAATGACGGGACACTCTGGACCTGGGGAAGAAATGGACGAAGTCAGCTGGGATTAGGATCAGCCGTACTTATTTTTAAGAAAACCACCCCTACCCAGGTTGGCACGGACACCGACTGGAAAATGGTTTCGGCTGGATCTGAATTTGCTTTAGCCGTGAAGAATGATGGAACGCTTTGGTCCTGGGGATACAATTTTGACGGACAACTCGGAGATGGAAGTACCACAGAAAGGGATGCACCGATTCAAATTGGTACGGATACAGATTGGGATCAGATTGCCACAGGAAATGAACATTCACTGGCCATCAAAAAAGACAGTACCTTATGGTCCTGGGGAGATCGTTCCGATGGACAAATCGGAAGACCGGGTGGAAGTCAAACGATCCCAGGACAGGTGGGGACAGACAAATGGATCAGGATAGTTGGTGGAGGAAGACACTCGTTGGGAATCAAGGCAGATAGCACACTTTGGTCCTGGGGCTACAACCTTTACGGACAGTTAGGGGATGGTACGGCTTCTGGAGCGGCCTCTTCTCCTGGACAAATTGGACTGGGAGCAAAGTGGATTGACATCGCCGCTGGTTATGAGCAGTCCCTGGGACTCCAGGTAGACCAAAGCTTGTGGGGATGGGGAAGAAATGGCGCCGGACAATTGGCAGATACCGTTTCGTATGAAGATTTTTTGTCCGAAGCACCTTCTCCGGTGGCAATGAACACAGACTTAAAGTTTGTCACAATGACCGGATCGGTGGCCAATACAGCTGCAATTGCTGCTGATGGAAGATTGTACACTTGTGGTGATGGTTATTCGGACCAATACAGTGTGAGTTATCCTCAGTTAGGTTATGTTCATTGGGAACCTAAAAAAATCAACAATTGTACGTATTGTGACCTTCCACCATATAATGCGGATCAAACCTTGTGTGCCGGAGATTCGGTCTACTTTGCTGGTTCCTACATCAAAACAGCGGGAATCTACTATGATACCATTCCTAAATTAGAACAAGGACTTGGCTGCGATAGCATTTACCGGATGGAATTGAGCTTTTACGCACCACTTTCAGGGACAGAACAGCATACGGTCTGTGGAAGCTACACCTGGATTGATGGGAACACCTATACGAGTTCGACGAATACCCCAACGTTTACTTTGACCGGGGCGAATGGCTGTGATAGCATTGTGACACTTGATTTGACAATATTGAATCCAACCAGTGGAACAGATGTACAGAGTGCCTGTGGCAGCTATACCTGGAT
>SBGX01000007.1 GCA_006226425.1 Bacteroidota bacterium | reverse complement strand
CTGATGGTGTATCTTTTGAACAGCATGTGACTTATAAGTTTGGCCAGATATTTGTGCACAGGACAGAAAATAGCGTAAATTTGAAGAAAAATCGAAAGCATGATAAAACATTTACTCATTCTAAGCAGTCTGTTGTTGATCTTTTCCTGTAGTGCCCAACAGAACAAGGCGAAAATTTTGAACCAACAGGAATTCAGCAAAGAACTCAAAGCGAAGCAAAACGCCCAGTTGATAGATGTACGAACACCCGGAGAGTATCAGGGCGGCCATCTGGATGGAGCCAGAAACATCGATTACCTGGATGAATCATTTGCGACAAAAATTGAAACCCTGGACAAGAATCGTCCGGTATTTGTGTATTGTCAGGCCGGTGGACGTAGCGGACGTGCAGCCAGTATGTTGGTAAAAGCAGGATTCAAGGAGGTCTATGATCTCAGAGGAGGCTACGGCGCCTGGAAGAAGTAGGTAAAGCCTATTATTTAGCTGACAAAAGCTCATTCAGTTTTTCCTCAAACGTAGCGGACATCTTAGGCGAAAACTTAAGTTGAATTTCTTCCTCGGAAGGAAATTTCTTCAGAAAAGTAAGCTGATGACGATAGTTGACCGTAGAAGTCGTTGTATAGGAACCAGTTGGAGTGGCTTGTCCCATAGGCAGTATTTTCATGGGATCGTGTTCCAATGTTGTTTCGGAACGCTGTGATGATTTAGCCTTGGATGTAAGCTGCACCTGTGTCGTATCAGACAGATCAATTCGTTGATCGATTCTTCGTCGAATTCTATTCGAACTAAAAATGATCAGCAATTCGCGAGTTTCCGGATGGTACAGGAAATCATGCTTGTAAAAGGAATATTTGGAACCAGGACGTTTCCAGCCAGCCCGATGTCCAATGATTAAGTAAATTCCCAAAAGCAAACTAATACCCAGCGGGAGCCATTCCTCGATGCGATCCTCACGAAATTGGGTGGTGAAATAATAAACGCCTAGTCCGGCCAGGAATAATCCCAATAGCAAATAGATGGTAGGGGAAAATGTTTTGACCTGAGTTTCTTTTTTGTTGGTGTAAATGAGAATGCTTTCCATAGTGGAGGAATTGGAGTTGAAGATAAGAAAGTTTAGTGAGTTGTACGAATGATACTATTTAACATAATATAAATTATAGGGCAAAAGGGTGTTTTCCGGATTCCCGGAACCTTTGCCAACTATAATGCATATTATGTCTGCGCTCCACGATGTTCCGCTTGGGCTAAAGCCTAAATAGCCAGATTCTCCTCCGCGAGCCTTATTGCCCTATAATTAGTCGTTATGCAAAATAGCCGCTCCGGCCAGCGCCTAATTGCTAACCAAAATTTTTATGAATGATTCTATAAAAGATTTTGGTCGCACAATTCTCAACCCTCCATCCGACGCTCTCCAACGCTGATGCGAACTTTCTTTTTTTTCTGCCAACGCGCAATGAAACCGTCGAAGACAGCAGCGAAGCTAATCCTGCTTCGAAATTTTCATTATCCGGGGAATTATTAAGAATGGAAATTTTTACGCGATTCTCGCGAGGTTAATTTTTAGAGGGAATTCTAATGTTCATTTTTTGCTTGATCAAAAAAGAACCAAAAAAGTCAAGAACAAACGAATGCGCCAACGCGCTCTTGGCGAATCCTGTAAATCTATCAAAGTAGTCCTTAGCAGGAAACGACAAGCCTGTCTGCCGACAGGCAGGCGCCTTTGATGATTTAAGACGTATTCGCCAATTCACAGCCAACACACGCCCGCCGTTTGTTCAGTCCGACGCACTGGGGTTCTTCGTCCTCGAAAATGTTCTATTTAACATAATTAACGACCGAATACTCTTTTAACGATTTCGTCTTTGTCAAGATCAGGCGTCCCAACTCTGCCGTAATGTCTATTAAAACATGTAACTAACTCTTCAGAAAATGGGCTGTCGAGAGAAGCAATCCTCAGTCCCTGGGTAACTCGGTCTTTAGGTATTTGATACGTTTCTTGAAAATCCACAATTAAACTTGGTAAAAATGACGTGCCTGGTAGATAAAAATATCTACCGTCCTGACCTTTTCTATTATTGCCTACCAATGATTTAAAATCATTGATCGCTGAATTAGAAACATCTGTACCCTTTTCGTCATGCTCATTAAATGCCTTTTTCAGCTTAATAAATTCAGGTTGTTCTTCCAAAAGCTGGCAATTGGCGAGAAGAATATTATCATGTTTATTTCTTTGTAGATCGCAGGATGGAGTTAATATTACACAATAGCGATTTTTCCCCATGACCTCACATTTTAAGATGTCCCCTGATAAAAATCCTTGTTGCACCGGTGGATACACATACATCTCTACAGGGTGTATATCTCCGCTAGATAAATGTTCTCCTGTCGCTCCTACTCCACCAAGAAATCTCTTTACTGCGCCACGCTCCAGAATATTCGATAGCCGCCGGGAAAGTAGAAACGCGATGTCCGTATTATTATCCCCCTCAATTTTTATTTCTTTGTCTAGGACTTGATCCCACAAGTAATTTCTCTGCTCTTCTTGAATATGTTGAACCAGTTGAACCAGTTTTGTGTCAAAGACTTCCTTTATTGCACCTCTTATTTTGTCTGCGCCCTCTCCTCTGACCAATACTTTAACAAATGAGTTTTCTAAATGTTTTACTTTATGAGCATAAGCACTATAAAAAACTACCGGTAAAAACTTATTTGTTTTAATAGTATCAAAGATCTCTTCACCTTTCAGTTTAACTTGATCGGCTTCTATCTCAATGTCATCATCTTTCAAATCTAGAACGACAAAATCAATGCGAATCTCTTCAATAACTTTAAGAGCGTCATCGAAATTTGGACATTTATATACTTTGATTGGATAGTCATTTCCAAGGACTTTTTCTCCCTGAATAAATTCTTCTATTAAATCGGCTTCATGGTCATCCACTACCAGAACTCTAATCGTTGTTGCCATTATTAAACTCGTTTATTTATCTGAATTAAAAAAGTAGCTCCCTTTAATCCTTGTCCTTTTACCAATTCAATACTACCGCCATAATAATCCTCAATAATTTCGCCGGCAATTGCTAAACCTAATCCAATTCCGTCAGGCTTCATCGAAAAGTAAGGTTCAAAAATTCTATGTGCAATATGATCCTCTATTCCAGGGCCACTATCTGAAAACAGCACTTGAATACCATCTTCATTCCTCTGGATGTCAATTAAGATTTCTCGATTTTCCGGAGACTCTAATTTGAGCCAATATAGACTATTATCAATAAGGTTTATTATTACTTGTTGAATCTCAGCTGGATCTAAACGAACTAGGTTTTCACTTTTAGGTAAATGAACATTTACTTTAAGTTTATCTATCTCTGTTTCAAAAATTGCAATAGCATTTCCAATAATTTCTTCGAGGTAAAGCTGTGTAGGTTTCCCTCGCTTTCTACCTCCAAATGGCTCAATTCTCCTAAAAACAGTTGATAAAACATTTCCGCTTTCTTCAATAGAAGTAAATCTTCTAGATAGCGATTCATTAGTTTCTGTTTGATCAAGAGATTCTATTGTTTCACGACCTAGAATAGACTGATTTACTATTACACTCAAAGGGTGGCGACCATCATGAAGAACAATATCTATAAGAGTACCTAAAGTTGCAAGCTTTTGATGCCTTGCCAAGACAATTTGGATATCTTCTATCTTTTTTTGCAGATTTTCTTCAGAAGCATCAATCGCAGATAATAATTCCTTGTCTTCTGGATACTTTTCCAATACCTTTTCTCTCACCGAGACAAAATTGACTGCTGAAAAAAGCCCCTGAATTGGAGTGGAAAAAACTTTCTCAGATTTTTGTCTAGGACGCATGTCATACCTTTCACGTTCTATATCATTCAATATAATGTAAAGAATCTGTCTTAGGTCTTCGAGTGCTTGATTTTCGTCCAATCCTTCCCTGTTCGACTGATCCTTTAACTTGGGATTGTCATCTGCAGTGATATTGATAAAACCTAGTATCTGATTATTAGAAAGTCTCATTGTAGGTTTCTGCACCCTTCTAGCATCAAGCCTCAACCAATCATTATCTGGTTCACCATAAGGTAAGACTCTGAATCCATCACGATAAATATTTATACCCGCCACAGAGTCTAGATCTGACCTAATATCAGTAATTGTCTCCTGAGTCTTTTGTACAACATTTCCCAGTTCATCCCTATCCCAAATTCTCAACTCAAATTCAAAAGGTCCTGTTTCTATGTTTGTAAACAATGATTCCTCTGAAAGGTCCTCATATTGTTTCGAGTTTAATCGGAAGAAATTATTCTCGCTACCGTCATTAACCCAGCCAAAATAACCTTTAACCTCCTTTTCAAGTCCTTGAGCATACAAACTCACTTTTATCTTACATTCTCCATCTGAGTTAATAATTCCACTAACACTATAGTGTGGAAACTTAATGACCGCAGGCGGAGATATAACCTGTGAGTATTGGGAAAAATCAGGTGGCAACTCCATCCTGATGATGAAATTTTTATTCCGGTCAAATGGAGAAACCAATCGAGATAAACCTCTTTGCAATGATTCCAGATCATCATTATTCCAGGACTTCATCAATCTCTTCATTCTTAGGATAGTCCCTTTAGATCTTTCAGAATCGATTGGAAGTTCTTCATTATCCCATAAACAATCAATTATACCGCCTGGCATTATTTCCGATACACTTCTAACTTCACTCAGAATTTCCACTTCATCAAGATACTTACTTTCATCATCGAATGCGCTCCAGTCAAATAGTGTAATAACTTCAGATTCTTGGCCTTCAGAGCGGCTAACCAATTCTAGTTCGTGCGAAATCCGAGAAGTTGCAAGTCGCCCAACCCCCTTTTCACCTAGAAGTCTTCGATTGAATCTTTCTGTTCTGGATCGGGTTCTTTTGCTATTTGTGGCGGGTTCCATCCAACTGGACGCAACATCCGTCAAGCTCATGCCATGCCCATTATCTAATACTTCGATACAGCCATTACCCTTTGTTAGCTCACCTGTAAATCGAATTAAAACATTAGTCGCATCAGCATCATACGAGTTTTTGACTAATTCCAAAATCGCTACTGTTTCGCTACTAATCAACTCCTCGCCTAAAGTTCTCATAATACGAGCCTTAGGTCTAAATGGAATCAATTTAGATGATATTTCGCTCATTTCTGATTGTTTATCAAATTCCTTACTATTTCTTCCATGACGGGGGGGCAAACCCCATTCCCCATCAACTTTATTCTCTCTCGCCTAGTTAACTCCTTATGAGTCAACTTGAAATCCTTTCCGAAACCCATTGCCAATTTTAACTCCTCTGGCTGTAGCATCCTCATCTTGTGTCCTCCTCTGTGAGGTACAACCAAACCAAATCTATCCAGTGTAGTAATTGTTCTTAAAGGTTTTTCTACACTTTGCCATCCATCTCCCGTACCATAATACACCATTAAAAAGGGTTCCTTTTTCCCTAAAGCGTTGATAGCATTTTCAGCTCGTTTCAACGTTTTTTCTGCTCTTCCCTCCCTTCTCAAAGGAGTGTATTTATACTTATTTGACCAATCTATAATTGAAGAAGCAGGAATATGAGTTTGATCCGCCTTTGGAATTCTGACTTCACTTGCTTTCGAGCAAACTAAAAAAAGCCTTTTCCTTGCCTGTGGAACCCCAAAATCAGCAGAATTCAATCGCAATTCCTTTACGAAATAATTTAAACTCCATAGTTCTTCAAGTAGTTTGGGGTGCTCACTCCATGAAGCCATTTCTACCACATTCTCAATTACAATCCATTTAGGGTCAAAGACCTTCGCATAACGAGTAACCTGAAAAGCTGTCAATTTGCTTTCTTCACATCTTTCAGCTCCACCCTTTGCAACAGAATGGTTAGTACACTCTGGAGACGCAAGCAATAAATCAATATCTCCTATTTCTTCCTTTACCTTGATTGGGTCAAGTTCTCTTAAATCATCCTCGTATGTTTTCGCATTAGGAAAGTTATCTTGGTAAACTTTAATTGCTGTATTCCATAAATCAAATCCAGCCACTATTTCAGCCCCTGCTCTTCTAGCACCGTAACTGCTTCCTCCCGCCCCACAGAATAGATCGATTGTCCTAACACCTTGTGATTGATTATTCATTTGGATATATTTTTTCGGCTTTAGACAATCTCGTAGAACTAACCGGAATATACCATGCGTTCATCCGGCTATCCCAAGCACGTTGTTTCACAAACTGTTTCCATGAAAATCTGTGCATTTCTTTCATTTCATAATTTTCATCTAATTGAACGATTAACAGGTACTCGAATAACTGTAAGTTCTCATCCTTGTCTGGATATATTGTTCCTGTTTTCTTCCCATTCTGCACTGTTTTAATGGAATATCTATGGCCATCACGGGATAAAGCATCTACATTCTTCACGCCTGTAGGAGCCTTTTGAAGATTTGGTAACCCCGCAGTTTTATTGAAATAGTTGACAGCCGTGTTCTCCCCTATTTCACCGACGGAAAATTTGACCCCCCTCGCTTTAAACTCGGAATCAAGAATAATTCGGAATTGGAAAAGTTCTTCTTCTGTCCAGGACGTAATATTTTTCTTTATTTGATTAATCATTAATTAGTTTTAAATCCTTACATACGTGATTGAGTACCTCACACGGATCTACATCAATTGCTAGCGCAATTAAGTATAATTCATCCGCTCTAAGTTTTGTACTCTCGTTATTCGACAATTCACTCAGCCGAGTTTTGCTGATTCCAGTCTTCCTGGCAACATCAGATCGGTTTACTGATTTCCTTGATAAATAAAGTCCTAATTCAGTCATTTATTTTCTGATTTTATGACAATAAAGTTAGGAAATCGGATACTTTTTTCTGAAAATCAGAACAATCACTTTGTTTTTTATCCGAAAGTAATTACATTTATTCCGATAATCGGATAAAAAATTCTTATAGTCGGACAAATGAGCAACACGAACGAAATTAAAAACGGTTTAAATCAGGAAGATTTACGCCCAATTATTGAACAAATAGATAAGTTTTATGAAGGCAACGTACTGATTTTGACAGAATGGTTAGATCGAGCCATTTATATGTTGCATTTTATTCCGTGTGATGGAGAATTTACCGAATTACAACGTCAAAACGTATGTGGAGTTTTGCTAGGTGTAAAAGAGAGTTTAATGGAAGCCTACTTTGAAAAGCAAGGCTGGAGTTATGAAAAGTTTGATTAGAATTCCCTCTATTTTTATTTCTTCTTCTCCCCTCCCTCTAAAAAAAAAGAAAGTTCGCATCTTCCGATGCTCCCTAAGCTAAGTTACATAACGCAATAACATTATAGGGCAAATTGATTCGATACTAACTTTAGAGTAGAAATCCTATTTGTCACAGGTATAGCAATCAACAAAATGCTTATTCTTTCGTTTTCCAATTTTAATTTGGTTTGCTATCACGATGTCTTCCTTTCTATTACAATCTGAAGCCAGGTCGATTACACGAATTTTTTGCCCCAGGCTCGAGACCGAAGACGCGAAATTCTTAAGGGAGTCATTAAGTATTTGCTCATTCCATCCTTTATCAAGGAAAAGTAAATAGTTGTTATTGGAAGTTTTAAATACTTTAACTGGATTTTCATCAATCCATGCTTTATATATATCCAATAATAAATCCTTATCAGTCACTTTTTCGCCAATTTGATAAACCCACCTTTTTTCTCGTGTTGCTTCATAAATACTATCCTTGATTTTTTTATTCTCTTTTATCTTATCGCCAACCTCACTTATTAAATCTACGGCTTCTTCTGCAACTTCCATGTACATTTCGGCATCTGTTTTTTGACCGTTGGAAACGTCTTCTGTCACTAGCACTTCAGTATCTTTTTTATCTTCAGGAAAATACAAAGAGATTAGATACGGTAAAATCGAAACAACCATTATTGCAATTAAAGCGATTGCGAGACTGTTTTTTTCTCCCGAAATCCGTTTTGCAAGAGATTTGATCAATTCCAGTTTAAAAAGTCCGAGTGTTAAAATCAAAACTCCAATCAGCCCGGCAATTAGGTCTTGTTTCATGTTAAAATTGTTGATGTCAAATGTAAATATTCATATATCCCACTACCCTACACCCCGCAAGGAATGACAAACTTTTTGGTGACGGATTTGGAAGTTGTTCGTTTAAAGGATGCTCCTCCGGCACTGATTTTGCCAATACCTGGAAGTTCAACGTCACCGACACCTCCAGAAATTTCAAAGGTGATTGTTCGGGAAACATCAACAGAACCGCGCAATTCTTCCTTGCTACAGATTCCCTTGTGGCAGGAACCGAATCGATAAAATGTCGCCTGGGTCACTTTTTGTTCGATCCTGAATAAAATATTGATTGATCCAGTACCTGTAATGTCCAGTCCGAATTTTGTTTCTTCGAAATCATCCCCGGAAACTCGTACGTAGGGAAGCTTCCCGAAGGTGCGACATACGCTTTTGCTTTCTTCGCCATCGGCCTGATCTTCCGGAAAGCTTGTTTTTTTTCTGGCAGGGGTCTCTTTGTCTTTTCGTAAAATCACCACTTCGCAGTTGTTTGGGTAGCGGCTAACCCTTCCTTCCACGCATGCATTTTCATAGCCGTCAGCCTGAACATTTATTTCCAATTCACCTAATTTGCGGAGTCGGGCTACAATTCGTGCAATTAAAGACTTTCCATCTCCTTTCTTGACAGTCTGTCCCTTGATTCGGACATTGCTTCCATTGTCCTTAATGAAAGCTTCCAGTTCTGGGATATTGCCGGGTAGATACTCTTTAGAATTGTCTGCATCAACAACCGATATGTCCAAAAGCGGACCTGTTTCATTTACTTTGATGGCTACGCCGTTTTGAATGATCGCAACGGCTCCGGAATCCCCTGACTTAGCTCCTTTTATTTTTGTACAGTGGAAGCCATAAATCGTAGATCCATTTCCGGTCAGGGTTGAAAGTCCAAGTATTTGAGAAACGATTTCACCGCTTGCTTTCCCACTCGCATAGACCCTTTCTCCTATATCTTTGGCAGTAATTTCTGCCGTGTTATTCATGCTTGCCTTGAGATCCTTGAGCGTTCTGTTGATATGTCCGTAAAAACACCAGCCATCATCCTTTTCATCACTTGCACTATAAATGCCGACAGCGGGTGTAGAGGGACTTGGTGCAGGAGAGTCGTGTGGTATTCGATCCAACTTATAATCTTTTTTCACCTTGACAAGCGCCCCATCACTCGTCTTTTTAAGAAAGGAATTTTCGATCATGGCCCCAACTACGCGATCTCTCGTCCGATTCAACCTGGCGTCCCATCTTCCAGCCTGATAGACATCCTTCCCTTTTATTAAAACGTGTCCTGCAGTAATGAAATGATCTCCATTTCCTGGAGAATCTACCACAGCCCCCATGGTGCCGCTCGAAATGCGTGAATCGCTAATACTTGCTCCTGGTTTGATCGGATTTTCGTCCCCTGTATGCGCATCGGCTGAATTGAAAACGATGTTTGACTTTCGAAGCGATATCCGGATGCTGTCCATGGAGCTTTTGATCTTCCTGGGGAGCTTGCCCTCTTTTTGTTTGGCCTTTAATCTTTTGAGATTTGTGGCATAAATGACAAATTCCGGACCTCCTGGATTTCGTTTGCTGTTTAGTGAGGCTTCTTCAAGATTGATCGCCTCGACCTCTTTCAGATCTTTAAAGGTATCAACCATCTTCATGTAAACGTTCTCGGCAGCAATAAATCGGTCTATTTGTAACATGTTTTTTTAGTTTTAAAGATTGTCCAGAACTCCCTAAAATGGATGAATCAGAGGAAGATAGTGAGCAGTGGAGTTTGGTTATAATAATTTCGTCGGATATAAACCTACGTTGTATTTTCCGTTTATCAACACGTATTTATACCTGATTTGATGGTGTTTGATTAATTAACACGCATCCTCTCATGACCACAGTTCCTGTGATTGGATCTAACTATCATCCAATCCTATTGCAGATCTAGACGAAAGAATTGCTAACAGCGATAATCATCGTGCATCCCCTTCCCTTCCAGGATAAGCGGGCGATACTTTTCGATGCGGGCGACGCGGGTTTTGGATTGCTTGGCTTGTGCAAAATGAAGGAGGTAGCCTCGTTGACGGCCCGGGGTGAGTGCTTGAAAAGCGTCCTGAAATTCAGGGTCCCGTTCAAAAATGTTTTGTAATTCTTCGGGAACATCGAAGTCGGCGGTTTCTTTGCGGGTAACTTTCAAACCGGCCTTTTCAATTTCGATGGCTTCAAAAAGATAGGCTTTGATGCTCGCTTCAATGGCCAGGATGTCCTGACTATTCTGGATGCGAATCTGGCGGGTAGCCTGCACATTTTCCGTTTGTGCGACCAGGAGTTGATCCGGATCTTGTAGCAAGGACCCTTTAAAGAAGCTGAGGGCTACATATTCTTTAAAAGCACTGATGAGGACAATGTTTTTTCCCTGATAAGTATAGCAAGGGATGCTCCATTTGATTTCTTCCTGAAGTCCGCACTCCAATAGGATTTGTCGAAACAATTTTAATTCTTCCGCCCAACGATGAACTTTGCAATCGGGGGTTCCGCCAAGTGAACAACGTCCGCAGCCGATGAGTAAGAATTGATCAACGTTTTCTGGATGCATATCGAATGAATTGAATGATGCAAGATAGGAATTTCCCTGTCCGTACTCAAAGGATTGACTCGCTATTTCCGTAGGAATGACTATTTTCAACTCAAAAAAACACTAAATCATGAACATGTTGAAAAAATGGAGCCTCATTTTTCTACTCCCAACTCTCCTAATCGCATGCGGTACATCAACCGATGAAGCAATCCAAGGAAATGAGAATCAGGAAACTGAAGGAACGAAAGAAAAAGAACTCCCCGAATTTTCGGCAACGGAACTTTTTCAGTTGTATGCAGAGAAAAGTGCAGATACTTCTAAAGTAGATCATGAGTTCATCATCGTTCATGGAAAAGTCAAGCACGCAGATCCGGATAAAATGTTTGGTCGGATTACCATTCATACAACCCTGGAAGTAGAGGATAGTCCAATTGACCTGGTGATTTGTCACATTGATGTTCCGAAGGGAGAAGAAGCTCCTACGATCAAAGAAGGAGATCAGATTCGTCTGAAAGGCTTTTGTACCGGGCAGGACTTTCTGGGAAATGTCAGTCTGACCCTGGGAAGCTATTTGGGGAACAAGTAATTCTTCGGGAGAAAATCGTTAGTTACCTGGATGGTCTAATTTAAGGGATCCTCTTTCCGATTCAAGGAAATACATAACTTTGCTTTCAAATAGGAAGCTTATGAGCAAATTGATAGGGTTATTCCTTTGTTGTATGGCAATAGCCAGTGGGGCCTGGGGTCAGAAAATTAAGAT
Organism: Bacteroidota bacterium; assembly: GCA_006226425.1. Lineage (GTDB taxonomy): Bacteria > Bacteroidota > Bacteroidia > Flavobacteriales_D > Crocinitomicaceae > M2408. Next base: position 48,783 of record SBGX01000007.1, on the reverse strand, counting down.
CGACCACTCTGATAAAAACCTGACTTTTACGGGAACAGAGGCGATTCAAAATGATGCTGAGTATGACAGCACCGGTCAACTGGTGTTAAATGGTTATATCAGCTCGTATTATGCCTTTTACAATGATTCGGTCGGACACAATGATTTTGTTCAGCTACCCACCGTGGCACCCTACAGCAACAAGTTTGGTTTGAACATCGTTCAGTTGGGAGGAGTCTATACATCGGATCGTTTCCGCGGAAATTTCACTTTTCACTGGGGAGACATTCCTCAAAGTGCCTGGTCCGCCAAATACAACTTCATTCAGGAGGCCAATGCAGGAGTTCGCATCATGCCGCGTTTGTGGTTTGATATGGGGCTTTTCCGGACACATATTGGTTTGGAATCCATCCAGCCGAGGGAAAATATTGCAAGTAGTATTGCGACAACCACCTATTTTGAACCGTATTTCCTGAGTGGGGCCAAACTGACCTATCGCGTCAGTAAAAAACTGGCACTACAAGCCAATGTATTTAACAGCTTCAACACCTTTATTGAAACGAACAGGGACAAGGCCATTGGGCTCTCGGCTGTGATCACACCGAATGATCGTTTGTCGGTGACCATCAATACGATTACCTGTGACGAAAGTCCGGACGATTTTACCAGAAATCAGCGAAGATGGTACAACAATGCCTACCTCATTTACCGCTCGGAGAAATTCGACCTGGGGGCGGAATACAATTTTGGAATGCAGCAAAACACCAATTTATCGGATAGCACTAAAATGGCCTACATGAACAGTGCTTTGCTGGCACTTAAATACCGACTTGGAAAAAGGGTCGCTATATATGCCCGGGAAGAGTTCTTTTCAGATCCGGATGAAATTCTGACGGGCCCGATTGAAAATAGTCACCACGACTTAATCGGACTGGATTTTGTCGGTGAAACGCTGGGAATAGAAGTAAAACCAATTAAAAACTCCTATTTCAGACTGGAGGCAAGAACCCTGCGTACAAAACCGAATGAGGATATTTTTAGAATCGCGCATAAAGCCACGAATCATCGGGAAGAATTTATGCTGACTATGGGGGTTTGGTTCTGATAGCCTCTCCCCTCCCTTATAGAATTACCCTCGAGGTAGATTTTGAGGTCTAATTGAGATCGTCGGTTTTTCTCAGCTTGAAGAAATTCAAATACGATCAGCCTAGTTACTTCTGAGCCAACCGGTCAAACTCATGCGTTGACTTTCGGAGCGCAACACTTCATGCTCTAGTTCACTGGAGAAAAAGACAATGCGTCCAGGGAGCGGTTCGATGCAGTGATTTTCCTGGCCATAAATGATGAGTTCTCCCCCATCACCCGGATTCCAGTTCTCATGCAGATAAAGGACCATGGAGAAACGCCGTCGATCATCCCGGTTAAATTGATCGCTATGACGCTTGTAGAAGGTTCCTGGCTCGTACACCGCATAATGAAATTCGCTATTCCGAATCCCGGCAAAACACGTTCGATTGAGGTAATCGATGAAGTCGTTTACCTGTTTGAGAAAATGTTGCTCGATGGCAATGGGAGAGTTGGCAGCAATCCATTTGATCTGATCTCCACGAATCCGCTTTTTTCGCTGGTACTGGTAGTGTTGACCGATCCCTGCCTGGTGAAATTCATCCTTTTGATAACGCTCAAGAAGGACTTGTCGGAGAGCGGCAATCTCTTCACCGGAGAACCAGCCGTCTACGGATCCAAACCCTTTATCCAAAAGAGGCTGGATCAATTGTTCGTACACCTGTTGCATCTGTGATTCACTCTCGTAAATCGAAGCTCAGAATTCAAGGAATTTTGGCGAGCGAAAATACGTAAAAAAAGAATCCCTTGCGCACGGTGTAAGAAATAAAAAAAGCCCCCCAAAATGGGAGGCTTTTGATATCAATGAAAAGAAAGATTAATTTCCTTCTTCTTCCATTTTGTTTTTCAATTCGGACAATGCATCCAAATCACCCAATGTAGATTTCTCTACGTTTTGGTTGTTCGCTTTCACTGCCTGAGAAGTAGAGGAAGTTCCAGTTTTCTTAGAAGTTCTGGATGGTCTGTCTTCTCCTTCTTCAAACGTACGCGTATGAGAAACGACGATCTTTTTAGCGTCTTTGTTGAATTCAATCACTTTGAAATCAAGTGTATCCTCAACTTTCGCATTATTTCCGTCTTCTTTACGCATGTGTTTCGCAGGACAAATGGCTTCTACTCCGTAAGGAAGTGCAACGATACCAGATTTGTCTTTGGCTTCGATGATTGTTCCCTGATGTACGGAACCTTCTCCAAAGATGGTTTCGAATACCTCCCATGGGTTTTCTTCCAATTGTTTGTGTCCAAGTGAAATACGACGGTTCTCACGGTCAATCTCCAAAACAACCACTTCCATCTCGTCTCCTACTTTACAGAATTCTGATGGGTGCTTGATTTTCTTCTGCCATGAAAGGTCAGAAATGTGGATCAATCCGTCAACTCCTTCTTCCAACTCAACGAAAACTCCGAAGTTAGTGAAGTTACGAACTTTCGCTTTATGACGTGTATTTACGGCAAACTTAGTCTCGATAGCATCCCATGGATCAGGCATCATTTGCTTGATTCCCAGAGACATTTTACGCTCTTCACGATCCAAAGTCAAGATGATCGCTTCAACAGTATCACCTACTTTCATGAAGTCCTGAGCAGAACGCAAGTGCTGTGACCAGCTCATTTCAGAAACGTGGATCAGACCTTCTACACCTGGAGCGATCTCAACAAACGCACCGTAGTCAGCCAATACAACCACTTTTCCTTCAACTTTGTCACCGACTTTCATCTCAGTATTCAATGCATCCCAAGGATGTGGTTGCAATTGTTTCAATCCAAGAGCGATTCGTTTCTTATCGTCATCGAAGTCCAGGATTACAACGTTCAGTTTCTGATCCAGTTCAACGATTTCTTCCGGATGTGAAACACGACCCCAGGAAAGGTCTGTAATGTGAATCAATCCGTCAACTCCACCAAGGTCAATGAAGACTCCGTATGAAGTGATGTTTTTAACTGTTCCTTCCAGTACCTGACCTTTTTCAAGTCCTGCAATGATGTGTTTTTTCTGTTCTTCCAATTCAGCTTCGATCAGCGCTTTGTGCGAAACAACTACGTTTCGGAACTCCTGGTTGATCTTCACTACTTTGAATTCCATGTTTTTACCAACGTAAACATCGTAGTCACGAATTGGTTTCACGTCGATCTGAGAACCTGGAAGGAATGCTTCCAATCCGAACACATCAACAATCAAACCTCCTTTTGTACGACATTTTACGAATCCAGTAATTACCTCTCCAGTAGCCAATACTTCATTGACACGAGCCCATGCCCTGTGCATACGAGCTGTTTTGTGAGAAATAACCAACTGTCCGTACTTGTCTTCCTGACATTCAACGTACACGTCTACCGTGTCACCTACTTTCAGGTCAGGGTTGTAACGGAATTCACTCAAAGGAATAACTCCTTCTGATTTGTAACCTACGTTGATTACAACCTCTCTTTTGGTCATAACAACAACGGTTCCTTCGATCACTTCTTTCTCGTTGATCGAATTCAATGTGGCTTCGTACTTATCAGAAAGTTCAGCACGTTCCACCTGATTGTACCCATCTAAATCAAGGGCTTCCCAATCAAAATCGGCAGTTCCCTGCCCGGTAATTTTTACATCTGCCATATGTGGCTTTTTTACTTGTATTTCAGGCCGTTCCGCTGGTCTGAAAGTTGGTTTATACTAGCATCTCTCTTGGCGGAACACAGAGATTGTGTTAAAAGTGGCGCAAAGATACTGATTTTATTTGGTTTAGACAAAAAATAAGCGGCTTTGGACTAAGCTTTTTTCGATTATCTTTAATGCATGAATTATTTGCGTCTGTTTTGCTTCTGCATTTCCCTGTTTTTTGCACCTTTCATGTGGGCTCAAAACAAGGCTGATGTCGTGCTGAGCATGGGGCATACCGATCAGATCAATTGTTTGGAGATTAGCCCAGACGGAAAATGGATGCTGACCGGAGGAAATGACAATTTGGTCAAGCTGTGGGACATGGCTTCGGGTAAGGAAATGAGGAGCTTTACAGGAAACGACGGGCGGATGGTGAAGGTGCGTTTTAGCCCGGATGGGAAGTATATGCTTGGACTCAATTATCAGGAGCAAATCAACGTGTGGAACAAGGATAATGGTCAGTTGGTCAGACAATTTAAGTCGGATACCCACAATGAGAATTTTGAATTTACAGAAGATGGCAAAAACATCGTTTTTTATGATACGGAGGCACATCTGACCATGGCGAATATGCTCAGCGGCGAAGTTCTGGCACGTTATCCAATTGATGCACTCATTCGTTTTGTGAAGATTCCTGGAAGCGATGAGATCTTCTATTTTGACCACAAGGGGGCAGTGATTCGGATGGATCTCCAGAACGGAAAGGAGTTGAAACGTGTTCAGTTGTTTAATGAACTTCACTATCCGGTGTGTCGCCTGGCCATCGACGAGAAAGGTGAGCATCTGGCCGTCTGTTATGAGGACAATCAAATCCACGTGTACGAGACGGGAGAATTAAAGGAAGTGTCGGTCATGAAGGAACACCAGATCCGGATTCGGGATATTTGCTATTCCAAAGAAGGAAAAGGATTGTTGTCGGTGGATCACAACCGAAAAATGTGTTACTGGAACAGCGGTAGTCATAAGTTGTTGTTTGAGAAGGAAACTCCTATCATGGGCGGACAATACCTGGCCGTTCATCCCACAGAACCCCTCTTCTACTTCGCGGAATTCAAAAAATTACATTATGTTTCCCTGACCGATGGAAAGATCCTGAAGACCTTGGTTCCCAGAGCAAACAGCATTGTCAGTATGGACTATGCTCAGAATGGGAAATACCTGGCAACAGCGGCCAATGATATTAGTATCAAGGTGTGGGATTTAAGTAAAAATCGGATTGTTCATACGCTTCAGGGCTTCTTTCCGGTAGCTTTTTCTCCTGCTGGAAACACACTGGTTTGTATGCGAAATGCCATTAACCTGGTCATCTATGACTCCGAAAGCGGAAAAGAAATAAAAAGTTTAAATACAGAGGGTGAATTAATTCAAAATCTGTCCTTTAGTAAGGATGGAAAATATGTTTCGGGGGCCGGATATACTGGGACAATTCGAATTTGGAACCTGGAAGAAGGAAAGGTCGTGGCACGTCTTCAGGGGCATCAGGGGGGAATCTATGCCACCAGTTTTCACCCTAATGGAAAGGAACTTGCCAGTGCTGGAATGGATCAAAGCATTCGGGTATGGGACTGGAAGAACGAAAAACAAACGCAGGAACTGAGAAAACACGAAATACTGGTCAGTGATGTCGATTATTCACCTGACGGAAAGTACCTGGCCTCGGCTTCCTGGGACAAAAAAGTCTTGTTATGGAGTACTGCCAGCTGGGAAGTGTCGAAGGAATTGACAGGTCACGTAAATAGCATTCATGCCGTGGATTTTAGTGCGGACAGTAAATACCTGGCAAGTTGTGCGGGAAGCAATACGGTTTCGGAGGCTGATAATAGTATTCGAGTGTGGGACGTAGCGAGTGGAGAAATGAAATGTTTGCTGGAAAACCCGGAAGGACAGGTAAAGCAGGTCATTTTCGATGATCATGCGCCTTTGATTTACTCCTCAGGTAGCGATGGCTATGTGCGGGTATGGGATCTCACGAAATGTGCTCCCCTGGCCTCTTTGGCTAGCGTTGGGGTCAATGATCATATCATTCATACACCGGATTATTACTACACGGCTTCCGCCGGAGCGCTCGCGTCGATTTCCTTTCGGATTGGGTCCAGGTTATTTCCTTTTGAGCAGTTTGATATTCGATTGAATCGCCCGGATGTGATTGCAGAACGATTAGGTAAAACGCCTGAAAATTTGGTGAAAGCCTACCGTTTCGTCTATCAAAAGCGTTTGAAGAAGCTGGATTTCCAGGAAGAGCAATTGGGTGAGGACTTTCATTTGCCGGAATTATCCCTTGTTTCGGAGCCTCCTGTTCTGACGCGCGATTCGATTTTGACGCTGGATTTGTCATTGGAAGATAGCCGTTATCAACTGGATCGCTTGTTGGTTTACCTGAACGGGGTCCCGGTATTTGGGAAGCGAGGAATCGACCTGAGAGATCGAAAAAGTCAAAAGTTGAAGTATCAGGTCAAGGTCCCCCTCATGGCTGGAAATAACCATCTGCGCTTAAGTTGTCTGAACGAAAAAGGGAGTGAATCCTTGATTTCCGGAGTCAGTTTGCTGCGCGAGGGGAATGAGAAAAAACATGACCTTTACCTTGTTTCTGTTGGGGTTTCCAAGTACCTGCAATCCAATTTTAACTTGAATTATGCTGCGAAGGATGCTCAGGATATTCAATCCAGGCTGGGAATGTCAAAGCAGGTCTACCGAAAAATTCATCAATTAACGCTGACGAATGAAGAAGTGACCCGTGAGATGCTTCCAAAAATCGAAGCCTTTCTGAAAAAAGCTGGCATCAATGATGCTGTGGTCCTGTTTTTTGCAGGACACGGAGTGCTGGACGAGCAGTTCAATTATTATTTTGCTTCTTATGACATGGACTTCAATCAGCCCCAGGAAAAAGGACTGAGCTATGAGCAAATCGAAGCCTTGTTGGAGGAAATTAAACCGGTTCGCAAATTATTGCTCCTGGATACCTGTCACAGCGGGGAAATTGACAAGGAAGAAGTTGAAAAACAACGGAACAAGGTGTATGAGGAAGATGTGAAGTTTAGAGCCGTCGGGGATGCGATCGCCAGCAAAGAGCATTTTGGGGTAAGCAATATGCAGGAATTGGCAGATTTACTCTTTACTCAAAGTAGTTCCGGAAGTGGTGCAACGGTCATTAGTAGCTCAGGGGGTGCCGAATTTGCAATGGAAAGTTCGAATTATCAAAATGGATTGTTTACCTATGCCCTATTGAATAGCATGAGCAGTTACGAAACAGATCTGGATCGCGATGGCTATATATCTATTCGGGAATGGTCGCAAAAAACACTGGAAGAAGTGCAGGAATTAAGCAAGGGAATGCAGCGCCCCACTTCCAGAGCAACTAATTTGCAGGTTCCATTTTATATGAAGCGTCTTCGTTAAGCTGAATCGGAAGCTGCTTCTCCAAAAGCTTGCGAAGTCTCTTTCTCCGCAATTTGTTCTTTCCAAAAAGTTCTGGATAACTCAGTTGAAAGATGCTATACTGCTCATTGATGATGAGTAATTTGGGATACCATGGAGCTTCTGCTGTCTTCCATGTATCTCTATCCAGAAAACAGATTTGTTCCGGTGAAATAGCGAATTCCTCTTGAATGGAGTGCATTTCGTTGCGCCTAAGGAGATTGTCTTCCGGTAAAATAGAGAGAAAGTAAATTTGATCCCCGGGAATCTTTTGGGATCTTAGAAAGTTGAAAACTTCCTGGTAACAGTCATGACAGGAGGGCTCCCCCTTTAGAATGAAATAGCCTGGTTTTTGGATTTTCTGGTCTAGCAATTCAGGAAAGCTCATGATGCGCTGTCCCTGGAGAAAACAGACGCAAAGAATGGAGGCTATGGTGTTAGTCCACTTCATAGATGAGTACCTGATAGATCGGGTCGTTTTCCCGAAAGTAATCCTCCCTCCTTTTTTGATATGCTCCATATTCCATGCCTGAATTGCGGAAGTTAGTTCCCTGCATGATGATCATGAGCTTGCCATCCACGAAACGAAAGCGATTGTGCTGAAAGAATCCAATAAACTCGGGTAAATCGGTGCCGATTATTTGCTTGTCTTTTGGTTTTGAGAGGGCAATATCTTTCCTGATTAAATGGATTTTATTGTCCCGGATTTCGAAAACGTCTAGAAAAATTTGATTTCCCCCTTCCCCGTCAGGTTTTGTCTTTCGCAACACAAAGCGGTTTTGATTCAGGAAACGAATGCTCCAGATTAGTTGGTTTTCGAAAAGCACGCGATCCATGACGTCAAACACAGCTTTCGGATTTCGTTTGTCATATGCTCCCAAAATAGAATCCAGCAATCTGCAGTCCTGTTCTACAAAGAAACTGGAGTCGATCCAGCTTGAATCACCTCGTTGTACATGAAATACGCTGCTGATTGGGTCAACAAAGAGGATGTTGGAATCTGTAAAATCGATGAAATCTGTCGGGCTGTAGTGCCCCAGGAAAAAATAGCGGTTGGGGAAACAAACGGATCGTTTCTCCCCTTCAAAATGGACCTGCTCATAGTCTCCGAAAGATCGTCGAATCCCTCCCATATCGCTTAAAGAGGCCTCGAGCGTTCGTTCCCGGGTAGTCTTTTGTTGTTTGGGAATCAGTTCTTCTCCTTCAAAAGCATAGCAGGTCAGCACATTTTTACGAATTCGAATAGAGTTGGTGACACTTAGCGTACCATCCTTGTAGAGAATGGTTTTCCAGTAACCATCGTCGAGCAGAACAAAGCGTTTCTCTTTTTCAGAAAATCGATGATAAAAGAGGGTGTCCCTTTCTACTGAAAGATAGAAAAAATGAGTGCTCGAAAAGCATTGTGATCCACGGTCATAAAAATGCAAGTGCTCAGGGTATTGGATTCGATACTCTGCTTCCTTCTTGAGTAGATCGTTGAAGTTTTGCGTCCACCCCTTGTTCAGAGCAAGAAGAATGAAAATGAGGAGGCCATATTTAATGGGATTGAACATCGGGAAGTTGATTCACTTGTATTTGAACATGCAGTTCGGAAGTTTCACGGTCCTCTTTCCATTCGGCCCGAATCAAAATGAGTCCCCGACGAAGATCAGATGGATCAATCGCCAGTTTTTCCTGATGACTGCCTCGCTTTTGTCCTTTTTCTACCTTGAGGTCAATCTCATCCAGCAATTCGTAAATTCGATTTTCGACCTGAAGTTTATGGAGCTCGTCCAAATTGCTTCCGAGTAAATCTCCCGGAGGCGCAACCAGGCTAGGCCGACATTTGATAAATCCCCGGCCCATACAGGTGATTCGATAATGGTTGTCACCAATAATTTCCTTTTCAACATGGTCGTAACCAAAAAGTCCTTTGCAGCACTTCACGAATTCATAAACAGGAGGTTTTTTTTGAGCCTGTCCAGGCATCGGGACCGTCAAATTTAAGGCAAGCAGAATGCCTATGGAAAATGTCCTTTTCATAGTATTAAATAATAGAGTTATGGTAAAGTTATGCAATTTTCCAACTGCAATCAACGGATCAAACAAATTGTAACCCCTACTACACAATACTTTCCTGAGCTTTCGGGATTTCCAGGGCAAATAATGGATACAAAAAGAGGGCTGACTCAATTGAGCCAGCCCTCTTACAATTTAAATAACTAAGTCTGTAGATTAAGCTTGTGCTAATTTCATAAACTCATCATGAGAAACCAGTTTTTCACTTGTTTTCACGGTTTCCTTGAAAAACTGAGTTAATTTATTCTCTGCGAGCATGTCATAGACCCGGGCAGATTCCTGCTGATTGCTCAACACTTTCGTAACTGATGCCATGAGTTCTTTTTCCTCTGGTGCCGGCATTCCATATTGAGCATATTGATTCAACAATAATCCTTTAGTGAATTCAATCACTTCGGCAGATTCCAGTTTGATATTATTTTCTTTGAAAATGGCACTTTGAATCAACTGCCATTTCATTCCTTTTTCGTAGTTCGGATAATCCTGTTCAATCTCCTCCATAGTGATGGGCTTCTCATTCGTCATTTGAATCCATCGTTTTAGGAAGTCATTTGGCAGCTTGACATCCGTCTTTTCCAAAAGTGACTCATGCACGGCTCTGGTCAACAGACGATCGGAATCATTTGAAAACATCGATTCCAGGTCATTCGCAATGCGTTCACGAAGTTCTTTTTCGCTTTTGAGGTTTCCTTCCCCGAAGAGCTTGTCAAACAATTCCTGGTTGAGGTCAGCCAGTTTCATGCGACGAATCTGGTTGATGGTAAATTGGAATTTCTTAGAGATTTGATCAAGTTCTTCTGGCTTGATTCCCAACATAGCTGCCATGTCGCTTTCGCCTCTGGATACTTTTTCCGGATCCAAGATCACCTGATCACCTTCTTTCTTAGCAAGCAGTGCCTTTTGCGTTTTCTTGTCTTCGATAAATTCCAAAGAGATCGTTGAAGAGTGTAGGATTCCTCCTTCCTTGATGCTTTCGTCATCATTCAATTCAACGAACTGTCCGAGGATCATGTCGTGCTCCTCTACCTGATCACCTGGCTCCAGTTTTCCATATCTTCTGCGAAGATCGTCTACCTGTTGGTCGATCAGTTTATCGTCAATTTTGACTTTGTAATAATCGAATTTGTTGCGACCCGACAATTTGACACTCACTTCCGGGCTCAAACCGATTTCGTATTCGAACTCAAACTCCGAAGGTTGGTCAAAGTTTCCTTTGACGTCGAAATCTTCTTTCGGGATTGGATTTCCGAGAATATCTAGTTTCTCTTCACTGATATAGTTCTGTAAGCCTTCATTCACCACTTTGTTCAATTCTTCTGCCAAAACGGCTTTCCCATATTGCTTACGGATCATCCCCATCGGAACTTTGCCCGAACGGAACCCTGGCAAATTGGCCTGCTTACGATACTTACTAAGTGTTTCTTCCACTTTTTTCTGATAGTCATCCGGAGTAACTGTTACTTTTAGGACGGCTACCAAATCACCCAATTCTTCGCGAACTATATTCATTTAATTTAGTTTAGCGTTCTCTTAATATTCAAGTTGTTAAAACAAAAAATGGCATAAGAACGCTTATACCATTTTTTCGAATCGTGCGGATGGAGGGACTCGAACCCACACACCTCGCGGCACTAGATCCTAAGTCTAGCGTGTCTACCAATTTCACCACATCCGCTTTACCGAAAAAGTTACGTTTAACTTTTCAAATTCGGAGTGCAAAGATAAAGAGAAAATCTGATTAAACAAAAAAAGAGCATGGCGGAATGAAAAAAAACAGTTTTGGACTGGAATTGTTGAAAAACAATCAGGGTTTTTAACGGAAAAAAGTTCATAAGTCCTTGATGCAGCGTTGGGAAGAGAGCTTCCCTTCCACTATTTTTGTAAGCATGTCAAATTGTGTGAGCTAATGGCTGAAAATCAATATACAGAAGATAATATCCGTTCCCTCGATTGGAAAGAACATATTCGCTTAAGACCCGGTATGTACATTGGGAAATTGGGAGATGGTTCGGCAGTGGATGATGGAATCTATATCCTGGTCAAGGAGGTCACAGATAACTGTATCGATGAGTTTGTGATGGGGAACGGAAAAAAAATCGTTCTAAAGATCAAGGATGGAATGGTGTCTGTTCGTGACTATGGTCGGGGAATCCCATTGGGCAAAGTGGTGGAAGTTGTTTCCAAAATGAATACCGGGGGGAAATACGATTCAAAAGCCTTTAAAAAATCAGTGGGTTTAAATGGAGTTGGTACGAAAGCAGTCAATGCCCTCAGTTCACATTTCATGGTTTACTCTGTTCGTGACGGAGAAAAGAAGCAGGCCAGTTTTTCCAGAGGAGAATTGGTGGAAGATCTTCCGGTGAGTAAAACAGATGAACCTAATGGGACTTACGTTGAGTTTACACCGGACGAAACCGTCTTCAAGAAATTTAGTTTCAAGATTCCGTATTTGGAAAAAATGATTTGGAACTACTGTTACCTGAATCGAGGTTTGACAATCCATTTCAACGGAAATCGCTACATGTCGAAAGACGGTTTGAAAGACTTACTGGAGAACAATATGGATGGAGACCCCCTCTACCCGATCATTCACCTGGAAGGTGAAGATATTGAAGTGGCCTTTACGCATGGAAAGACTTATGGAGAAGATTATTATTCCTTTGTAAATGGTCAGCATACAACGCAGGGAGGAACCCATCAGAGTGCCTTTCGAGAGTCTGTAGCCAAGATCATCCGGGATTTTTATAATAAGAACTATGAAGCTACAGATATTCGTCAATCAATAGTAGCGGCAGTTTCGGTAAAAGTCATTGAACCTGTTTTTGAATCGCAAACGAAGACCAAACTGGGTTCTTTGGAAATTGAACCGGGCGGAAAAAGTATGCGGGCCTTTGTCAATGACTTCCTGAAAGAGAAGCTGGACAATTACCTGCACCGAAATCCGAATGTGGCGGAAACCATAGAGAAGAAAATCAAGCAATCCGAAAAGGAACGAAAAGAACTCTCAGGGATTCGAAAGCTGGCACGGGAGCGGGCAAAGAAATCCAATTTGCACAACAAAAAACTAAGGGATTGTCGGGTGCATTTAACGGATCTTAAAAACGAAAGACGTGAAGAAACGACGCTGTTTATTACGGAGGGAGATTCGGCGAGTGGATCGATCACAAAGTCCCGGGATGTAAATACGCAAGCCGTGTTCTCACTTCGGGGAAAACCGCTGAATAGTTTCGGACTCACCAAAAAGGTGGTTTACGAAAACGAGGAGTTTAATCTGATTCAGGCAGCCCTGGATATTGAAGATGAGATGGATAATCTGCGCTACAATAAGATTGTGATAGCCACGGATGCGGACGTTGATGGAATGCACATTCGTCTGCTGCTCTTGACCTTTTTCCTGCAATTTTTTCCGGATCTGGTGAAAAGGAATCATGTTTACGTACTTCAAACTCCCCTATTCCGGGTCCGAAACAAAAAGGAAACAATTTACTGTTACAGCGAGGCTGAACGAAGAAATGCTCTCTCCAAACTGGGAAGAAATCCAGAGATTACCCGATTCAAAGGGCTTGGGGAAATCTCTCCTGATGAATTCAAGTATTTTATCGGTGAGGACATGAGGTTAGAGCCAGTATTGTTGAGCAAAGACGCTTCAATCAACTCCATTCTTTCTTACTTCATGGGGAAAAATACCCAGGAAAGACAAGATTTTATCATTGACAATTTGCGGGTTGAGAAAGATATTGAAGAAAATGCGGCCTCTGAATCGGAGGAGCCAAAAGAAGAACCACTAGATAACGCATCTTAAATTATGGCGGAAGATCAGTTTGATGATGAACTGGAGGACGGACAAGGTCCTGCCAACGATCCGGAGAATAATAAGCAGTTGGATGACAAGATCATTCCACTGAAGGGCCTGTATGAAAACTGGTTCCTGGATTATGCTTCCTATGTGATATTAGAACGGGCGGTGCCTGCACTATTTGACGGTTTAAAGCCTGTTCAACGAAGAATCCTTCATTCCTTGAAGGAAATGGATGATGGCCGCTACAACAAAGTGGCAAATGTGATCGGAAACACGATGAAGTATCACCCACATGGAGATGCTTCTATTGGGGATGCCATGGTACAAATCGGTCAAAAAGAATTGATGATCGATTGCCAGGGGAACTGGGGGAATACATTGACTGGAGATAGCGCAGCGGCTCCTCGATACATCGAGGCCCGTTTGTCAAAATTTGCCCTTCACGTGGCCTTTAATGCCAAGACGACGAACTGGTTAAAAAGTTATGACGGAAGGAATAAGGAACCAGAGCAGTTGCCAATCAAATTCCCTCTTCTGTTGGCGCAGGGTGCCGAAGGAATTGCCGTCGGGATGGCCTGTAAGATTTTGCCGCATAACTTCAACGAATTGATCGATCAGTCGATCAATCACCTCCGTGGGAAAAAAGTGGAAATTTTTCCAGATTTCCCATCCGGTGGAATGGTCGATTATTCAAATTATAATGATGGACTGAGAGGAGGAAAAGTACGCGTTCGGGCGAAAATAAAGAAGCTGGACAACAAGACCCTGGTGATCAATGAGATTCCCTATGGAACAACGACCACCTCCCTGATTGAAAGTGTGTTAAAGGCCAACGACAAAGGAAAAATCAAGATCAAGAAGATTGAAGATAATACCTCGTCGGAAGCAGAAATCATGATTCATTTGGCCAATGGGGTCTCTCCTGATAAAACGATGGATGCCCTGTATGCCTTTACAGATTGCGAGGTTTCGATCTCCCCGAACTCATCGGTCATTGATGGAGATACACCACGTTTTTTGGGAGTTTCGGAAATTTTGAGAATCAATACCGACAATACCGTCGACCTGCTAAAACAGGAATTGGAGATTCGGCTTTCCGAGTTGAATGAACAGTGGCATTTCGCCAGCCTGGAGAAGATATTCATCCGCGAAGAGATGTACATCGATTTCAAGAAGTATGCGGACAAAGAAAAACTGTTTGTTTACCTCTACGATTGCTTCAAACCTTTTAAGAAGCAGTTGATGCGCGAAATCAATGATGATGATCTTCAAAAACTGACGGAAATCCGAATGATCAGAATTACTCGCTTTGATAGTGACAAGGCAGACGAAGTGATCCTGAAGTTAGAAGATGAGATGGCCTATGTCAAAGAACGTTTGGCGAACCTGACAGAGCATGCGATCGACTATTTTAAAGATCTCAAGAAAAGATTTGGGGAAGGCCGCGATCGAAAAACGGAAAGTCGTGTTTTTGATACGATCAAGGCAACGAAAGTGATTATTGCCAATAGAAAACTGTATGTTGATCCGGAAGAAGGCTTTATAGGTTGGGGACTTCGGAAGAATGAACCTGTAAATGATTGTTCGGAGATCGACGATGTAATTATTTTCTTCAAGACCGGAAAATTAATGGTCACCAAAGTAGCCGATAAGAAGTTCGTTGGGAAAGGGATCGTCTATGCGAATGTCTGGAAAAAAGGTGATAAACGTACGATTTATCACATGATGTATCAGGACGGAGTCGGCGGAGCAACCATGATGAAGCGTTTTTTCGTGAACAGCATTACCCGCGATACGGAATATGATTTAACAAAGGGAAGCAAAGGCTCCAAACTACTTTACTTCTCTGTGCATCCGAATGGAGAGAAAGAAGTCGTGACTGTCGTTTTGAGAAACAGACCACACCTGAAACGACTGAAGTTTGACATTGACTTTGGAGAACTGTTGATCAAAGGCAGAAGTGCGGGTGGTAACCGGGTAACCAAGGAAATCGTTCAAAAGATCGTTCAAAAAGAAGTGGGGGGCTCTACCCTCGCGGCGCGAAAAATTTGGTACGACCCGGTGGTTCGAAGATTAAACGATGAAGAACGAGGAAAATTCCTCGGCGCCTTTAAGGGCAATGACCGTATTTTGACTCTTTATAAAAACGGAGAATATCGATTGATGGGCTTTGATCTTTCAACCCATTTCGATGAGGATATGATTCATCTAGAAAAATGGATGCCAGACCGCCCCGTGTCAGCGGTTTACTACGATGGCGAGAAGGAATTGCACTATGTGAAGCGCTTCCTCTGTGAGGTCACTAGTGACAAGCGGGTTTCTTTCATCTCAGAGGATGAAGGCTCTTACCTGGATCTGGTTTCTACTTCTTATCGCCCAGAAGCGAAAATCGTGTACAATAAGCTCCTCAAAGCGACGAAGAATTTGCCGGATAACATCGTGAATCTGGCGGATATGATCGACATCAAGGGAATGAAGGCGCAAGGAAATCAAATGACGAAACTGAAAGTCAAAGAAATTGTCTTGTGTCATGAAATTGATGGTGGAGAACCCTGGCCGGAAGATGTGAAACAGGAGGAGAATGAGTCCGATGAAGAAGATGGCCCAACGGAAACCGGAGAAAACAGCTTTGAATGGGATATTCCGAAAAAGGAAGATGACGATGCAGATCAACTGGGTCTGTTCTCCGAAGGAGACAACTAGGTGGCTATTGAGTGGTGAATCATAGAAAATGTTAACTTAGAAACAGTTTCAATAAATTCACTAACCTTGAACTTAAAAGCTTACGGATATATCCTGTTTGTTTGTCTTTCGATGCTGAAATATGCGAGCGGACAGAATGACACGATGTCCGTTTATCGAGTGTTCGAAAAAGCTGAAGCCATTTACACGGATTATCCTGATTCCACCATCTCAATGATTACCAAAGCCTTAAAAAAGGCCAGAAAGATCAATTATGTCAATGGAATTTCAGAATCCTACGGTTGGTTGGCCTATCTCTATCAATTTAAAGGAAACTATGACCGCGCTTTAGAATTTTATGATAAGGCCATACGCTATGATCGAGCAAGTAAACTAGAAGAAGCGTTGGCTACAGATTTGATCAATTTAGGGACACTTCTATCTGATTTGGGTGCTGACCAGGAAGCAATAAAATTATATCGGGAAAGCTTTAGTCTGTATCAGAAAATTGGTGATTCCAGCATGGTCCCCCACGTGTTGAATAATATCGGAGTTTACCACTCAGATCACGGGAATTACGACTCGGCAGTCATCTATTTGAAGAAATCCCTCAATTATTCTGCTTTGAGAGAAGATTTGGACGGTTATGTGAACACTCTGGATAATCTGGGATTCGTTCACAATATGCTAAATCAGCAGGAAGAAGCTACCATTTATATGCGAGAAGCCATTTATTACTGTAAGACTGGAAAGGTAGGTTTGAAGAGCGTTGCACAAAGTTATTCCACCTATGCGGATTTTCTTTTAGAAAATAATCAGGTGGACTCGGCAATCTATTATGGAGAAATCGCATTGGACATAGCCCGGCAAACGCAATCTGATTTTGTAAAGTCCTTCGCCCTCAAGAGTCTATTCCCTGCCTATGCAAAGCTTGGTAAATGGGAAATATCCTATCGTTTACTCGATTCTTTTTTAGCTGTAGATACTCGGTTAAAAAGTGAAAAATCAGCTCAGGAAGCCATCTCACAAAGTTTTCGATGGGAATTGGACAAGAGAATGCTGGCCGATTCGATTAGTGATTTGAATCGGGATCGGATCAAAGCCGCTGAACATGAAGCTGAGATTCAGCACGAACGAAATATGCAAGTGTGGATGATTGGGGCAATTGCGATTGCACTTTTTGTGATCTTCTCCCTGTACCTGCTTAACCGAAGTAGGAGGAAAGCGAATACCTTGATCAGTCAGCAAAGAGATCAGTTAAAGGAGAAAAATGAGGATATCATGGACTCCATACAGTATGCTCAGCGACTGCAGAAAGCCATTCTCCCGACCACGGAAAAAATCAGCGATTTTTTTGAAGACTGCTTTGTTTTGTATAAGCCAAAAGATATTGTTTCGGGTGATTTTTATTGGGCCGAAAAAGTGGGAAACACCCTTTATATCGCATGTGCGGATTGTACTGGACACGGAGTCCCGGGGGCATTGGTGAGCGTTGCTTGTAGTTACGCTCTTTCGCAATCGCTGATAGAAGAAAATAGACAATTGCCTTCACATATTTTGGATCGAACGAGGGAATTAATTATCGAACGTTTTAGTAAAGGAGGAGGCGATATTCGTGACGGGATGGATGTGGGACTTTGTGCTATCCGCTATAAAGAAAATGTGGTTCACGTCGATTATGCAGGGGCAAACAGACCCTTGTGGGCTTTTAAAAAGGAGGAGGAAGAAATGATCGAATTCTCTTCAGACCGCCAACCAGTTGGAGATTATGAAGGCGCCACCCCATTTCGGAACAAGGAAATTAAAATGCTCAGAGGAGATGCTCTTTACCTCTTTTCTGACGGAGCACCGGATCAATTTGGAGGCAGCAAATCCAAAAAGCTAAAAATTAAAGCTTTTCGAAGTTGGATCATAGATGCAAATAAGCTCGAGAAGATGGATAAACAGGGCGAATTTTTGGAGCAAAAACTGGCTGAGTGGATGGGAGATTTGGAGCAGCTGGATGATATTTCAGTCATAGGCTTACGTTTATGACCCATGGAAGAGCTAATTTTCGTACATTTAGTTGGATAAAACAAAGTTTGAGATATGATTGTAACAAATACCCCGGATGTTCCGAATAGAGAGATTGCTGAAGTTTGTGGAATAGCTAGAGGAAGTACGGTTCGAACTCGAAATGTTGGACGCGATATTATGGCTGCGTTTAAGAATCTGGTTGGTGGTGAGATCGAAGAGTATACCAAGCTACAGGCTCAATCCAGAGAACAGGCGATGCAGCGAATGATTCAGGATGCTCAAAAAATGGGGGCCGATGCTGTCGTGAATATGCGTTTGACAACGGCCACGGTGATGCAGGGAGCATCCGAAATTCTGGCCTATGGAACAGCTGTGAAATTGAGGTAGATGAGCGCTGAAGTTGTCATATTAAGCATCTATGGCTTTCTGGGATTCATCTCTCTAATCCTGATTATCATCTTGATTTTTAGGAGAATTAGAATCAAAAAAGAAGAGCATTTCGACGGGAGAGAAAATTGATTCAGGATTTGCTTCGCTGACAATACACAATGTAGTATCGGGGAGTAAATCTTCTAAGAATAGGTCGAATTCCCAAGCCGTTGGAGTGTGAAGTCCATTGTTCACGGTCCAGAATGGTCCATCCCGATTTTTCCAACAACATATCAAATTGCTTCGGCTCAAATTCATGATAATGCCGATCCCAGGGATCTTTTTCATTCCAATAGGCTTCGGCGAACCACAATTTTAAAGGCACCGAGGCGACAAGGTACTCTGATTCAAGGTTTCGCAGGATATTAAAGGGAGCCACCATGTGTTCGAAAAGTTCGAAAGAAGTGACGACATCGAAGCCCTTGCTATTCACCTGTTGATAGTCTGTATCCAAATCCAGTCCGTCTTCCGTATTACTCACATCAAATCCCTGATCAATCAGGTACTTGGACAATGGGTTTTCAACTCCCAGGTCCAGAATTTTTGCCTTCGGGTCAATGTGCTTCTTTAGAAAACGTAGGGTATTTGTATATCGACGGAATAACGCTTTATTCTTGAATTCGTAATTCTCACCAAAACTTTCCTTGTGCATATCAGTTTAATTTTAGGATGAAATCGACAATTCTTTGGGCAGACTGACCATCCCAAAGTTCAGGAATCCCTCCCCTTTTCCAGTTGCCGGACATAATGGTTCGGAAGTGCTCCAAAATCTTATCCCGATCAGCTCCAACCAACTCGTTCGTTCCTTCCGTGATGGTTACAGGTCTTTCCGTGTTTTCCCGCAGTGTGATACAGGGGATTCCGTAATAGGTGGTCTCTTCCTGTATTCCCCCGCTATCTGTCAACACGAACCTGGAGTCGCGTACCAATCTTCCAAAATCAAAATAGCCGAGAGGATTGGTTAAATGGAGATTTGGCATTTGTTCTAATTCCTTGTCCAGTCCAAATTGCTCCAGCATCTTTTTAGTCCTTGGGTGGATTGGAAAGACCACTGGAATTTCTTTTTGAATCTCTTTCAGGGCATCCAGGATCGATCTGAATTTATCTTCGTGATCCACATTAGACGGACGATGTAAGGTAAGGGTTACATAATTTCCAGTGCTCAATTCGAGTTTTTGAACGATATCCGAACGATCGATTTCCATTTGAGAATGGAGCAGGGTATCAATCATGACGTTCCCGACCATTAAAATCTGTTCCGGAGTTCTTCCCTCTTTCAATAAGTTATCGACGGCGTCTCGGGATGGAGGCATCAAATACTGGGCAATAGAGTCTGTCACCAAACGGTTTATTTCTTCCGGCATGGAGAGGTCGCCGCTCCGAATCCCCGCTTCAACGTGAATGACTTTAATTCCTTTTTTGACCGCGACGAGCGTACAGGCCATGGTTGAATTGACATCTCCGACTACCAGGATGACATCTGGTTGAAAATCATCACAAACATCTTCAAAAGCAGACATGATTCGGGCTACCTGCTTGGCATGAGTGTCCGAGCCAATATTCAGATTAATGTCTGGTTCCGGAATTTGTAATTCTTCAAAAAAGGAATGAGATAGTTGATGGTCATAATGCTGTCCGGTATGTACCAAAAGCTGCTCCAACTGGGGAAATCGATTCATTTCCCGAATAATCGGAGCAATTTTCATAAAGTTTGGCCGGGTTCCTACAACGTTGATGACTTTCATGATGGCTTGGTGACTTTTACTTCTATTTCCTGGTACAATGTGATTAAATTTTTGGCAGTGGCATCCCAGGTATAACGATCCTGAACGGCCATGGCTCCATTCCGTCCCATTCTTTGGCGTTCTTCCGGATGCTCATAGAGATAAATGATTTGCTTCGCCATGTCTTCATGGTCATTGGAAGCATAACTTAATCCTGCGTGACTTTCTTCCAGGATACGCTTCAAAGGTTTGCAATCGGTGCTAACAACTGGTTTTTCCAGCAACATGTACTGGAATAGTTTATGTGGAATCGTGTGATCCGTATGCTCCGTTTTCAAATGAGGAATCAGGCAAATATCGCTGACCTGGTTATAGGAGGCCATCATTTCTGCTTTTTGCCAGCCTTCAAACGAGACATGATCCGATAGTTTCAATTCGCTGACAAGTACCTCCAACTCCTGTAGATTGGCCCCCGTTCCAACAAGGACTAATAGCGCATTTGGCACTTTCTTTCGGATCAGGTCCATGGCACGAATCGTACATTCAATTCCACGGTGTGCATCAAAGCCTCCGGTGTAAGTAAGGACAAAACGCCCCTGAAATTTTTCCTTAATGGCGGCGTCAACATCTCCTTGCAAGAAAAAATCGGGATTCACATAATTGGCTACTACTGACAATTTTTCTTTCGGAAGTCCGAGTCCTACATATCGTTCTACAGCCTCCTCAATCACGGTGATCACGTGATCCGCCTTTCTGATCCATTCGATCTCCGTTCGTTCCCATTTTGGGACTGAAATAATGTACTTTCCGGGAAATTTATTGACGTATCGATAGTGTTTTAAAGCGGCTGGATAATTTTCATGTAGATCTCCGATGATTGGAATGGAAGTTCCCAATTTTCTACGTGCTTTAAAAGCAGCACCAAGGAGATACAGGTCATGGACATGCAAAGTCTGGATTTTATGTTCTCTAACAAAACGCGTGATTTTCTGCGCCCAGTATGCTGTGTAAGGATCCAAAAAGGTATTCGTAAAACCCTTCATTTTGTTCTTTCTGAACTTACTGATATTCAATCGGATAATGGTGCCACCATGAAACTCTTCCCGTTCAGCTTTTCCACCATGATTAAAGCAAAGCACAAAAACCTTGAAACCAGCCTGACTCAGTGAATAGACCTCGTTCTCTACCCGCATGTCGCCGGTAAATTCATTATCGAGTATCATTCCAATATTCATCGCTTCTACTTCCAAAATTAAAGGACGTAAAAGTAATAATTAAAGTTGATTTGAACGGCTACAAAAGCGGTGCGGAAAGTATTCCGGGAAAGATTTCTAAGCCCGGAATAATTCTTAGTTTTGGCAAAATATTTTTTTTTGAAGATCGTTTTAAGCTGATGAAGCAATTTCTGCTTTTTTTGATGATACTCTCTGCTGCCTCTGGTTCGGCACAGCAAGCTTCGGTAAACGGACGTTGTGTGGATCGCAAAGGAAATGGACTGGAAAACGTGAAAATCATCGTTCCTGGAAATGGTTCAATAGTTCACTATTCGGATGATCAGGGAAAGTTTCAGTTCGAATTGAGGCCTGACACCTTATTGACGATTTACTTTCGATATGATTCACTGGAAACCATTCGTAAAGTACGTCTAAATCCGGGGCAAAATCAACGCTTGAAGGAGGTTAAATTCCTGGTGATTAGCCTCAAAGGAGTTGAAGTAAAAGGAGATGGTCAGGACCCGACTGGAAATATATCCACCCTTCCCCCACTCGATTTACAGCTCTTTCCCAGTAATTCGGTGGAACGAACCCTGATTTATACCACGGCTGCCAGCTCAAATAATGAATTGAGTTCAAATTACAATGTCCGCGGAGGGAACTACGATGAGAATCTGGTATATGTCAACGATTTTTTAATCAATCGTCCTTTTCTGACAAGATCCGGACAACAGGAAGGATTGAGCTTTATCAATACTGCTCTCGTTCAGAATATTCATTTCAGTGGTGGTGGTTTTGAGTCCAGGTATGGAGACAAACTTAGTTCGGTACTTGATATTGAATATAAAACACCCGATTCACTCAACGCCTCCCTAATGGCTTCCTTGCTGGGGGTAGAATCACACGTGGCACATGCGACCAGTCCACGGTTTAATTACCTGGCCGGAGCCAGATACCGGGCGAATGGTTACCTGTTGAATAGCTTACCTACCAAAGGAGCTTATAATCCCGTGTTTTGGGACGCTCAAATTCTTCAAAATTTCTACATCACCGAGAATTTATTGTGGACCAATATTGTCCATTTTTCGTCGAATGATTATCGCTTTTCTCCGGAGACACAGGAAACCGATTTCGGAACGGTGAATGAAGCCTATCGCTTTAAAATCTTTTTCGACGGACAAGAGCAAACACGTTTTCAGACAATGACTGCCGGAACCGCCCTAAAATGGAAAGCGAGCGACCGAACCCAACTGGATTTCTACCTTTCAGCATTCAACTCAGATGAGTCGGAGAACTTTGATATCCAGGGACAATACTTCATCAATTTATTAGAAAGCGATCCCTCAAAAGAAGAATTTGGGGATTCCATTGCAACTGTTGGGGTCGGGACTTTTTTGAATCATGCTCGAAACAGGCTGTTTGCAACCATCTTGATGGCCTATCACAATGGAAGTTATCGGATCAATGAACGGAGCAAATTAAGTTGGGGACTCAATTACCAGCGCGATCATTTTGACGACGTATTGAGTGAGTGGAAATTGGTTGATTCAGCCGGATACAGTCTCCCACAGGCCTCACCAAACAAAGTAGAACTCTACGAAACGATCAAAGGTAAGTTGGCCTTAGAATCTGAGCGCTATACAGGCTTTCTTCAATTCAATACAGAAAACAGAAAGATACGAGAGCATTTTCCAGTCAAAATTCGAAGAAAGGTAGAACTTGAAGGACAGAAGAAAAAACAAAAACAGGTTTTTACGGATACGATTCGTCAATCGGCCAGTCGTTTTGTGTTTAGCGGAGGACTTCGTGCGGGCTACACATCTGTCAATCAGGAATTCTTCCTGACACCTCGAATGTCGATGAGCTATTACCCTCGCTCCTATTTTTACAATGCCGGAAATATTCGGCGAAGAAACAATCGAATTAGACTTTCCACAGGACTTTATTACCAGCCTCCCTTCTATCGAGAGCTGAGAACTTTTACCGGAGAATTGAATAAATCAGTGAAAGCACAAAAGTCTTTTCACCTGGTAGGAGCTTATGATCATTTGTTTAGCATGTGGGGACGTAAAAAGCCCTTTAAATTTTCAACGGAAGCTTATTATAAATACCTCTGGGATGTGAATCCTTATGAAGTGGATAATGTACGAACACGCTATTACGCCCACAATGGTGCCACGGCTTATGCTTACGGGATTGACTTCAACCTGCACGGAGAGTTTGTTCAGGGAGTTGAATCGTTCTTTAAGGTCGGTTTTCTTTCCACGAAAGAAGATATTCTAAATGATCAATATACCCTGTACTATAATCAGGCTGGGGAACGAATATTCTTTGGAGTTAGTGAGGATCAAACAGTGGTGGATAGTGTGGTGGTGCATCCAGGAGGAATTCCACGCCCAACAGATCAGTTGATGAATTTTGCCATTTTATTCCAGGATCACATGCCTGGGTTTGAGCGTTTTTCCATCCAGTTAGGCTTGAATTTTGGAACGAGATTGCCTTATGGTCCACCTGATTTTGAACGATACAAAGATACCTTGCGTCAAAAATCGTATTTCCGGACCGACCTGGGCTTATCTTATGATTTGCTAAATAAGAAGTCTGGTGAATTAAGCGGTAAGAAAAGGCGTTTTTCCGATGCGATCCTCTCCTTTGAAGTCTTCAATCTAATGGGAGTCAATAACGTTCTGTCGAAACAATGGGTGCAGGATGTTTCAGGGAGATACTATTCCATTCCGAACTACCTCACTCAAAGGCGATTCAATCTCAAGTTGATTTTACGCATCTAGTTTCGTTCCACAGTTGGAGCAATAAAAGGCGCTGGGTTCACAGGGTTGTTCACAGGTCGTGCATTGCTTTTGTTTCTTTTTACCTCTCACGGAACGGTTCATTTCCACCGTCACAATTCCGGTAGGTACAGCGATAATAGCATAACCGATAATCATGGCGAGTGAAGAAATCATTTTTCCAATAACGGTAGCCGGAACAAGGTCACCATACCCTACGGTAGTCACCGTTACAATAGCCCAGTAAATACTTCTTGGAATGCTGGTGAAGCCGGCCTCATCACCTTCCACTACATACATAATAGTTCCCAAAAAAGTAACAATAGCCATCACGGAAAAAAAGAAGATCGTGATCTTATAAGTACTGGAACGCAACGCCGTAAGTAACATTTGTGCCTCGTGATTAAATCGAACTAGCTTGAGAATCCGGAAAATTCGAAGGAGTCTGAAAATTCGAACGATTAAGAGGTAATGGTAGCCCATGAAGAAAAGGCTCATATAAGTCGGCAGAATCGAAAGCAGGTCGATGACTCCCCAGAAACTAAATAAGTACTTCAGTGGCCGTGGACTGATCCAGATTCGCAGAAAGAACTCAATGGTAAAGAGAACAGTCAAGACCCATTCAACAACAAAGAAGGTGAATTGATATTCTTCGCGAAGATGGGAAACGCTTTCGAGCATGACAGCCAACACGCTGATGACAATCATCCACAGCAAAACCACGTCAAAAGAACGTCCGGCCGGGGTGTCTGTGCCGAACACAACATGATACAACCTTTCTTTCAATTTCATCTGCGCGCTTTTGAGAAAACAAAGTTAGAAATATCCTGAAATTCAACTTTTTTATCCTGGATTTCTGATTTGTTTTACTAAAACGTTTTTCACGTAAGCTCCGTGTTTGTTCGCTTCCCGACGGAATTCATGATCAATTGTTCAAAAAATGAGAAAAAAAATCGATTGAAAGCATTTAAAATGCCTTAAATTTGCAGGCAATTTAATTTGTTGTTTGGACAGCACAAGAGCCCAAAGTAATGCCAAAAAAAGACTCCATTAAAAGCGTATTGATCATAGGTAGCGGACCCATCGTCATTGGTCAGGCCTGTGAATTTGATTATTCCGGCTCACAAGCCGCTCAATCACTTCGGGAAGAAGGAATTGAAGTGATCCTGATCAATAGTAATCCGGCAACCATCATGACGGACCGTGTCGTAGCGGATCATGTCTATTTAAAGCCCCTGGAACCAGAGAGCATCATGGAAATCCTGGAGAATCATCAGGTGGATGCCGTTCTTCCGACCATGGGTGGTCAAACAGGTTTGAACCTGGCCATTAAGTGCGAGGAAATGGGGATTTGGAGTGATTATGAGGTGGAGATGATCGGTGTAGATATCAATGCCATTGAAATTACAGAGAACAGGGAGCAATTCCGCTCTTTGATGGAAGAAATCGGAGTTGGGATGGCCCCTCAAAAAACGGCAAAGTCCTTCCTGGAAGGAAAAGAAATTGCCCAGGAATTTGGCTTTCCGCTATGTATTAGAGCTTCATATACACTTGGAGGTGCTGGAGCCTCTGTTGTACACAGTCAGGATGAATTTGATAACCTGTTGGATAGAGGATTAAAACTAAGTCCGATTCACGAGGTGATGATCGACAAAGCACTGATGGGCTGGAAAGAATTTGAGTTGGAGTTGTTAAGAGATGCCAACGACAACGTGGTCATCATTTGTTCGATTGAGAATTTCGACCCCATGGGAATTCATACAGGAGATTCGATTACCGTGGCTCCGGCGATGACCCTTTCCGATACGACTTTCCAACGAATGCGAGATATGGCCATCAAAATGATGCGTTCCATTGGAAATTTTGCAGGAGGTTGTAACGTGCAGTTTGCCGTTTCACCAGATGAAAAAGAAGATATTATTGCGATTGAAATCAATCCGCGGGTTTCCCGCTCAAGCGCTTTGGCCTCAAAGGCAACTGGATATCCCATTGCGAAAATTGCGGCCAAATTGGCCATTGGTTACCACCTGGATGAGTTAAATAATCAGATTACAGGCACCACCTCTGCCCTCTTTGAACCGACTCTGGACTATGTAATTGTAAAAATCCCACGTTGGAACTTTAACAAATTCCCTGGTGCAGACCGAAGATTGGGACTGCAAATGAAGTCCGTAGGAGAAGTCATGGGAATTGGACGTTCATTTCAGGAAGCTCTGCAAAAGGCATGTCAATCCCTGGAGATTAATCGAAATGGATTGGGGGCTGATGGTCGGGAATTGACAGATCAGAATGCGATTCTTCACTCCCTGGAAAACCCTTCCTGGAACCGCTTGTTCCATGTCTATGATGCAATTAAACTGGGGATCCCATTCAAAACAATCTTCGAGAAAACAAAAATTGATGTGTGGTTCTTGAAGCAGATTGAGGATTTGATCAAACTGGAACGTCGCATTGAAAAACATCACCTGGAGAATATTCCGGAAGCCCTATTGTTTGAGGCCAAACAAAAAGGATACGCCGATCGTCAAATTGCCCATTTGCTGCGCTGTCTTGAATCAGAGGTCTTCAAAAAAAGAAATGACCTCGGAATTAAGCGAGTCTATAAACTGGTTGATACCTGTGCAGCGGAATTTGAAGCACAGACTCCTTATTATTACTCCACGTTTGAGCAGGAGAACGAAAGTCAGGTCTCGGATCGTAAAAAGGTAGTTGTATTGGGTTCCGGCCCGAACCGAATTGGTCAGGGAATTGAATTTGACTACAGTTGTGTTCATGGAGTATTAGCGGCCAAGGAATGTGGTTACGAAACGGTGATGATCAACTGTAATCCGGAAACAGTTTCTACCGATTTTAGCACGGCCGATAAACTTTACTTTGAGCCTGTGTTTTGGGAGCATATCTACGATATTATTCTCCACGAAAAACCAGTCGGAGTCATTGTTCAGTTAGGTGGTCAGACCGCCCTTAAACTGGCAGAAAAGCTGAATCGTTATGGAATTAAAATTTTAGGAACCAGTTTCGACGCCCTGGATTTGGCAGAAGATCGTGGACGATTCTCTCGTCTGTTGGAAGAGCATGGGATTCTCTTTCCTAAGTACGGAGTCGTTGAAGATGCCGAACAGGCACTAGAATTAGCCGATGATCTGGGTTTTCCTCTATTGGTCCGGCCTTCCTATGTATTGGGAGGACAAAAGATGAAAATCGTTATCAACAAAGAAGAATTGGAGCATCATGTCGTAGATATCATTGGCGAGATGGGAGAAAACCAAATTTTGCTGGATCATTTCCTTGGTGGGGCGATTGAAGCGGAGGCGGATGCTATCTGTGATGGAACGGATGTACATATCATCGGAGTCATGCAACACATCGAGCCGGCTGGAATTCACTCTGGTGACTCGTATGCCGTACTTCCTCCCTATAACCTGGGAGACTTTGTGATGCAACAGATTGAAGACATTACGAAAAAAGTAGCACTGGAGCTGAAAACAGTTGGATTGTTAAATATCCAGTTCGCGATTAAAGATGATCAGGTTTATGTTATTGAAGCCAATCCAAGGGCCTCGAGAACAGTTCCATTCATTGCAAAAGCCTATGATGAACCCTACGTGAACTTCGCGACAAAAGTCATGTTAGGAGAAGCGAAACTGAAAGATTTTAATTTCAATCCGAGGAAGGAAGGATATGCGATCAAAATTCCTGTATTCTCCTTTGAAAAATTCCCGGAAGTCAAAAAGGAACTTGGTCCTGAAATGAAATCGACAGGTGAAGGAATTTATTTCATTGAGAACCTGAAAGATCCATTCTTCCGAAAGGTTTACTCCGAAAGAAATATGCACTTATCCCGCTAATCGATGATGATTCTCAGTGTAACAGGTCTGATCAAGACCGTATTGATTATTATCGGAGTGTTGGTGATCCTACGCTTTCTGGGACAGTTGATGATTGCGAAGAGGAATTTGGGAGAACAACGGAACCTGGAGGAACGTCAAAAGAAGCAGGAGCAACTGAGGAAGCATGTAGACAAAAACCGCGGGAAAACATCCATTTTGAAAGGGAATATTCCACCAGCGGAAGACGCAGACTACGAAGAAATTTAACTCTTCTGCCGATTGTTCTCTTTCTGACATCAGGAATGATGGATAAGAATGTCTTTGATTTTTGAAGTCATTCCAAATAAAATCTCTAATTTCAGACTCTTTTAAGATACTTAAGTAACACTATATGGTACAGGCCTTTTTTCGCAAGAACTGGATGCACTTTGCTGCAATTGCCACTTGTTTGGTGGTGACATTGATCTACTTTTCGCTTCAACTGGATGGTTACGGGATCAAACAGCATGATATTGAACAATTTTTGGGCGCTTCACACGAAATCTCGGATTATCGGGAAATGACCGGGGAAGAAACCCTGTGGACCAACTCCATGTTTGGAGGGATGCCGTCCATGCAGATTTCCTTGCTTTATCAGGGGAATTTCCTGGGGTCAATTATGCGAGCCTATCGAACCATGTTTAGTCCACCAGCAGGGATTGTCTTCCTGTACATGATCGGATTTTACATTTTTGCGATGTGCTTACGAATGAAGCCTTTGGTCGGGCTTTTTGCAGCCATTGCTTTCGGTTTCCTGACTTATAATATCGTGATTATTCAAGCGGGTCACAATAGTAAGGCCCTGGCGACCGCCTTCATGGCTCCTGTTATTGGTAGCTTTATCATGACCTATCGACATAATTTGAGGTGGGGATTAGTCTGGTCTGCGGTATTCATGACTTTTGAGTTGACCATGAACCACTTACAGGTGAGTTATTATTTGGTTTTACTCCTGGTTGTACTCGGAGCGATTTTGTTCGTTGAAGGAGCATTCATCAAGAAAGAGATGAAAAAGACGCTGATTGCCAGTGGTGGTCTGGTAGCCGTTTATGTATTGGCCGCGATTATCAATATTGGTAACATCAAGCTGACCAATGACTATGGAAAGTACTCGATCCGTGGGAAAAATGACATTACGATTACTCCGGAAGGAATGTCCAATGCAAAAAACTCGACAAGCGGACTAGGGAAAGATTACATTACCGAATATAGTAACGGGATCGATGAATCACTCACGCTGCTTTCTCCTTATGTGAAGGGCTCTTCTATGGGACTGATTGGATCAAATCCACAGTTTGCAGAGAAAATGGAAGATATGGAATTTTCTGCTCAGGAACAGGAATCTCTCTTGAATAGCAAACTTTCCTATTGGGGAGATCAAACAGCAGTGTCTGGTCCGGCCTATATGAGTGCTGTAGTGATTATTCTGGCGATTTTGGCCGTTATTTTGGCGCCAACGAGCCTGAATATTGGGATTCTTCTCATGTCTGTGTTGGCATTGGCACTGTCCTGGGGAAAAAATTACATGGGTTTGACCGATTTCTTCCTCGAAAACATCCCTGGATACGATAAATTCCGGGCTCCAACGATCATTGCTGTGTTGATTCAGTGTTGTTTGGTGGCATTGGCCAGTATCTCGATCCATCAGCTATGGAAGGAAAGGGAACAGTTGATTGCGTTGAAAAAACGCTTTTTGATAGGTGGAGGAGTTTTGGTTCTTTTATTGATTATCATCAAAAGTACTGGATTGGGCGACGGATACCTATCCGACCGTGAAAAGGAACAATTGAGTCCAGCAGGAATTGCCGCTTATCAAAACGAGGTGCGAAAAGAATTGGCGGGGACCGACCCGAAAGTCATTCAGCAAATGGGCTTGGATTTGAGTAATCAGGCACAGGTACAGAGCATTGTGGACCGTCAGGTTCAAATCATGCAAAAGGATTATGAAAATCTAAAGACCTTCCGGGAGAGTGTTTTTTCAAGTAGTATGCTCCGAACAATCATTTTTGCGATTGTTGCATTGGGCTTATGTGCCCTCTTTTTCTACACCGAGCTAAAAAGAGAATACATCGTATTGGGTCTAATCGGATTGGTGGCTTTAGATCTGATTCCGGTAGATCGTTATTATTTGGGAAATGAAGAAAGTGGGAATGGTTATCGCTACTGGGAAGAAAAAGCCAATACCCTCTACCCCATTTCAGCACGCCCGGCAGATTTGAGCATTTTGGAGTTGGAAACATCCATGAATGATGAACTCAAGAAAAAAGTAGAGATGGCTTCGCGAGAAGGAAGAGCTAAAGCCAGTGAACTTGGGTTTAGTGGGATTGCTGAGACCAGGGTAATCGATGCCCACCGTTTTGCCGCACTGAATCGAAACACCAATTATCGCGTGTTTGATTACACAGGAGGTTTCAGCAGTGCCAAGGCTTCCTATTTCCATAAGTCCTTGGGAGGTTATCATGGAGCCAAGCTCAGAAATATTCAAAATGTTTATGAGTTCCATATGACCCAGGGGAATGCGCGCATTTTTGATATTCTCAATGTGAAGCACACGATCAATGTCAATCAGAATCGTACGGCCATTGTGTCAGAACCGAATTTGAATGCCATGGGAAATGCCTGGTTGGTGCAGCGAATCGAGCAATACGACACACCGGATCAGGAAATCATGGCCCTGGCAAATCGTTACAAAGTTGAAAACAAAGGAGTTGGTCAATTGTACCACAAAGGACAAGAGGTAAAAGAAGCCGAAGTTTATGCCTCGGAATCACTGTATTACATTTTGCAGGGAGATACCGTTGATATTCCGATTGCTCAGGGCTTGCAGAAGAATTTTGAAGTGTATTTCGTGATGGATGTCCGTGGGAACACTTCGACTGTCCCGGCCTTCACAATTCAGGCTGATACTTCCAATTCGTTCTTAAAAATCGTTTCCTATGAGGTAAGTAATGCTTTTGAGCCAAAAGAAGAAGCTGTATTACTCGAAAGTGAGGCTAAAAGACTGAAAAAGAAAGAGTTCACCGGGAAAGGAATGATTAAGATGAAATCATATGGACCGAATGAATTGGTTTATGAGGCAAACTTAGAAGGAGATCAACTGGCCGTTTTCTCCGAGATTTACTATCCGGAAGGTTGGACAGCAACCATTGACGGAAAGGAAGCTTCGATCCTGAAAGTAAATTATCTGCTCAGAGGATTAGAAGTTCCTGGTGGAAAGCATGAAATACGATTCAAGTTTGACCTGCCCTTTTATCATACGTCCACCAAATTGGCTGCCTCCGGTTCCATTTTGATCTTTTTACTGATTTTGTTTTTTGCCTATCAGGATTGGAAACGCAAAGAACCATCTGAAGAAGCATCGAACTAAATTTGCCAAAAACACGGAAAAGTGTTAATTTTATTAGTACAAGAGGAACTATGGCAGAAGAATTTCAGAATCCGATAGATCCGGATAAGGTAAGTGAGAACCCCCATTCGTTGGAATATGGTCATCATGCGGGGAGTGCTTTGGTGAAACCGGAAGATCAGGGTAAAATCAAAGGCTTGTCTCTCAATGCAATGGAGCATCAGACGGACATGCAATTGGGGCAAATTTACGAGCAAATGCAGTTGTTAGCTGATCAGGCTAAAAAATTGCAGGATCGAAAAGAAATTTCGGAACGAATTTACATGGCTGAAATGCGCTTTCAACCGATTATCAACCACATTTATCACCTCTATCAGGACGAACACTTGAATTATCTTTTGTCCCTCATCGCACCGAATCAATGGGGACGATCCGGAAAATCGTACACCTTTGTGGCTACTGTACGCTTGCTCGCAGATCATACCTGGGACATACTAGAAAAAAATGATGAAGTTTCATTTTAGTGAACAAGGAGTAAAATTATTGTCAGCTCTTTTTATTTGTTTCTTTTTGTTTGCTTTTCAGCGAACAGAAGAAAATACCTTTGGACTGAAGGAACGAGTTTTGTTCGAAAGTGGTGATATCATCTTTCAGGTTTCAAGATCAAGTCAAAGTAAGGCCATTCAAGCCGCCACTGGTTCTAGATATAGTCATGTGGGAATGATTTTCCGAAAAGGGAAAGAGCTTTCCGTACTGGAAGCTGTTCAGCCTGTCAAAATTGTTCCGTTGCACCAATGGATCAGTAAAGGTGTAAATAGTCATTATGTTGTCAAACGCCTGAAAAATGCAGATGAACACTTAACGAAAAAAGCATTTTCTCGAATGGATGATATGATCGAACGTTTCCTGGGACGTGATTATGATCCCCATTTCGAATGGACTGATGAGAAAATGTATTGTTCCGAACTTGTATGGAAATTATACAAGGGCTCTACTGGACTGGAAATTGGCAAGTTGCAAGAACTACAAGAATTCAATCTCCAACACAAAGATGTGAAACGAATTCTTCGTCAGCGCTATAAGGATAGTATTCCCCTGGAAGAACCGGTCATTTCTCCGGTGGCCATGTATAATTCCAAGTTATTGGAGACGATC
Organism: Bacteroidota bacterium; assembly: GCA_006226425.1. GTDB lineage: Bacteria > Bacteroidota > Bacteroidia > Flavobacteriales_D > Crocinitomicaceae > M2408. The sequence goes on along the minus strand of SBGX01000007.1, from coordinate 16,540 downwards.
GTCAGTAAGTAGGCGATCAAGCAAACGTTTCGTTGAGGCATAGATCTGAGCTAATTCCTCGTCTTTAATGCAATATGGTGGATTTACGAATAGGACATTTCCCAGAGGTCTAAGCAGAATTCCATCATTCAGAAAATGTTCATAGATCACATCCCGAATCCCTGAAAAGTAGCTACTTTCTTCCTGTTGCCGGACTTCAATAGCCAGAATGGTTCCGGTTTGTCGAATATGAGCAATTGCCTCATGCTCTTTCAGGTGTTGAACAAAGGCATAGTGAGCCGTGGCGATACGTTCAATTTCTTCAAAAAAGGCAGGGTCCTCAATCAAATCGAGGTTGGCGCAAGCCGCGGCACAGGCAAGTGCATTTCCAGTAAAGGAGTGTCCATGCAGAAGGGCCTTCTCCTTTTCATCGCTCCAAAAGGCATCGTAAATAAAATCGCTAGCGACCGTTAAGCCTAAAGGCAAAACTCCTCCGGTCAGGCCTTTAGATAGACAAACGATATCTGGGTGATCCTGGAGGTAGTTCATGGCAAACAAACGTCCTGTTCTCCCCCATCCAGTCATGATTTCATCAAAAATGATCAACACGTCATATTTACGTGCCAGAATCATGAGTTGATCCAGGAATTGAGGGCGATACATGCGCATTCCGGCCGAGCCCTGAACGATGGGTTCCACGATTAAAGCGGCAAATTCACCACTTTTAAAATAGGCTTCGGCTTCCGTTAAACAAGGCGCTTCATTTTCCTTACTGGGAAATCCCATGTAATCGACCTGGAAAAAGAGGTGTTCGAAGGGTTTGTTGAAATAAGATCGTTGACCGACGGACATGGCGCCAAAAGTATCTCCGTGATAAGCTCCGTCCATGGCCAAAATTCGATGTTTTTTCTGATCCTGATTGAACCAGTATTGCAAAGACATTTTGAGTGCTACTTCAACCGCTGTGGAACCATCATCGGAAAAGAAGCTACGATTCAATGTTCCCGGGAGTAATGCAGAAATACGACTTGCCAGCTCTACGGCCTTTGGGTGGGTGACCCCGGCAAAAATAACGTGTCCGAGCTGATCCAACTGATCCTTGATCGCCTGAGAAATATGCTCTTCACCATGCCCATGCGTATTGACCCACCAGGAGGAGTTCGCATCAATATATGTTTTCCCATCTTCGGCTTGTAATAGTGCACCTTCCGCAGAAACAATCGGAATGGGAAGTCCAGCTGTTTTGGCCTGTGTAAAAGGGTGCCATACATAGCGTTGGTCGAGATCGATGAGTTGAGACATAGTTACTTCTTAAATAAGTTCCAGGGAATTCTTTTTGCTTCCCGTTGGATAAATTCGGCATTTACCTCTTCTCCCCAGGGAATCCGGTGTGTTTTGATTTCTGGATGAATGGATTCTACAATCTTCTCTGTGCCGGGATTCTCATCTCCCACCCAGATCAATGCAGCTAATTGCAAGCCTCGACTTTTGATCGCTTCCAGAGAAAGCAAGGTATGGTTAATGCTTCCAAGGTAATGTCTGGAAACCAAAACCAATGGGAGATTCCAGGAAGCAAACTGATCTACATACAAGAGCCCCGAATCGTTCAATGGCACCATCAATCCGCCGGCACCTTCTATAAAGAGTTCATTCGGATGATCTTCCAAATTTAAATGTTCAATGCTCACCTGATCCAAAGCAGCTGCCAAATGAGGAGATGCAGGAGTTTTTAGTCGATGTTTTTCGGGCAGAACTGTTACTTCATTGGAACACCAGGATGAAATTTTGTTGCTGTCAGTATAGTTCAAATCTCCTGCCTGGACCGGTTTCCAGTATGAACATTTGTGCGCCTCGCATAATATAGCTGAAACAACCGTTTTTCCGACGTCAGTTCCAATACCTGTAATAACAATTTGTTTTGCCACCTTCCTATCTCAATTCCGCTCCGAGTTCCTTTTCCAATTTACCCCGAATCTGTTCCATGATTTGATCCACCCGGGCATCTTTCAAAGTTTTCTCTGCATCCTGGAAATAGAAGGCCACAGCATAAGATTTTTTTCCCTTTTCTAGCTTATCCCCTTCATAGACATCAAACAGGCTCATCTCTTTCAATATGGATCGATCTACTTTCCCTGCAAGTTCACGGATGTTGGCATAACTAACCTTTTCATCCAACAGCAAAGAATAATCCCGGCGCATCTCAAAGCTTTTTGGAAGCTCCTTAAACTGTACTTTTTTCAGTTTTAACGAATCCAAAACGGCATCCCAGTCCAAATCAGCGACAAAAACTTCTTGTTTCACACCGTAAGCTTTAAGTACTTTTCGGTTTACCCAACCCATAGATCCAATCTTGTTTTTCAAGATGTAGAGATCAACCCCATCTGAGAAGCTTGCACAGTCCAGATCGGCTTCTTTGAGATGACCAATAATCCCCAAACGATCAAGTAGTTTGTGGACAATTCCTTTGAGTGAGTAGTAATTGACATCCGATGGAGTATGATTCCACTGTTCCGATAGCTTTTTTCCACTTAATGCAATAATTAGCCGCTCATTTTCCTGGTAACTCCCTTCCGAGAGGCCATATATTTTCCCGAACTCAAACAATTTAAGGTTCGGATGTTGTCTGTTTTGATTGTAGACGATCGTATCCAGGATACCTCCCAAAAGACTTTGACGCATTGAGTCTAAATCCTGGCTTAAAGGATTAAGTAAAGAAACAACTTCGCCCAACGATGACTTGGGAGATGCTAGTAGAGATGTTCTTTCAGAAGCGTACAGAGAATTGTTTAACACCTCACTTAATCCACTGTAATTAAGTAAGTTCGACACTTCTATCTTAATTTTTTCTTGATCTAATTTTGGTCTGTGCTGAATGCTACTATTCAACTTACTTGGAATCGGGACCCGGTTGAAACCGTAAATTCTCAGAATTTCTTCTACCACATCTACCTCTCGCGTAACATCCACCCGGTACTGGGGCACTCGAAGCTTCCATTGTTCATTTGCCTGATCCAGCACTTCAATGTCCAGTTGCTTCAGGATTTGTTCCATCTCTGACTCACTGATATCACAGCCCATAAGTTTCCGGGCTCGAAGGGGGCTAAACGATAATTCATGAGCTTTCAATTGACCTGGATGAACATCCATCAATTCCCCGCTTGCCTCTCCTCCTGCTGTTTCAATAATAAGTGCAAGCAGACGTTGCATCGCTTTCAATGTCAGTTCTGGGTCTACTCCTCGCTCATAGCGGAAACTGGCATCGGTATTCAGTCCATGCATTTTCGCTGTTTTCCTGACTGATACGGCATCAAAATAGGCTGATTCCAGAAAAAGATCAGTTGTATCATCTTTCACTCCGGAAGCTTCACCTCCCAAAACGCCCGCAATGGCTAGAGATTCTTTTCCATTGGTGATCATCAGGTTACGCTGATCCAGGCTTCGCTTTTCACCATCCAAAGTAATCAGTTCCTCCCCTTCTTTTGCATGACGAACCAGTATCCCCTCTTTCACCGCCTTTAAATCAAACGCGTGCAGTGGAGTTCCTAGTTCCCGCATGACATAATTGGTGCAATCAACCACATTATTGATCGGATTCAGTCCTATGGCAACTAATTTCTGTTTCATCCACTCGGGGGATTCTGCTACCTGGATGCCTCGAACTACCATCCCGATATATCGGAGACAGTCCTTCGGAGCCTCAATTTCTACTGAGATCTGATGATCTGAATTCGTTGCTTTGATGGTGGGGAACTCTGGCCAGTTCAGTTGAAGTTCAGCTTGCTCATGGATGTTCAGGTAAGCAATCAAATCCCTGGCCACACCAATGTGTCCCAATGCATCTGATCGATTAGGAGTCAGGCCAATTTCGAGTTGGTAATCGTCTTCCAGTTGAAAGAATCGAGCTGCTGCCTCTCCAACGGTAGCATCTTCGGGCAGTACTAAAATCCCATCATGAGAAGTGCCCAGACCTAATTCGTCCTCTGCACAGATCATTCCGATGGATTCCACCCCACGAATTTTCGATTTCTTGATCTTAAATGGCTCATTGGGTTTTGGATAGAGTGTTGAACCAACAGTTGCAACAAGTACCTTCTGACCAGCAGCTACATTGGGAGCACCGCAAACGATTTGAAGGTCTTCCCCGGTGCTGATATCTACTGTGGTTACCTTCAAACGATCTGCATCCGGATGCTTTTCACAGCTTTTAACCTGCCCGATAACAACTCCTTCCAATCCACCAGGAATACTCTGAACGCGTTCAATCCCCTCTACTTCCAGTCCTGTTTCAGTTAGGATCTCCCCCATTCTTTCAGGACTTACATCAGCCCCGGATAATTCCTTGATCCAGTTATAAGATACTTTCATGTATTGTTAATCTTTCAGAAGGAACAAATTTAGTGATTCTGTCACGATTGAAGCAGTCATTTTTTGCCTTTCAGAAGCTTTATGAAAAATTTATAACTATCTTCGCCCCGCTTATTGGTAAATTCGACGTGTTCGAATACGCAAGAGGGAATCTCGTGAAAATCGGGAACTGTATCTGCAGCTGTAAGTCTCCTGAAACCAATCAAAAGTCCACTGTCATTCAGATGGGAAGGCTGGTTGGAAATCCGAAAGGAAGGAGATAAGTCAGAAGACCTGCCAATGGGTTTGATAATGAAAACTTCAGATTAAAGTTTGAGTTACATCGAGACGCCAGGTACCCTTGGGTGTTTTCTTTGAGCTTGCTGTATTCTGAATTTTCATACGAGTTTTATTTATTCACTTAAAATGAAAAGTATGAAAAAATGGGTATTGGCGGGAATCACAGCAGCATGTACTACTGTTTCTTTTTCCCAGCAAACAACAATTGATTTTGAGGAATTGAGCCTCAATGGAAGCGAAGCTTATTACAATGGATCGGATAGTTCCGGCGGCTTCAACACGCAAAGTGTATTCTTCGAGAATATCTTTAATGGCTACTGGTCTGGTGGTTTCTCCTATTCCAATGTCACCGATAACACAACTCCAGGCTATATGAACCAGTACAGCAGTATTGTGGGAAGTGGTGATCAATCGGAAAAATACGCTTTGTATTATGGTTCTTCAGGACAAATTCAGTTCGGGCAAAATGTACTATTGGATTCAGTAAAGTTGACGAACACGACTTATGCTGCACTGTCCATGAAAGACGGAGATAGTTTTGCTAAAAAATTCGGATCAACCAAAAATGCAGCTGGTGAGGATGACGGAACCAATGGTGAAGACTACTTCTTTGTCCGAATCTTTGGATTAAATGCACAATCCGAGATGATTGACTCCATGGATTTTTACCTGGCAGATTTCCGTTTCGCTGACTCTTTGCAAGATTACATCCTAATAGATTGGACCAATGTTGATCTTTCTTCTTTTCCTCCTGTTCAGGGACTTTCATTCAAGTTGTTTTCGTCCGATGTAGGAGGTTTTGGGATGAATACACCGGCTTATTTTGCCCTGGACAACCTGGTCTTTCACACCACTTTATCAGTCAATGAATTAGTGCAGGATGTTTTGGTAGTATATCCAAATCCTGTTCAGGATCAACTACGTGTAATAGGCATTGAAACAGGCACGTTCAGTATTGTGGATATGACCGGAAAGCAACTGGGAAATGGAAAATTGAGTTCCAGCGGAATTTCAGTTGAAAAGCTTCTTCCAGGTTCCTACCTGATTGAAATTCAATCCGGAAATAAGATTTACAAGCAACGTTTTTTGAAACGCTAAAAGTCCATGCGGCTACTTAGACGATTTCTTTTTGTACTTAGCTGGGGAGGCGTCATCTGTCCTCCCCTGTTAGGTCAGACCAGGAACCAGGAACTGGAGGAAATCCGTGTTCAATCTCCTCTTCGAAAGAAAGGCAGACAGATCGAATACAAGTTGAGCCGCGAACAAGTACAAGCGCTTCAGTGCAATGACCTCGGAGAATTGTTGCAACGCTTTCCTGGAGTGAGCTTAAAGAGCTATGGTGGATTGGGAGGATTGAAGACAATTTCTGTACGTGGAATTGGTGGTCAGCATAACACTTTATTGGTAGATGGCCTTGATGTAAATCCCGCTTCAGGCAGTTCCATGGATTTGAGTTTGTTTGTTCCCGAGAATATTGAAGAAGTCAGTCTTGGGAACGCACAGCAGCAAAACGAGTTAATGCCACTTGGAGCCATGATGTCCGGAAATGTACTCAGTTTAAAACGCTTTGAATACCAACAAATTCAAGATAGTTTCCAACTTCGGAGCAACATCAAACAGGCTTCTTTTGGCCAATGGTCTTCCTATCTGGCACTCAAATACAGCCCGGAAAGAAGAAAAAACTGGATGATCAGTAGTTATGGGATGTACCGACAGACCAAAGGGGAATACCCCTTTAGTATCCGAAATGGCCAGCAGAACTATCAGGGCAACAGAGTCAATAATCAACTCAAAGAGTTTTATGGCGGTTGTAACCTCATGTATCAACGAGAAAAATCAGATTTTTTATGGGCGTATGAGCTGAGAGAAAGTGACCAGGGACTTCCCGGAGCAGTCGTGCTCTATAATCCCATCGCAAATCAATTTCTTAAGCGTTCCAATCATCGCTTTCGCTTTCAGTGGGAACAGAAATTTCGTCAATTACAAACAAAGCAATACCTCCATTTGATCTATGATGAACTGAACTATCTGGATTCGGCATTTTTGAATCAACAAGGTTATATAGATCAACGTTATTACACTTCTTCGATGCAACACGGTGTCGTATTTCGTTCAAAGAGAGATTCTGCTGTGTGGAATTACTTTGGAGGTTTGGAACAGCAATGGAGCACCCTATCAGGCGTTGACTATGCAGAGAAAGACCCCGCCAGAGCACAATTCAGATTTTTGTTTGGGAATCAGTTCCATTTCCGAAAAAGTACCCTATTACTTCAATTGGGACACGAATTCGTTTTGGAACAGCATCTGGATGATTCGAAACTGATTCAGGGCCTTTCGCCTTTCATTCAGTGGGAACGCCCCTTTGATCAACGATTCATCTCGCGTCTTTATATATGGAGTAAGCGTTCTTTTAGACTTCCTAGCTTTCACGAGTTGTACTACAGTCAATTCGGCGCTAATTCATTAAAACCGGAGTACGTCAATCAGTTAAATCTGGGTTTCACCATTGACAAGAGAATCGCAAAAAAACATCTTTTGCAGGGACAAGCAGATCTCTATTATAATCTTGTTCAGGATAAACTGGTAAGTATTCCAACGAAAAATCTGTTTGTTTGGTCCGTTCAGAACTATGGTTTGGTTCAAATTCAGGGGCTCAGTACCAGTTTAAGTCTTTTAAGTGAGCTTACGAATAAGTTTAGGCATAACCTTCGTCTTTCCTATTCTTTGCAGCAGGCGATTGATCTCAGTTCCAGGGAGAGTAGCAGTTATCGACATCAAATCCCCTATATTCCATTACATCAGGGAACTCTTGATATCAGCCTATACTATAGCTCATGGTCTTTGCATGTTCAAAACCAATGGCTCGGATTCCGTTATGCGCTTCCGGAAAACATTCACAGTAATGAAGTGCCTGGTTTTTATGTCTTGGATGTTCAATTAGCAAAACGTTGGGAGCATTCCAAAAGTGGTAGCTTCCAAACAGGCCTTTCAATTAAAAATTTAACGAATACCAGCTATGCCTACGTGCGTTATTTCGTCATGCCAGGTATTCATTACATGATTCATTTATCTTATGCATTTCACTAGAATCTTATTATTCTTTGTTCTAATCGGACTGTTTTCTTGCAAAAAGAAAGAAGTAGCACCTGAGTGTCCGCCTTCGTTTGGTGATGGCTTGCTTGTTCTGAATGAAGGTTTGTTCCAACACAATAATTCGAGCTTGAGTTGGTTCAGTTATTCGGAAGGCAACGTCTCCAACGATTTTTTTCTCCAGAAAAATGGAAGATTGCTGGGAGATACAGGAAATGACCTGGAGCAGTATGGGAACAAGATTTATGTCATTGTCACCACCTCTTCAACACTGGAAATCCTGGACTCTGAAGGGAAGTTGATCCAACAAATTTTGATGCAGGACAATGGAAAAGCCAAACAGCCCCGAAACATCGCTTTTCATGGGGCGTACGCTTTTGTCAGTTGCTTCGATGGCTACGTGGATGTGCTTGACACGGCCAAACTGGAGATTGTACAGCGCATCAAAGTGGGCTTGAATCCGGATCAAATCACAGAGATTGAAGGACGAATCCTGGTTTCAAATTCGGGTGGATTGAATGCTCCTTTGATAGACTCAACCATATCCATCATCAATCCGCAAACCCTGCTTGAAGAACGAAAAATAACGGTGGGATTGAATCCCGGAACAATTATCGGTGAGAGTCTGGATCGGGTTCACGTACTAAGCAGAGGAAATTATTCGGATGTCCCTGCCAAATTGCATTTAATTGACGCGATCAACTCATCCATAAAAAAAACATACAGCTATCAGGATCCTGGAATGCTCAGCCCGATGGAGAACAACTATTTACTCAGTATCGGAAATAAACTGGTACTATTTGATCCTATGGCCGACAGTGTGGTCAATAATCAACTGATTGATCTAAGTGCACTCAAAACACCTTATGGCTTGAAATACATTCCAGCCAAACAGGAAATCTGTCTTCTCGACGCCAACGAATATGTAAATACTGGAAAGCTCCTTCGGTATAGTTCATCAGGAGCCTTCATCACTTCTTATAATACTGCACTTCTACCATCGAAAGTCATTTATATCCCTTAAATATGAGATCATTTTTACTGAGCATGTTGACCTTGACTTCCCTTCTAGCCGAAGCACAATCCTTTGCTCCTGAGCCTGGCCAGGAAGGAAGTATAGCAATTCATAAGGATAGCAGCGTTTTTGTTGGATGGGCCAATTCCATTGAGTTGTATCGTGGTTATGCAGACATTGCTGTGCCCGATTCCGGCATGGTCGATTTTGGTGTGGCAGAGAATGCCCTGGGACCTGCTGAAGGAAATACGATTGATGTCGTTTCCCTTGGGGACAGTGGCTATGCTGTTCTACAGTTTTTGTCGCCTATTTATGACGGTCCCGGTCCGGATTTCGCTGTTTTTGAGAACGGTTTTGCCGATCATTACCTTGAATTAGCCTTTGTTGAAGTGAGCACAGATGGAATCCATTTTCAACGTTTTCCCGCGACTTCGGAAATTCCATTGGATCATCAAATGGGACCTTTTGAATACAGTAACTGTGCTTATGTGCACAATCTGGCCGGGAAATACCGCCAGGGATATGGAACCCCCTTCGATTTGGCTGAACTACCCGATTCTGATTCCGTTGATCGTCAACAGATTAATTACATTCGCATTGTCGATGTAATCGGAAGTCTTGATTCGGTGTATGCCTCAAAAGATCAACATGGAAACATCATCAATGATCCCTATCCTACCCTTTTTCCATCAGGAGGATTTGATTTGGATGCCATTGGGGTGATCCATCAAAAAAGCGCCGGACTGAAAGAAATCCATCTGAAGCAATCGATTTGGCCCAACCCATTTCAAGATCTTGTTCATTTGGACTTTCCTTCAGGGACAAGCTATCAGATTTATACCCTGACAGGAAAATTGGTTCATCAGGGAGTAATTCGAACAGAAAAAGTGTTAGGACTGAATTTTCTGTTGCCCGGAAGTTATTTATTTCAGGTCACCTGGCCATCTGGAAGAACGGAGTCCTTGCATTTGACAAAAAAAAGTCACTGATCTAGGCTGATCTTTCCTTTAGCAATTTCCTGATCAGACTGATTTGACCCAAATGATAATAAGCATGTTCAATGAGGGCTTCCAGGTTCCTCCGATAAGAACCGTATTTCGGATCGACAAAGACTTGTTCTAATTCTGGCTGGGAAAGCATTTCGATCCGGGAGGCTATTTTTTCGGCCTGGACAAGCAATTTTTGTCTGAGTTTTTCCCAATCTTCTTCTGTTTGGAGCGGGGGCATGTCAAAACTATATTGATCCCGGATACTAAGTGGTCCACCCTCCAGTACCTGAAAGACTCCTTCCAGATAATAATGAATATGAAAAGTCAGTGCCGCAATGGAATTAAGATTATCAAGGGATTTGATCGCCTCTACCCTGTTCACTTTATTCAGCTGGTCCTGATAATTGGTGTTTGCAATCCAGGTACCATGGAGAAAAACTTCTCTGAATCGATCTGCTAATTCTTTTGCTGTTTCCATACCAATAAAAAGCCATCAATCAAGAATGACTGATGGCTTTCATTTTTTTCGCGTTTCAGGTTCTTAGTTATGTCCTTTTTTCAAGACTTCTTTGGTAATGATCTTCCCTTTTGGGGTCGTAATTGTGATAAAAATCACATCTTCACCATTGAAAAAGTCAACCTGAGCTCCATGCTGAACGAATTCATAATCAACACCTGTACCATCTTCTCTAATCATACCGGCATCTGCATCATAAAACTCAGTGATCACGCCTGTTCTTTCGGTTTCTACTACTGACATTTTTTATATATTTACGTTTGAACCCTAAAATAAGGCAATTTTTTGTGAAAGCAGCGTTGGTATTGGTACTTTTTTTTACGCTTGGTCTCACGAAAATAGCTTTTGGTCAGCAGAAAAAGAATGTTTATCTAAGCGAAATTCAGGGAATTCAAAACGATACAGCAAGAGTCAATCGCTGTTTGGAAGTAATCCAAGAAATTTCAGATTCAAAGCCGGATCAGGCCATTGAAATAGGACTTTTAGCAGAGAAGAGTGCTCAGAAAACAGGACATAGACTTCATCACGTTTATTCAAGTCTAGCGGTCATCTATATTGAGCAATCGGACTTTAAACACGCCACCGATTATTCGTTTAAACTTCTAAAAAGAACAAAGCAATTAAACGGCAATGAGCGTTACGATTATGAAGGAAGGGCTAAAGAACAATTAGCCAAGATTCACAAGGAAACTGATAGTTACGAACAGGCGATCAAGTATCAACGAGAAGCCATTGCGTCCTATAAGCGAATTCCCGGTGACAATTCGTACATCCTGGCACATATCAATCTGGCCAATTACTACCTGGAACAGGATCAAACCCAGATGGCGTTGAGCAACTACCGCTATGTGGAGCGACGACTTGAAAAAGAAGGACTCAGTGATTTCTTTCCATACATCTACAACGGAATTGCGATTTGCTATCAGTATCAGGGACATCTGACAAAGGCCATCCGAAGCTATGAGCAATCGAAGCAGGCAGTGATGAAGTATACTCCCGATGATTTGGAATCACTCGCTATTGCTTATAATAACATTGGGAACCTGCAGAATGAAACCAATGAATATGAAGCCGCCGCAAAGAATCTCAGTGAGGCTCTCCACCTTTTCGAAAAAACGGAAGACTGGCAATCAGTGGCTGATGTAAGTTATAACATTGCCATCAGTTATCAACATTTGAAGCTATTTGAAAAATCAAATGAGCACATGATGAAATATGTTTCATTGAGAGATTCCATTTTTGATCAGGAGACGAAAAGACTGATCCAGGATTTATCGATCAAGTATGAATCAGAGAAAAAAGAACAAAAAAACAAACTTTTAGCCAAGGATCTGGAAAAAAAACAGCAGTCAATCTACTTTGCACTGGCTGGTCTGGGACTCGTACTGCTCGTTCTCTTCATGATCTTCCGAAACTACCGTCAACAAAGTCGGACCAACCGGGAATTAGCTTCTAAAAATCAGATCATCGAAGAAAAAAGCAGCCTGGTTGCTGAGCAAAATAAAGACATTAAGGATAGCATTCAATATGCAGAACGAATTCAGCGGGCAATACTCCCCCAGCAGAGTATTTGGGAAAATCATCTACCCAATTCTTTTGTTTTCTATTGTCCTAAAGATATCCTAAGCGGTGATTTTTATTGGATTGAATCTGCTGATCAGAAGGTTTACGTGGCTGCCGCAGACTGTACAGGACACGGTGTGCCGGGCGCTTTGGTGTCCATCGTGAACTATAACCTGCTCAATAAAGCTGTGAAAGAGAATGGATTAAGAGATACGGCTTTGATTCTGGATGATGTCAACGAAGGACTATACGAAAGTCTGAATCGAGGGAAGAGTTCCGGTCACCTGAAAGATGGAATGGATATTAACCTGATCGCTCTCGATCGCAAGCATAAAACTGTTCAATATTCCGGAGCGAATAATCCGCTATACCTGATCCGCGAGGGAGAAGTTATTGTTCACAAAGCGAATAAATTTCCCGTGGGGTATTACATGGATGGACAAAAACAACAGTTCGATTCGAATACAATTCCCCTGAAAGAAGGAGATATGCTCTACTTGTTTACGGATGGATATGCGGATCAATTTGGAGGGCCGGGCGGAAAGAAATTCAAATATCGTCAGTTGCGTGATACCTTTCTAGATATTTCTGGCATGGAATTAGACAATCAACATCAAGAGTTGGAGAAACGCTTCAAAAACTGGAAAGGGAATCTGGAGCAAATCGATGATGTATTAATCATCGGGATCAAAATATAAGACCATGACACATAAACTTGCGATCATCAGCTTTCTACTATTGTCCCCTACCCTTTTTGGACAAAAATACCGCGATCTCTTTGTGCATGTTGATTCCAGCCAGCTTGGAAAAACTGATCGTTTTTATTTGGAAGTCACCCTGGTCAAAAAAAGAGGCAAGCAAGTGACCATTAACAAAACAAGTAGTAAACGAGATTGGAATAAGCTGGAAGTTGATTTTCAAGGTTTACGAAACATAGATAAAGGAATTGCGAGTTATAAAATGTATGATGCTCATCGAGGAGCGAATGAATGTGAAATTATCGTGCGAGAACCCAAGTCGGGAATTCAAAAGACGATTCGATTTAAACTTCCATACATCCGTCAGATACATTTTCAAACGGAGCAACTGATTGCAAATCGTTCCAATAATACAACGTTCGAGCTGGAGTTTTCCAATGGCAGACGATTAAAGTCATCTGATTGCTTCATGAATTGGTTACCTTTTCAGGTCAACATTGGAGGACATGCCGTAGAGGGAAATTCTTATCAACTGACTCCCCGATTAAAAGACCCCATTGCAGATCAGGCACCGAAATTCGTGATTCAACGTAAATCAGACTCAGAAATTCTCTGTGAAAAGCAGCTTTTTCTGGCTTATCCCTCGTCGAATAACTTTAATTTCAATGGAGATCACGGAAGCGATGGTGTCAATGGTAAAAATGGAAGTTCCCCCTCCGGAGATGCCACAAACGCCACATCAGGAACAAATGGAGAGGATGCCGCTTCCTGCAAACTCCTTATCTACGAAGTATCGGTCAACGACATGAGTTACCTCCTACTCCGGGGAATCCTGAAAAATGGACATCAATTTTATGATGTTCTGGACGCCAGAAATCCAAACATTGTGATTGAAGCTATTGGTGGAAATGGTGGAAACGGAGGTTCAGGAGGGATTGGTGGAGATGGTCAAATTGACAAGGAAAATGATATTGAGTCGCCCAAAGGAGGAAAAGGAGGGCATGCCGGGAGTGGTGGAAACGCTGGGAGAGGCGGTGATATATACGTTTATTTTCACGAACCCTCATACGAACGTTTTAATCAGGTTGTCACCGTTTTTAATCACGCTGGGACAGCTGGATTTGCGGGAACTGCAGGTAAAGGTGGACGCGGAGATCATACAGAGAGCAAGTTACTGGGGAAAATTCTTTCGGTGAAAGATGGGGCTGACGGAAATCCCGGAACACCAGGAACTGTTGCTCCGGATGGAAAATCAGAAATCCTCAAAGTTTCTGATGAAGAATTTCAGGGCTTACTGATCCAGTATGAGGAAGGGAATTTCCGCTTCTAATTTGCGTCAATCCGCCCTGGATACACTTTCAGAGCTTCACGAATACAGTTAACAGATTCCTTCAAAGCTTCTTTATTAAGCACGTACGCCAGACGAGCCTCTTGTTTTCCGGCTCCAGGAGAAGAATAAAATCCGTTGGCTGGTGCCATCATCACCGTTTGATTTTTATACGAGAAATCCTCCAGCAACCACTGACAGAATTTTTCAGCATCATCTACCGGAAATTTGGCAACACAGTAGAAAGCACCCTTTGGTTTGGGACAAAATACTCCAGGAATCTCATTCAAGCCCTCTACCAAAATATTTCTACGCTCCACATACTCAGAAACGACTTCGTCAAAATAACTCTCTGGGGTATTAAGAGCTGCTTCTGAGGCAATTTGATCGATTGTTGGTGGAGACAGCCTTGCCTGACCAAATTTCAGGGCAGCTTCCATCACCTTTTTGTTTTTGGAAACCAGTGCTCCGATTCGGGCGCCACACATCGAATATCTCTTAGAGACCGAATCAATCATAATCACCTGATCTTCAATCCCGCTTAGGTTCAATACAGAGAAAGGCTTGGCTCCATCGTAGCAGAATTCCCGGTATACTTCATCTGCAAAGAGGAAAAGATCGTGCTTCCGAACAATGTCCCTAAGTTTTTCGAGTTCCTCCCTACTGTATAGGTATCCAGTCGGATTTCCAGGATTACAGATAACAATTGCTTTCGTTTTTTCGGTGATTCGTTTTTCAAACTCCTCCACGGGAGGAAGGGCAAAACCATTTTCGATTTTAGAAGGAACAGGCACAACCTTGAGTCCTGCCATCACCGCGAAACCATTGTAATTGGCGTAAAAAGGTTCAGGAATAATCACTTCGTCACCCGGATCACAAGTAGTCATAAATCCAAAGATCAAAGCTTCTGATCCTCCAGTCGTAATAATAATGTCTTCTTTGTTAACTGGTAAGCCTGACTTTTTGTAGCTGGCAGATAACTTCTCCCGATAAGAATCAAAACCGGCTGAGTGACTATACTCAATCACCGTTCGGTCCAAGTGATGAACAGCCTCCAAAGCGCTATCCGGAGTTTGAATGTCGGGTTGACCGATATTCAGGTGGAAAACTTTTTTTCCTTCTTTTTTTGCTTGTTCCGCAAAGGGAACCAATTTCCGGATCGGAGAGGCAGGCATCTCAAGGGCCTTAACAGAAAGCTTTGGCATAATTTTTTAATTTTGCATTGCAAATGTAAATACTCTAGTTATTCCAGCCAAGCAAAAAACAACAATACTCTATTTCGCGATTTTTCTGTTCGCACTGTCCTTGAACAGTTGTTCGGAAAATCATCAGGAAGACACTGAAAAATCTCGTTCAGTTGGGGATGCTACTCCTCAAAAATCAGCTCAAAAAAAGCCAGATCATTTATCCAAAGACGAACAACTTCCTCCCCGAAGACCGGGACTGGAGAATTTATGCAACCTTCAACGCCTGGATAGTTCGATTCAGGTCGAATTAAAGTATGCCACGAAGGATAATTTCATGAAACGCCGTCTCTACTTTGATATTGACTCATTGTATTTACAGGAAGATGTGGCCAAAAGACTGGTGAAAGTACAACGCTACTTAAAGCAACGACACCCAGGACTGTCTCTGTTGGTTTATGACGGTGTCCGACCTCTGGGTGTCCAACAACAAATGTGGGATGCATTGGATAGCATTCCAGTCCGCGAACGCGTCAAGTTTGTTTCCAATCCGGCAAATGGAAGTATTCACAACTATGGAGCTGCCATTGATCTGACCATTGCTGATAGTACCGGAAAACCACTTGATATGGGGGCAGGTTATGATGATATTCGAAGAATTGCCTACCCTCGTTTGGAAGCTCATTACCTTTCTACAGGGGAACTTAGTTCAGAGCAGGTAGCTAATCGAAAGCTACTCCGGGAGGTCATGCGAAGTCAGTATTTCTATAATATTCCAACCGAATGGTGGCACTTCAACGCTTGTTCTCGCGCGGCGGCTAAAAAAAAATACAATATCTTGCAATAAAAAAAGAAGTGGTCACGTTACTATAGACAAATCTATTTATTCAATGAGTTGCCTATGTTAAAATGCTTACCCTCTAAAAAATCCGAAAAAAGGAACAAAGAACTTTCCGGTCCTTCTGATCGAACGCTAAAAATGCTTTTGCAATACAGTAAGGCTCTGGAAACAACGAAAATCGGAAAGGAAACAATCCTATTGGAATTAAATTAAGAAAGGGGCTTCGGCCCCTTTCCAATTTTGTTTATTTCCCACTTACAGACAGTAAGAAGAGATGACTTCGTTATTGCACCCGAAGCGCACCTGTCCGATGATGATCGGAAGTGCTGGAGGATGGCAAAATGCTCCTTCCGGACACGGAGCTGTTTCTGGTCTTGCCGTAAAAGTGACTTCTGTAATAAAGCCATCCACAAAACAAGCTCCAACTGTATAGACGTTGGCTTCAACAATCCAACCATCCGCACTTTTGTAGTTTTGAAGACAGGCTCCCAGGGCCCCTCTAGCCTTTCCAATAAAGGCCTGATCGTTTTGAGCGTAGGTCTGTCCTATTCCAAATAAAAGACAGACTGCAAAAAGCATAAAGATTTTTTTCATCGTATTATAATTAGTTGGTTTTCAATCAAATCTATACAATACAACTCAAAAAAGCAAGGTCTACCAGATTTTAGAAAGTTTGGACGATGAATTCCTCAT
>SBGX01000024.1 GCA_006226425.1 Bacteroidota bacterium | reverse complement strand
TTATAATTAGTTGGTTTTCAATCAAATCTATACAATACAACTCAAAAAAGCAAGGTCTACCAGATTTTAGAAAGTTTGGACGATGAATTCCTCATCGCCTCTCCCTCTTGAATTTGGAATGCTTCAAAGAATTCCGGACAATTCATCAGCGGACCATTCACACGGTACATTCCCGGAGAATGTGGGTCATTTGCAATTCTACTTTTCAGTTCCTCATTGGTGTAATTGATCTTCCAAAGCTGGGCAAACGAAAGGAAAAAGCGCTGCGCCGGAGTGTATCCTCCCTTCTTCTTACCAGATTTAAACTCTTCTGTCCTCATATATGCATGATATGCCAGGGTAATCCCCCCAAGGTCAGCAATATTCTCTCCCATCGTCAAATCCGGATTGACACAATGTCCGTCGATTGGGCAAAAACCAGCAAAAGTATTTCCCAATAAGGTGGTTCGTTGTTCAAATGCTTTTCGATCTGTTTCTGTCCACCAATTATTAAAGCTTCCGTCTGCTGCAAACTTAGAACCCATATCGTCAAAGCCATGCGTGAATTCATGTCCAATTACCATTCCAATCCGACCGTAGTTCAATGCGTCTTCCGCTTTTTCATCAAAGAAGGGCGGCTGCATAATTCCCGCCGGGAAGGCAATCTCATTCAATAATGGGTGGTAGTAGGCATTCACCATATGTGCTGGCATCCCCCACTCTTCTTTGTCTACGGGCTTGTACAACTCTCCCAAGCTTTTTTGAGTCGACCAGATTCGAATGTTTTTAACATTCTGCAGATACATGTCTTTTTGCAGATTTAGCTTGCTGAAATCTTCCCATTTCGACGGATATCCCAGTTTTCGACCGATGGCGTTTAATTTCGTCAATGCCTGCTGTTTGGTTGAATCAGACATCCAATCCAACGCTTTAATCCGCTCATCGAAAGTAACTAGTAAGTTATCCACCAGTTCATTGATTCGTTTCATGGCTTCTTCCGAAAAATGCTTCTCAACAAATAGTTTTCCCAATGCCTCTCCGATAGGGTTTCTGGTCAATTCGTTGATTGCTCGCTCATTGGCTGGTTTCATCTCGCTCTTTCCGCTCATCACTCCTTCGTGAAAGGCAAAATCTGCCTTTACAAAATCACTCCCAAGTTGCCCGGCGTAATGATCCAGGGTTCTTAGTTTCATATAGCTTTTCCAATCATCAATATTGACCTCTTTGACCATGCGATTTAACTCCTTGAAGAAATCTGGTTGCCCGACAATTACGGTATCAAAACTCTGGCTTCCCAGCTGACTGAGGTAAAGCTCAAAATCAAAGTTGGGGATCATTTTTTCAAAATCCTTTCGAGAGAACTTGTTGTAGCTTTTCTCCGGAATTCTCAATTCGGCACGACTCATCATGCTTTCGGCGAGTCTTGTTTCAATCTTTACAGAAGCAGCAGCCATTTTCTTTGCATCAGTAGTGTTTTCTCCTGACATCACAGCTAATTTTTCAAGATGCTTTTCATAGGACTTCAAAATCTCCTTCTTATTCTCCTGCGTGTAATAATCCTTATTCGGAAGTCCGATTCCTCCCTGACTGATGTAACTGATGTGTCCCTCTACATTTTTCAGATCCTGTCCAACGCCAAAACGGAAAAGCACCCTGTTCCCTTCCCGGTGCATGGCAGCACTTGCTTTTGCCAGGTCTTCGAAGTTTGTCACGCTTTTAATTCGCGCAAAATCTTCCTTCAGCACGGATAAGCCCAGTTGATCGCGTTTCTTCATATCCATGAACGAGCTATAGTAAGCACCAAGCAACTGCTCATAACTGCCTTTGGCGTAATCTCCCTTCGTCAGACCGTCCAGGATGGCCGTTAGCTTCTCCTGATTTGCCTGATCCAATTCATTGAAACTTCCCCATCTGGACTCACTAGCTGGTACCGGGTTATTCTTGACCCAGGTCCCATTCGCAAAGCGGAAAAAATCTTCTCCCGGCTTGACACTCATGTCCATATAGCTTTTCTCAAACATCATTTGCTTTCCTTTTCCTGTCTTACCTCCGCTCGCATTTTTGGAGGTTGAACACGCTACAATTACGCCAATACCAAGGGCTCCAATGACTATTTTTTTCATGTTTCTTATTTTGAGTAATACATTTCAATATGTGGGATATCGTCTTCCAGGTAGGCTTTTCCCGTCGGCACAAAGCCGTGTTTTCGATAATAATTTTCCAAATGCTCCTGTGCCGAAATTCTCACCGGTACCTGACCATACTTCTTTTCAATGTGTTTCATACAGGACTCCATGAGGAAATGACCTACCCCTTTTCCTCTGTAATCGTTATCTGTGACAACTCGTCCGATGGCCACTTCATCATACGAAACTCCAGGAGGAAGAATCCTTGCAGTACCAATAATTTTTCCGTTTGTCCGGTCTCTCATAATCAAATGCTCCCCCAGCTTGTCTTTTCCGTCCAGCTCCTGATACGGACAATTTTGTTCCACCACAAAGACGGCAATTCGAAGTGCAATCAATTCATGGAAAGTATCCAGAGAAAGATCTTCGTAGCTTAAGACTTCAATATCGTAAGAATTGGCTCCTTCCAACGGACAATCAGGTTTGAATCACTCCAACATTATATCTTTTCTCCGCTTTCTTCCGGTTTGCAGCCTCAATTCCCATGGAAATGACCTTTCTTGTCTCTAACGGGTCAATAATGGCATCCAACCACAAACGAGAAGCCGCATAATAGGGCGAAATCTGCTCGTCGTAGCGGTTTTTGATTTTATCGTACAGTTCTTTTTCCCTTTCCGGACTGATTTCTTCTCCCCTTGCTTTCATAGAAGCTACTTCAATCTGCAATAAGGTTTTCGCTGCTGCAGCTCCACCCATCACAGCTATTTCGGCTGTTGGCCATCCAACGATTAGGCGTGGATCATAAGCTTTTCCACACATGGCATAATTCCCTGCGCCATAAGAGTTCCCCATAATAATTGAAAATTTAGGAACTACAGAATTGGACATGGCATTCACCATTTTCGCGCCATCCTTAATGATTCCAGCATGTTCTGACTTGGAACCAACCATAAATCCGGTCACGTCCGTCAGAAAGACCAAAGGAATATTCTTTTGATTACAATTCATGATGAAACGTGCTGCTTTGTCTGCTGAGTCGTTGTAAATGACTCCACCGATTTGCATCTCGTTCTTGGCAGTTTTGACAATCTCCCGCTGATTAGCGACGACCCCAACACTCCATCCATCAATTCGGGCATAGGCACATACAATTGTCTTCCCGTAGGTTTTTTTATACTCGGTAAACTTGGACTCATCCACGATACACTTGATGACTTCCCGAACATCGTATGCCTTTGAACGATCCGAAGGAAGTGTTCCGTAGATCTTTTTCGGATCAACGGCAGGCATTTTTGATTCCAAACGATCAAAACCAGCTGTTTCCGCGTGACCAATCTGACTCATTAAGTCCCTGATCGTTTTTAGACATTCCTGATCATCTTTCATTTTGTAGTCACAAACACCAGAAATTTCCGTGTGCGTTGTTGCTCCACCCAATGTTTCATTATCAATTGACTCCCCTATGGCCGCCTTGACCAGATAAGAGCCTGCCAGGAAGATTGTCCCAGTCTTATCTACAATCAACGATTCATCAGACATAATTGGAAGATAGGCTCCCCCTGCGACACAACTTCCCATGACTGCGGCAATCTGAACAATTCCTTCGGAGCTCATAATGGCGTTGTTTCGGAAAATTCTTCCGAAATGCTCCTTATCTGGGAAAATTTCATCTTGCATAGGCAGATAGACGCCAGCAGAATCCACCAAATAAATGATAGGCAATCGATTCTCCATCGCAATTTCCTGCGCCCGAAGATTCTTTTTACCGGTGATAGGAAACCATGCCCCGGCTTTTACTGTGGCATCATTGGCAACTACAATACACTGCTTTCCACTTACATAACCAATAACAACTACCACACCTCCTGCAGGGCACCCTCCATGTTCTTCATACATTCCGTATCCGGCCAGTGCACCGATTTCAATTCGCTCACTCCCCTGATCCAATAGCAGATCGATTCGTTCCCGTGCGGTCAATTTTCCTTTACTATGTAATTTTTCAATGCGCTTTTTTCCTCCTCCCTCATAAACTTTGTCTAGTTCCTGCTGCAGACGGGAAATTTTCAAACGCATTTCATCTTCATTCTTATTAAAGTCAAGTTCCCTTTTCGAAATCGCCATGAAAATATGCTGTGTTAATAAATAAAATTCTTAGTAGCCCAAATATAATTACTTAATCACAACTAGTTGACTAAAATATTTTAATATCTCCGAAAAATAGAATAGTTTTGTAGTGCCAAAATGCTATTGATAGAAAGGTCTAGTCAGTATAACTCTATTAAAGCCTCATTAATCGAATGCCTAGAACGAATCTTGTCGAATTTTTCGACGCTCTTACCTATGGAAGTAAGGGAGTAAAATTTGCTGGAAAATCTTCTGAAATTCAGGAGCTTAGTTACCGTGATTTAAACAAAAAAGTGAATGGTGTTATTCATCGTTTACAAGACTTCGGATTGAAGCCCGGGGATGAAGTAATTTTTCAATTTAGCTCCAACCAACACTTTGTGGTTTGCTTTTGGGCAAGTCTTAAAATGGGATTGATTCCGATCCCCATCAATCCGGCCACAAATCCGGAAACAAGATTCAAATTAAAAGCAGTTTGGAACAGTCTGGGAAATCCATTCATCGTCGCGGATGAAGACATCTCTTCAAAGCTATTCAATAAACTGATTACCGAGGACATGAGGTCTTTTTCCAGAGACCGCGTGTTACTCCTTGATTCATTAGATGAAAGAGAACTTGCACCTGAAATGGCACATGAGGTAAAGGCGGATGACATTGCCTTTATTCAATTCTCTTCTGGATCTACAGGCAATCCGAAAGGTGTATGCCTGAGTCATGCGAACCTACTCGCCAATATAGAGGCCATCATTGAGGGAGCGGAGCTGAGAGAAGATGATTCTACGCTGGGCTGGATGCCATTGACACACGATTTGGGTTTAATCGGATTTCACTTGACTCCGCTGGTTCGTGGGATCGACCAGATAATCATGGAAACGGAAACCTTTGTACGTAGACCGGATCGCTGGATGGAGTTGATCAATCATTACCGGATTAGTTTCACAGCCTCCCCGAACTTTGGTTACAAGCATTTCATGAATCATTCCCGCGAAGAATCGCGTGAGAACTGGGATCTCAGTTGCGTGAGGCGAATTCTCAACGGAGCGGAACCCATCAGTGTGGAATTATGTCGAGATTTCCTTGATTTTATGACTCCGTATGGACTTCGCAAAGAGGTGATGTTTCCAGTCTATGGAATGGCTGAAGCCAGTTTGGCGGTAACCTTCCCCGAGGTAGATCGGCCGTTTGACTCTATCCGCATTCCAAGAGAACAATTGACGCTTGGAGAAAAAATTCAGTCATCGGACGAAGGAATTGAGATTATTTCTGTCGGAAAGGCGGTCAAACACTGTGAAATCCAGGTATGTAATGAAAATCATGTACCGCTTAGTGATGGACAAATTGGCCATATTAAGATTCGGGGGAAAAACGTGACTAAAGGCTACTACCGAAATCAGGAGGCCAATCGGGAAGTGTTTGATGAAGATCAATGGCTGCTCACAGGTGACATCGGTTTTGTGTTGGAAGGACAATTGTATATCACAGGAAGATCCAAGGACATCATTTTTTCCAATGGATTGAATATCTACCCGCATGATCTGGAACGAATTGCTGAACAGGCTTCGGGAATCGAAAGTGGACGGATTGCTTTTGCCGGTGTCCCCCGAGAAAATGAAGGAGGAGACCAAATCCTCTGTTTCATCGTGCATCGCGGCAAGCTGGATCAATTTCCAGAACTACTAAGGGAAGTCAAGCAGTTAATCAGCTCTCAGGTAGCGATTGATATTGACTCGGTGATTCCGGTTCAAGCCATTCCAAAAACAACGAGTGGAAAACTTCAACGCTATCAACTAGCGAAACAATATGCTGAAGGAGAGTTCAATACAGTGATCGAAGAACTTCGTGAACTCATGAGTCAACGGGCAATCGAACTTCCTGTCAATGAGCTTGAACAAGGCCTAATGGACCTCTGGAATGAGGAATTGGACGGTAAGATCAAAAGTACGAATGATCACTTTTTTGAGTTTGGGGGAAATTCGATCAAAGCCAGCATGGTATGTGCTAAAATTGCTCGTGAATTTTCGGTAGAAATTAGTATCAGGGAACTTTTTAAAAGCCCGCGAATCAAAAGTCTTGCTGGATTAATTCAGGACAAGCAACACGAACGTTTTGAGCATATTCCGATAGTTTCGGAAAGGAGATATTACCCTTGTTCTTCTGCCCAGAAAAGGCTCTATATCCTAAATCAGCTAAATCCTGAAAAAACGGATTACAATATTTCGTCTCTGTTCAAACTTGACCGTGAAGCTAATCAGGAAAAATTGAAAAGCACGATTCATCAATTGATGGAACGACACCCGATCTTGCGGACGAATTTTGTCACTATTGAAGGTGAACCCGTCCAGGTGGTCCGGGATACAAAGGACGTCATGGTTCCACAAACCGAACTCGACCAGTCAATTTCTGCAACAGAACAAATTCAAGGATGGATCAAACCCTTCGACCTTGAAAAAGATTTGTTGTTCCGACTTATTCAATTTTCGGATAGAACCCAAGGCGGATATTATCTTTTATTCGACATTCACCATATCGTTCTGGACGGATACGCATTGAATCAACTCGTATCTGAATTCAGTGCTCTTTACAATGGGAAAGAAGCGACAAAACAAGAAGGGATTACTTTCAAAGATTTTGCCGCCTGGGAAGCTGACTTCCTGAAAACAAGCCAGATCAAAACCCAGGAAGAGTTCTGGCTTAATGAATTTAAGACGATTCCCGATCCGATCTCTTTACCTACTGACTTTCCTCGAAAAAATAAGATCGAAAACAGGGCTGAATCACACTATTTTGAGATCGATACGAATCAAGCTCAAAAAATTGAAGCTTTTGCCCGTCAGATGCAGGCAACTCCCTTTCATATTTTTCTGGGAGCTTTTGCCTGGACGCTTCACCATTATGCTGGAAACGAAGAGGTCGTAATCGGTACGCCGATCATCAACCGTCCGCATCCTGATTTGGAGCACTGTTTGGGAACGTTTATTAATACCCTCCCATTTCGGATCAATGCGACTTCCGAATTAAATGGCGAAAAACTGATCAGTCAAATTCGGGACAAGGCGCTTGATATTTATTCCAATCAAAACTTTCCTTTTGAACGTTTGGTGGACTCCCTCGATCTGAGCAGGGACTTGCAACGAAATCCGCTATTCGATGTCCTGTTTGTGTATCAGAATGCTTTGAATGACCAACTGGAACTTGGAGATATTCAGGTAACACGTGAGAAAATGGATTCCAGTTATGCTAAATTTGATCTGAACATTCATGTACATGAAGAGGAAAACTCCTTTTGGTTTCTTCTTGAGTACAATGCCGATTTGTTTACTTCCGGTAAGATGGAGCGCTTTGGAAAGCATTTCAAAGAATTCCTGGATCAATTGACCGATTCACCGACCACTCAACTTTCGGAATTAAGTCTTGGAACGAAGCGTGATTTTTATCAACTCCCGTTCAAAAAAGAACTCCTTGAGCTAAAAGAAAATGATGCACAGGAGCGGTTCCAGCGCATGGTAGCCATGTATCCGAACTCCCCTGCTTTTGCTTTTGAGGAAGATGTTTGCACCTATCTGGAACTGGATCAGATTGCAAATTACTATGCTCAAAAAATTACCGCAGAAATTGCTCCTGAACCAAGTAGTCTGATCGGAATTTCTTTCCGGGACCCTTCCAAGGTGGCTCCTGCTATGTTGGCTTGTTGGAAGGCCGGTTGTGCTTTTGTGCCCATAGATCCTTTCGGAGCGAAAGAACGAAATGAATTTATCATTCAAAATGCCGGGCTTTCCTTCTTGTTTACTGATGAGCCTTCGAAAACCTTAAAAACCGTTGACATCAGTGGCACAAATAAACTTGAAAGCTTCAAGTCCGTCAGAAATAGTGGAACTAATCCGGCCTATGTGATCTATACCTCTGGAACAACCGGACGTCCAAAAGGCACCTTGATTCCACATAAAGCACTCTGTAACTACGTAAGCTGGTTAAATGAACGGATGGGAGTTTTTCATGAAGACCAGGCGCTCATGCTCTCTTCCTATGCTTTTGACCTTGGGTATACCAGTTTATTTGGAATGTTGCTCAATGGAGCTTGTTTGCATTGGTTATCAGAAGAAGATCGAAAAGAACCTTCAACAATCGTAAGCTACCTGGCTCAACAGGGAATCAGCTTTTTAAAAACAAGTCCATCCCAACTTAACACGCTGATTCACACGAGTAATGCTTCGCTGCTGGCACAGGCTAAAAAACTAAAACAAGTCTTCGTTGGTGGAGAAATGATCCGGGCGGAAGACTTGCTTCATTTCAAAGAGCTTTGTCCCCAGGTTCGTTTTGTGAACCATTACGGTCCGACTGAAGCGACTATCGGTTGTATTGCCACCGATATAGAGGACATCGATGAATTCAGCAAAGAGGCACACATTGGTCGTCCCATTTTGAATACGGAAATCAAATTACTTGATCCTAACTTACAGGAGGTCCCACTGGGAGCTGTTGGAGAGATTTGTGTGTCGGGCGCCGGACTCAGTATTGGTTATTTGAACGAGCCGGAACAGGAAGCTCAACGCTTTGTCAACGTAGACAAAAATCGTTTTTACCGGACTGGTGATTTAGCTAGAATCAGTGAGCAGGGCCACCTGGTTCTTTTGGGAAGAAATGACGATCAGGTTAAAATTCGAGGTTACCGGGTAGAACCAAAAGAGATCGAGAACTTTCTGAAAACAACACTTCATTTTGAAGAGGTCATTGTACGTGGAGAAAAGGCGGACGGTGAAACCCATCGTTTAGTGGCTTATATCGTGGCAAATCAGCTTGATGCCCCCACTCTCAGAAAACAGATTGGAAAAGTGTTACCGGAATATATGGTTCCGGAGCACTTCGTGTCTATCCAGGAAATTCCACTCACTCCCAATGGAAAACTAGATACTTCAAGATTACCCGACTACAGACAAATCAGTGCAAAAACCACTAGGGCTTCCATATCAGATTTTAGCCCGGAGCAACAAAAATTAAGACAAATTTGGTTGGATATTTTGCACCTGGAGGAGATTGACTTGCAAGGACACTTCTTTCATCTGGGAGGACATTCCCTGAAGGCAAACGTGATGATTTCGCGTATTCACAAAGAGTTCCATGTAGAGTTAAAACTCCGGGATGTTTTCGAATATCCCATATTTGAAGACCTCTTTGATCTGATCCAGTCAAAAAATACGAAGTCATATCAGGAAATTGTTCCAGCTGAGCTAGCGGAATATTATCCTACTACTTCAGCGCAGTATCGAATGTATGTTCTGAATGACTTACAGGGAACATCCTTGGCGTACAATATGTCTGCTGCATTGGAAGTTGAGGGGAACCTGGATTTAGAACAAATGCAGACTACTTTCGAGCGATTGATTACTCGTCATGAATCGCTTAGAACTTCTTTCACGATGATAGAAGGCGAAGTCATGCAAAAGGTTCATGAGGAAGTTGACTTTAAGATTGAACAACTGCCAGAGGTACAAAATGCAGAAGATACGATTCGAAATTTCATTCTTCCTTTCGATCTGGGGCAAGCACCTCTATTCCGGGTAGGAATCGGACGACTTGAATCAGGAAATTCCCTGATGATTTTCGATATGCACCATATTATTTCCGACGGATCATCCATGGCTGTTTTGATTCAGGATTTTGTGGCATTGTCAGATCATCAAAAATTGGCTCCGCTCCCTGTTCATTATAAAGATTTTGCCGTCTGGCAGCAACAATATATCCGGGGAAAATATTATCGGGACGAAAAGAAATACTGGACAGAGAAATTCAGAAATGATATCCCATTGTTGAACCTACCTACTGATTTTAAGCGTCCAAAGCAGTTGCAACATCTTGGAGAAAGTTTTGAAATTCCAATTGATCGGAAACTGAGCCAGCAGATCAAAGCCTTTACGAAGCGAAAAAATATTACGCTATTCACCCTTCTATCCTCTTGCTATGCCCTTCTATTGGCTAAAAAATCCAATCAGCAAGAACTGGTTATCGGAACTCCTATTGCGGGCCGTTTTCATAGTGATTTGCAAGGCCTGGTCGGGGCTTTTCTGAACATGCTTCCCCTTCGCTTTGACCTGAACTTACGGGAATCTTTTGATTCATTTTTAGAGCACACGCAAGAAATGTTGCTCCGGGATATGGAGCATCAGCACTTTCCGTTTGACCAGTTGCTGGATGAACTAAAAATCGATCGGAACCTGAATCGAAATCCACTGTACGATGTGATGATTGTCGTACAGAACATGGATTTGAAAGAGCTTAAAACAAAAGAGTTGAGCTTTCATCAGCTTCCTTATGACAATGGATTCTCGCAACTTGATCTCAGTCTGTTTGTTTTTGAACGTGGCGAAGAAATTGAATTGAGTATTACATTCAACAAAGAACTGTTCAGGAGAGAAAGTGTGGATTTGTTCATGAAACACTATCTGCATTTGCTCGAATTCGCTATTTCAAATGAAGATCGTCAGCTCGGAACCCTGGAATTCCTGCTCCCAGAAGAGAAAGAGCAAATTCTGGGAGAATTCAATGATACAGCGCATGAACTTGCTTCAAATGTTACCCTGCGTGACCTCTTTGAAGAACAGGCAACC
>SBGX01000001.1 GCA_006226425.1 Bacteroidota bacterium | reverse complement strand
CTATTCAAAAAAGAGAGTGTTCAGAAGATGGCACAGCGATTCATTCAATTGTGTCAACAAGTCTGTGAAATTCCTCAAAAACGAGTCCATCAGCTAGATATTCTCAGTGAAGATGAACGAAAACTGGTCTATCACCAATTTGTCCAGGGAATTCAAAAACAGCTCCCCGAACAGACCATCGTAGACTTATTCCAGCAACAAGTCAAACTTCGAGCTAACGATCCCGCATTAAATTTTAAAGGTCGGAGTTACAGCTATCTGGAACTTGACCACTTGACCAATCAGTTGGCCAATTATCTGATCCAACATAAAAATTGGGCTCCCGAGCAGCCAATTGCCATTCAACTGGAAAGAAACGAATGGATGATCATTTCCCTCATCGCCGTTTTCAAAACTTCCTGTCCATACCTTCCGATCGATCCCGAAACACCAGGCGATCGAATCGAATTCATGCTTCAGGATTCCGGGGCCTCTATACGCATCGACCACAAATTGATACAAGAATTCCAGCTTCAACAAGAAAACATAAGCACGGAATTGGCCACCAAACTTCCTGAACAAAAAGACCTAGCATACATCATCTACACCTCAGGGTCCACCGGAAAACCCAAGGGAGTACAAATTCAACATCGTGCGCTCCTCAATCTGGGAATTTGGCATCAGGATTATTACAAGGTGCAACCCGAAAGTCAGGCGAGTATCTACGCCAACTTCTCTTTCGACGCTTTCATTTGGGAAACGGTTCCATACCTAATCTCGGGAGCAACATTGCACCTGATCCCTGTCGAAGAAAGACTCGATCCAACATTGCTACAGGCTTTTATTTCGGAAAGACAAATTTCACATTGTTTTCTCCCTACACCGGTGGCAGAAGAATTGTTTCAACAATCTGAAGACTTCCCACTGGAAACGGTGTTCCTCGTCGGAGGTGACCGACTCAAGCAAATACCTTCGATCAACAATAAGGTCTATAATAACTATGGTCCTACCGAAAATACGGTTGTTTCAACAGCCTGTCTCGTTCCCCATAATTCACATCAAATTCCGATCGGACGTCCGATTCTCAATCAGCAGATTTACATTCTGGATGATTACCTTCAAGCTGCTCCCATCGGGATTCCGGGAGAATTATACCTGGGTGGAGAAGGACTTTCCTGTGGCTATTTAAATCTAGACGATTTAACCGATAGTCATTTTATTTCATCACCATTCACCCCTTCCCAAAAGCTCTATCGAACCGGTGATCTCGGCTATTGGGACCAAAGCGGCAATATCATCTTCGCAGGTCGGAAAGATTATCAGGTAAAAATCAGAGGATATCGGATCGAAATCGGTGAAATCGAATCCCGTCTACTCGAACATGAAGCAATCGAAAGTATACACGTTTTGGCCATCCAGGAAGAACAAAATTACCTTTGTGCATACTACACCTCAACGACTGAGTTGGCACCCGAAGAACTGAAAGCTCACCTGCTAAAATGGCTGCCCGGATATATGGTTCCCAAATTCCTGATTCGGATTGAAGCTCTGCCATTGACAGCCAACGGAAAAGTAGACGCTTCGTTGCTTCCAAAACCTTCCGGTGAAATTGAAGAGCAATATATTGAGCCAAATACAGAAACAGAACGAAAGCTAAGCGTCATCTGGGAAGATCTCCTTGGACTCAAGAAGATCAGCACCATCATTGACTTCTTTGAATTAGGAGGACATTCATTAAAAGTCATGCAATTGGCATCGCGAATTCATCAGGACTTCCAACGCCAAATTTCGATCTATGAACTGTTTCAAGTGACTACGATCCAGGGACAAGCCAAATTGATCGATTCTGGAGAATCCGTTTCGTCAAATAGCATCCCCGTAGCTTCGAAAAACAGCTTCTACCCACTTTCAGCTGCACAAAAAAGAATGTTCCTACTCCAACAATTCGGAACGGAAAGTACTAATTACAACATTCCATTAAGTATTCAGGTTACCGGAAAAGTTGATCTGGAACAATTCCAGAAAGCCTTCCAGGCACTTATTGATCGTCATGAAGTGCTTCGAAGTTCTTTCCATTGGATTGAAGGAGAAGCATACCAACGTGTCGAAAAAAACCTCACCTTCAATCTTGAATTTGATCACTGTTTAAAGGAGGAACAGCAACAAAAGGCATTGGATTTTGTCAAAGCTTTCCAGCTAGAAAAAGCTCCTCTCCTTCGGGTCAAACTGTATCAGGTAACGGAAGAAGAATCACTTCTTTTACTAGATATTCACCACATTATCTCGGATGGACTTTCCCTCTCCATTCTCATGGAAGAATTTATTCTCCTGTATGATGGCTGGGATCTTGATCCGGTTCGAATACATTATAAAGATTTTGCCTCCTGGCAACAGGATCAAATGCAGGAAGAGGTTTTCCAAAAGAGTCGTCGTTTCTGGTTAGAGCAATTTGAAAATGCACCTCCTGCTCTCGATCTTCCCTTCGTTCAAAATCGCCCACCTCAACAAATGTTCTCCGGGGCAAATATGCGGGACAAAATTGATTCTGAAACATTTATCTTACTAAATAAGCTCAATGAACGACTCGGAAGTACACTCTTCATGAGCTTCATGGGGGCTTTGAAAATGCTCTTCTATAAATACACGAATCAGGAAGATTTGGTGATTGGTTCTCCAACCTCAGGTAGAAATCATCCCGACCTGAAGTCCGTACCCGGTATGTTCGTGAACACCCTGGCCATCAGGACCATATTGGACCCTGAATCGTCCATCCTTGAGTTTTTAAAGCAGGTACAATCGGACATGATTGAAGTGTACCAGCACCAGGATTATCCTTTCGATGAACTGGTGGAGGCTTTGGAAGTGCCGCGAGACCTTGGTCGAAATCCCCTCTTCGATGTCATGCTTCACGTTCAAAATGGTGAACAGGAAACCATGGAATTGGGAGCCCTTGAATTCGATTTTTTGAATTACGATAGTCAAACAGCCAAGTTTGATCTGACTCTAAATATTATTCCCGGCCCCGAACATGCGGAAATCCGGCTGAATTATGCCACTCATTTGTTCAGTGAACAAGATGCTTCCAGAATCATTCGAGATTTTAAACAAGTCCTAAAAATTATTGTTCAACGACCAGAAACAAAACTTCGCGACATTGAGCTTATCTCTCCTTCTGAACGCGAATTTCTGCTACAGGAATACAATCGAACGGAAAGCAATTATCCCAAGGAATCTGGACTGGCTGTTCTTTTTGAACAACAAGTTTTGGCTCATCCAGATAAGCTTGCCTTGCGTTTTGGAGCTGCTGAATTTACGTATGCCGAGCTCAACCAGCGAGCCAATCAACTGGCCAATTATTTGGAACAATTGAGGGATGAATCTGATCGACCTGTAGCCATTCTGCTACGTCGTTCCCCGGAACTCTATGTGGCCATCCTGGCTGTTTTGAAACTCGGAGCCCCCTACCTGCCTCT
>SBGX01000005.1 GCA_006226425.1 Bacteroidota bacterium | reverse complement strand
AATGAACATCACAAACCTCCAAATAGGCTAAATCCGAAGGATCAAGCAAACTACGGAACAACATAGCCTCCTGCATAGGAGTGAGGTCGAAAATCTGATCAACAGCTGTATTTTTTTTCATAACATCTCTTTTTCAAGAGCCTGCTACCATCAATACTATAATACTCCTAAGGACCTATGTAATGACATGGCCTGAAAAAAGGTGAAAAGGGACATATGAGTGAGGCAGAGGCAAGAAGAGTTTTAATTTCTTAGTCCGAGAACAAAAATAATGCTTTCGAAACAATAAAGGAGCAAATAAAGTTCAAATCAAAACAAAAACCCTCCTTTTTTCGAAGAAGGGTTTTCATGAGGCAAAAGGTTTTTGTAGATCGCAATCGTTTTTACATCAGTTCGTGTAAAAACCAAAGCATTTATCAAAAAGGGTTTAGATATTGTATTGAAGATTGGAGCTTTAGGTTCGCTGCTATGAAAATAGTGAACATGAACATAAAAAGCAATAGAATTGTTAAAACAAAATGAAAAAATATTCTATTAACGAGGATTCCTGATGAGTAGAGATGTCTTTTTTTTAGCATGACACATGATTACAAATCGTGCAATTCTCAAATCAGATTGAAATCAAAGAATATTACAGGGGGGGTCGATCCAAAATGGGATATTTAATTGTTAAAGCGAATAAATTCAGTTTCCTATTTAAAGTGCTAGAACTATTGAATCCCAGTTTTGTAAAAGTTGTTGAAACGGTCCAAAATCCACAAATTGGAATCAATATATTCCAAATGCATCGATATTTCATTGGCATAATTCACCTCACCGAATTTTTGATAATCATTTATCTTAATGGTCCTAACGACTTGAAAATTCTTGTCAAGCTTTAAAATAATTCCCTGACCTCTTGATGCCCAAAAATGGTCTCCACCAAAAACGAGATCTTCATATTCATAGGAAGCAGCATTCTCTGCCACGATATTTCCCTGAAGATCGTAGGTTACCAGGGATTGACAGTTGGAACCACCACAATCGTAATTCGTTTCTCCCCAATACTTTGCTCCATCGTAGGTGAAATAGTAGTACAAATCGTATTGACCATTATAGTTCCACTTTCCGATATACGAACCAGTGTTGGGGTCAAACGTTTCGGCAAACTTTTGTTCACCTGGCGCAGAAAAGGTGCTAATGTCCCACAGGTTCCCATTCGCATAATCCAAACACCACATTGCTTTTGCTGGAGTCAAGGACTGCAGGACATTTCCGTTCGTTTTATCAATTTCCATGAGTAATTGTGCCGCACCACCATTTCCTTGAAGATCCGTAATAGCCCATAGCTTAGTACCTGTCCAGGCCATTCGATAAATATTCTTGTAGAGAGTATCTGGAGTAACCGTGAAGAACGGATTTCCTACATCAATTTTCTCATCAATTAAAGTTTCCTGATACTCTTCTCCAGGATTCAATTCATTTTCATCTTCTTCTTTTTCGCAAGAAATCAAGGTAAATGCGGAAAGAATAAATAGGCCTACAACATGTTTCATAAGTATTTTTTTGTCTGGGGTTTGTCGTGAAAAGAAGTGGAATGCGACTAATTTAATGAAAAAATCACATGTTTTGTACGAACTCGGCAAACACTTTTTTATGATGCTCAAGGTCCATGTTGGGCGACAATGCCACACGCGCGATATAGTCTTTGTCACTTTCTTTAGTTGTTCCCTGGGTCGAAGTCGCAGGAATAGTCCAGTAGCATCCTTTTAGTTGTCCGTAACTTACACAGTATTTACTTTCGTTCGGAATTTCCTGAATCATCATATTGATCAACTTAAGGTTCAGGCTTCTTTTATAATTTTCTCTTTCCTCGTCAGTGTCTCCTTTGGTAGGAAGATCCAATGAAAATACGGATGGAGTAAATCCTTGTGCCGCAAGTTCTTCTGATACGAAGTTGATCTTAGCCTGAGGTAAAGTTTCCTGGATAAAATTGACAAATTCACGTGTGTTTTGATAGGCATCCTGAATCCGTTGCAGCATGGAAGGCATTTGTTTGGCGAGTATTTCATATTGAAGTACCGTCGCCTCGTTATCACATAGATTTAGATGCAGATCAATCTTATCCATTAGGGATTCTGCTTTTTTATTCGGAATACAATAACCAGCAGTACATTTCCCCCCACTAGGGAATTTTGACCCACTAACATAGGCAATGGTTCTTATGGACGAAAGAATTTCTCCTTCACCTAAAAAGTGGGTGTTTGGACAGAAAGTCTGGTCCAGGACGAATACGGGATCAACGGCAAGATCACCAGTGTTTGTAGTTCTTTTCTTCCCTAAAGCTTCTTCCAGTTTGATCAAATCAGGAACTTCTACTCTTGGATTGGTTGGGATTTCAGCAATAATGTATGGGACAGCGTCTTCTTTTGCTATTTTTTCGAGCACCTGGTCGATGCTTTGCACCATATCCTGACCTCCATCAACCGGTAGGTCCATTACTTCCACCATGTCCATACATGCCGCGATTCGTCGTGCCTGATCGTTGGTCCCACCATAACAGTTTGGGGGAACGATAATTTTAATGGACTTTCCTGGGTGTCTTTCAAGTGCTTCATGAATCAGTCCCATAGCAATGGCATATTGGATGGATAATCCACTAGAAGCTACAAGTGCTTTTGTATTCGCACCGGTGATTTCACGGATTAAATCCACAACATTTGCTTTATCCCGGGAGGTACCGATACTTCCGCTCTGTGCAGCAATTTGCTCTGCAAAAGATTTTAGGGCAACCAAGGTGTTTGCCGGGGTCATGGCAATGGTTTCTCTTCTTCTGACATGCTGAATCTCAGATACATAATGCTCATTGTTTGTTCCATTTACCAATAAGATGCTACCTAACTCAGCATGTGTGTTAATGAGGAAATCAATGTTTGGATTTAGTTTGAAATCACAAATATTGTCCTGTTCAGCCAGGAAAATGGTACTACCTTCGAAAGACTCAAGGTCTTCTGATTGCTCTACTTGCTTTAGCTCAAACTGGTAGCCGTAAACCTGCTTCAATAAGTTGGCATCAAATGCTTCTGGTAGTCTTCCTTTATAAGCAATTAGGGTGTTTTTCTGCTCAAGCAAGTTTTTTCTTAGAACTGCGAAAACAGGAATCGTTTTTGAAGAAAAACTAATTACATTTTCTGAATCTAGTCCATTTGATTTTGCGATAGCCCATTCCAGTACAGACGAGAGGGGATGCCCTAAACGAATATAGTCAAAAGCCGTGGGTAGTTCGTTCAGTGCAGTTTGCTCAGCATTGTTCTTGTTAAACAAAGTCTCAAAACGCTCAAGAAACTGGACTTTAGCTAATTCTTCATTGTAAATATCCAGTCGATGAGTTGTGAGATTCAACCAATCTTGTGGTACATTTTCAATTACCTTCTTAAGGTATTGTGACACCTGATTTTCTTTTATTGCGTTCACCTCTTCAGATAACATAAATGCAGTATTTAATTTCCTGCGAATTTAAGGAAAAATCTTCTGTGAAGAGGTGATTTTGGACATGCTTCTTGCTAAAAGAAATCAAGTCAAATTACGGCTTGTAACCAAGTTGAAGTGCTTTGGAGGCAAAGGACTGTGCTTCTTCGTTAGTGCCCGTTACATGTTTGTTCACAATCAATACCGAACACATATGGCAACCATATCCATTGTTGAGTTCACATGATTTCTTAAACCACTTGTATGACTCAGCCATATTTCCCTTAATTTCTAATCCCTGCATATTCATTTCTCCAAGGTTATTACAGGCTTCCCAACTACCGAGATTTGCTGCCTTTTTATAGCATTCAACCGCCTTTGGGATGTCTTTGTCTTCATTGAATAGCTCTACCTTCCCATTTTCCACTTCTTTGAATCCATTGCGATACATGTAACCCAGAACATAGGTGCATCCAGCATGATTGTTTTTAGCGCCTGTTTTTAACCATTTCATGGCTGAATCAGGGTTCTTTTCAACAAAAGTTCCTGTGATGTACAAGGTACCTAATTCACGTGCGGCATCGTAATTACCTCCCTGAACGAGTGATTCTAACCATTTGACATAATTCGCACCACCAATTAACTGAGAAACGGCGTTTGCTGCCTTGGGATGATTTTGAATATATGCCTTCTTGTAGTACATAATTGATTCCTCTTTATTAGCCTCCACACCATCACCTAATCGAATCATTTCTGCGGCCGTGTAGCTAGCTGAAGCATAACCGAGTTCTGACGCTTGCTTGTAGAAGCCAAGCGCTTTGGTAGCGCTTTTGTCTGCTGGATTTTTGATGCTCTTGGCATAAACGGGATCATAGGCCAATCCCATATAATATAGAGATTCTGGAATTTTATGCTTCGCGGCTTTTTGAGATTCGGCAAACCAGGTATCGTAATCTCCTTTTTGAAAAGCCGCCTTGGCTTTAGCATGTGATTCTTGTCCTGTTTGAGCAGCGATAAAGATCGGTAAAAATAGGAGTAGGATGCAATAATGTCTCTTTTTCATAAGGTGTGAATTTTGTGAGCAATGATACCAGTTCAAAAGTAGGTGAATTACTAGCAAGTAGCAATAAGGCATATTGCTGATTCAGGGTGATACCTGTCTCTTTACGTGTTGAAAGTGCTATTTATTTTGATGGAGCAATAGGGAAAACGACTTTACTTCCACCAAATATTTTGTGGATCGCTGACTCAAAATCCTCATCGCTTGACTCGTAGATATTGTCCACGTATTTCTGAGGGTTCAAGTCGAATAGAGGAAACATAGAACTTTGAACCTGAATCATGATTTGGTGTCCTTTCTTAAAGGTGTGTAGAACCTCGAGTAAGGGAACCTCAACCTCCGTTTTTTCATTGCTCTTGAATGGGGTCGGTTTCTCGAAAGACTCCCGATAACGACCTCGGATATAGCCCATACGAACCAGGTGCTGAAAGCCATTCATTTTGACTCCCTTCCGATCTGTTGTTTCTGGCTTGCGATCCATTGGAAAGACATCGATCACTTTCACGTATAAATCTGCGTCTCCATGATCCGTTGAAAATTCTAGTAAAGCCTTTATGATTCCCTGAACCTTGAGATCTTCCTGAAGAGGCTCTGAGACAAAGCTTAGTACATCTGGGCGTTTTGCTGCGAAACGTTGATCGTCTGTCATATAATGTTTTGGAGCCATGATGTAAAAATCATCCCCCTCAATGAAGGGAACAGGGTGGTCGGGGTCAGAAAGATATATTCTTGAACCTTCTTTTTTCTGTTGCCCCAATGTACCGTCGGGATTTAGATAAAGTGTCAGTCCTTTTAATTCATCGTCAAAAGGATTGTCTTTAAAATCGAGCCAATCTTTGTTTCCCGTATCAAAAACGTGCGCTCTAAAATCCGGTGCTTTTCCTCGACCCTTCAAGTGATGTTCAAAGTAGTTAAATTCGATCTCTTGTTGGTACTTCTTTGCTAAATCGTATCCATAAAAAATATCTCCCAAATAGTACAGACTATCTCTTCGCTGAGGGTGACCATGTGACCAGGGCCCCAATACTAGTTTCGCTTTTGATTCAGGGGCATCCTGGTACATTTTTTTGAAGGAATTTAAAATTCCATATAAATTCTGTTCGTCGTTCCAACCTCCAACGACCATTGTCGGACATTTGCTTTCTTTCAAGTATTGAAGCCAGTTTCTTTCCTGTCGATAAGCGTCGTAGTTTGGGTGTGCTTTGATATTCTTCCAAAAGAAGTTATCTGCTGAAATTAAATGCTCTGTTTCACTCAAGGCTCTGTGTTCCAGGAAATAATCATAGTAATCAGCTGTCAGGCCGTTTTCCTTGTCTTTTACAAACTCCTTATCCATGACCTTGTACCAGGATTGGGTGGTCGGCTTTTTCTTTTGAACACCGAAAACATCCATAACAGGCATGTAGTTCATGCCGTACAATCCATATCGGTTGAAGTCCTCGAAATAAAAATTAGTCACAGGAGCCATGGCCAATACCGCCCTTAAGTTGGGGTGGCCGGTAACCGAGGCAACCAGCGAGGTGAAACCCAGGTATGAATTCCCATATTGCCCAATATTTCCGTTAAAATTATCGAGATTCTTTACAAGCCAATCATAGGTGTCATAGGAATCCGTTACTTCGTCTGTCTTGTTTGAATCCGTCCAGGAATAGGGAGGTTTTGTGTTCTCAAAATCACCTTCACTCATCCATCTCCCTCGAACGTCTTGTTTGATGAAAATGTAACCAGAGGCAACCAGATCAGGATTGTGCATTAATGCTTTTGGAAACTCATCTTCGCCATAGGGTGCTGAGCTATAACAAGTGCGGATCATCAACACCGGATACTTTTCTTTCTCTGATTTTGGAGCATAGATCGTTGTGTATAACCTGACTCCATCTCGCATCGGAATGTACACCTGCTTTTTGGTGTAATCTGAAGTAGTAAGTCCCTGTGCGATTATTTGCAGGCAATAGAATGAAAAGACTAAGGCAATTATTTTTGACATCCGCTTATTGTTTGATCTGCCTAAAATACTCATTTCCTTATAGAAGAAAGTCTTACGAAAGAAAATCTTCAATCACTTTAAGTTCATTGAAAATGTTCCCGAAGAAGATCGGATTAAAGTCGATTAAGAGTAATGATATGAAAAGAGGATATTCTCTATTGAACTTTGTCCATTGTAAAATCCCCGCTATAACCAGAAGGTGCTGAGCATCCGTTTCCGTTAGATGAATTTCCGATGATCGTATTCCCAGATTCTTGAATCCACCCATAGAAATCATTTCTTCCAAAAAAGTCACAGGCCGAAATGTCATAATAAAACTCGCCCAAATCATTGATTTGTCCTGTCAAAGAAGCTGTGTCAGACGGGTAGTATATGTGGCCATTCAAAACTCCTTCATTAAATTCTAAACTATCAGAGTCAAAGGTCCATTCCATGAAAAATGTGGTTGAACCATTATTGCTCCCACCGCAGTTCCATGTGAAATTCCCTGACCATAAACCGTCAACCGCAACTCGGTACTTGTAGTTGGTTGTCTGTGGGCCAAGCTCTACGATTAGGTCATTCAAACCTTTTTTTGCTTCCATAGGAACCAAGTATTTTACAACAAAGAGTTCTTTCTCAAAGGCCCTGCTTTCGGGGCCATGTACTTGATCACCGTTTACAAAAATCCCCTGAAAACCTGTAGGAGCGTCTATTTCTAACTCGATTTTCATCTCCTTTCCTCTAACACCGACCAAATCAAAGCGTTTAATCTCAAAGTTTATATTTTGTCCGTCACCAGCACTTCCTCCAGAATCTTTAGGTTTACAGCTAACAACGAATAATATTAAAAGGGTATTTAAGACAATTAGTTTCATGGGACAAAGTTATTAAAATATCTATCAGGTTAAAGGATGCTTTTGAGTTTTGATTGACCGGTTTTAAGAAGATTACAGGTGGGGTAAGCTGGTTACTTCCCAATACAAAACTTACTAAAGATATTTCCCAGCAGGTCTTCATTGGAAATGTCTCCAGTGATGGAGCCGATGTGGTACATGGCTTGACGGATATCCATCGCAATGAAGTCTCCACTGATTCCCTGTTCGATTCCGTCCGAGGCTCGCTGTAAAGATTCTTTGGCCTTTTCGAGTGCTTCCAGGTGGCGGGCATTACTGACAATGCTTCGGTCTTCCAATGATTGTTCTCCAAGGACCGATTCACCGAGGTGTTGTTTTAGCTCCTCAATTCCAGCACCAGTTTTGGCTGAAATGTGGAGTGTGATTCCCTGAAAATCAATCGCTCGCTGATCAAATGGGACGTCCGTTTTGTTTTGGATGAGGAAAATCTTTTTTTGAGGAAATTGTTCCAAAAGTTGCCTGGCCCATCGCATCACTTCCAGAATGTTCTCTTCATTTTGTTGGACATCTACCAGTACCAGGACAATTTTGGCCTGTTCAATCTTTTGTTTTGAGCGTTCAATTCCAATAGATTCGATGGCTTCGGCTTCTTCACGGATTCCTGCTGTATCGATCAAACGGAAACGAATTCCGTCGATATTAATGGATTCTTCAATGGTATCCCTGGTGGTTCCGGCAATGTCACTTACAATGGCCCGTTCTTCTCCAAGCAATTGATTAAGTAGGGTACTTTTTCCGGTGTTGGGCGGTCCGACAATAGCTACAGGAATTCCATGTTTGATGGCATTTCCCAATTCGAATGATTGAATGAGCTTGTGAATATAGTCAAGTACCTTTCCGAGTAATTTTCGGAGTTCACCACGGTCCGCAAATTCGACATCTTCTTCGGCAAAATCCAATTCAAGTTCGACCATGGAAGCGAAATGGATCAGTTGTTCGCGAAGTTCTTTCAATTCACTGGAAAAATGTCCGCGCATTTGGTTCAACGCGAGTTGATGGGCATGCTGGCTCTCTGAAGCGATCAAATCTGCTACCGCTTCTGCCTGGGAAAGGTCCATTT
The DNA here is from genome assembly GCA_006226425.1 of Bacteroidota bacterium. GTDB lineage: Bacteria > Bacteroidota > Bacteroidia > Flavobacteriales_D > Crocinitomicaceae > M2408. The sequence continues at coordinate 58,824 of SBGX01000005.1, read as the reverse complement.
TTCCATTGAGGAAGGCACGCATTGTAAATTCTCCGGCTTCTGCCAGGCGACAACCACCAAGAACCAGGGTTCGAAGGATTTGCTGCTGAATGTAATTAGATGCATGACAGGAGATTTCGACTGAAGCCTCTCCCGTGTAACTTTTTCCCTCGTGCATCACGGAAATCAAGATTTCATCAATAATTTTCCCTTCCGAGTCTTTGAAAACACCAAAGTGCAGGGTATGGCTTTCCTGTTCGATCGTTTTTTTGGAAAAGAAACGATCCGTAATCGAAAATGCTTCCTTTCCACTGACACGGATAACCCCGATGGCTCCACCGGGAGCGGTTGCCAGGGCACAAATGGTATCCTCTTGCAGCTTCATGCCGCAAAAATAGTAAGAATCCTAGAGATCACGTTTCCGCAGGACCAAGTAGGCAATGGCAAAAAAGATGCAGATGTATCCGACGGAAAGCCAGACATTGTCTGACAAACTTAATTCCTCAATAATTTCAGCTTTCTTCCCCTGGGCAGCTGCCTGTTGCTCATTGATTTTCTTGAATTCAGTCAGCAAGGGGCTTGGGGTCAATTTGGAAAAAGCGTTGAGCGGAAAATAATTGTAAACTCCGTTTTTCAAACCGATGGTCAGCGCAATTCCAATAATCCATTCGGCAATAAACGAGACGACAAAAAGAATGATGGCCAGGGCTGGTTTTCGGATGAGCAGAGCGAAGAAAAATGCAAAGCTGAAATATCCGAGCGCCTGCAGATAATACACAAAAATATAGTGACTGTTCTCGTAAAATGAAGTTCCGTCATGGTTGATCATCCCAAGAACAAAAGCTGCCAGTGCCGTATACAGCGTGACAACTGTGGCCAGTCCGAATACAACAACAAATTTGCTCGCAATGATTTGCGATTTGGTCATTCCATCGATGACATTTTGCTTCATCGTTCGGAAATTATACTCATTACAAACCACGGTGACTACGATCACCCCAACCAGGATGTTGAAGAAGCTGGCCGAAAAGGTGGTGAAATTCCAAACGATCGGGAAGGCCCATAGTGCCTTTTGGAAAGGCAACAAAGGAGTAATGATCAGATTATAAAAATGATCCAGGAAGAACATCCAGGCCGGAACCATTGCGGCATAAATCAAAAGAATGATCTTGATGGAATTTAATTTTCGAAGTTTGGCAAATTCTATGCTGATTAACTGTTTCATGATGCTCAGGTTGGATAACGTTATTTAACGATCTCAAGGAAAGTTGATTCAAGATTCTTACGGTGCTCCCGGATTCCGGAAAGATAAATCCCATGCTCTACCAATTTTTTATTGATGTCTGCCGGATTTAAGTGGTCATCTACGGAAATCATGATTTCCTGATCGACTTCACGGATAAAATTCAGGGAATCCAACTGCATGATAACCTCTTTCAGTCGCGCTGAATCTTCTGATTTAAGCATCAGAATGCGATCTTGCGTCATGATCTCATCAAGTGTCCCAATTTGCAGCAATTCACCCTTTTTTAGGATGGCCACATGGGTACATATTTTCTCAATCTCATCGAGGATGTGGGAGGCGATAATGATCGTTTTTCCTTCTTTTGCGATTTCCTGGATAAGCACTCTGATTTCGGCAATCCCCTCAGGGTCTAATCCATTGGTTGGTTCATCAAGTACCATGACTTCCGGATCGGAGAGCATGGCAGAGGCAATCGCCAGGCGCTGTTTCATGCCAAGTGAGAAGGTTTTGAATTTGGAATTCTTTCGCTCATGCAAATTAACACGTTTCAGAACCTCTTCTATGCGATCCTGATAGTCGCTCATTCCTTTGATTCGGGCAACAACCGCTAAATTGTCAACGGCCGACATATATGGGTAGAAGTTCGGAGTTTCGAGCAAGGCTCCTATTTTTCGTCTGTTTTCATCTTTGGTTCCGTTGGAAAACCAACTGAAACTTCCTGAATCTGATTTCAGGACACCAAGTAAAATCCCCAGGGTGGTCGTTTTTCCACTTCCATTTGGCCCCAAAAGGCCAAAGACCTGGCCCTGTTTGACATCTAAACTCAAATCCTGTAACGCTACCACGTCTTTGTAGGATTTTCTGAGCTGCTTGATTTCCAAGATAGTTTCTGCACCCATAGATCAAAGTATTTCCGGGCTAATTTAGCAAAATATGGATGCCAAATCGCTTAAAATTGTGATGAAAGGTTGTTTAAAGCTCCTTTTGGTTTAGTGCTTCACGGCTCTTTTCTGTTGAAAGAATTGTTGAAGTAGCTGGCTGCACTCTTCTGCCATAATCCCATTTTCAACCACCGTTTTTGGATGGTAGAGTGATTCCTTGATTCGGGAAGCCCCTCGCTTCTCATCTCGTGCGGCAAACACAACCTTTTTGATTTGCGACCAGTAGAGTGCTCCGGCGCACATCGGACATGGTTCCAGGGTAACGTAAAGGGTACAGTCGTTCAGATATTTTCCTCCGATGAAATTTGAAGCGGCTGTAATCGCTTGGATTTCTGCATGGGCGGTTACGTCGTTTAATTTTTGAGTCAGATTATGGGCTCGCGCGATGATCTGTTGATCGGCAACAATGACGGCACCAACAGGAATTTCATCCTGTTCATAAGCTTTCTGGGCTTCCAGAAAAGCCTGCTTCATGAAATATGCGTCATTGTATGGAGAAACCATGTTTTTCTTTGGTCTAAAATTACAATTTTTTCAAAAAAAAAAGGACGGTTCCAAATGAACTGTCCTTCCTGTATTTTTTAAGTATCGACCTACTTTTTCTTGAAATTATTCGATACGATCAGCTCTTTTGTGCCATGCGTCCAGGAATAGAATCCTTCACCCGACTTCACACCTTTTTTTCCAGCAGTCACCATGTTGACCAACAACGGACATGGCGCATATTTCGGATTTCCAAAACCTTCGTGCAGTACTTCCAGAATGGCCAGGCAAACATCCAGTCCGATGAAATCTGCCAATTGGAGTGGTCCCATCGGGTGAGCCATTCCGAGTTTCATCACAGTGTCAATCTCCTCAACACCGGCAACTCCTTCAAACAAGGTATAAATGGCCTCGTTGATCATGGGCATTAAGATTCTGTTGGCTACAAAGCCTGGGTAATCGTTTACCTCAACAGGTACCTTGTTCAATTTTTTAGAAGTCTCCATGATTATTTCCGTCACTTCATCTGACGTGGAATACCCCCGGATAATTTCAACCAGTTTCATTACAGGAACCGGATTCATGAAGTGCATTCCAATCACTTTGTCTGCGCGATTTGTAACGGAGGCGATTTTGGTGATAGAAATGGACGAAGTGTTAGACGCCAGGATGACATTTTCTGGAGTCATTTCACTTAGATCTTTAAAAATTTTCAATTTCAGATCAATATTTTCCGTAGCAGCTTCTACAACAAGTTCTACACCAGCCAGTCCATCTTTCATGGAAGTAAAACTCGTGATTCGACCAAGTGTATCTTGCTTGTCCTGCTCGCTGATTTTTTCTTTGGCTACCATTCGGTCCAGATTTTTTTGGATGGTAGCAAGGCCTTTATCCAAAGACGCCTGTGCAATGTCAATTAATGATACTTCAAAACCAAATTGGGCGAAGGTATGTGCGATTCCATTCCCCATGGTTCCCGCCCCGATAACTGCTACTTTTTTCATTTCTTTGTTCTTATTGAGCAACAAAGATAAAATAAGAAAGGAAAACTAAATGAGAGAAGAATTTAAGATTTTCTGCTCTTTCCAATTTTACTTTTGAGTTCTGAAATATCCTTTTGGATTTCCTGGAGAGAGTCTTTTAAGTGGGAGTCATCAATTCGCACTTCTGGAAGGTCGGGAGAGATGTAATTGACAAACTTCCATATTTCAAGGATTTGGTCGGCCTGAACATCGTATGCTTTGTATTCCGGATTGGTGGAATGTAGACTGAAACTCTGATTTTCTCGTAAATTATTGTAAACAACCTTGAAAACGATTCCTTCATCCTTCGTTACGACAATGCAAGGGGTCTTGTCCTTGATGAGCATCCAGTTTTGAATGTATTCGGCCACCACGTATGACCCTTCTGAGACAGGAGGCATACTATCTCCTTTGATTGGGAAGGATCGGTATTTTCGATCTCGTGACAAAAAAGGGAGGCTGAAAGTAGGGAGTATTTTGAGGTATTCCGGATCCGAATAGCCCAGGGAGTATCCTGCACGTGCTTTTTCCGGAATCAATTCGATCAATTCTTCATTGTCTGTATTGACGGTATTGGTCAGGATGCGCAGATGTTTCCCGGAGTAATCATTCAAATCCTGGAGATAACTTTCCAGTTCGTGCTCAGGAATCGTGCTCAGGTCTTTTTTCAAAATAATGTCCAACGAAATTCCGTAAATGTCACTTAAGCGGATCAAGGTTCCGATACTGGGCTCGGCTACATTGTTTTCGTATCCACTGTAGGAAGAACGTGTCAGTTCGAGCAAACGAGCCATCTCTTCCTGAGAATTGCCGTAGTGTTTGCGGAGAATTTTCAAATTTTTTCCAACCATGATCGATTGCTATTTTGACGTAAAATTAATCAAAAACACAATTCAACGCAATAAAATGATTAAAATTTAATCATTCCGAGTGTATTTTCCGTAGACGGAAGTGAATTTTGCCCCCAGAAAAATGATATGTGCGGAATAGTACATCCAGGCGAGTATGACCAACAAACTTCCCGAAATTCCTCCTTGTCGGGCGAAGAAGTAGTTCCCTAAATAGTATTTGATTAATAACTGCCCCACGTACAGCAAGAGAGAAGTGAACACACTTCCGGCGAAAGCTGTTTTCCAGGGGACTTTGCCATCGTGGAGGAACTTAAAAATGAGCCAAAAGATGAGAATACTGGACAAAATGGCCAGTCCATGTTGAGCGGACTGTGAATAGAACCATTGCAGGGAATTCCGTTCATCGAAAATTTGTTTCCCAAAAGAGACCAGGATCGTCTGTAGCAGATAGATCACTACGATTACGAAGCCAAAAAAGGCCAACATGAGCATGGAAATGAGTCGTGTTTGAATGGAGGCCAGTATCAGCTTTTTGCGATTCTCAAAAACAGGTTCAATGTCCATATATTCGTTAATCGAAATCTTCAAGGCTTTGAATAGGGCTGAGGAGGAGAAGAGAAGCAGAATCACCCCAATGATCTCAACGAATAGACTTCCCTGTTCAAAGTTGATAGTATTCAAGAAATCTAGAATTCCGTCCACGTCTTCGATGCCCACGTGATCATGGAGAAAGTCTCCGATGATCAGCACCATTTTTTCCTGTCCAATGACTTTTCCAAAACTCAAAAAACCCAAATAAATGATCGGGACCAGGGTAAGCACCGTATAATAGGATAACGCGGCACAATGAATAAAGCTCTTTTCCTTAGAGAATGAAATGACGCTCTCTTTTGAAATAAGAAAAAGTTTCTTGACTCGCTGGATATAAATACCTATGTTCATGCGTTATTCCTCACAAAAATACGATTCAGGTCCGTTTTTCCGTGGTGGAAAAGCAGGATGCGATTCTTCTTGTAACGATACTCGTCCAGTTGATAAAGCCCAAAAAAATGGGATTGAAGGTAGGAAATCTCCAGCTCCAGTGCACCTTTAAAACGGTCCGTTTGGTACTCATCCGGTCGAAAAAGTACTTCTTTTCGCTGCACATGAATTCGGTTAATCGGGCCGAAAAAGGCGGCTTCAAAGGCATTTCGATGCTCTCGATAAATACTTTCAGGAAGGTCTAAACGTTCAATTTTACCCTGGTCGAAGAAGGCTACGTAGTCTGCCATATTGAGTACTTCCTGCCCATCATGACTCACCAGAACAAAGCTCGTTTTTCTCCTTTTCTTAAGTAAGATCAGGTAGTCCGCAATCGCCCTTCGAAGGTGGGCGTCTATATGGGAAAAAGGCTCGTCCAAAAGGAGCACTTCTGGCTCTGAGGCTATTGCTCGCGCCAATGCAAGTCGTTGCTGTTCGCCTCCTGAAAGTTCAGAAGCCTTTTGATCAGCATGCTCTTCAAGTTGCATGAGTTGGAGGAGTTCGTCAATGAATTCCAGTTGGCTTTCCCGGGGTAGGTGCTCCATACAAAGGCGTAGATTTTCGCGAGTAGTATGGAATGGGTCCAAATCAAAGTGTTGATCTACCAACTTGATTTCGGGATGTCCCGGAATCAGTCGATCACTTGGTCCTTTCACGGGGCTTCCGTTGAAAATGATTTCCCCTCGATCTGCATCCAGCATTCCCGCCAGAAGTTTAAGAAGAGTAGATTTTCCAGCACCACTAGGTCCCACGATGGCCATGATTTCTCCTTTTCGGAGTTTTAAATCAATCCCGGAAAGGATCTCGCGATCTCTGCTGAAAAAGAGCTGTTTGACAATCAGCATCAGAAAACAAGCTCTTTGGGAAACTCCTTGGATGCAATATAGATTCCCGGAGCAGGGTTTCCATGTGGTTCGTAATCTTTGATGTAGACTTTCAGCAGTGCCTCATTTTCATCCCATTCGTAGCGATCCAGAATACTTTCGGAAACGCCTAATTTTGCTTCCTGTCCTTCTTCAGTTTCGATGCGGATGACAAACATTCCGGCAACGAGGTGAGAAAATGCTTCATCATTCGGCAATACGCCTTGTAGAAGAACCTGTCCGTTTCTTTCGAAATCAACTTGTTTAACCTCCCTGATTTCCAGAGCATCTTCCCATTCGTACAGGCGGTTGTTTTCCGATTCTTTGCCGTCGTGATTCGCCTCAGCGTATTCTGGTGAAAAATCCTCGTTCAAAAGAAAAAAATGAAGTTTAAGAAGCATGAGTTGAAATCCTAGTACCTCGCAAATATAGCGAATACCGGATCGAAATTCGTTTTAATCGTTAATTTGCAAGGCTTAATTTTAACAGAGGAGTAAAAGAATCAGGGATGGATCATCGGGTTGAAAAAGCGATTTTACACATTTCGAAACATTTCAGGCAGAATCTGGATTTGGAGAATCTGGCATCCGTAGCAGGTTTGTCAAAGTTTCATTTTCAGCGTTTGTTTAATCAGGAAATAGGGTGTTCTCCTGCAAAGTATGTCAACCGAATTCGTCTGGAACACGCGGCTCATTTTTTAATTATGTATCCGGAAGCGAGTCAAGCCGACGTAGCTTTTGAATGTGGTTATTCTTCCCCTTCCGTTTTCGCGCGGTCCTTTCAAGGTTTTTACGGACTGCCTCCATCTCAGTATCAGAAGAGCAAGGCAATACAAAGCATGGAAAACAACAATGTTCGTAAGAGTGATCGCATTCCTATTGTTTATTTGAATAAACGAGTGATTGTGGCATCTCCATCCAATTTGCTCGAAACAAATATTGCTAAACTGTATCATTCGCTGGAAAAATTGGCAGAAAAGAGAGCTTATCTTTATGGTGTTTTTTTGGATGCGCCCTTCCACAAGGCTCCTGAAGAGAGTAGGTATTATGCAGGACCGGAACTAGGTTCTGAAGAAAAGTACAAGGCGGCGAAAGTTTTTGAAATTGAAGAGGGATATTACACTTATTTTGATGTTTGTGGTCCTTTTCAACAACTTATGGAGCGATTGGTAGCTTTTAAAGAGCAGATAATCGATCCTTCCCTTTACAGAATAGACTCTCTGGTTGGACATGAGCGAATCAAAATCCCTTCGAAAGAAAACACCGGGAATTCGACTATTTTTCGACACCCAGAACCATTTTTATCAAGGTTGCCAGGAAATAGCAAGAGTTGCAAAATAGATGTAAATCTTAAGGCCTTATTTTGCGTTAGATTTTAAATGGATTAGACATGAAAACGAGCGCACAGTTTGGCGATATGGTGGACGGATATTCCGTTCCGGTTCTTAATGAGCGTGAAATTCGAGCCTCAGCAGGAATTCTATTTCTGGGAGCATTCCTTTCACTAATGTTCATCATTTTTCAGGGAAACTTTGTTGCCGCCAAATACTTCGTCATCATCTTTTTGCTTGATTTCATCATTCGATTGCACATAACACCTCGCCAGGCACCTACCTTGATTTTGGGGAGATGGATTGTTCGAAATCAATTGCCGGAATTTGTTGGTGCCGCACAAAAACAATTTGCCTGGAAAATAGGTCTGTTACTTGCAAGCTTGATGTTTGTGCTGCTTATAGTTCTTAATACCTATAGTTTTTTGACCGGACTCATCTGTTTGATTTGCCTCCTTTTCTTGTTTTTTGAATCGGTCTTCGGGATTTGCCTGGGTTGCATTGTTTACAAGCGCTTTTATCCGGAAGAGGCAAAGTACTGTCCGGGAGAGTCTTGCGAGCTGAATGACCAACATGAAACTCAGAAAATTAAGCGTTCTCAATGGACCACTTTCTTTGTCTTTGTATTTGGAATGACGCTTCTCCTTTATGCTTTGAGTGGAATCATAGGGTTAAGACCAGAGAATCTGTGGGAATTCCTTTTTTAGGAAAGAACTTGATGAAATATGGGGCCACTTTGAGTGGTGTATAGTCCGAATGTCCGATTAATTGCTACTTTCGTTGACTTATCCATTGAGACAGGTCAACAGATGTACGATACGATAAAGCTGAGCAGAAAGAAATTTGATTTGGTGTCGCGAAGACATCCCTGGATTTTTTCAGGTGCCATTGAGTCAGATACTTCAGGATTGAAAGAGGGAGAAGTGGTTCGGGTATGTGATCACCGGGGACTTTTTTTTGCATTGGGTCATTTTCATGCCAGTACGATTGCTGTTCGGATATTGAGTTTCGAGGATACGGAGATCAATGCGGAATTTTTTCGAAGAAGAATTGAAGCTGCGGTTGTGCTTAGAAAAAAATTGGGCTTGTTTCGGGAGGATAATCAAATCCTGAGATTGGTTCATGGAGAAGGAGATGGCTTACCAGGTTTGATTGTCGATTATTATGCTGGTGTTGCAATTATACAGTGCCATAGCATCGGTATGCATCAATCCGTTGAGTGGATTGTGGAAGGACTGAAGGGGGCTTTGAAAGAGGAATTGACGGCCGTCTATGAAAAATCGAGTGGTGCCTTGCCAGAACGGGTGGGAGCTAAGGATGGATACAGGTATGGAACAGCAGCTTGTCCCCATCAGGCAAAAGAGCACGGAATTCAGTATGCGATTGACTGGGTAAGTGGACAGAAAACAGGTTTTTTCATAGATCAACGGGAAAATAGAGCTTTGCTAGGGAAATATGCCCGCGACAAAAAAGTGTTGAACTGCTTTTGTTACACAGGAGGATTTAGTCTGGCGGCCATTCAGGGAGGAGCTACGGAAGTGGTGTCACTGGATAGTTCCAGAAAAGCCATTGAATTGACAGAAGAAAACGTTCGGTTGAATGGAATGGAGAGCAAACATCGGTCGGTGGTGGCAGATGCCATGGAGTACATGAAAGAATTGGGAGACCAATATGATATCATAATTCTTGATCCACCAGCATTTGCAAAACATCGAAACAAGAGACATCAGGCCGTACAGGGATATAAGCGATTGAATCTGCATGCCATGCGACAAATTCGATCCGGTGGATTGATCTTTACCTTTTCCTGCTCTCAGGTAGTGGACAAGACACTGTTTACGAATACGATCATCGCAGCAGCTATGGAAAGTGGCAGGAGAGTTCGAATATTGGAACAATTGCACCAACCGGCCGACCATCCAATTGATGCTTACCATCCGGAAGGAGAATACCTTAAGGGATTAGTGATAGAAGTGAGTGACTAAGAATGGTATTGGATCATCGATATCGAACCATTCTGGGAGTTGCGTTTCCGCTGATGATCTCAGGCTTTATTCAAACATTTGTGTTTGTGACGGATGCTTCTTTTTTGAGCAGATATAGCATTGTCGCCTACGATGCAAGTGGAAATGCGGGATTATTATATCTGACCTTTTTCCTGGCCCTCATGGGAATGGGAGACGGGATCCAGATTTTGATGGCCAGAAGGGTTGGAGAGAATCGACTGGGTGAGCTCGGAAGGATTTTTGGAACGGGGACGCTGACTCTGCTGGGCATAGCGGGCATGGTATTTTCCGTATTGTATTTTGTAGTGCCAGATTTGTTACCCACATATTCCAATAATATGGAAATCGCGGAGGCTCAAATCGACTTTTTGAGTGTTCGTTCATACGCCTTGTTTTTTGCGGCCATTAGTTTGGGGGTACAGGCCTTCTTTTATGCTATTGGAAAAACCTGGGTGATCTTGATTTGTGCTGGTTTAACAGCGGTCTCGAATGTATTACTGGATTACCTGTTGATTTTTGGCTTTGGAGAAGTTCAGGCGATGGGGGTGAAAGGAGCAGCCTTAGCTTCCTGTTTGGCAGACATGATCGGAATGATCTTTTTGTTGTCCATGGCAGCATTTTCGAAAACCGGAAAAAAGTATGCCTTATTTGCCAATTTTTCATGGAGTGTCCAAAGTCTGAAGGAGTTTCTGAAAGTAGGGGCACCTTTATTCTTTCAGGGATTTACTGCTTTGGCAACCTGGACCGTTTTTTTTACCTGGATCGAACAAATGGGAACGCATGAATTGACAGTCTCCCAAAACATCAGAGCAGTGTATTTTCTGGCTTTTATCCCAATTGGAGGCTTCGCGGGAACAACGAAAACATATATATCACAATACATTGGAGCGGGGCGGGCAGATGAAATACCTTTATTAAAAAGAAGATTGACCTGGTTGACCGTTGGTTGTTTGGCTGTATTTTTCCACGGGGCCATTCTCTATCCGGAAGAGTTAATTCGTTGGGTAAATCCGAATGAAGCTTATATGAAAGACAGTGCCAATATATTAAGGTATGTGGCGGGCTCCATATTTTTATATGCTTTTGTATCGGTTCGGATGCATATGATCAATGGTTCGGGGAATACGAATATTACCTTTCTGATAGAACTTTGTTGTGTGAGCGCCTATTTATTAGGAGCCTATTTATTAATAAAGGTGGCAAAACAGGAAATTTACTGGGTATGGTCCGTTGAGTATATTTATTTTGGAGTGATGGGAATACTGGCATTGATTTACCTGAAATTCTTTAACTGGAAAAAAAGAAAAATCTGATATGAAGATCGTATTTATGGGAACTCCGGGATTCGCTCGGGGGATACTGGAGCATTTGCATGAGGAAAAATGGGAGATTGCAGGGGTTATTACGGCACCTGATCGTGCTTCCGGGAGAGGGTTGAAAGTAAATCAAAGTGAAGTGAAAGTGTATGCGCAGGAGCAGGGCCTTAAGATTTTACAGCCGACGAATTTAAAGGAAAGCTCCTTTATAGAAGAATTGAAAAGCCTCGGGGCAGATTTGTTTGTTGTTGTGGCTTTTAGAATGCTGCCAGAAGTAGTTTGGCAAATGCCTCCCAAGGGAACAATCAATTTGCATGCGTCCTTATTGCCTGATTATCGAGGGGCAGCGCCAATCAATTGGGCGCTGATCAACGGAGAGACAAAGACGGGAGTAACGACTTTCTTTATAGAGAAAGAAATAGATACTGGAAAGGTCATTGAACAAGAGAGCCTGGAGATCGGACCGAATGAAACGGCAGGAGAGTTGCATGACCGACTGATGTTGTTAGGGAAGAGCCTGGTCAATGCCACATTGAAGAAGATCGAAAGCGGAGAGGCGGTTGGAATTGAACAAGGGAAACTGCTAGAAGGAAAAAAGATGAATTCGGCTCCGAAGATTTTCAAACCAATGTGTGAGGTTGACTGGACAAAAGACGCAAAGGAAGTACATAACCATTGTCGGGGCTTGTCTCCTTATCCAACTGCCTGGACAACAATCCAGGAAGAAGGAGGGGGAATGAAGACCGTGAAACTGTTTCGGACAGAACAAACCGAAATGCCGGTGACAGATCCTAAAAATGTATTGATTCAGAAAGAGGGTATATACTTTCCTTGTGGAGATTGCTATTTAAAGGTAAGCGAACTGCAGCCCGAGGGGAAAAAGAGATTGACCACACAGTCTTTTTATGCAGGTTATGGAAACAAAGTCTGGAAATTGATCTAAAATACGACTGTTTGGGAGAAGTTGAAACCTTCTGCTTCGCACTGTTTTTGGGCTTTTTACTCATTTTTTTAGAAATTTGTGAAAAATCGGAATTGTTTAAAAAATAAGAGTTAACCATCTGGTTATAACACAATTAGCTGTCAATTCAGCTTGTTTTCTTATTAACATTTAGGCACATTTATTAACAAAGGACCGTTTTTTTTCTTGAAAGTCGCATTTGGCGTGGATTTTAGACTATATTTGTTCAGTAAATAAATTTAATTAAAACCATAACTATGAACAAAGCAGAATTGATTGATGCTATCGCATCTGAGTCTGGGTTGACTAAAGCTGATGCTAAAAGAGCATTGGACGGATTTGTAAACGCAACTTCTAGTGCATTGAAAAAAGGAGATCGTATTTCACTTGTTGGATTCGGTTCTTTCTCAGTAACTAAAAGAGATGCTAGAACAGGAAGAAACCCTCAGACTGGTAAAGAAATTAAGATTGCTGCTAAAAAAGTAGTTAAGTTTAAAGCTGGTGCAGAGTTGGCAGCTTCTGTAAACTAAGAAACCACTTAGAGCATTAAGAAAGGTAGTCGGGAGACTACCTTTCTTTTTTGAATGAAACTTGCAATGGATCAAAAAGTACTTGAGGCGTTTTATGACATTGTATCGGAAAACAAAAAGGAGCTCTATGAGCGAATTGCTGCCGATCGAACTCGCCACCTAACAGTAGTGGTCGAAAATGCTCATCAGGATCACAACGCCAGTGCGATCCTTAGAAGTTGTGAATGTCTTGGGATTCAGGATGTCCATATCATTGAAAAGGATCATGAATACACGCCACAACGGGAAATTGCCCGGGGCGCAGGAAACTGGGTAGATATGTACCAGTATGGTGAGGGAGAGTCTCCTACAAAAGCCTGTTTCGAACATCTGAAGAAAAAAGGATACCAACTTTGTGTGACCTCACCTCATGCGAGTAAAAGTATTCGTGAGATTGATTTAAAAAAACCGATTGCACTTGTTTTTGGAACCGAATGGACAGGGGTTAGCCAGGAAGCCATTGATTGTGCGGATGAGTTGCTTAGAATTCCGATGTACGGTTTCACGGAGAGCTTTAATTTGTCAGTTTCGGTAGCTATTTCAATGAGTTACCTTCGAACCAAACTGGAAGAGTCAGACCTGCATTGGAAACTCAGTGAGGAAGAACAGGTCCGCCTGAAAATAGCATGGTGCAAAAGCATCCTGACAAATGGGGAAAAGATAGAAGAGCGGATTCGTGAACGCTTTGGATAAAATCCTAAAAATCATTGTTATCACAAAATAGAATTATATCTTTGTTTCGTAAAGTAGAAACAAAAAAATAAGTATATGGGAAAGGGTGATAGAAAAACTGCAAAAGGGAAACGAATTTTAGGGACCTACGGTGTAAGTCGTCTGAGAAAAAAGAAAAGTACACTGAAAGCAGATGCGAAGCCCAAACCTAAAAAGGCAGCAGCGGTGAAAAAAGAAAAGGAACCGGCAGCAAAAAAGCCGGCAGCAAAAAAAACAACGACCGCCGCTAAAAAAACAACGACCGCTAAGAAAACGACAACGACTAAAGCAAAAGCGGAGACAGCAAAAAAAACAACCACTAAAAAAGCTGCTGAGAAAAAAGAAGATTAGAAATAATGGCCACTTTGTTAAGTGGCTTTTTTTTTAGGATATCAGATACATAACAAAGAATAAAGATCATGAAACACAATTTCGGGGCCGGACCATGTATTTTGCCTCAGGCCGTTTTTAAGCAGGCTTCAGAAGCCGTTTTGGATTTTAATGGACTTTCCATTTTGGAAGTTTCCCACAGACACAAGGATTTTGTAGCGGTCATGGATGAAGCAATTGACCTGACGAAGAAGGTGTTGGGAGTGCCAGATGGTTACTCTGTTTTGTTTTTGCAGGGAGGGGCAACACTTGGTTTTACAATTACCGCATTGAACATGATGCGTGAACATAAAAGAGCTGCCTACATCAACACAGGAACCTGGTCTTCCGGAGCAATTCGGGAAGCGGGAAAAGTAGGTATTGAGGTGTTAGAGATTGCCTCGTCGCAAGATCGTAATTTTAGCTATATCCCAAAAGGAATTGTTTGTCCGGATGATGTGGATTATCTGCATTTTACATCGAACAATACGATAGCTGGAACCCAGTTTCATGATTTTCCAAAAGCTAAGCACCTGGTGTGTGATATGTCTTCCGATATTTTTTCGAAAGAGATCAATGTAGCTGATTTTGATCTGATCTATGCTGGAGCTCAGAAGAATTTAGGGCCAGCAGGGGCAACACTTTACATCGTAAAAGATGAGGTGTTGGGGAAATCAACTTCTCAGTTCATGCCCACATACATGGATTTGAAGAAACAGGCTGATAAAGGTTCTATGCTAAACACACCGCCAGTATTTTCAGTATATACAGCGATGCTGAATTTGAAAGATTTGCAGGCGCATGGTGGAGTGAAGGAAAAGCAAAAACAAAATGATGCGAAAGCAGCGTTGTTGTACCAAGAAATAGACTCAAACCCTTTGTTCGAAGGAACCGTCGCCAAAGAAGATCGTTCAAAAATGAATGTGACCTTCAAATTGACCGATGAAAGTTTGAAAGAGGAATTCGATAAAAACTGGAAGTCTGCGGATATCGTTGGCTTACCAGGGCACCGATCTGTCGGTGGGTACCGCGCTTCCCTATACAATGCTTTGGAAATTGACAGTGTGCGGGTATTAGTGGAAGTAATGAAGGAATTTGCAAGAGTAAAAGCATAAATGATGAAAGTATTAGCAAATGACGGTGTTTCAGCCGCCGGACAAAAAGCGCTGGAAGAAGCTGGTTACATTGTTTTAACTGATCACGTTGCACAGGAGAATCTGGCGAAAACAATCAATGAACAAGGAATTGAAGTGCTGTTAGTGCGCAGCGCTACTACTGTTCGCAAAGACTTGATTGATGCCTGTCCCGGGTTGAAATTGATTGGTCGCGGAGGGGTCGGAATGGATAATATTGATGTGGAGTATGCCCGAGAACAAGGGCGTACAGTAATTAACACACCAGCTGCCAGTTCGCAATCGGTAGCAGAGTTGGTCATGGGGCAGTTGTTTTCAATTTCCCGTTTTGTATACGACTCGAATCGGGAGATGGCACAGGGTGATTTCAAGACGCTCAAGAAGAAATATTCCAAGGGAGTTGAGTTGAGAGGAAAGAAGTTGGGAATTGTAGGCTTCGGAAGAATCGGACAATCACTAGCTTCCTATGCTTTGGGAGTTGGAATGGAAGTGCTTGCTGTTGATCGCGCTTCAAGACATACAGAGATTCCTGTAATCATAGGAAATGGACAGCAAGTCAATGTGGGGGTAGAAGTTCACACGGATATCATGAAGATACTTTCAGAAGTTGATTATATCTCCATTCATATTCCAAAACAAGCAGACGGAAAAGCAGTGCTGGGTGAGGCTGAGTTGAATCGTCTGAAGAAAGGGGTTTTTATCGTTAATGCTGCCAGAGGGGGAGTGATTGATGAGCAAGCTTTAATGCGTGCCCTGGATAGCGGTCAGGTGGCAGCAGCAGCCATGGATGTATTCGAAAATGAACCCAATCCAAATAAAGATTTATTGAATCATCCGAAAATTAGTTCTACACCACATATTGGAGCTGCAACCGGAGAGGCTCAGGCACGAATTGGTCTGGAGTTGGCCGAGTTGATCATCGAAAAATTTGGGGTTCTCAAATCAATGAACGTTTAAGCTCCATGGAGTTTATTAGCGAGGAACTGGACAATTATATCTGTGCGCATACCAGCCCTGAGTCAAAGTTATTGTATGAACTGAACCGGGAAACACACCTAAAGGTACTGCAACCTCGGATGCTCAGCGGGCATTTTCAGGGAAGATTGCTAAGCATGATTTCCAAAATGGTACGGCCCAAACGCATTCTCGAGATAGGTACGTATACTGGTTATTCGGCGTTGTGTCTGTTGGAAGGCTTGGAGGAATCTGGCGAGTTGATCACCATAGATGTCAACGAAGAACTGGAAGACATTATCCGAAAGTACTTGAATAAAGCAGGGGTAGAGGATCAGGTTCAATTCATGATTGGAGACGCCCTGGAGTTAATTCCGACCATTGATGGAAACTTTGATTTGGTATTTATCGATGCTGATAAGTCTCAGTACCTCGATTATTATGAACTGGTGATCGAACGAATGAATCCTGGAGCTTATTTGCTGACAGATAATGTGTTATGGTCTGGAAAAGTGCTTGATCCAACTCAGAAAGATGATCCGGATACGCGGGTAATCATGGAGTTAAACGACCGAATCATGTCGGATGAACGGGTAGAAACGATTCTGCTTCCAATCCGTGACGGACTCATGCTAACACGTAAAAAAGATTAAAGAGATGCATTCCCTGAATAATAATCCACTGATCAAAACCTATGTGGAGGGAAATAGTTTCGGGCGGACTTTGTCCATGGATTTTGAGATCCTTGAACCGGGTAAGGTACGTTATTACTTTGAGGTAAAGGAAGAACATTTGGCAACTCATAGAGCTGCCCACGGAGGGATGCTGGCGGCC
Source organism: Bacteroidota bacterium (assembly GCA_006226425.1). Lineage (GTDB taxonomy): Bacteria > Bacteroidota > Bacteroidia > Flavobacteriales_D > Crocinitomicaceae > M2408. Next base: position 42,236 of record SBGX01000005.1, on the reverse strand, counting down.
CTGGCAGATGGGGCTTTGGGAGTCGCAGCACTATCATTGGTTGTAGAAAACGAGGAAATAGTAGCGACCGTAGATTTGCAGTTGAAATATGTGCGTCCCGTTCTGTTGGGTGATTTGGTGGAGGCCTGGGCAGAAGTTGTTCATCAGGGGAAAAGATTGATTTTTTCAGAGGTGAAAATCCGGAATGGAAAAGGGGATTTGCTGGCGTACGGCAGTGGGACTTTTAATGCCTATCCCAAAGAGAAGGCAGGTTATTGAAGCTGATGCATCAGGCGAATTGTTTCTCGTGCTTCGCGAACATCATGAACCCGAAGAATTTGAGCACCTTGTTGAAGGGCAATGGTATGAAGGACAGTAGTTCCATTCAGAGCTTCTTCTGGGCTGGATTCCAGTAGCTTATAGATCATTGATTTCCTGGAAAGTCCAACCATAATTGGTAGTTCAAGGAAGTGAAAACGGTCAAGCATTTTCAATAATTCGTAATTCTGCTCCAGTGTTTTGGCAAAACCGAATCCCGGGTCCAGAATGATGTCCTGAATTCCATGTTTTCTCAATAAATGTTTTTTTTCGGAAAAAAAGAGGCACAAATCCACGTAGAGATTATCATACTCACAAAGCTCCTGCATGTTTTGTGGGGTTCCGCGTGAGTGCATTAGGACATAAGGACATTGATGCCTCGAAACAACTTCAATCAGTTCGGAGTCGAATTGGGAAGCGCTGATGTCATTGATCATATCCGCGCCTGCGTTTAAACATGCTTCAGCGATTCGGGCCCGGAAGCTGTCGATACTCAGAATCACTTCTGGGAAATGTAGGTGAATTTGTTCTACAAGAGGCAAAATTCGGTCGAGTTCTTCTTGTTCAGAAACCTCCGCGGCACCCGGTCTGGTGGATACGGCTCCCAAATCGATTATATCTGCTCCATCATTGATTTTGCGCTCGACTTCCCGATGTATTTCATCGTACTTTGAAAAGCGACTTTCCTGATAAAAAGAATCGGGAGTACAGTTGATGATTCCCATGATTTTTGGGACACTAAGGTCCAGCAATTTTTCACCAAATCTTAACAATTGGTTCGGAGAATAATTTGTATCTTCAACGCTTATTTTAGACATGCTTTGGAGCCAATGACACAAACATCGGAACAATATTCGGAAGTCATCCGGAAATGCCGTGAAATTTTTCAAAAAAAGACACATGATTACGGAACTGCCTGGCGGATTTTGCGCCTGAGTTCCCTGACAGATCAGATTTTTATTAAGGCACAGAGAATCAGGACTATTCAGGAAACAGGTGAGAATAAAGTGGGGGAAGAAATTGCAGATGAATTTGTAGCGATCGTCAATTACTGCATCATGGCCCTGATTCAGGAAAAGGAAAGCAAGGAATTGGCTCTGGAACTGACGGAAGAGGAAGCAGTCAAACTTTATGACTCTTACTCTGAGAGAGCGCGAGAATTGATGGAGAAAAAAAATCATGATTACGGAGAGGCCTGGCGAGACATGCGCGTCAGTTCACTGACCGATTTGATTCTGATGAAACTGCTTCGGGTGAAGCAGATTGAGGACCATCAGGGAAAGACCCTAATCAGCGAAGGAATCGATGCGAACTATTATGATATGCTGAACTATGCAGTCTTTTCGTTGATTCATTTGGGGGAAGCACATGAAAAGAATTGATTCAAAAAGTAACAAAACAGGAACAAACTTGTCGAATAAATAATCGGAGGGGATGAGTAAGAAAGTAACAATACAAGGACAATCATTGGTGTTTAACGCCCTATTTATATTGGTGAACCTGGCAGGTTTGACCCTGGTGACCATGGGGTTTCATGATGCTTTTGAGAATTCAAAGTGGTTTTATGTGGGGATCGGAGGCGCATTGATGCTGGTGAGTATCATAGGCCTGATCATTTTCAAGGGGAGACTTTTTATGTCTTTGATCTCACGATACCTGGTGGGAGGACTGTTCATTGTTTCTGGTTTGATTAAAGCGAATGACCCGCTGGGATTTAGTTACAAGTTGGAAGAATATTTTGAGGATGGTGCACTGGCCTTTCGAATTAAGGAATGGTTTGGTGCTCCTGGTTTTTCACTAGAGTTTTTCATTGAATGGGCATTGGTTCTGTCCGTGCTGATCTGTGTGGCAGAGATTGTACTTGGGGTGCTTGTTCTCCTGGGAGGAAAGATTCGTTTGGTCTCCTGGTTGATGATCCTGATGATGGTGTTTTTTACCTTCCTGACATGGCATACCGCCAATTGTGATGCGGACAAGAAGTTCCGAGATCGGGATACATACGCGATGAATGATCCACTGGCAGAAATAAAGATCAAGGAGGCAAAAGAGAATCCGGACATAACGATCGTTTCTAAAACAAGTACCGAATTGGTCGTGGACGAAATGAAGCAACCACAGTGTGTTTCGGATTGTGGCTGTTTCGGGGATGCGATGAAAGGATCTGTAGGACGTTCACTGACACCAAAAGAATCCTTGTGGAAAGATATTGTACTGGTGTATTTGGTCATTTGGATCTTTGTGGCTCGATTTAAAATTCAGCCAAATACAAGGGAAGAGAATATCTATATGTTGGCTGTTTCAGCGGTGATTATCAGTTTCTTTTCATATATTTTCGGATGGTACTTCCCCATCTTGTTTGGCTTGGTCGCACTGTTAGTCTCTTTGTGGATTTTGCGTGCAGGAGGGCGCTTCCTGGGGAATTATCTCGGAGCAAGCTTGCTCGTCTCGGCGATGTGTTTTGGACTCACTAGTTATGTGCTGTTGTTTGAGCCGATCAAAGATTATCGTCCCTATGCCGTTGGTTCGAATTTGAAAGAGAAAATGAACGATGGTATCGAAGGAAAGTACATGAATTTATTGGTGTACAAAAACCTTAAGACAGGAGAGAAAAAGGAATTTGATGCCAATAGTCCAGAGTATATGGATTCAAAAATCTGGGAGCAAACAGAAGTTTGGGCCTATGATACCATGTGGACGAAAGAGATTATTCCAACGAGACTCCCATCCATCACGACACAGTTCAATCCAATGATTCCAATTGCGGATGTCGGGGAGGCAGAAAGAGAACTATCCGTAGTTAGCGAGCAAATGAAAATCGCTGAGGTGCCAGGGATCGAAGTGTGGGATAAGTCCAGTCAGACAAGCTATCAAATTCCGGAATCGGAGTTCAACGAGGCAGACTATGATACGGCGAGCTATGAAATTCGAGGAAAAGTATCTATGCTGAACCCCGAATTGAGTGAAATTAGCCTGAGAGAGTATTTCCTACAGGCGGAAACCATTTTTGCTGTTTTCTCGAAAGATTTGAAGCAAGCTAATTTTGACAAAATTGAAGCGTATAAAGCGATTTACAAGGAGGCAAAAGCACACGGAATACCAATGTTTATGATTTGTAGTTCTTCCAGAGATGAAGTAAATGCCTGGAGAGCCAAAAATGATTTTCAGCTTCCGGTATTTATCAATGACGAGACAGAGTTAAAGGCCATTGCCCGTTCGAATCCTTCCCTGATGGTTGTTCGAAAGGGAGTGGTGAAAGGGAAATATCCATTCAGATCACTGCCGACTTACCAATGGTTGGATAAACACATATTGAAATAAAATATTCATGAGAAAAAGAATTGTTGCAGGTAACTGGAAAATGAATTTGACAAAAGGGGAAGGAGAAAGCCTCTATAATAGTTTAAAGGGAACAACGTCCTCGCAAACGGAAGTAAAAGTCTTTGTACCTGCGATCTTCCTGGATCATCTGCTTTCAAGAAGTCATGACGTATTGGTAGGAGCGCAAAATTTCCACCCGAAAGATTCCGGCGCTTATACCGGAGAAGTATCGATTTCACAATTGAAAGATCTGGGAATCCGGGAAGTTTTGGTGGGACATTCTGAAAGAAGAGAATATTTTGGGGAATCGGATGAGTTCTTACGCGAAAAAGTGGATGCGGCACTGGCCCATGGAATGCATGTGACCTTTTGTTGCGGAGAGCCCTTAGAAGTCAGAGAATCTGGAGATGAAGAAGCTTTTGTGACGGAACAATTACACAATTCTTTGTTTCAGGTGACTGAAGCACAATTGAATCAGGTGACGATTGCCTATGAACCGATCTGGGCGATTGGAACCGGAAAAACAGCTAGTGTAGAGCAAGCTGATGCGATGCACGGACACATTCGGAATCAGGTGCGGAAAAAATATGGAGAACAGGCAGCGAATGCCTTGCGTATTCTCTATGGAGGAAGCTGTAAGCCTGACAATGCCGGAGATCTCTTTTCGTGCGAAGATATTGACGGCGGACTGATCGGAGGAGCCTCCTTGAAGACACAGGATTTTAAACAAATAATCGAAGCCTGATCTTGGACACCATTCAATTAGATATCAAAGTAGAACCGCGTGATCCCTGGACGGAAATCCTTGTTTCTCAATTGGCAGAAATGGGATTTGATGCCTTTGAGGAAACAGAACAGGGGACGAAGGCCTACGGACCGGCGGAATTGATCGATATGAAAGAGGTGTTGACAGGAACCTGGTTAGGGAGGGGACGGTTGGAGTTGGAAGAAGGGGCTTGTCAGATTAGCTACGAACAAAAAATAATTCCTTACCAAAACTGGAATGCGAATTGGGAGTCCGATTTTCAGGAAGTGGATGTGGAAGGAAAATTGCGGATTTTAGCTCCTTTTCATGAGAAAAAAGGAGACGGAACCCTTGAGATTGAAATTCAACCACGGACCTCTTTCGGAACTGGACATCATCAGACAACCTGGTTGATTTCAAGAGAATTACTTCACCTGGACCAGGTGCCATCGGTGATTTTGGACATGGGAACCGGTACCGGGGTGCTGGCCATTTTGGCAGAAAAATTAGGAGCAACAGAAATATTGGCCATTGATAATGAACCCTGGTCGGTGGAGAATGCACAGGAAAATGTGGCGCGTAACCAATGCGAAAAAATTACTTGTCAATGTGGGGAGGAGGAATTGTTGAAGGGAAAAACATTTGAGATGATCCTGGCAAATATCAACAAGAATGTTCTGAAACATCAGCTACCGGTGTATGCTTCCTGTCAGGAAAATGGAGGGCTCCTAATGTTGAGTGGTTTTTTTGAAAGTGATGTAGATGAACTTCAGAGCCATGCTGCAAGGTATGACTATGTGTTTGATGGACTCTCCACCAGAGAAAACTGGGCGATGTTGCGCCTAAAAAAGAATTAGATATGAGACTGAGATTACTTGCTGTATTCGCGTTTTTGTGCGGAGGAATGTTGATTGCTCAACAGAACCTGAAAGAAAGAGAGTCTTTCGTTAAAGATTTTGAAAAACTAATCAGTTCCTACGCCCAGAAAGAGCATAAGGAGTTTATCAAGCGCCAGTTGAAACCGATGTTGGTAGAAACAAATGATTTTTCGAATACCTATTTCAACGAGATGGTAGCGACTTACAATGAGTTGATCGAAAAAAGGCAGCGACCAATCCCAGTCGTTTATGATTATGTGTACTCAGTCTATTCGTTCGTAAAAACGAAACAACCGGAAAGTAGTTTTGACGCCTGGAAAGGAACAGTTAGCAAGTTGTTGGGGAGTCGGAACTTAACAAAAGTGGCACGTTTTCTAGATCTTTCGGCTTCTTTTTTCTCGGAGCGAATCATTTCCAAGTCTCCAAGCTTTGACTGGCTTTATCGTGGTGGGACGTATTTGTTTAGCTATGAAAAGGAACGTCCGACGATGCAGTTTGAAGGAGGAAATCTGGTTTGTTTGGTAGAAACGACCCGGAAAGGAGACAAGAAGAGAACTTTCGTGGATAGTATAGTTGTATATGGAGCCAAGGCTGTTTACGATCCAATCCTCCACAAATGGTACGGAGAGGGAGGAAAGATTACCTGGGAAAAGGCTGGACTTGGTGCATCGGAAACCTTTGCCGAATTGAGACCTTTTGAAGTTTCGCTGAAAAGTTCCTTGCTTAACTGTGATTCCGTCATGTTGACGACCCCGTACTTTAAGAACCCGATCCGGGGGAAATTGAGTGAGCGCGCGTTTAAAATCAATCGGGAAGAAGATAAAATTTATCCGCAGTTCATCTCTTACAACAGACGTTTGGAAATCAAGCAGATCGCAGAACACGTTGATTATGCCGGAGGTTTTTCGCTAAATGGAAAAGATTTTGTCGGTTTGGGAGCACCAGCAACGCCTGCTACCTTGAAAATCTCTCGAAACGGAAAAGAATTTGTATTTCTGAAGTCGCAACGAGTGACAGTCAATAAAGAAAAGATTTCCTCAAAAGTTGCCGGAATCAGTATTTACATTGGGACAAAGGATTCCATCACACATCCGGGATTGGATTTTACTTACGACTTAAAAAACAACTTGTTGGAATTTGTTCGGAATGGAAAGGGAATTTCTCAATCTCCTTTTTCAAACAGCTATCACCAGGTAGATATGTATATTCCGAAACTTAGTTGGGAATACGATTCTCCGGAAGTCATGCTGACCTATAACTTTGGAACAAGCCAGGAACAACGGTACGCCCGATTGGAGTCCAAAAACTATTTTGACGGAAGGCTGTACGACCAGTTGCAAGGCCTGGATAAGGTGCATCCATTGGCAGCAATTGCAGATTATTGCTATAAATACGATGAGTACGTAATGGACGAAGGAAAGATTGCTACAGCAATGAGACAAACCATTGAACAGGCCAAACCAACACTCCTTCGATTAGCTTCCTTAGGATTTATTAGCTATGATACAGAGTCGAAAATTGTTCGGGTCAATCAAAAACTGATCAATTTTGCCATGTCCAAGTCCAAAAAAATGGATTACGATAACCTGATGTTCCTATCAGACATGCGTCCCAAGAAATTGAAAGGCTACAGTCAGGAACAAATCGATAAGGAGCCCTATTTACAAAAAATCGTGGCAGAGTACGATCGCAAAAACAAGCAGCGACAATCCATGCCGAATTTTGGAGTCTTTAATCTGGGAACGATGGAAATCAGATTGGTGGCTGTAGACATGATCAGCATTTCGGATTTTCAAAACACGGCAGTATTTCCAGAAGAGAGTAAGATTGTTTTGAAAGAGAATCGGAATTTCGATTTTTCAGGATGGGTCGCCTCCGGGAAATTGGAAGTCAATACGCTGGAAGCAAATTACATCTACAAAACGAATAAGGTCAATCTGTTTAAAACGGATAAATCGGTCTTCCGCGTTCGACCTATGAGAAAGGAGGACGGACAACAACTGATCACGATGGTCAACCAGATTCAGGGAATTACAGGAGAATTGTTGGTGGATGATCCGGAGAACCGATCCGGAAATAATCTGAAAATCTCTGATTTCCCAAAGCTGGTCGTTTCCAAGCCTGCCAAAGTATATTATAACAGTAAAGCAATCTATGGAGGGGTGTATGATAGTACCCGTTTCTACTATACGATGGACCCTTTTGAGATGGATAGCCTGGACAATTTCAAGGAGTTGAGCCAGCGTTGGGAAGGGGAATTGACATCAGCCGGTATTTTTCCAAAGTTTCGGGAGCCTTTGAAGATCATGCCAGACTATTCCTTTGGATTCGTAACAAAAGCGCAAAAAGGAGGCTATGATTTTTATTCGACCACGGCGAAATATGATGATAAGATCGTATTGTCCGGGAATGGATTACAGGGAGCGGGAACGATCAATTTTGTGCATGCAACGGCAATTTCCAAAGCCTATACCTTTTTGCCAGACTCAACGGTTGGGTATGCCCAGTTTGAAAATAAGGCAATCGAGGAAGATCCTTCTTTCCCTGATATCAAATCTCCGGAGGCTTACGTGACCTATGTGCCAAAGGGGAAGGTGCTCAAAGCGGCCTCAACACCGCGTGAAGAATTAAAGATGTTTGATGGAGAGGCCCGGATCAAAGGGACCGTTTTTATCAAGCCGGAAGGGGCAACTGGGACAGGAGTGGCAACCTTTGTAGAAGCAAATTTAGGAGCCAAGAAGATGTCGTTTACCCGCTGGGAAATAGATTCGGACACGGCGAATTTTAACTTAAAGAACAGGTTCAAGGTGGATGATGAAGATCCTTTGGCTCTCAAAACGGAAAACTTGAATGCGCACATTTCTTTTAAAGATCGAAAAGGAGAGTTCCGTTCCAATGCCGGAGAATCCAAAGTAGAGTTCCCAATCAACCAGTATTACTGTAAAATGGACTTCTTTACCTGGTTCATGGACGAAGAGGTGATCGAACTTTCGAGTAAGGCAGATCAGGACCTGAACCTGAAAACAGACCTGGACCTCGTTGGAGCGAACTTCTTCTCAACGCACCCGGATCAGGATTCATTGAGGTTCAAGTCGCGAGAGGCAAAATATAGTATGAGGAAAAAGACATTGTACTGTTCCAAGATAGACTACATGGATATTGCCGATGCACGAATTTATCCGGATTCAGGAAAAATTATCATTCGTAAGAAAGCTAGAATTGACCCGTTGGAGAACTCGGTGATTATAGCAAATAGCATTACGAAGTACCATAAGTTTGTGAATGCAACGACCAAGATCAAGGCGCGAAGAAAATATGAGTCTGTTGGAGATTATCCCTACTATGATGCGGATAGTACGATGACCATGATTCAAATGAAGGAGATTGGGGTAGACTCGACCTTCCAGACGGTGGCAGAAGGAAAAATTGGCCCGAATGATAATTTCAAATTGAGCAAACAGTTTGATTATTACGGAGATGTACGGATCAATTCAAATGTCCCATTCATAAGTTTCAGTGGGGCGACCAGAATCAACCACAATTGTGAGAAATTTACGCGAAGTTGGATGGCCTTTCAGGCCGAAATCGACCCTAAGAATATTCAAATTCCGGTGTCAAATGACATGAAAAGCCTGGATAGTTTATCCTTATCGGCCGGAATTGTGTGGAGCAATGCAAAATCTCCCGAAGACATCCGAATGTATCCGACCTTCCTGTCTGAGTTGGGGAACAAAAAGGATCAGGTGGTGTTCACCTCAAACGGAGTGCTGCAATACGATATGCGAGCCAAAGAATTCCAGATTGGATCCAAAGAGAAGTTGATCAACCGAAATGAAAAAGGAAATTACCTGGCCCTGCATGTCGAAAGTTGCTCGTTGAATGGAGATGGAGTCATTGATTTGGGAATGGACTTCGGACCAGTGACCGTGGATGCTGTAGGAGTCATTAATTATGACCAGGGCAACGGACGAACCAGTATGAATGTGACAGCGAAGTACAACGTGCCGCTGGAAGAAAAAACGACTGAGAAAATAGCAGAGAAAATTCTGAAAACGGAAGAGATGAAACCAATGGATTTTGCTTCAACAACTTACGAGAAGGCATTGGTGGAATGGACGGATCGGGAAACAGCGGATAAGATCAAGTCCGATTATACCGTGAACGGAGCGATTAAGAAAATTCCGAAAACGGCGAAAGCAGCTTTCGTAATTACAGGCTTGCGTCTGAGTTCTTTTGAGAATCCGAAGTTTGAAGAGCGGGGAATCTATTCGGATGTAGAGTCTGCAGCACTCGTTAGTATTTACGATAAGCCGGTTGCTAAGTACCTTCCGGTGAAGGCATTCTTCCAACAGATTTATTCAGGAAATGGAGGAGATCATTTCGGTTTGTTACTGACCAATCCTGGAGGAGACGAATATTACTTTGATTACAGCATGAGCAAGAAGGATGGTGAGATGAAAGTGTACACAAGTGATGCTGAGCTAGAGACAGCCATTAATGAACTGAAAGGTGATAAGAAGAAGTCCAAGAACTTTAGCTACGAGCTCACGTCGAACCGACTTTACCTGAGTAAATTCTCAAGATTGTTTGGAGTGAAATGATACTGTTTACAGGAATATTTGCGATAGTAGCTTATTTGCTGGGGTCCATCCCTTCAGCCGTTTGGGTAGGAAAGAGCTTCTATCAAACGGACGTTCGGGAGCACGGGAGCAAGAATGCCGGGGCGACCAACACATTTCGGATACTAGGGAAAAAGGCAGGAATCATCGTATTGCTTATCGATATTCTGAAGGGAGCGGCAGCGGTTTTTTTACCCCTTACCCAGGCTGCTCGTTTCAATGCAGAGGAATTAATTATTTTGCAGTTGGTGGCTGGAGCGTCTGTTTTTCTGGGACATGTATTTCCCTTATTTGCACAATTTAGAGGGGGAAAGGGGGTTGCCACCTCTTTGGGCATTATCATAGCCATTCATCCTCCTGCAGCGGGAATGTGTGCGGCACTCTTTCTCTTCGTATTTATTATTTCGCATTACGTTTCCCTGGGGGCGATGTGTGCAGCCTGTCTATTCCCCATAGCGGTGATTTTCATTTTTGGCTCAACATCCCTATATTTAAACCTGTTTTCGATCCTGATAGCGGCGACCGTGATCGTGACCCACAAGAAGAATATACTGCGTCTGTGGAAAGGAGAAGAAAATAAAATGAACCTTTTTAAGAGATAAGCGTATACATTGGGGAGAACCTGGAAAGAGTATTTAAAACCCATGCCAAATCAATTCAAGCAAATTGTTTTAGTACCCTTTGTTTTTATTTGTCTCCTTTTGATGAACTCTGCGCTTTTTGCACAGGATACGGAGTCATCTCTAAAGTCCAAGGCAGAAAAAGCGTACAAGCAGGAATCCTTTGTGGAGGCCTCCAAATTATATTCACAGTTACTTGCTTTCAATGCAAGAGACCCTTTCTATAATTACCGCTATGGGGTCTGTTTGATCTATAATTCAAGAAATAAGGAAACGGCCATTAAGCATTTAACTTATGCATCCAAACAGGAAGGCTTTGATCCGGAAGCATTTTATTATTTGGGTCGGGCCTATCATTTGAATTATGAATTCGCCGAAGCGATTAAGTACTATCAGCTTTACATGCAAAAGGTTGGAGGAAAGCCGAATGCTGACCTGGATGTTGATCGCCAAATAGAAATGTCTCAAAATGGGAAGCGTCTTTTGTCCGCGATGAACAACATGGTCGTTCTAGAAAAGAAAGAAATCGAAACAGGTAGTTTTTTCCGGATTTATGACCTCAAGGACATTGGTGGAGATGTGATTGTAAACGCGCAGTTTCAGTCAAAAACGGATAAGAAAAAGAACCATGTTCCCTTGATCCACTTTCCCGCAAACCCCAATATGATTTTTTATTCCAGTTACGGAGAAAAAGGGAAGGGAGGCAAAGACATATACATCCGAAGGAAATTGCCGGATGGAACATGGTCCCTGCCACAGACGGTGAACGGTGGAGTGAATACTCCCTATGATGAAGACTATCCCTATTTTCACCCGGGAGGGAAGTACCTGTATTTTTGTTCCAAGGGACACAACAGCATGGGAGGTTATGACATCTTCCGTTCCGCATTTAATAAGGAAAGTAATTCATTCGGTCCGGCAGAGAATCTGGATTTTGCTATTTCGTCACCGGATAATGACTTATTCTACATCGTAGATTCCCTGGAAAAGTATGCTTATTTCGCCTCAGCCCGTCAAAGTCAGGATGGGAAGATGCATGTGTATAAAGTGATGGTGGAACGGGTTCCTGATCAATTAGCAGTAATTAAAGCCAAGTTTGAGTCAGTGATCAATCCGGCGAACAAGCAGGTAACGGTAGAAGTATTTGACTACAGTAGCAACGCGAAAATAGGGACTTTTAATTCGAATAAGAAAGGATATGTGATCATGACCTTTCCAAAGGGAGGGAAGTATGAATATCAAATCAGTGTAGGTGGGGGAGATCCGATCCAGAAGACCATTGTTTCCGTTCCCTTTTTGAGGGAATTCAAGCCCCTGAAACAAAAATTGATTCACGAGCAGGGAGAACAGGGCGAGCAGGTCCGAATTGTGAATTTGTTTGACGAACCGGTCGAGGACCCGGTAGCAACATTGAGAGAAATAGCGAAAATGCGCTCTGAGTTGAATCCGAATGCAGATCAATACGATCTGGATAAACTGAATAGTAAGAAGGAAAACAAAGAACTATACGCGTCTCTGGGGATGGAGAAATTGAGCGATGCAGAAGTGCAGCAGCGGATCCAGGAACTGGCGGACAAACAGCAAAAAAGAGTGGATGATGCCAAACTGTTGCAGCGTAGAGCGATTGATTTGGCAGCTTACAACACGAAGGAAATTGAACGTCTTCAATCCCATTTGAAAGGACTGGTAGCTTCTGCGGATAGCAAAGAAGGGGGAGAACAAAAGGATTTGTATCGGGAAGCAGGTCAGGTAGTGAATAAACTGAATGAGCTGGAAGAAGAAACGAGGAAGTTACTCCCCTTGAGTGATTCTCTTGGAAAAGTGTCTAAAAAACTGGAACAGGAAAGTGAGCAAATTCGGAAGTTGAGTGAAGAAGTTGCACAGGCCTACAAGACAGAGGATTTGAATAAAATGGCTGATTTGTTGGGCCAAAACAAGGAGTTGATACAACGTTCTCAAAAACAGGATGCAGACCTGCTCAAAGAGGCCCTGATAGACGAAATTGTGGATATTCGTCAGGAGTTGAAGAAAGGCAAATCGGAGCAAAAAGAATTCTTGGATACCAAACTTCAATTGAAAGAGGAGATACTGGATCTTGAAATTGCCCTGGAAGAGGCAAAAACAAAGGCGAAGCCAGATATTCAGAAAAAACTTGATTCGAAGCGGGAAGAGTTGAGTATGGTGGAGAGTGAACTGGCTACTATTCAAAAGAACATTGAGAGCATCATGGAGCGGGAAGCTCAGAAGCAAAACAAACTGGCCAAACTACAGGATGTTAAGAATAGCAAAGTGCCTGAAAGCGGTCTGAATAAGGACCAGGCATCGAAAGACTTTGCTGCGACTGAATCTCCGAATATCAGAACACTGAAGGCCTATGTAGAGAAACAAAACAAAGACCTTGGAGTTGACATGGCTTCATTGAAACCATTGGATGAAGGAAATGAGGGGGAAGTGTCTAGTAATGTGGGGGGACCAACATACAATGAAGAGCCTTTGTCTTTGAAGGAAATTGAAAGTGATCAGCAAAGTGCCTTGAGCGAATTGAGCCCGGATTATGCTAAGAACGTCGAAAACTTAAGTAATGATCAGGAGCTGGATGAAGAGAAAAAAATCAAGGCTCTTCAGAAGCAGGATAAGGAAGCGAAGTTCCTGACGGCAAAAGAAATAGCTCGAGTTCAGAGCGAGTTGGAAAATAATCCCGGTGATGAAGGGCTTAAAAAGAAACTGGAAGAGCTTGAGCAAATCAAGTCGATTTTGACGAATAATATTTCAGCTCGAGAGCAAGAGTTGATGAGCAAATTTCCGGAGAGCAATCCACCTAAGATGCTGACGGAATCTCAATTGACAAACCGGATCAAACCGCACCATATCGCCGTCATGCTTTCCATAGAGAATGACGATAACTTAACGAACAACGAGCGAATGGATAAGGCTCAGACGGAAGATCAGGAATTCATTCGTCTCCTGTCCATTGAAAAAAATAAACTGGAAGAAAAGCTGCAGAATGATTCTCTGAATCCGAAGTACAAGCATGAGTTGGATTTGGTAAATAAGTTATTGTCTGATACCGAGCGAAGGATTGAGAAAAGAACGATGGGCATGGCTTCCTTTAGTATTACCGAACCGGTTGATTCTCAGGAAGTAGTTGATGTCAATAAATACAATCAAAATGATCCAGGAGAGAACAAGGGAACTGATCCGGTTAATTCGGAGGGGACCAATAATGTAACGGAGAACAAAGGTCAAGACCCATCGGGAAATCAGAATGATCCAGGAGAGAACAAGGGAACTGATCCGGTTAATTCGGAGGGGACCAATAATGTAACGGAGAACAAAGGTCAGGACCCATCCGGAAATCAGAATGATCCTGGCGAGAACAAGGGAACGGATCCAGTCAATTCGGAAGGGGTTAATAATGTTGCAGAGAACAAAGGTCAGGACCCCACTGGGAACCAAAATGATCCGGGCGAGAACAAGGGAATCGTTCCGGTTAATTCGGAAGGGACCAATAATGTAGCAGAGAATAAAGGTCAGGACCCATCCGGGAATCAAGGTGATCAGCATCTGAAAGCCGGTGATCAGATGAAAATGCCATCGTTCGATGAAGAGTCCAGGACTATTCTCGCTTCATACGCGCCAGATTACGAAAAGGAGGCAAAAGCGACATACGAGAATAAGGAATTGTCGGATGATCAAAAAGCCGAGCGCTTATTGAAGTTAGAAGATGATTTGCAGCGAGCCTTGACAAAAAGGAAGGCTGATCTAAAAAAAGAATTGGAAGCCGATCCAAAGAATACTGAAAAACAAGCTGAGTCGGATCAAATCGATTTGATGCTCAATCTGAGTGAGAATCGTGAAAGTGAGTCAAGACAACTTGTGCTAAGTGCAGAGAAAAGCAAAATTGATCCAGCGAAGTTGTTAGCAGAAGTTGACCATAGTTATCAGAAGAACGTGAAAGCCCTGGAAGGAAAGAAAGATGAAAAATCGATCCAGAAACTGGTTAAACGAGAGGAAAAACTCCAGGAAACACTGAAGTCAAAAATAGCTGCGAATGAGAAGAAATTGACTTCGGGGGATCAGTTGGCTTTGGAGGCAGAGAATCAAGTGCTAAAGGAGTTGTTGGAGGCATCAGAATCACGTGTGGCAGTTCTTGATAATGACAAAGAGGCTCCGAAAGAACAATTGGCACTTCGTAAAGAATTGCTGGGTGATAAGGATCGTATCATGACAGAACTTCCTGGTGAATTGACAGCGCTGAAAAAGCTGGATGCTGATTTGGAAGCCTATGAAAGGAAGATCGCAAATCAACTGGTCGAATTAGATGAGCAGATTCAGCAAGAACCAGAGAAACAATCCCTAAAAGATCGAAAGGAAGTATTGCAGAAAGAGCAGGAAGCGGTGAAACAGCGAAGATACAAGGTTGGTGTAAGTATTGGAGAGATAGAACAAGAGTTGGTGAGTAATTCAAACCCACCTACCGATCAGGGGAATCAGGATGCCGCAAAATTGCAGAGCCTGGAGACGCAGGAGGATAGTTTGGCGACACGTTTATCTGAACCAAATCTGAGTAAGAAGGAGAAGAAAACGATAGAGAAGAGTCTGGTAGATAATAAAGAGAAACAGCTAGAAATACAGTCCGCTCATTTGGATCAGAAGGAAGAGGTGATTAAAAAACTGCAAACTCAGACAAATGCCTCCGAGAAAAACACAGGAGTTCAGACCAGAACATCGGTAGATTCGTTGAATTTTGCTGAATACAACCAGAATCAGAAAGAACTATCCCAAAAGGAGAAGAAGCTGTCTAAGACGAGGAAGCCCTCTAAGAAATTGGAGCTGCTGGAAGAAATCGATACGCTGCAGGGACAATCAGATGCCATGGCGAATGAGATTGTTTACAATAGAAGGCTGGAGCAGGATGTGAAGCAAATGAATGATCCGGCCTTGGAAAACAATCCCTATGATCTGGAGAGTAAAGAAGCATTAGAGCGTAGAAAATACAAGGTTAATGTAGAGATTGGCGAGTTGGAAACAGAATTACAAGGAGTAGAGGAACGAATCAAAAAGGCGGGAGTCAAGGAAAAAGTGGAGATTCTGAAGACACTGAAACCAAAAGCCCGCAAACTAGAGTTACTCAAGGAGCAGAAGGTACAAATTACAGAGGCTATTCAAAAACGAGAGGCAGAAGAGAAATTGTTGAAAACAACGAAGGTTGAGCCGATGGAGGTTTCTACCGAAATGCAGCAACAATTGGCTGGGAAGGAAAATTTTGAGGAAATGAAGAAGGCCTTTGATGCGAAAGAAGCGGCCTTGGAATCGTATCAAACAGATTTGGCTGAGCTGGAGGAGGCAAAGAAAGATTATTCGAAGGCACTGAAAAACTATGCAGAAAATCCAGGAAAGACAGAAGAAGAACAGTTGAAGTTGAGTTTGCAAAAATTGAAGGAAGTGCGTGTCGCTTCTCTGGAAAGAGAACGGGAGTACAGACAGCTTGAGCAGACGTATGCCGACTTGATGAAAGACGAACAGCACATTTTACCACAGTTGGAAAGTTTGTTCATCACTGGGATCAAAACTTCGATTGAGCGACCGCTGGAACTAGCAACGAGAAATGGACATACTTTTGATTATAGCTTTAAGATTCTCGAAAGTCCGCAAAGTACACCCGCCAGTGAACGAATTCCGATTGGACAGAAGATGCCAGGAGGTTTGGTGTATCGCGTTCAGGTTGGAGCCTTCCGAAAGCCGCTTCGTTCGGATTTATTCAGTGAGTTTACTCCGGTGACCGGTGAGACAATCAGTTCTGGCATCACCCGTTATATTACAGGATACTTCCCGAGTTTGACGACCGCAAACGGTGCAAGAGGGAACATTAGGAATCTGGGCTACAGAGACGCATTTGTGGTGGCGTACTGTGATGGAGAACGGATTCCAATAGCCAAAGCCAAGCGTCTGGAGGCATCGGGAGAATGTGTTCCGGATCCAGCTTTGAAAGAAAGTGCTACGAATGGGACAGAATCTGAGCTTCCAGTGAGTTCGGAGCGTTCCTCAGAAAGATCGAATAACACTTCCGAAACGGGGAATCAGAATAGCGGACAAAATGATCCTGTTGAAAATGAGCGAGAGGTAGAAATACCAACAAACTCTGGTACGAGTGATCATACTGGTTCGACAGAAAGATCCACTCAATCGAGCGGAACAGAAGACCATCAGGGAGAGACGCATTCATCCGCACCGGAACGATCCACGTATAATCAGGCACCGGGAGCTGTGGATGCCATGGCAGCAGAAGATCATCAGGGACTCTTTTTCACGGTTCAGATTGGAGCGTACAGTAAACCTGTCGCCGCAAGACATCTAAAGAACTTGCCCGAAGTAGTTTCCAAGAAGTTGGATGACGGAAAAATCAGGTATTCTTCCGGAATGTATCCTTCAATTGAGGCTTGTGTGTCACGGAAGTCCGAAGCAGTTTCCCGAGGAATAAAAGATGCCTTCATCACGGCCTATTATAAGGGAGATCGAATTTCGATAGCCGAAGCGAAACGGTTATTGAGTGAGCAAGGACCTTCGATCCTTGAAAAAAAGTAAGGAAATCGCTTGAAATGAGTTTAAAAAAGCCCTATTTTTGAGAAAAACAGTAGCAGAATGGTGACAGAAGTAGAAACTCAGGAAGGGGTCAAGTCGATTGAAAAGCTGGTCAGTCAGCGTGATTTAATCGTGTATAATGATGATGTCAACACCTTTGATCATGTCATCGAATCCCTGATTAAGGTTTGTAGACATGAGTCTGAGCAGGCGGAACAATGCACCTGGATTATCCATTTCAATGGAAAATGTCAGGTCAAACGAGGGAGTTTTGAGAAATTAGAGCCTATGTGCACAGGCTTGTTAGATCGTGGAATCAGTGCCGCGATCGAATAATCCACATTTTTTTGGGAAATCTTTAAAAAAGTTACTAGATTTGCAGCCGCATTTGGCCTCGTAGCTCAACTGAATAGAGCACTTGATTACGGCTCAAGAGGTTTCAGGTTTGAATCCTGACGAGGTCACTGAACTAAAATAAAAAGCTCTGAAAATGAATGTTTTCGGAGCTTTTTTGTTTCGAAGGGGCTTAAAATGGGGCTGAATATTTGAAATGGTTTTCATTTGGTTTCAATTTAGCTATTCAGCAAAAAAGTCCTGTCAATATTGTACCATTAGCGTATATTTCATAAGTTTGGTCAAACTCAAAAAGAAACAGTTTAAGATTAGAGAATAAGAATAGAATATATAGAGTAGCGTAGCTATTTGTCTTGTCCCATTAAATCGCCAGTTTAATTCAAAGTAAACAAGAACAGATGGATAATTGCTCCCGTCATGGGCGTGGTTGTTTGGTTGATCTTGTTTACGGGTGTCTGGCGATACCATGGGATAAGTAGGCTGAGCACCACGCTTACTTTTTACCTTAAAACCTGTTGTGCTCGCAGGAGACGAACAAGATGAATCCACAACAAAAGCTGCTCTCATTAACTAAGCGAGAAAAGGAATACATTCGATATGTGTACGAGGAAAAAACAGATCATGAAATTGCAGCAAGTATGAACGTAAGTTTCAATACGGTGCGTTCGCATCGGAGAAATGTCATGCGAAAACTAGGAGTCAATAAAGCGATTGGGATCGTTAAGTATGCGATTGAGTGCAAATTGGTTTAAAAATCACTCATTTGTAGGATTGACAAACTGCTTTTTTTATTCTTCCTTTGTCAAAACTCAACGAATACTATGATAATGAAAAGAACAACCTACTTTCACGTAAAAAGATTACGTGCTCACCACTTAATTTTGTATTTGAAGATAAATTGATCTTATAATTGGTCATGATGTGACGTCCATTGTGACCGACAAAGGAAAGATACTCACTTAAGCGTATGAACATGTCTGTTAGCGACATTTTTGACAATGAAGCATACATATAGTGTGTAATTTTTAGATCATACTATTGAATCAATTGTTCTGAAATCAAGATTTATTATTTGTATCTTGACTTCGAACTCAATTATTAAAGACTAAAAATTGAAGCTATGAAAAAGACCTTTTTTATTGTTTTGCTGTTTGTTTTAGGACATCAATCGGCAAAAGCTCAACATTTGTTCGGAGCACCAACCGAGCTTATTCAAGGTGTGAATGACCCAACCAGGAGTGGTACGATCCTGGAGAAGTTATATGAAAATTATGAGCAGTTACAAAGCAATCCGGATACGAGTTTAATTCATGCTAAAAAATTGGCAGATAGGTGGATGAAGTATGAGTTCTCCAGGTACAATGTTGTGAATGGAAATGAATTCAGTAATGCTGATTTCTATGCTGCCATGCGCTCGATTTACACGAGTCCCTTGCACTGTAACGACAATGACATGGCTGATTGGAGAAGTGATGGGCCATCTGATCTTCCTGATTGGACCTTGAATTCAATAATTCAACAAAATAATGGTCGGGTAGATGCAGTTTACAACCATCCTGACAATTTTGATGTCATGTGCATTGGGACATATACATCAGGAATTTTTAGATCAATCAATCACGGGGAAACATGGAAATGTGTAACTGATAATCTGGATTTCCCTGTATTGGGTGTTGGAAAGATGATAATGTCTCCATCGGAACATGACCGAATAGTAGCTGTTACGGGAATTCTTACGGATGATGAGTTGCATAAGTTGGAGGGTGGAATCATATATAGTGAAGATGCCGGATTAAATTGGAATAAAATTGATCAGGAATTGCCTCAGTTTTTGGATATAGTTTATCATCCAACAATTCCTCACCAGGTGTATGGGGTTACGGCAAAGGAAATTTGGGTAAGTACGAATGATGGTTTGGAGTGGAAATCTTTAGGAGCTCCAAATACAGCGGACTTGGAAGACCATTGGTTCATGAACATAGGTGTCATTGGCAATAATATTTTTGTCACGACGAATTATTTTGGGAACTATTGGAACAGCAAAATTTTCAGGGGTGAAATTATTGGTGATATCAACGATGGAAATGTGAATTGGTCCAATGATTTGGCTTTAACTTTATGGCCTAACACGAACGTCGGAAGGTCTTATATTTCGAATGTAGTTGGGGATCGAATTTATATACAATTGTTACACTCCCCACAACCTGATTATTATCAGGGGAGAACATTTAAGTCTGTAGATGGAGGGCAAACTTTCCAATTTGTAACAGATAAAATTGTTCCTGGTACTCGTTTTGATAAAAATGAGTTGATTGCTTCAGTAAATAACGAAAATGTATTTTATTATGGCTCCATATGGAGGATGAGAAGGTTTGATGAAACTATCGGACAGAGTGTGATAATTGTAAATGATCCTAATAACCCTGGGCATCATGATGATTATCGAGGGTCTCAAATTATTAATGATGGAGGTAAGGACAGAATTATTTTAGGAAATGATGGAGGAGTCGCTTTAGTCGATGATGGGCTGGGAATAGGCCAAATTGAGTCTTTGAATGGGGATTTAGCAATTAATATGTTGCACGCGTTTGATGTACATGAAAGGACGGGAAGGACGGTTTATGCATTTCAGGATCACGCGATGCGATATAGGGATGAAGGAAATTCATACTCATATGTTTTTTTGCAAGAGGGGTCTTTTGCGATGGTTCAACAATTGTATCCTGATGCTACGGTTGGTGAAGATGCAGCCAATTCAAAGGTGATTGATGATCATCCCAATTCGCCGCGCCCAATTGTTCAAGGGAATAATTTTGGCAAAAATAAAACCACCTTGGGAGGAGGTTCTACAATTTATCGTCATTTTCCAGATAGGTTTGCCAGGGCTTTAGGTAATGGTGAAATTGCTATGAATAGAGGAGAACAGGTTTCTGAAGTAGAAAGTATTCAAATGGGTAATCCGATTGGAGCAGTAGCAGTTTGTCAAAGAAAACCGCAAACGCTCTATGCAGCAAATAACCGTTATGACAATAAACTTAGTAAACTATTTAAATCTACCGATGATGGTAAGACCTGGCAAGATTTGACAAGCACCTCCATCGTCAGTATTGGAGGACAAAACCCAAAATTACTGGGGCTGGCATTAGATTGGGAGATTGTAAGGAGTATTGCCATTGATCCCTGGAATGAAGAAACGTTGTATTGCGGTATTAGCGGAACTCACAGATTTAATGGTCAGATTACAGACGAACGTTTCCGGGTAATCAAATCTACCAATGGAGGACTGAATTTTGAAGATTTTTCAGAAGGCTTACCAGCTGTTCCTGTCGACTACCTCTTAACCGTTGAAAGTGACAATGGTCTCATTTTTTGTGCTACTAACGTTGGAGTATATTACCGAACTAAAGACATGAATCGTTGGGAATGTTTTTCGAATAATTTGCCGAAGGTTCGGATTACAGGAATGAAATTTGACTATTGTCAGAAGCAATTGTATGTTTCAACTTATGGACGCGGAGTCTGGAAAACACCAGTCAATTTGGATTTGACAAACAGTTTTGCGATTGAGGTGGCTTCCAATGAAACTTGGGATCAATCACAACGAATTACCGACAACGTAATCGTTAAATCGGGCTCAACGCTGACGATTAAAACAGAATTGCATTTTGACGCAGATAAGAAAATTGTTGTAGAGCCAGGGGCAAAATTAGTTTTGGATTATGCTCATCTGACAGCTTATTGTGGTTCCTTTTGGCAAGGAATTGAAGTTTGGGGTAATTCGGATAAGTCTCAATTGCCCCCAAATCAAGGGATAGTTGTCATGTCGAATAGTACAATTGAACATGCAAAAGAAGCACTTCGTTTCTGGCAACCAGATAACTATGCTTCTACGGGAGGTTTTGTGGATGCCCAAAATTGTCAGTTCAAAAATAATTGGCGTTCGGCAGAATTTATTTATTACCACAATTACTCCAAAAGTGATCCGGATTTGGAGATTAAACATAAGTCCAGTTTTGTGAATTGTGATTTCACATGGGATGATGCTTATTTAGGGGGAGGTAGCATTGCTCCAGCAGTAACCATGTATCACGTGACAGGACCTTTGTTTAGTGGTTGTGATTTTATTGATTCCAGAACCTTTGATCAAAGCACAGAGTTTGGTAAAACAATTGGGATTGGAGGTTTGGATGCTTCGTTCACGGTGCGAGGAACTAATTTGAATAATTCCATGGGACAAGAGCCTGATGAGTTATATGATGATGATGAGTATGATATCAGCCAATTCAGAAACTTGAGTTTTGCCATTCGAGCGCAAAATGCCACCTCTTTGGCAAGTATATCTGTGGATCATTGCCGTTTCGCTCAAAACAATTTAGGGGTGACTATTGAGGCCGTTGATAATGCAGATGTAACAAGAAATTATTTCTATCAGAATGCGGTCAATTTATATACAGACAATTCAACAGCTTATACTATTGAAGGAAATATATTTCGAGGAAAGGGAAATACTGGAATAACATATGGGACGATAACCAGTAATTCTGGAATAGAAAGCAATGAAATATATCAAAATTACTTCATTGGTTTAAGTTTTGGGGCCTTTGCTCAAGGAGTGAATAATAATGATGTCCCTAATATTATTGATGGTGAGGGTTTAGAGTGGAAATGCAATAATGCTGACGGGAATTTAAATGATTTTGAAGTGAACTATCTTCCTTCTGAAGAAGATTTTGGTCAGGGTGTTCGTCGCTTTCAAGGGACCAATAACGAACCTGCTGGAAACTTGTTTTCAATCAACATTTTTCCAGGTTCTCAACAAGATGATAGTCACATAAAAAATTTAGATCCAGATCAGTTAAATTATATAGCTTTTAAATTAGATCCAATTCAGATTCCTACTGTATTATCTGGAAATGTAAATGTCATTGAGATTGATGAACCAAACAATTGTGAATCAAATTTTGTGTCTAGTACTGGTGGAGGTCCCGGTTTGGGATTTTCAGGCTTGGTGACGATTGGTGATTTAAAAACTGAGTTGAAAGTGGTGACGGATGAAATCAAATTGAGAAATCAATTACTTCATATTCAATTGCAATTAGGTGATCGAGAAGAGTTGCATGATTTGGTTTCATCATTGAATAAAACGAATCGTCTGGAGATCAAGAATGCCTTGATGGAAGCAAGTCCCTTCCTTTCCGAGAAGTTGTTGCGAACTGTGGGCGGAAAACCGATTGAAATCTTTCCAAGAAGTTGGTATCGTGATCTTATATTAGCCAATGCGGAGGTTACTTATAATAAAGGGTTTATGGCCTTTTTGGAAAACAATCCGGAGGTCATGCCTAAGGGTCTCTATGAAGAAATTCTTTCAAAACAAAGAGGCATTTTGACAGAACGTGGAACGAAAAGCCTTGAAATTTTAGACTTGAAAAGTAAGGCGGAACGGATCAGTAATGTGATCATGCATATTGAGAAAAACAGTACAGAAAATCTTTCCTGGAATGCATATGAGAATCATCTGATGGAAAGAGATCATCAACTCTTAAAAGCTGAACTTGTAGATTTGAAGTTAGGACAAAATAAACGTAGCGAAAGTGAAGAATTATTGGGAGCACTAGAGTTAGAGCGAAACGACTTTGATTCACCATGGAACCAACGATCAGCGGAAGATTTCGTTCTATTTAAAAACTATGAAATGACTCTAATGAATGATCAGGGAATTATTGAATCGCTTTCACCAGGTGAGATCAGTGAATTGGAGTACATGGCTCAAAATTTTGTAGGAAAAGCGGCCAGACAAGCTCAGAATTTGTTGTGCTTTTTTGCCAATCGTTGTGAAATTCCTAAGATTGTTCCAGGGAAAGTATTTGGTGCTCCAGGGCTGGATAAAAGTTTGAGTGTGGAATCATCCACATTAAATTCGGAGAATTTCAGGATTAAACCTAATCCGAACCAGGGAATGTTTGAAGTGAGTTATCTGGAAAATTGTAAATTGGATGAGGTAATCATCATGAATAGTCTTGGACAGTCTGTTACCTTTGAACAGAAACAAATTTCTGAGAGTGAAATTCAAGTGAAGTTGAACAAAGCACAAAAGGGAATTTACCTGATTCGATTGACATGTGAAGACGGGACGATTCAACAAGGACGAATGTTGCTTATTGAATAAAGTGAAAGTAAGTTGGAAACATAACATATGGATTGTAGGTCTGTTGCTCACAACACAGTTGTGGGCACAGCCCTATTTTCAGAAAATATACAAACTGGGAGACACAACCTCTTTGTTTGGTGATGTTTATGTGACGGATTCAGCATATTATTTGGAAGCTACAGTTGGTTATGGGAATAACTATTTATATACCCAATTGGTGAAAGTGGATGAATTTGGGGAGCTCATTGGTTCTTGGAAAAATGATCAGGGTGGACATCAGCAGAGTGCAGCCTTTAGCAGAACGGATATGGATACTAATTTCCGAGGGAATTTGGTAATGGGATATAAAAGCTCCAGCAACGATACTTCGTCTCAATTGAGAGTTACTGAATACGATTTTGATGGGAATATTGTTAGTAATTTTTGGTTGACTGATTTTGTGAAGGATAGTATCTTGTTCTATGCAAATGGAACCCTTTTAACTTCAAATAGGGACAGTTCTTATTATTTGACCTTTACATATTCTGACCTCCGTACTGACCTGCCAGACATAGGTTTTCAAGGTGAGACGGGAACCATGTTGATTAAAGTAAAATACACAGGTGCGACATTGTGGTTTAAAAAATTTCGATATACGCCGATGGGAACGAGTAAACCTTCCTGGCCGAGAGGGTATCATGTCTGGGTCAATGACTCTACTCAATTAATGTCCGTATTTGAAAATCTCCAGTCCGGGAATGGGCAGGCATGGGGAAGGGTGCACTTTTTTACATTGGATAAGGACGGCAACATTACGGAGGAATATATTTTTCAGGATACACAGGATGATGAGCGAGGACTAACTTTTCTACGATTAAAAGATGGGGGAGTCATTTACCCTTATTTTGAATCAAAATTGGATGATCCACCAAATGAGGATGAATTTAGACATAGGTCAGTTATGGCGCGCTTAAATAGTAAATTTGAGTTACTTTGGAAAGACTCTTTGAATGATTTTTTTGGATATAAATCGGATCCAAGCATTCCGAGTCGAATTCGTTATTCGTCTGATAGCACCTTTCTTTATGCCTTCGATTATTATCAAAGAGATTCGATTTATTCGAAGGTAAGGATAGAAAACAGGTCTTTGGACGGAAAGATACTTTGGAGGAGAGATTATTTCTATTTTCCTGTGGAACCGTATTTGGGGGTTACTTACCATATTATGGATTTAGAACAAACTTCTGCTAGAGATTGGCTGTTGGTAGGACAAGTAGTTAATTATGACTTAATTGACGAAGGCCTTTCAGGCCAAAACGCCTATCTACTCAAAACCAATTGTTTGGGCTTTATGGGGGATCCCAAAGCGGCAGTTGATATTTATGATTTGGGGAATAATCAGGTAAAGTTGGTCAATAAATCTGTTCAGGCAGGAAACTTTGAGTGGGATTTGGGTGATGGAACCCTTTTGAACACAAGGGAATCAGTTGATAAAGAACAAGATACCATTTTACATAGTTATTCGGATCATGAGGCATACGTGGTCAAATTGATCGCCAAAGGCTGTCCCGGAAAAGCGGATACCATAGAGGTTCCCTGGAATTGGGTAAAATTGAATGAACTAGAAAAGAACAACGAACATTTATTACAGATTGCGCCGAACCCTGTTTCAGCCAACGATTTGCTTTCCGTTTACGTTGGGAATATTGATGAAGGGTATATTGAGGTGATTGATGTGAGTGGAAGAAGTGTCAATAAGGTTCCTGTTGCTAAAGGCAATGCTTACTATGGCATTTGTCCTTCATGGGAGTCTGGAACTTACTTTGCACGTTTAGTGAAGGAGCAGGAGATTTTAAGCATTAAAAAACTGATTGTTAGGTAAAACGATTACATAGTAATTATGAAAAAAATATTTCTTGGTTTCACGGCTTTTATTTCTGTTCTTGGTCTTAATGCTCAGGTTTTATTGAACCAATTTGTAATATATGAGGATTGTTCTTTTGAGGACTCTTGTCAGTTAATTGAGATGAACAATGAAGAAGGAAATTTATGGCAAATTGGACGATCAAATAAAGAGTTTTTCGGTTTTGAGGCTCAGTCCAATGCAATTATGACTGATAGTACGAGAGTCTATGATACCATGAACCACTCGTACTTTGACCTTCATTTGGACCCCTGGATAGGTGATATGTTACTGACTTTTAGACACAAGTTTCAAACAGATTCTTTAAATGATGGAGGCTATATTGAAGTTTCAAGAGACAATGGAAACACATGGGCCAATGTAATAAATGATCCATGGAAAGATAGTATTATGCACTTTGCAACTGAAAATATCTATTCTGAAGAGAATACCATAAAAGGGGGGATTGCTGGATTTTCTGGAACAAGTGATTGGATGACAACGAAAATTCAGTGGATTTATTCGTTTCCAATAAGGGATTTTGGTAGTTTAATTTTGCGTTTTCATTTCGTAAGTGATTCCAAGCAGGATAGTTTGGCCGGATGGATCATTGATGAAATTGTATTTGGTGACGCTGGTTTTCCTTCTGGCAGTGTCAGTGAATTAGGAAAAAATAGGGTTAAAATTGTACCGAATCCGGCTAATTCAGTCATAAAATTTGAAGCATTCGATCAAAGCACTTTGTTTAGTATGATAGAAGTTTTTTCATATGATGGAAAAAAAGTTCTTCAAAGCCAATATGCTCCAGAAATTGATGTCCTGAATTGGGGTCCAGGTTTGTATACGATCCTCCTAAAGGATGTGGATGGGAGTAGCTTTGTGTCCAGGTTTGTAAAACTGTGATCAGTTAGAAAATAAGCTATGAAAAAAACATCACTTTCTCTTTTCGTAACGATACTATTTGTGTTTTTCGTTTTCAATGCGAAAAGTCAATACTTAATGGATTTTGAGACGGAGACTGATTCCTCGCTTTTGTTTTTAAACCAATTATCCAATCCGGGAGGGACAGAATGGCAGATTGGTCAATTGAATAAAGGAGAAATGCAGGGTGCATATTCTCAAATTAACGTAATTGTAACAGATACTATTGATTTTTATGGTATAAATGATACGGTATTTTTTGAAGTCAGGCAAAGACATTACAGTGGTTTTGATTGGGGGAATAATGGAGGGATTCATGGGTACTATTGGGTGGAGTCTGATTCATTGAATGATTTTGGTCGAATCGAGGTCTCATTGGATAACAAACAAAGTTGGATCAATATACTGGAGGATACTCTTTATGAAAGTTCTTTTTATTGGACCTCGGACAAACCGGTTTTGACAGGAAGATCAAAAGGATGGAATTATTTTGGCGTGGCTCTGAATAAGCTAGGTGATTTTTTCTCGATTCCCGAGTTCGTTTATTACCGTTTTAGCTTTATTAGTGACTCAATTCCTGACTCTTTAGGGGGATTGGCTTTTGATTACATGTTTTTCGAACATGTTTGGGAAGGGATTGATGAAAGAGGTGGCTCTTGGAATCTTAACATTTTTCCCAATCCAACTAGTTCCACGATTCGAATTTCGTCTAATCAACTATTCTCTTCAGGAGCAAATGAAAAAATCTATGTTTATTCTAGTCTTGGTGAACAAATAATGAATGTCGACTTTCAAACAGAGCTAGATGTTAGTTCATTGGGTCCTGGAATGTACGTTGTCAAAATATTGGATGATGACGGTCGGACTTACTTCGGAAGGTTTGTGAAGGAGTAAATGGGGGCTTTGAGATTCGCGAATTGAACCATTTTCTTTTTGCAATTGTTCCATTATGAAAAGTGTTATGGAAGTAATTGTATTTGAAAAGGAGAGTTATTACAAAATGATAGACGAACTTACAGTTCGTATTTTTCGAACAGCAGAAAAGTATTACAAAGAAGATGAGTGGATTGGTGAAGCTGAGGCGAAGCAACTGTTGGGCATTAAAAGTAAAGGGAAAATGCAGCAGTTAAGAGATCAGCTACAAATTGATTACAGTAAGTTTGGCAAAACAATTCGTTATAGTCGTTCAAGCATCTTAAATTTTCTCGAAATGAATCGAATCTCGATTGATACCATTGGAAGTTTTCTTTCGAAGAGATAATCCGTCTGATTACAATCCTTATGTGTCAGTCGTTGAAACACTTATAGAAGGTTATAATTAGCGATTCGGTTGACACTTGTTATCTCTTGAATGACACTTGGTGACGTTTGAGTGACGGATGGTTGACGTTTAGTTTTCAATTGATTGCATCTGAATTGGGAATAATTTAAAATCCAGAAAATAACTTTACTCCCTCACCAAAAAGGGAGTACTGGGAAGACTTCACATAAACCTGTCTGATTGTATTTATGGAAGCTTCAAGCTGAAAAACATCTTTGATTTTAGTAAAGCTATCCATTGTAAATCGGGAACGCCGTGAGCGTTTATCATTTTTGATGTGTATTTGGTGTAATTCATGGAACAGGGATAAGAATGTAAGTTTTTTTATTCTACCTTTAGAAATCTCTACAGTACCCCACTATGAAAAAAAACAAAGCGAAAAGGGAAATTCAAAAACATTACGATTTGTTTTGGGAGGGTTCTTTTAATGCTTTATCATTCAATATGAACTTTGAAGATTCTTTAACTTACTTGAAGCTGGAAAACAAAATAGCATCGGTAAGTTATTCTTTAGATTTGGAATTATCAGAAACGGATGATGATGAGGGGAAGTCCTATTTTAAAAGGCAGATAGAGAAAATTGATAAGTACCCAGAAATCATCACTCCAATGGTGCTAGTTTACTTAACATCTGTTTTTGAGATTTATATAAAAGGTGTGATAAAGGTATTGCTTAAGTTTAACCCATCACCACTTGATAGCTCCGAAAAAAAAGTTCCTTTACAGACTATTTTATCATGTACAAGTTTAGATCATCTTTTAGATGTGATTTTGAATGATGTGACCCATGAGTTGGGATATAATAGTATTTCAGATCAAATAGAATATCTAAATAAAAAAATCAACTTGAATTTATCCTTCAAGAGATTAACTGGATTAGTGGCTAACAGACGGTTCATTAATCTTTCGGAGATACAAGAAATCTTCTTAATAAGAAATTTAATATTACATAATGGAGGTGTAGTAAATAAACAATATTTGAGTCTTACCAATAAATGTGGATTTAAAGAGGGGAATAAAATAGAGATGACGAAAGAGGACATAGATAATTATTTTTGGATTCTTTCCAATGGAGCCTCTGCAATATCGAGACAAAGTAACCTATATATAAAGAATTATAGATAAATGATAGATAGTCATATCAATACGAATGATTTTATATATGCTCTCAAAGAAGGTAAAATAGTTCATGTTGATTCGGTTGCAAACGGTCTAGCTTGTGATTGCATTTGTCCGTCTTGCAATTTACCTGTTATTGCTTACAATAATCCAAAAAATAAAAACGCACATCATTTTCAACATTACAGTTAGAGTGAATGTAGGAATTATCATGAAACAATGCTGCATTATTGGGCCAAAGAGGTTATTAATGAATTGGGAGAACTTGTTTTACCAAAACATGAATTTACTCTTAGTCATTACGTGGAAGATTATGGTATTGCGTTATGTTGCTTAGCTTAGGGAGATCAGTTCCAATCAAAGATTGAACGGATCGTTTTTTTCCTTTCTCTTTAAAGTTTATGCCCATAAACAACCTCAAACGGATTCCTTTTTTCTTGCAGCGCAGTGGAGAGAAATAGGGAAGGAGTGGTGTGAAGAACTTTAGTTTTCTGCAACAGTTGCGCAAGTAAATCGAGTATAAATACGCATTTACATTGCGTTCTTTATTGCGTATGTTTACTCTGTAAACAATTACTGCTCATGAGTATTATTCGATTTTATCAAGGACAACAATTATTATTCGACGGTTCAGAAGAAAATGACGATGCTAGAATTACAATCGTAAAGAATAAGATTGCCGAATTATTCAACATGAAAAACGTTCATTTTTTGTTTGGTTCAGGTACTAGTGTTGGAGCGATTCCTGCTATGTCCGGAATGATTAGAGCCGTTGAAAAATCTGTAGAGGAGGCTAAAATGACCGAGCTATTTGAATTAATCAGGACTAATTCGAAGGAGAACTTAGAAGAAACCTTGGGAGTGCTTTATTCTCAAAGAATTTATCTCGAAGGAATTGAAAATCAAACAGAAATTGAAGTTGATGAAGATGAAGACAATGATGATATTATTGGTGAGGATAATACAGATGAAGAAGAATTGAGTGAGTTGGAATCTTGTAACAAATTGATTGAAGTCATCGAAAAGACAATTTATGATGAAATAAACGTCAAGTTCAGCGAGAAGTCTGTCAAGGAGGTTTTAGAAAACTATAAATTGTTTTACCAAAAAGTAGCGTTAAGAAACAAAGACCTTTCTCGAGTAAATGTTTTTACCACCAATAATGATTTATTCAATGAAAGAGCACTTGATTCGTTAAATATTAACTACATCAATGGTTTTAGTGGAGGGCTAACTAAATTCTTTAATCCTGCTTTTTTCAACTACACTTATTCTAAACGAATGGACACTAGCATAGAGAAATTCGAGCCAGTGGAAAATATGTCGTTTTTATATAAACTTCACGGATCTGTTAATTGGTTTGAAGATGAATCTAATGCCAACAGGTTCTTCAATATTCGCGAAGCAGAAGATTTAACAAGAAAAAAGCAAAGGGTTTTAATCTATCCAACTCCAACCAAACAGAACAAAAGTTTAGGTAGTCCTTACACAGAATTATTTCGAGAGTTCCAGAAAAAACTACTCGAACCTAACAGCGTACTCTTTGTAATTGGTTATAGTTTTAGTGATGAACACGTCAACAATATAATTTATCAAGCCTTGGCAACTAACTCATCAATAAACTTGTTTGTTCTAAATCACATTAAGGACAAAATTATTTCTGAAGTTGATGATAGTAGAATTTTCAGATTCTTTGAAGAAAATGATGGTGATGATACCGAGCTTACATTGGATATTTTTTCAAAGCCTCACGATAAAACGAAGGCTCACTATTTTGATTATGTAGCAACTCATTTAATGCCTGATGTGAATACATTCAAAGATTCTAAAGACAATCTAACCGAATTCTTAGAGCATTACAAAGCAAACCTACCAAAGAAAAAAAGTAAGAAGAAACGGTAAAGACACCTTTATGAAGATCGGTAAAATTATTTCAGTTGAATACGACAAGTTCAGGGTTAAGTTGTTTCACACGACGAGAAACTCAACGGTTAACATTAAAGGTAAAGTATACTACTTTGGTAATATCGGCAGTTTTTTAAAAATTGAAAATGCTACAGGCGATACGGTTATTTGCGAGGTAGTTTCCGTTCTTGACAACACTATCGAAGGAAAACTTGTGTCAGATTATGATCTCGATAGCTCGAGAGAGTTAATTATTAAACCGGTTGGAACGTTATACCAAGATCGAAAATTCAATATGGGAGTGGGGATATTCCCCTCCATTTATAGTGATGTATACATTGTTGTTAAGGAGGATGTTGAAGATATTCTAGCGACGACTATTCTAACGGAAGGTGATGGAGGTGGAGATGCCGGAATACATCGTGAGTTAGAGATTGGCGTAAGCAAAAACATGATCAACTATCGAGTGAAATTGAATATTGATAAACTTTTCAATATACATTCGGCAGTGCTTGGTAACAGTGGTAGCGGTAAGTCCAATACGATTTCTCATATCTTTCAAGAGATTTTTAGGCAGAAAGAGTATTATGCGCTTGGGGCGAAGGTTGTATTATTTGATGTTAATGGTGAATATAGTAGAGCGTTTTCAACTGACTTAGAAGATGAGATTAATGTAGTGTTTTACAAGCCGAATTTTGTAGGAGGAATATTATCCGATTTCGTACTACCGTATTACCTAATGAATTTGGAGGAATGGACTGCATTTTTGATGACTTCAGATAGAACGCAGCGACCTTTTTGGGACAGGGTGTTGCAAGAATGCTATAAATTCTACAAAATCAAAACAGCCAATGATGATGAGAAAGAAAATTTCATCAATTATTTCCGATACAAGTTACACAACATCGTAGGTAATATACTAAGCCGTGTTGATTCCGATACGGCAAACATCACTACTGCATCTAGCGCTTTAAGAAAGATCAAAGAGATATTAACCAATGAAGAATTTGTTGGAATTCAATCAGCAATGGAATTAGTGGCTGACATTAATACTTTACTGGAGAATTGTGTGATTGTATATGGTCAGAATGACGCAAGATTGTCGAACAAATTAGTTGAAATTCAAGATAAGATTGATGTTGACAGCGCAATGGATATCTACGATAAGAAGTTACCACATGGCGAATACTATGATCATAAATTTCTGAAAATTGCAGCGGAAATAGTTTTGTTAGACGAAGAAGCTAAGGGTAATGGAAGAATAAGAGAATTTACCTCTACGATGATGAGCCGATTGGACCACTTCATATACAACAAGGATTGCGAATTCATGAAGAAGTCTACCGGAAACGAAGTTAACTCTGAAGAAGACTATCTGAAGAAGTTCTTTTCACTAGTGGCGAATGATGATGGAAAACAACTTATTATAATCGATTCAAGCGAAACTAGCTCTGACATTTTGGAACTAATGACAAGCGTAATAAGTCGGTTGATCTTTGATTATCGGAAAAGGCAAGTTGGAGAGTTAAGAAGAAAAAAACCTGTTCACTTGGTACTTGATGAAGCTCACAGGTACATAAGAAAGAACGCTGACTATATCTTGAAAGAAAATATTTTTGAGAAAATTGCTAGGGAAGGGCGTAAGTTTTCAACTTTTCTTATTGTTTCATCGCAGCGACCATCTGAATTATCTGAAACGGTTTTGTCACAATGCGGAAACTACATAATTCATAGAATTCAGAACGAGGTTGATATGAAGTACATATATTCCGTATTGCCTTACTTTTCGACTGACTACGTTAACAAGATAAAGCAATCAACTCCTGGAGAGGCCTTGATCTTTGGAAATTGTGTTCCAATGCCATTGCACGTAAAGGTTAATCAGGCTAACCCTGAACCAAATAGCGAAAATTGTAAAGTTAGCGAGGAATGGTATAGAGAACCATTTGGAAATAGTGATGAAGAAGATGATTCAGATGAGAATGAGCAAGACCCACTATTTTAGAACGGTCATATCTGAACTAACAACTCACAAATCCCAACTTCTAAAATTTTAGCGATCTGATACAAATCCTTTAAATGTGGTTGCGATTTATTGATGCACCAGTTCGAAACTGTATGCTCATTCTTTCCTAATTGAGAAGCAAGTTCTTTTTGGCTTACACCTTGTCGAACCAGAACCTCTTTAATTCGATTCATTTTATCCATCAAGGTTAAATGTAGGAAATGTAAGGCATTTATACGGTTATGTGAGATAGTTTTTCATATATGAAACAAATATATGCAATTTAAATTTGCATTAGTGTAATTTTGTTTTCATTTGAGTAAGTAGTTATCCATCAATTATTCGTCCTATGAAAAACAAAGACCTTATCGTTAGCCTCATTCAACAAGACCTTAAACATCATCAGCTCGTTTTGGGTTTAGACAACATCGGACTGCAAGCAGGGGACTATCTCATCTGGAGCAGCTTATTCTCCAAGTCGCTTGGCTGGAATTATGGGGAATAGAACGTCTGTTCAAACCGAAGTAGCAAATCATATACGATTTAAAAGTGGAACATGGACGCTTGTTAATCATCTTTATCATTTACGTTGTGAATTAGTTCATAAGCGAGTATCAGCAAATGTGATAGATGAGGACATTCAAAATTTTAGAAGACTTACGGAGTATATTTGAAGAAAATGCTAAAAATTAAGTTTCCGTAACCGACTACCAGAGGTATTGTAAGTCAATTAGCATAATCCAAATACATATTCCGTTTAATTCCAACCGCTTCGATAAGAACATGAAGACCATTAAAACTGTCTGGATTATCAACGCCTAAGTAGCATTGCATCCCTTTATAACCCTGGATTTTGACAGTTGATGATTTTACTTTTTCCCTGGTTCCTTGAATTGTGTAGCTAAATGCTTGTCTATGGTTGAAGGGAGAAATGTTCTCATAGTCTAACATATAAACATTACAATTATGTGAACCAGGTGGAGGAGTGATAATATTTGCTCCAATCATGATCGAGGCCGTAACTACATTGGATTTTGCCAAAAAACCAGCTAGTCGTCCAAAGAGGCTGAAGGTTTTCATGTTTTTTTGGATGATCCCTTTGTCTCTTGATGCAGAAACAGTGTAGTACCACTCTACTATATCTTTGGGTACGTTAACTGCTAAGAGCGTTCTGCATTGCCCACCTAATAAATCCTCGTTAGAAGTGCTATTGAGATAATGATAACTGGGCTCTAGTAATTTAACGGCTTCGTATTTATATTTTTTCACGACAGAAGTATTGAATGATTTACCACTCGGATTATTGGGTTTCCTCCGGATCGTCATATCAATTTGCTTATCAAAAATGGAATTGGTAGCTACCTGAAGGATGTAAATACTTTTCTCCGGTATTTGAATGGGGTGTGAATCGAGACGAACCAGGTTCTTTTTTACATATGTTTCTTTGAATTCGGGGTATTTTGTTAAACGAATGTCAAAACTTCCTTTTTTGTTCAGGAGGATAGCGTCCAACCTTATTTCATCGCCTTGATCGAAAGCATAGTAGAATTCTTTATACGCAGAATAGTGGTTGTAATCATCGAATATAAGCTCATTGACAGCGCCAGACAAATCAATTTGCAAGTCAGATACAAGCAAAAAATCCTGGAGAGGGTTTTCAACTGGTGTGGTTTTTGTTTCTTGCTTTTTGGGTTCGGAGAAATTAACGCTGAGTACTTTTTGCTTATTCGTCTCAATAGTCACAATTTCATTGAACAAGGCTTGATTCGAGTTTTTAGCTTGAATCAAGTGTTCCCCTTCGCTTAAATCAAATTTTTGTGGTTTGTTTGGTGAAATTTTCTGAGAAATTTCACCATCAATTGTCAGAAGACACGAATCCTTGGAGACCACTAGAAGACTTCCTTGGGTGAAACAATAAGGAGTAATAAGAAAAAAGAATAGCTTGATGATGCTATTTAACTTTAAACAACGAGTCATTTTGATTTTTGAAAACAAAGAAATTCAATGAGCCAACTAAAATCAATCCCCCTTTTGGTGATTTCATAGTCACCAAAAGGGGAGGTGCGACTATTTTTTCGTGAATTTTCAAGAAAAATTGTTTTTAAAAATTCCAGTTTCCCGGAAAAACAAAAACATTTCTTTTCATCTAAAAATATTTTTTTCTGATTTACAAGTTAAATCCGGTTAGAAAAGGGTTTCATCCGCTTACATCGTGTTTGAAAACGTTTCAGGACGTATAAAAGCGCCAATTGTACGATTTTTAGCTATTTGGTCGTTATAGTAAATAGGAGAACGATTAATAGAGGGGCTATGAAAATTAAGAAGGGAGGTTATCTGATTACACCAAAAGACATCATGATGTTGACAGGAGTGTCAACTTTGAGAACGGCACAACGACATCATCTATCGGTTCGCGATGCGTATGGGATCAAAGGAAAATGTTTATCGATTCGCAGATACTGTGAATTTAACGACCTGGATTACGAGTTTGTGATCGAATTTTTGAATGAACATCGTTGATTTGGACAAAAAAATAGGTGATTCGAGTTTTGAAAGCACGGTTAAATGTGGTCAAATGCGTCGATAAACGGATCAAAACGGACGAAAAGTAAAAAAATGCTGTTTTTCAGCCCTACCTTTGTATAAAGAGGCTGGAAAAGCGTCCGGACCAACATGAAATTCCTGGTAAAGATACCGTAGCAACATCCAGGAATGGAGTAGAGGAAAAGAGGTCTGGTACAGCTAACCATTGGAGCATTTAGCATCCATTAAGCAGTACTTAAGTGTACAGACGGGGCTGCCTTCGGCTAATAGAGGAAATACTGTTGGAACTTGTTTGTTCCGCAGCTTGCAGTGAATCGATCGTAACACTGCAAACGAACTCTGAACTGCAGCAAAGTTCGTATGGGCTCTGGACCCGGCCCTAAAATAGAAAGTCAAGTTGATCATAAAGATCGGCCTTAAACGGGGCATCAAGCCCCACTAGGATGAATCCGCTCTGCCATAATTCATGACTATGGGCAGATGTAAAAACAATGAAAGCTGCACGAAGCAGCAAACCTAAAATCCTTGAGTCGATCGACGCAAAATCGGTCGATCGGCTAGGGGATTGCCTTTAAAACAACGCGTATGAAAGAACTTAAAATTTTTCAATTGGCCCTGGAACAGTTAATGAATCAGGTGGAAGAACTCAAAGAACAATTGGAACATCAGAAGCAAGAGATTCAATCTTTGAAAGAACGACCACAAAAAGAAGTTTTTCGAGAAAAGGAAAAAGATGAAGGGCTTCAATTACTCGACACGAAAGAAGTATTGCAAATACTGGGAGTATGTTACAATACCTTTCAAAAACTGGTGAGACAAGGTTGGCTTACTCCAATTCGAATTCACCGAAGGAGAGTGAAGTATTCCAAATCGGAGCTACTGAAGTTTATTCAGGGATCGAAGAAGTATGCTATATCAACCTGATGCAAAAATCGTCAGGATTGGATTCGCTTTGACGAATAACTTCTTTGATAAAGAGGACAGCGTTTTCCTCCAGGGATATTTTATTGTAGCGAAAGATAACGCTTTTGTCCAGTAGACTGTGTCCGGTTAGTTTCGAGAGTACCGTGACAGGAATGTAGTTGATGAAGTTGGTAATAAAAGAGCGTCTTCCGATGTGTGATGAAACGAACTCGTAGAATCGTTTGCTCTCATAAACCTTTCTTCCTTTACTATTGGTGTAGGAGAGAGTGATTTCTTCGTCGAGACCAATCTGTTCACACAGTTCTTTGACATATTTGTTAAACTTGACATCCGTGATCGGGTAGGGAAGATCTTCGTTGCTTGCGTAAAAGTCTTCTAATGGTTTAAGAATGGGAACGATGATGTCTGCATTGGATTTTTCGGAAACGAATCGGGCATAACGAAAGTGGATTCCAGCCTTATTGTATTCGTATTTGGGTACAATTTTGAAAACATCTGAATATCTGCACCCTGTAAAAAGCAGGGTGAGCAAGATGCCCTTGACATTCTGAAGGCGTTCATTTTTGACCTCATAGTCGATGATCGATTGGATTTGTTCAAAGTTCAAAAAGACCTTTTCTTCGGTTTTGAGGCTTATTTTGTTTGCCTTGGAAAGTTCCTGGGAAGGCTTGAATACTGAAATGTCTTTGTGTTTTCGGGCAATTTCATTCAACGTAGCCTTGACATTCTTCAAGATGTCCCAGACACTATTGCTTTTGTTGAGCCGTTTTTCCAGATGCTGTTTGAATTTCAGCCACACATCTTCGTTCACATCATCGACAAATAACTCTTTGCCAAGTTCCTTTTCAAAGTCGATAAGCTTATTGGCAGTCTTCCGGTAATTGCGAAGTGTTCCCGGACCCCGTTCATTTCCGGTGAGGATCACTTGTTCAATAAAATCAACGATTCGGATGCGTTGAACGACACGTTGTTCCCCTTTAATTTTAAGATCAATTTCCTCTTTGAGTAACTGAGGGGTGATTTCCCTATTTTCCAGCAGCAGGTAGTCATATACTTTCCGGGCAGTCATTTCCAGGTTCCTGAGAAGCGTTTTTTTATCCTGACTAATTGGAAACATGTTCGAAGTATTCCAGTCATTTAGATCAATACTGACTCCGGTAGCATATTTGAGCGGTTTGTACGAGTAGCTGTTTTTCAGCGGATGATACTCCTTGTAACCGAAGTTGAGCATCATCAGGACGCTACTTCGCTGTCCTTTGATCGACTTGAGTTTGAAACTTATTTTGAGACTCATTTTCAGGCTTTTATTGCAATATAAACTAAAAATCAATATGGGGCTGAAAATGGGGCCGAAAAAATGAAAATTCAATAACTAATTCATGAATTAAAGAAAGTCAATCTTTTCCTTAAAGCTTAATTTTATAAGTAAATACAGGTGTTTTGGTAAATATTGAGAATAAATGAAAATAAGGTTTGAATCCTGACGAGGTCACAAAAATAAAAGTCAATTAGCTGTTTATCAGTTGGTTGACTTTTTTGTTTCCCCATATATTCCCCACAATAAAGGAGACATGGGGATTTAGTTCAATAATTAATTATGACTCTTTTGGTTTGTATTCCAAAATTTCTGAGGGATCATAATCTTCCAATCCAAATTCTTCCAGACTCAAATCTTCGTTACACTCAACGTAAGTTTTTATGCCATCCATTACAAAATGATAAGCAAGTGCCATGCCCTCAAAGGTATTTTTGTCGTATTCCTCTGAATCTTTTTCAATTGATTGTAGGTATGTTGACTTATCCCTTATCAACGATATTAGTTCAACCAAATGCAGTTGATAGTCTGTTTGTTTCATCTTATCAATGATTATCGTCCTTAGATTTTATGATTGATTTCAACTAATCATCTATGATAACCAATGTTTTGGGATCATAGTTGAAGTTAAAGCTTAAGCATTTCAAAAAATATTCGGGACTGATGGCTTGATGGTTTTCTTTTAACATTTCATTTTCTTCCGCAATGTATCCAAATATCCTTCCGGCATCATAACCATGAATACATACAATTTGAAATACTGTGCCTTGTTCATGTGTTTCGACGAGCATGAATTCATTTTCCTGCGAACGGCCATCAGTAGTATCGGTTAGACGAAATTTCTGCCCGCGATAGTACAAATTTTCATTGATTTCCATTTCTATTCGTATTGCCAATTAGTGATATTAGTTCATCCAAATGCGGTTGATAGTTTGTTTTGTGAGTTCATCTTTTATAATTCGGCCATATTTGAAATTAAAAGGCTTCCCATCAGGTTTTATTAGTTTAATCATGAACCAAACTTTCTGGCATAATCTCAAAATTACTGTGCAGATAATAGTCTCTCGTGACTTCAGCTACCAGGTTCAGCTCCTCATTCACAATGATGCCGTTATGTATCATACTGCGGGCAAAACCTTCCCAATCTTCAATAAATAACCTTGTTGGCACTTGAATGACCAAATCATCTTGCAAATACGTGATAAATAAATGTTGGCTTTTAGCAAATGCAGATTTTGAGAATTGGCGTTTTATAATTTCTTCTTTTCCCTCATAGTCATAAAAGAACTTATAGTATCCGTTTAACAAACTCCAATCAGCGAATGATTCCGACCGGTTCATTATCTCGTTATATTTTGGGGGTAAATCATTCTTTTTGAGAACGCTGGAAATAAATTCATCGGAAGTCTGCTCCATTATCTCAATAGAGTCAATTACCTCAACAAGTTTCCAGTTTTTTATAGGTGTTTTCCAGTTATTGACCATTGTTTCCAGTTGAATAAGTTATAACACAGACATCCAAATTAGCGACACGCTTAAATTTTTCTTGTTTGGCACTAGTTAACCATGGGATAAGGTAATATATAAATAGGGAACTGTTCCTGACAAATTAATCGAATATTTGATATCTCTTTATTTCCTTTCTTTTTTTGAATAAAAAGTTCTCCTTTTGCTATTTCTTTTTGAATACCGTCTTTGAAATCGTAT
This sequence comes from Bacteroidota bacterium, assembly GCA_006226425.1. GTDB lineage: Bacteria > Bacteroidota > Bacteroidia > Flavobacteriales_D > Crocinitomicaceae > M2408. The sequence goes on along the minus strand of SBGX01000005.1, from coordinate 3,032 downwards.
GCCTCCAAAGAGTCTCTTAATGGGATGAAGGCTTCGTAGATTCTGTAATGGTTGCATGAAATGTATGGAAGGTTCAAATCTTTTCGAATTCCTAGGTCCGAAATAAAAGCCACTTTATTGAGAATTGTGTTAGTTGTGTCAAATTCGGTGAAAATCAATGATGCGCTTGTGTCACATGTAAAAAAAATCATCTTGGAGGCAAAAGATTTTGTTTTCGATCTTTTCTCATAGTTGATTTCCACGTCGCCCAGATACACTGTTGAGACAACGTGATCGGTTTTATTTTCGTTTTCACAGGACAATAAAACACTTATACTTGCAATTATTATGATTAATCTCATTACTTTTTAGATTCGACTTGTTGTTTTACCTTTTTATACAATTGGAGATTGTTTTTATATTCCTTAATACCCTGTTTATCTTGATTTCTAAGTACGTTTTGATATTGCTTGTTTAAATAATTACCCATGGAGTTAAGATTGTCCCTCTTAAATTTGGGTGAGGTTTTATCGAAATCTGGATGTTGAGTTACTAAGTAGTGAGCTTTAAATTCTTCAAAAGGGCCACCTTCAATACCTCCTTTTAAGTGCAGCGATTCGTGATATAACATTAGGCCAATATCGAAATAACTGTCCCTCTCAATTGGTAAGTAAACGTAAATATCATTCTTGAAAACCTCTGCATTTGCCGCGAAACCTTGTATTTTTCCAGTTCTTCGTTTATGGAAATCTAAATCAGCATCATCGTTGTATGATTCGCTTGTTCCCCTTTTAATCGGCCCACCGTGAGCAATAATTCCAATTTCATCGGCTTTCGTATCTTTTATATCTCCCTTAAAAGCGAATTCGTTGTATAAAAAGTCAAGCATTTTTCCCATTGATTCATAATCTTCATCTGTCAGCGTCTTGTCAAAGTGTTTTCCAAATGGAGAACTGGCGCTCGTGTTTAAGTACTGTAAATGATTACCACTCGGCCCATAGCCACTTTTGAGGCCACGTTGAATTGCTTGTAGGTTCTTCATAGTCTGTTCAATACCTCCTTTGGCATCAATATATTTTTGATTAATCACCATAATGGTCGGATCAGTTCCGATTGACCCAATGAAAGTACCGTTTGCGGCAAAGTATTTTTCGAGCCCTTCAAGCTCTACGAAAGCAATAACTGAGTTTTCGCTGAACGAATAAGGACTGTTCCATGCAAATTCTTTCGCCAATGGGTCCAAACTCAAAAAGCGTTCCTCACTTTCGTTGTGTACCTCCAAATATTGTCCTTCTTCCAGGATGGCGACCACTTTTTCCGTGTATGGGTTATAGAGTGCATCCGCAATTCGAACCACACTATCTGTTTCGATAAGTTCAACATATTGTCCTTTACTGAGCGTGAGGATGGGAGGTTGATAGTCATGACCTTCCGGATAAGCTGTTGGGACATCTTGTTGAGCCAGAGTTCCAAAGCACAGGAGGCTAAAGGCAAAATAGAATGGGAGTTTTAGTAATTCTTTTTGTTTGATAGTATTCATATGAGTTCTATTAAGTCGAGTCATTCACTAAGAAACCTTTTTATCTTTTCCTATGGTGAAATCGAATTAATGAAATTATGATCGCTTTTCTTATTGCAATCCACTTGTGGTACAGAATGCTTTTTTAGATTAGACTTTTTCAAGTGGTACTTGATAAATAGTTTATTTTTATAATCGGACTGAGATTTAAATGTATACCTATCTTTTTTTACAGAATATTTGCCTGAAAAATAATATAGAGTATTCTCATAGTATATAATCGGGGTTTTGTACTTTCGATAATCAAAGAAGTATTTTTTGTTTCCTATCCTAAAATAGTACCCCGGGGTATGGAAAAGTAAGGTTTCATTAGGAAAAGTAACATATTCAATAAAACAAATGTCCACGTTTTGAGTTAAGGAAATAAGTTCAGGATAAAACAAACTATCGTTTGAATAGTAATGTTCATAATATATTGAGAGTGTGTCCTGTACTTTTTTCGGCAATTCATTATAGCCCAAAACAGTCGTGTCTTGAGCCAAATTCCCTCTAGTTAGTTTACAAGCAAAAGGATGTTTTGTATAAACACAGGAGCTGAATAGAACTCCTAAAGTTAAAAGGAATAATATTGATTTGATTTTCTTCATAATTACATTCCCTCGTTACCCAATATTGATTTTTCATCTGGGATTTCCAGCTTATAATCATCGACCGGATTAACTTTTTCTTCTAACTGAGGTAACCACTCATTCTGGTTCTTTATATTCCATCCGGTATGATTTTGATGTAAAAAACCATGTGAATTGTAATTAATATTGATTGCAGAATCAAACGTTCTTTGTGCTTTTCCAAACTCTCCAGTTAAAAATTTAATACCTTTTCCAATTTTCATTTTATTTCCCCCCAAAGCTTGTACGGGATCATCATCATTATAAATTTGATAGTGCTTCACTCTTGATGACGCTTTTTCTGACAGCTGGTATTCTCTGACTGGGGTATTCAAGGTTACTAAATTTAATTCAACGCCCTCTAATTCAGGGTCATTGACCAGTTCATTCATTACCATTATTCCAACATTTCCTCCATGGCTATGACTAAATATTGTAATTGATTCTCCTGGTTCTCGATTTGCTTTGACAATGGCAACATATTCTTTTGCAGCCTCCTTTCTACTTAAATCCAAATTGTCTCCACTCCAACCATAATCAACAGTTTTTGAATTCCCAAATATCGTTTGAATTTTATTTGATAAAACGGGTTTGAGATCCGCGTTATCTCCCCATGTCCCATGAATTAGAAATAATTCTAATCCTTCGAGTTCGATGGCATCCAATAATCTATTCTCACTAAACGCATAAGGACTGTTCCACGCAAATTCTTTCGCCAATGGGTCCAAACTCAAAAAACGCTCTTCACTTTCGTTGTGTACTTCCAAATATTGGCCTTCTTCCAGGATGGCGACTACTTTTTCTGTGTATGGGTTATAGAGCGCATCTGCAATGCGAACTACACTATCTGTTTCGATAAGTTCAAC
>SBGX01000036.1 GCA_006226425.1 Bacteroidota bacterium | reverse complement strand
ATCAATGTGCATCAATGAAAGCGGATTGTTAAAATTAAGGCCTAAGGCAAAGGATCCGGTGTTTGTTAGTGAAATGCGCTGGAGGTTGTTGGTGAAGAAGTTGATTGGTCGATTGAAATTGTTACGAATATCGAGGTTTTTAACTGGTCCAACTCCATTAAATCCAAGAAATTGAGGGGGAACGATAGAGTTGTTTCCCGCTGAAGTAACTTGTCCAAAAGAGATTGTCCCCAACAGCAAGGAAGCAACTGAACTAAGTAAAATTGATTTTTTCATATTCTATTGCTTTAAAAGTTTATACATGAATTGATTTCCTTGTGATGTGATTTTTATAAAAAATAAGCCATAATTGTATTGACTAATATTTAGTTTTAAATTATTTGCATTTTCTTCAGCATACAGCTGTTGCCCAATTGAATTAAAAACACTTATGTCAAACGAAGCATCAAAACTGCCTTGAATTGTAACAAAATCATTTGCAGGGTTAGGATAAAGGGTAAATTGCTTGTCAAAGTTGTTTTCTTCAACAGAAACTGTACAAGGCAAACCATCGATACCACCATTACAAAGGGTAGAATCAGTTGAAATACAAACATCATCAACCAAGTAGTAGCTATAATTATTTATACAATTCCCACAATTTAGCGTTGTTGTATCAGTATTGGCATCATCATAAAAATTGCCTATTATTAAATAATTGTAAGCTGAGTCAGCAATTATACTTCCAGAAATACGCACCCAATTAGCGGTATCAGAAATTATGGAAACAGAACGTAAATGTGAAAAATTATCAATAGGAGCAGGATTAGAAGAAGAATAGGAAACGGTAGATAAACGAAGTCCAATATTATTAGATGGGCTTTCATAATAAAATGAACCATCATCTGACCCTCCCATAACACTATAAAAGGACAGGTGATATGTTTGACCTATTACCATTGATTGACTTAATTGTACTCCTATTTGTTCTCTTTCATTAGGGTTGTTCGTCCAAGTAACCAAACCCATGTACGCACTACAATTTCGGTGGTCTGTCTGATACAGAAAAAAACTTTGAGGTATTCCAACTGTGTTTGAAGGGGCACAAGCGTTAAAATAGTCGGGTGTAGAACTTGAATTACTAGCCTTTGACCATCCAGTACATTTTTCTACTTCCTCCCAAGAAGGACAGTTAGAATAATCTTCAAACCCAAAATTTGGCACCAAATTCTGCCCCAACAAGCTTACATTGAACCAGAAACAAAGCAAAGAGAAAATGAAAACTTTTTTTTCACGGTAAAAGGGTTTAAGTATCATCATGTAAGATACAAAAAAAGCGAGATTAAAACCAAGAATTTAACAAAGGAGTCATTAGCTTGCCGAATGGTCAGTGGTGTTGATTGTACATCAAAATGTGTCTAGATGAGGCAATTTCTGTCACATCGCAACGAGTTGATAGCTATAAACTCCTTCACTCAACTTTGTTCAGTGAGGTGGATGTTCTGGAAGTATGATTGAAGGATACAAAAAAAGCTGCCCATCAATGACGAGCAGCTTCTTCCAATAGTGAATTGGATTTTATACTTAATAGTAGATTTTGCGACGAACTTTACAAACGTGTTTCGCCAGGCGGATAACTTGTTTCGTATAACCATATTCATTGTCGTACCAGGCATAAAGAACGATGTTCTTTCCGTCGTTTGAAACGATGGTTGCACAGGAATCGAATACGGAACAACAAGTGTTACCGATGATGTCATTGGAAACGAGTTCCGGATCAAATGAGTAGTAAATTTGATTCACCAAATCTCCGTTCAGTGCTGCATCCTTGATCAATGCATTTACTTTGTCTGCATCTGTTTCTTTGGAAACATTCAGGCTCAGGATCGCCAAAGAACCGTTTGGAGTTGGTACCCGAACCGCATTGGCCGTCAATTTATCCTTCAAACCTGGGATCACTTTAGTGACCGCTGCACCTGCTCCGGTAGATGTGATGACCATGTTGATGGCAGCCGAACGTCCACGACGTGGCTTCTTGTGCATGTTGTCCAACAAGTTCTGGTCGTTGGTATAGGCGTGTACTGTTTCGATGTGCCCCTTCTCAATTCCCAGCTGATCGTTGATCACTTTCAATACTGGTGAAATGGCGTTTGTTGTACATGATGCAGCTGAGAAAATGTTTTCATTCTCAATGTCCAATTGATCCTGATTGATGCCATAAACAACATTAGGGATTTCTTTCCCTGGTGCTGTCAAAAGAACTTTGGAAGCCCCTTTTGCTTTCAGGTGTCTGGACAATGCCTCACGATTTGTGAATACCCCTGTATTGTCAATGATCAGGGCGTTGTCGATTCCGTAGGCTGTATAATCAATGTCTTCCGGTGCATTGGCACTGATCATCTGAACGATTTGTCCGTTGATGATGATTGACTTGTTTTCAAGGTCTTCTACCACACTTCCTTTAAAGGCTCCGTGAACAGAGTCATTCCGTAGGAGAGAAGCTCGCTTGATGATGTCTTTATCTTCGTTTCCACGAGTAACGATCGCTCTCAAACGCAATTGCTGTCCTTTTCCAGCTTGTTTGATCAACTCTCTGGCTGCCAAACGACCGATTCGACCAAAACCGTACAAAACAACGTCACGAGGCTCAATACTTCCTGCTTCTGAAGTTTTGTAGTTGTTCAGCTTGTCCGCGAGAAAGGCATGTTTTGAATCGTAGCTTTCCTGTTCGCTCAACCATTCACTGGCCAGTTTTCCGATATCCAGCTTGGAAGGTACCAAATCCATGCGGTAAATTTCTTCCGCCAATTCTGAAGTCGTGAAAATGTCGATGGGTCTGTTAACCACTTTTCCGGCATATTCATGCAGGTTCAGAATTTCTGAGACAGTAATGTCCAATAGGTGGTTTCTGAAAAGGACCAACTCAATTCCTTTGTCATAAAGTAATTCTCCCGTCTTACCTGCCAGGACAACTGCCGCACGCTCTTTCTTCACGTGTGCGTTTAACTCTTTCTCGTAACCTACCAATGTTTCCATGTTTGATTTTAATGATGAAGTATTAGTTTAAAAAAAAGGGCTGAAAACACATGTTTACAGCCCAAGAGGTATTATCCTAAATAAGATTTCAATAATTTATTGCGCGATGTGTGTCGGAGTCTTCGGATCGCTTTTTCTTTGATCTGCCTTACCCGCTCACGTGTGAGGTTGAATTTGGAGCCAATCTCTTCCAGAGTCAGTCCGTGATTCATTCCGATTCCGAAGAACAAACGGATGATTTCCCTTTCTTTATCAGTCAGCGTGCTCAGAGAACGTTCAATTTCTCGTTGCAATGACTCGGCCATCAGCGAGTGGTCTGCTTTCGGAGCATCTGTATTTGCCATTACGTCCATCAAGGTACCACCATCTTCGTTGGAAGATAGGGGAGCGTCCATGGATACGTGACGACCAGACACATTCATACTTTCTTTAATTTTATCTTCAGGAACTTCCAAAGCTTCTGCCAGCTCTTCCGCTGAAGGAGGACGTTCAAATTCCTGCTCCAGTTTAGAGAATGCCTTGTTGATCTTGTTCAAAGATCCAACTTGGTTCAAAGGCAAGCGAACGATTCGTGCCTGCTCGGCCAATGCCTGAAGGATTGATTGACGAATCCACCATACGGCGTAAGAAATAAACTTAAATCCACGTGTTTCGTCAAATTTCTGAGCAGCCTTGATCAAACCAAGGTTTCCCTCATTGATCAGGTCAGGCAGGGTCAATCCCTGGTTCTGGTACTGCTTAGCTACGGAAACCACGAAACGGAGATTCGCACGGGTTAACTTTTCCAGGGCCAATTGATCTCCCTGTTTAATTCTTCGAGCCAATTCTACCTCCTCTTCGGCTGTAATTAACTCTTCCCGTCCAATGTCCTGTAAATATTTGTCTAGTGATTGACTTTCTCGATTAGTAATCGATTTCGTGATCTTCAGCTGTCTCATACGCTACCTAACTCTGCTTTAGTTTACCATCCCATTTCGAATCCTCTGATCCGAACCAAATGGAGTGCAAAGGTACGACGAAAAACAATTGATTTCCAAATATATTTTGCGCTTTTTTGTAATTTTTGGCGTTCACAAAAAGCGTACCAAAATCGTTTTTATTTGGATTCTTCGATGGATTCAATGATGATTGCTGCAGCTTCTTCCAACTCCTTTTTTGTAATATTGAGCGGAGGAGAAAGTCGGAAGCTATATGGATGAGACAGGAACCAAAAACTGATCAGTCCTTTTTCCAGGCATTTTTTAACCAAACGATCAACGCGGTCAGCACTTTCCATATCGATGGCAAACATGAGTCCGACACGTCGAATATCTTTGACCTCTGGTCGTTTCGATAATTGTGCTTCCAGCCAGGAACCTTTGGACTCCACTTCGTTCAACTCAATTTCCTCCTGGAGTACTTTCAGAAAGGCTGCCGCTGCGGCGCAATTAACCGGGTGTCCACCAAAAGTGGTGATGTGCCCCAGGACGGGTTTTTCCGTGAATTGTTGAAGTTTTTCTTTCGAACTGATGAGCGCTCCAATTGGCATCCCTCCTCCCAGAGCTTTTCCGAGGGTGAGGATATCCGGAACGATCCCAAAGTGCTCAAAGGCAAAATATTTCCCGCTTCTTCCTAATCCGCACTGAATTTCATCCAGGATCAGGAGGGCGCCAACTTCATCGCATCTTTCCCGGAGCAGCTTTATGTAAGATTGCTCTGGAATCCGAACGCCGGCATCTCCCTGGATCGTTTCCAAAATGACTCCTGCCGTCTTTGTGGTGATCCACTGGAGGTCTTCCTTTTTATTTAGCTCGATGAATCGGACTCCCGGTAGCAGAGGGCGGAAGGTACTTTTCTTTCCTTCATTATAGGACACGCTCATGGAACCATGCGTACTGCCGTGATAAGATCCTTTGAATGCGACTAGTTCCTGCCGTCCAGTGACTCTTTTGGTCAGTTTGAGTGCTGCTTCAACTGCTTCTGTCCCCGAATTGACCGGATAGACGCAATCTAATGCGTTTGGAAGGATTTTGTGAAGCTCCCGAGCCATTTCCAGTGGAGCCTCCTGTACAAATTCTCCATAAACCATCACATGTAGGTGCCGTTGAATTTGTTTTTGCAAGGCGTCCAATACGCGAGGATGTCCGTGTCCGATATTGTTGACAGCCACGCCGGAGATCATATCCAAATAGGCTTTTCCTTCCCGGTCATAAATATAGGAGCCTTCGGCCCGATCTACCTCGATCAGGAAAGGGTAGGGGCTTGTCTGTCCCTGGAGTTGCAGGAATTCTTCCCGACTGTCCATTTGCTTATCCTTTTTTACGGGCAATGGCTTTTTTAGCCGCCAAAACGATGTCTGGGGTGTCGATTCCGTACTTGGACATCAATTCCATCGGTGTACCACTTTCTCCGAATTTATCGTGAACAGCCACATATTCTTGTGGGACCAACTGGTTTTGAGTAATCACCTGGGCAACTGAATCTCCGAGTCCACCATGCATCATGTGTTCCTCTGCTGTGACGACACAGCCTGTTTTGGCCAGTGATTTTAAAAGCGTTTGTTCGTCCAGCGGTTTGATTGTGTGCATATTGATCAGTTCTACGCTGATTCCTTCTTCTTCCAACTCACGAGCTGCTTCGATGGATTTCCAAACAAGGTGTCCGCACGCGACGATAGTAACGTCTTTACCCTCGGTTAAAACATCTGCTTTCCCAATTTCAAAAGTGGCGTTTTCTGGAACGAAAATCGGCATCACCGGACGACCAAATCTCAGATATACTGGTCCCTGATGCTCGGCAATGGCCATTGTTGCCTGCTTCGTTTGATTGTAATCTGCAGGAACCACTACGGTCATATTAGGTAGCATCTTCATCATCCCGATGTCTTCCAGAATTTGATGCGTCGCACCGTCCTCCCCAAGAGTCAATCCGGCGTGAGAAGCACAGATTTTTACGTTTTTATTCGAGTAGGCAATGGACTGACGAATCTGGTCGTACACTCGTCCTGTGGAAAAATTAGCAAAGGTTCCGGTAAACGGAATTTTCCCTCCGATAGTCATTCCGGCAGCAATTCCCATCATATTGGCTTCGGCAATCCCGATCTGAAAAAAGCGTTCCGGAAATGCTTTTTGGAAATCTCCCATTTTGAGAGATCCAATGAGGTCTGCACATAGAGCAAGTACCTGGTCATTTTTCTGGCCTAGTTCCAGAAGGCCGGCTCCAAATCCTGAGCGGGTATCTTTGTTACCCAAAACTTCGAAATCACGCATCGTTAAAAGTTTACTGTAGTCGTTTTATTAGATAATATTCTGAAATTTCGTTCAAAAGTGTACGCACTGGAGAAAAGGTTCTTTTGGCGATACACGACCCGGTAAGAACCAGGTTGTAAGTCGATCATTCCTCCCAATGACTTGGGATCAATGTTATATACCCATTGCCAGAAGCCTTTTTCGTCCTGTATAAAAATTTGGGCGTCCATGTGTTTGCTGTTCCGGTACCTAAATTTTCCGGGAGCCGGAATGTCAATGTTGGTGGTGCCGCTTTGACTGACTTCCACTTCCTGGTAAATCCGTGGGAGGCAAAGTATTTCCACTTGATACTTTCCGACAATGTACTTCTCAGTACTATTCATATCCTGCACATGAATGGTCTGCGATTTTCCCTGCTGCATTACCCGGACTTTGATGGGGTAATCTTTGTTGGAATTCGTGAATCGGGTTCGGATATAACCTTGTGGACCGTCAATCTCGATCACATTGTGCGTGTTCTTCCGCAGCGTGATATCCTTTTTCTCAATCCGCGGTATGGTGTTGACCACCAGATCATATTTTTTATCGGGATCTATGACGAGTGTATCGGGATTCCCGTAACGGTTCATTGTATGTGTGAAGGTATAAAGTAATTCACTGGTCCCGCTTTTGTAGAGGAACATAGTGACATCCGTTTCACTGGGGGCTCCGTTGATATCGTTGATGTTGATTTGAGTGGTCGTATTGATCAGGACTTTCGTCGTCACTGCTTTCAATACATTTTTAAAGGCGTTTTTGGACTCTGCTTCGGTGTAGCTACCAATACACTTGAATTTTTCCAGGTAGGAAAGATCCAGTCCTAAACCAATCACGAAGGGAGTGATTCCGATGTTTTTGTCATGTAATTTCTTGGCAATGACACAAGGATCATTATCGCAGGCCTCAATGCCATCCGTAATGAGAATGATGATGTTTCGGGCCTTGGTGTCCGGAAAGTCGCCTGCAGCAGCTTCCAGTGAACGAGCAATTGGAGTGGTTCCTTTGGCACGAATCGTCTTGATTTTGTTCTTGACCAGTTCGTAGTTGTTAGGCGCAAAAGGAATTTCCAGTTTGGTGTCATTACAATCCTGGTAGGTAGCTGTGATCGGGGATTGGTGCCCGTACACACGTAACGCGATTTCCAGATTCGCAGAACCGCTTAGGCTATCGACGTGCTTGGCCAGGATTTCTTTGGCTGCCTCAATCCTTGTCTGACCGTTGCCCCAGTCCGCATTCATGCTATTAGACGCATCCAGTACGAATAGGATTCGGGTCAGCTGCTCCTGAGAAAAACTCTGAAGAGTCAGGATACAAAAAGATATGAAAAGCAGTTTTTTCAATTAATAATCTCCCAGTGTTTCACTTAATTGACTCAAACCTTGTGCCAATTGTTCCTCATTGGGGGGAGAACCGTGCCATTTGTGGGTTCCCATCATGAAATCAACTCCCATTCCCATTTCGGTTTTCATCAAGATCACCACGGGTTTGGAGTGACCGCAGAGCGCTCTTGCTTTACCGAGGGTATCTTTCATTTCCTGCATATCGTGTCCGTCCATCTCTAGGCAATGCCAACCGAAAGCTTCCCATTTGGCACGCAAATTCCCCAAAGAGAGAACATCATCAACATCTCCGTCAATTTGTCTTCCATTATAGTCGATGGTTGCAATGAGATTATCCACTTTTTTGGCTGCAGCATACATGGCAGCTTCCCAAATTTGACCTTCCTGCAATTCACCATCACCATGGAGGGTATAAACAAGTGAATGATCTCCGTTCAATTTTTTGCTCGCTGCGGCTCCGATGGCCACTGAAAGCCCCTGACCTAAAGAACCGGAGGCCATTCGCACTCCCGGAAGCTTTTTGTCTGTACTTGGATGTCCTTGCAAACGAGAACCTAATTTTCTGAAGCTTCCAAGTTCCTTGACCGGAAAATAACCCGAACGAGACAGGACGCTGTACCAAACCGGAGAAATATGTCCGTTGGAAAGAAAAAACAAATCTTCCCCCTTTCCATCCATCGAAAAAGGATCATTTTGATGATTCATTTCATGGAAGTAGAGCAGGGTCAAAAAGTCGGCACATCCCAACGATCCTCCCGGGTGTCCTGATTGAACTCCGGCTACCATTCGTAAGATATCTCTTCGTACTTGAGAAGCGATTCTTTCCAATTCTATATTTTCCATGAATAAATGATTATGTAAGCTGCGAGCAAATTTAATACTTATGAAACGTATTCTCGGAAACTATTTTAAATAGTTGTTCACATGTCGTTAATTTCTTAATTTTATAGTTAGGAATTGTCACAAATTGTAATTCGAAATAAGCATGAAAAAAATTGGAGTAAATGGTTTCGGTCGGATTGGAAGATGCCTGGTTCGTCTTTGCCTGGAGCAAGGTGATTTTGAGGTAGCTGTAGTCAATGATTTGGCCGATTTGGAGACCCTGGCACATCTGTTTAAGTATGACAGTGTGCACGGTGTTTTAAATCAGGGGGTTAGTGTGGTGGAGAACCGTTTACGTTTCGATGATGGACGGGAGATTCATTTCGTTCAGGAAGCTGATCCGGCAAAGATTAAATGGTCCGATTATGGGGTGGAACTGGTTGTGGAATGTACCGGTCGTTTCCTAACACGTGAAACCGCTTCCGCACATTTGAATGGTAGTGTACGCAAAGTGGTTTTGAGTGCCCCGGCAAAAGATCCGAGCATCAGAACGGTGGTTTTGGGGGTCAATGACGATCAGATTGAGGCGGATGACCAGATTATTTCGAATGCTTCCTGTACAACCAATTCAGCGGCTCCGTTGGTAAAGGTGATTCGTGAACTGGCTAATATCAAGAATGCATATATTACTACGATTCACAGTTATACTTCGGATCAACGGCTACATGATGCTCCTCACCGTGATTTACGACGAGCTCGTGCGGCGGCAAATTCCATCGTCCCTACGACGACAGGTGCTGCGAAGGCCCTGTGGAAGATTTTTCCAGAGTTGGAAGGACACATGGGAGGTTGTGGAGTGCGCGTTCCGGTGCCGGATGGGAGCTTAACGGATCTGACGCTCATGGTGGATCGGGAATTGGAAGTGGATGCGATCAATGCTGCTTTTAAGCAAGCCGCAGAAGGAGATTTGAAAGGGATTTTGCGTTATACGGAAGACCCGATTGTTTCCGTAGATATCATTGATGATTCGCACAGTTCTGTTTTCGATGCCCAATTGACAAGTGTCATTGGACACATGGTGAAGATCGTTGGCTGGTATGACAACGAATGGGGGTATTCCAACCGACTGGTGGATTTGGTCAGAAAACTGATCTAAGAATAGATTCTCTTAACTTACTTAGGATATTTGAAGATCCAACCCGGCATGCTTGCCGTTTGAAGAGCTGTTTTTGCATCTTCCATAGAATCGAACGAGTCGTAGGCTACTAAGTATAGTTCATCAAACTTACCTAATACCCGGGCACTTTTTCCTTCTCCCTGCAATTTTTGAGCAAGCTTATTGGCATTTTCTTCCATGGAGAAGCCTCCTACGATGATATGAAAACTACCGCTCACATTTCCACTAGGTGCTGGTGGTGGAGTTTCAATTGTTTCAGGTTCAGATTGCTGCTCTGTTTCCTGTTCCATGCTGCTCTCGTCTGGAGTTTGTTCTCCAGTATCCATGTCATTTTCCATATCGGAAGTGTTTTCAGCTTCTCCGCTATCTTCATCCGGAGTGGATTCGGAATCACTTTGTTCTCCTTCGGTAGCATCCTGATCATTGTGTGCAACTTGTTCCGTATGCTTTCCTTCAAAGAACTCTTTCACCTGGTCGTAAAAAATAGCTGTTCCTGTACCCCCGAGTATGACAATGACTCCTAAGAAAATCAATACCCAAAATAGGGCACCTCTTTTCTTCTTTTCTTTTTTCTCTTTTTGAGGTTTTTGAGAGGCCTTGTCTTTCGGCATTTTCGCTTTCTTTTCGACCTCTGCCGCTTTGCTTGCTACTTTTTCTTTCTCTGGAGCAGGAGCTGATTTTTCAGCTTCCTTTTTGATGTTCTTTACTTCCTCTTCCGGAACGTAAACATTTTGATCCGGAGCAACAGCATCTACTTTGTCCTGAACAGCTTTGTTGTCCTCTTTTGAAGGGGCTTCTTTTGGAGCCGCTGGAGTCTCTTTTTGTGCTGTCGATGCAGCCGGTTTTTCCTCAGGCTTTTTTTCTTCTTTCGGTGGAGGGGGGGGCGTTGTTTTTTTCTCTTCCGTCTTTACCTCTTCCGGAGTTGGTGTTGGCTTCATATCCACAATCGGAGCAGCCTTGGGTTCTGCTGGCGGTGGTGTAGCCGTCTGATCAGCACTTTGATAATCTTTCCAGTTTTGAAATGAAATTTCTCCATCTTTTTTCACGAAGCGTCCAAACTGATACATGTCGTAGCTTTCACCGGCATCCAGTTTTGCCTGGATATCCCGCACATACTTCGAAATCATGTTTTTGGCTTCATTCTCTTCGATTCCTTCCTTCTCAGAAATATATTTGGAGAGTAGTCCGTCGTCGTGCTTCAAAAAATCCATGAACATGATCTCTCCCGATTTTTGACTGGTCACCGTAAGGGCTCCTAGTCCAGGAAGGATGATCGTGTTGACCTCCAATAATATCTGCTGTAAGTACTTGTCCATGGAAAGGGTTTTTGAATCGTTAGCAAGACAAAATTAAAATAATACTTGGTTTTTGGGCTGCGCCTAGGTAAAAATTTCCCGGAAGCTGTAGACTCCGTCGAGCCGAATTCCCTTTTCCGTTTGTTTCAGGGTACAGCACTCATTTTGAGAGTCATGTTCGAGGAAGAGGACATAGTTTTCCTGAAAAGCCCGGTCAAGGAAGCGTCCTTTTTCGGCCAGAGTAATTAGCGGTCGGGTATCATAGCCCATGACATACGGAAGTGGGATGTGACCAATGCTCGGAAGCAAATCGGCCATAAAAACGAGTGTTTTTCCCTGGTACTTAATGTGGGGGATCATCATGCTATCTGTATGCCCGTCCACAAAGAGGATATCTATATCGGGGAAGGCATTCAGCGTATAATCCCCATGTCGTTCGATGAATTTCAACTGTCCGCTTTCCTGAATGGGGAGGATGTTTTCTTTCAGAAAAGAAGCTTTTTCCCGTGCATTTGGTTCCGTGGCCCATTTCCAGTGACGCTCCGTGCTCCAGTACGTGGCGTTTTTAAAAGTGGGGATCAATTTACTTTGATCTTCGTTCAAGGTAATGGATCCTCCGCAGTGGTCGAAGTGCAGATGGGTGAGGAGTACATCCGTAATATCGTCGGGATGAAAACCGTGCGCTTTGAGACTTCCCATCAGGCTGGCATCTCCAGAAAGATAGTAGTAAGAAAAGAACTTTTCGGATTGTTTGTCTCCAATTCCGGTATCGATGAGCATGAGTCGGTCGTCAAATTCAACGAGGAGACAACGCATGGACCAATCACACATGTTATTGGCATCGGCCGGATTGGTCTTTTGCCAGATGCTTTTGGGAACAACTCCGAACATGGCACCTCCGTCCAGTTTGAAATTTCCTGTATTGATGGGGTATAGCTTCATATAGTGACTAAAAAAGCCCTTAAATTAAAAAACTTAAGGGCTTTTTCCAACTCAAAGTAGATGACGAAATCAGAGACCGAAGCCAACGTAGTCCTTTTTTCCACTTCCCGAGAGAACTTCCAGCAATACTCCCTTATCAGAGTTATTGAGTCTGGAGGTGAGGAATTCCACACTTTCCACGGGCTGATTATCTATTTTCGTGATGTACATTCCTTCTTCCAGGCCCAGAGATTTTAATTTTCCTGGAGTTAAGCTTTTGATTTTGACACCATAAGAGATGTTTAGTTCTTTCTTTTCTTTGGATGTAACTGGTACGAATGTGGCACCGAGCGCTGAGTTTTTAGAAATTTCGGCTTTACTCTTTAAATCGGTTTCACCATCGCTGTTTCGAAGAACAATCTCTCTCGTTTCCTGGTTTCCTTTTTTGGTGCGGATGGTCACAATGACTTTGTCTCCTGGACGACGTTTCCCGATTTCTTCTTGCAGACTGGCTACGGAGTTGATCTCTTTCGATCCCACTTTTAGGATGACGTCTCCTTCTTTGAGACCGGCTTTCTGAGCTCCACCGTCTTCTACCACCTTGGCGACATAGACTCCTTTTAGACTTGGAAGTTCTTTTTCTTCTTTCAATTCCTGGTTGATATCAGAAATTTGCACTCCGAGGTAACCGCGTTGAACCATTCCATAATCGATGAGGTCACGCATCACCTTTTGCATGAGGTTGACCGGAATGGCAAAGGAATAACCTGAGTAGCTTCCCGTTTGAGAAGCGATGGCCGTGTTGATTCCGACCAATTCTCCTTGCGTGTTGACCAATGCTCCACCACTGTTTCCAGGGTTCACGGCCGCATCCGTTTGAATAAAAGATTCGATTGGAACAATGTTTTGTTGTCCACGACTTCCTAACAAGTTGATGTTACGGGCTTTGGCACTTACAATTCCGGCAGTTACCGTAGATGTCAGGTTGAAAGGGTTCCCGACGGCAAGGACCCATTCTCCAATTTTAAGTTCATCCGAATTTCCAAGTGCGATCGGAGTGAGGTTTTCTGCTTCGATTTTCAATACGGCGAGGTCCGTGGATGGATCCGCTCCGACGATGCTTGCTTTGTATTTGGAATCATCGTTGAGAATGACTTCAATTTCACTGGCGGCATCAATCACGTGATTGTTGGTCACGATATAACCTTTGGATGAGACAATTACCCCCGATCCAGAACCTGCCCCATATTGCTTGAATTCTCTGCTTCCGGAGCCAGGTCCGTAGAAAAATTCATAAAAGGGATCGCGTTGGACGCGGGTGTGAACAGTTTTGGTCGTTACGTGTACCACGGCATTGATCGAACTTTCGGAAGCCGCTACCAAATCTGGAGCGCTTAAGGGAGTGCCAGATGTAAAGTTGACAGCTCGCGCCATGCTTTTACGATTTCCGTCGATCACCTGATCTGAAAGAGAAGTAGTGTCCTGATCATGTTGAAAGAACAAATAGGCTGAGAGTGGAATCAAACCACCGACAAGCCCCAGTCCGATTGTTTTAACATAAGCTCTCATATTCTTAAAATTTGTTTGTTGATTCATAATTATGCTTCTATGCAATAATAACACCAAAAAGAAAAAAAAGTACGCTTTCAGCTGTTAAGGAATGTTAAGGCGAAGATTTAAAAAATGTTAAAGCCAATAAACAAAAAAAGCCCCCTAAAAAGGGAGCTTTTACAAATTGAAGAGTGATCTTTATTTCACCAAATCCATTTCTGAAATGAGGTTATTTGCTCCATAACATTTGTCCACTAGCCAAAGAACGTAACGGATGTCACAAACGATGGTTCGCTGGATGTTTGGTTCAAAATAGATATCTCCGGACATAGCTTCCCAGTTTCCGTCAAAAGCAGTTCCGATCAGTTGACCGTCTCCGTTGATACATGGAGAACCAGAGTTTCCACCTGTGATGTCATTGTTCGTCAGGAAGTTGACGGTCAAATTTCCATCAGCATTGGCATACTGTCCATAATCTTTTTTCTTCCAAAGTTCTTTGATTCTTGCATCGACAACGAATTCCGGATTCGAAGGATCTTCTTTCTGCATCACTCCGTCGATGGTTGTTTCATAATCATAAGAAACCGCGTCCTTCGGTTCGTATGGCAATACGTTTCCGTAGGTCAAACGCATCGTAGAGTTTGCATTCGGGTAGAAAATCTTTTTAGGTTGCATTTCACGGATTCCTTTGACAAATAATCTGGTGGCCCGATCCATTTTTGTTTCAGCTTCTTGAAGCTTTTCATCATCCTGTAGCTTGTTGTAAGCTTCTTCCATATCACTCAAAAGAACGAATAAAGGATCTTTCATTAGAACCTTTTCATTATATGCCTCAGCGAATTTACTGTATCGACCAGCATCGGTGAAAACAGATTTGCTGCGTACCAACTTAAAATATTTGTCAATTCCGGCATCTCCTTTGGAAGCTATTTTTTTTGTTAACTCACCTTGTTGATCTGCTGGAATATCCTTTACGTACATTTTGAAAACTTCTGTTAAAACTTCCAACTCAATGTCCAGGTTTTTTGTTTCAAAGAACTCTTCCCAGCGTTGCTTCAGAATATTCTTAATGTAATCCGCTCTAGGTTGATTTCCTTCCTTTTCAGATTTAACAACAAAGCTATATGGAAGTGTTAATGAGTTAATGTCAACACGTCTTAGGTACTCTCCGTAATATACTTTGGAGTAAATTCCCGCATTCGTTGCCTGATAATAGTTCTGGATGTCTTCCAATACATTTTTGTACTCTGCTTTTCCGGAAGCATAGCTTCGGAACTGATTTTCGAGTGCTTTTTTCTTGTCGGCGACTTTGTTGTTTTTCAACTGGGCAGTCTGACCAATGAAGTATTTCCAGTAGTTAGCTACCTGTGCATAGGTGGAGGAGTAATTCAGTCGAACAGTTACATCCTGGTCCATGTATTTTTTCATGATGGCCAGTTTGACAGCACGTACATCCACGATTTTTGGTTGCTCCAAAGAAATAGCTTGTTCCACTCCGTAAGATGTCAAAAAGCGATTGGTTCTTCCCGGGAAGCCCATAATCATGGCGAAATCATCTTTTTTCACTCCTTTCAAAGAGATTGGAAGGCTGTGTTTTGGTTTCAAAGGAACGTTGCTTTCTGCGTAAGCAGCAGGCTTATTGTCAGCACCGGCGTAAACACGGAACATCGAGAAGTCAGCGGTGTGTCGTGGCCACATCCAGTTATCTGTATCTCCACCAAATTTACCAGCCGATTGTGGAGGTGTTCCAACCAAACGAACATCTTTATAAGTTTCCTTGACAAACAGGTAGAATTCGTTTCCATCGTAGAAATCACGTATGAAAGCTTCGTAGTGAGTTCCTTCAACAGCATCTTTCTGCAAGGTGGCGGAAAGCTCGCGAATCTTTTTCTGACGATCCTCCGGGCTCATTCCCTCATTCAATTCTTTCATGATTGTTTTGGTCACGTCCTCCATGCGGATAATGAAGGTAGCGGTCAATCCTGGTACAGCGATTTCTTCGCTCTGATTTTTGGCCCAGAACCCGTTGTCCAAATAGTTGTGTTCTTTCGTGGACGCATCGGCGATCGCGTCATAACCACAGTGGTGGTTAGTCAGTACCAATCCTTTTTTGGAGATGATTTCTCCAGTACAGAATCCTCCGAAGGAAATGACAGCATCTTTCAGGGATGAATTATTGATCGAATACAATTGCTCCTGGGTGAGACGGAGACCATGCTTCTTCATGTCTTCATAGTTTCTCCCTAACATAAATGGGAGCCACATTCCTTCATCTGCTTTGGCGACATTGATTGTAGTGAATACAAGCAACAAAGCAATTAGTTTCATTTTCATAGTATTTACTGATGTTAATTTTAATGCGGCGTAAATTTAGCAATATTTCACAGAGGAAGTTTACCGTTCATGTAAAAGCGGGGGAACTTGAGCACTTAATCACTTAGTCGCTTTAGAGCAATTCGTTTTCGGGGAAGATCGACTTCCAGGACCTGAACTTCGACTTGTTCATGGATGGCCAGGACTTCGTTCGGATCATTTACGTAGTGATCAGCCAATTGACTTTTGTGAATCAAGCCATTCTCTTTGATACCGATATTTACAAAGGCTCCAAATGCGGTAATATTGGTTACGATTCCAGGGAGTCTCATTCCAATCTCCAGGTCTTCGATCGTCTTAACTGACTCTCTGAATTCAAAGGAACGTGCTTTTTGCCGGGGATCTCTTCCCGGTTTTTTGAGCTCGGAAATTAAATCTTTAAAGGTGTAGGTGTCAATATTTGGAAAATCACTTTCCTTCAGCTGTTCAATGGCTTTGTTGTTACCGATTAAGTCTTCGATTTTCATCTTCAATGATTGGGCCATCAACTCAATTTCCTGGTAGCGTTCCGGATGTATAGCCGAGTTGTCTAGTGGATTTTGGGCTTCTTTAATGCGAAGGAAACCGGCGCATTGTTCAAAGGCCTTATCGCCTAATCGTTTTACCTTTTTCAGATCCTGTCTGGAAGCAAAGGGCCCCTGTTCGTTTCGGTGATTGACAATGTTTTCTGCCAGTGACTCTCCAAGCCCTGAGACATAACTCAGGAGGGAAGGGGAGGCGGTGTTTAGTTCTACTCCGACGGCATTTACAGCGGAAATAACCACGTCGTTCAGCGCATTTTTCAGATGTTGCTGGTTCACTTCATGCTGGTATTGTCCAACCCCAATCGACTTCGGATCAATTTTGACAAGTTCTGCAAGTGGGTCCATGAGTCTTCTTCCAATGGAAACGGCTCCACGTACGGTCACATCATAATCTGGGAATTCTTTGCGGGCAATTGGACTGGCTGAGTATATGGAAGCTCCATCTTCCCGAACGACATAGACCTCTATATCTGATCGGAATCTGATTTGTTTGATGAATTGTTCTGTTTCCCTTCCTGCTGTTCCATCGCCAATGGCCAGTGCTTCGATCTTATACTGTTCGATGAGTTGCTGGATTTTGGTGGATGCTTTTGACTTTTCGTTCTGAGGAGGATGAGGATAGATCGTTTGATTATTCAACAATTTCCCCTGTTCGTCCAGACACACCAGCTTGCAGCCGGTTCTAAAGCCCGGGTCGATGGCCAAAACCCGTTTGGAGCCCAGGGGTGGAGCGAGGAGTAGTTGATTCAGATTTTTGGAAAAGATTTGAATGGCTTCCAAATCGGCCTTTTCTTTGGCAAGATTGATCGTTTCATTTTCGAGTGAAGGGGCCAGCAAGCGACTGTAGGAGTCTTTGCATGCTTCCAGGACCATTTGGCTGCAGGCGTCGTTTCCTTTGACGAAAAATCGTTCCATGATTGAAAGCGCCTCTTCTTTTTCCGGTTGTACTTTTAGACCCAGATAGCCTTCCCGCTCTCCTCTATAAATCGCCAAAAAGCGATGGGACGGAACCCTGTAAAGTGGCTGAGAAAAGTCGAAATAGTCCTTGTATTTTTCTCCTTCTTCCCGTTTCCCTTTTAGAATTCTGGAAGTGAGCATGGATTTTCGTTGAAACAGTCGTCGAAGTTTATCGCGAATGATACTGTTCTCATTCATGAATTCGGCCATGATATCATTGGCTCCGGCGAGCGCTTCATCGACATCATTGATTTCTCCCCGAATGAATTTTTCGGACATATACTCCGGATCGCCGCCTCGTTGTGCCATGATCATTTTTGCCAATGGTTCCAGCCCCAGTTTACGAGCCTTTTCTCCCCGGGTCAGCCTTTTTTGCTTGAATGGAAGGTAAAGGTCTTCCAGCATATTGGAGTCAAAACAAGAGGAAATCCGTTCCCGTAGTTGTTCGTTCAATTTCCCCTGTTCTTCGATGCTTTTTAAGATGGTCTGTTGTCTGGCGATCAATTCATCAAATTGCTTGTGAAGGTCTCTGATCTGCGCTATTTGAACTTCATCCAGTCCTTTGGTTTTTTCCTTTCGGTAACGGGCGATGAACGGGACCGTTCCACCTTCGTTCAGAAGCGCCAGGGTAGCTTCTATTTGTTTTTGATCAATCTGGCTGATCTTCTGGATATAAGTACTTGAATTCATCAGTTAAATTGGGGAAGCAAATCTAATAAAATGTTGGAAAAAGGGCATTCTACATCAACAGAAAGAAACTAAGTATTGAGAAGCAAATAGTTCTTCGCTAAACTTTGTTTTGGGTTGTTTATAAAGTGAAGTGGACCATTCACAAAGTGAGATGCTTATAGATTTGATTCTGGAAATGATCTCAAAGCATGATTTTCTTATATTTACGAATCTTAAAAGAAAAGTATGATTTTGTGTAAAGGAAAAAATTTAGTTAAGTGCCTTGTTTTGCTTGTTTTTTCATTTGTTATTTATGGAACAACATGGGGGCAGGTCAAAGAGTTATGGGTCAATAATAGCACTGGGGTAGCTGGAAAATTTGAAAGGGTATTTTATGTGAACAACAAAGTGGTCACCATTGGGTCGCATTATGGAAAATACCAGATAGTAACTTTTTCGGAGGACGGTGACAGTTTATGGTCGCGAGATTATGATATTGAGAGGCACTCACTTCATGATAATGAGTACTTATATGCCGTTGCTTTTGAGAATGTGGATGATTGGCAGGTGACCAAGTTGGACATGGATGGAAATGAGCTCTGGCAAAAAAGTTATGGGAATACGGTTCCGAAACATGCGGGCAGGGGGAATGAAATCTACAGTTCATACATTGAAGGGAATTACATCTACATTTCCGGATATACCTTTAGTGATTCACTTTCGGATAATCCGAAAGGATGGTGGCTCAAAATGAGCAAAATTACTGGGGATACCGTGTTCAGTAAAGTAGAGGATCATCCTAGAACCGTGCTGGCTGCAAATCCGGTGAATGGCCATATTTATAGAGGTTATTCTGTCTACGACAGTTTAGGTAATTTTCTGTACACGTTATCAACATCAGATGAGTTCAAACCCATATTTGACAGCGAGGGAAACTATTATTTGAAGGTTAGGAATTCGGAATCTACCTTAGCGTCTGTTCAAAAGAGAAGTGGTGCGGATGGTTCGTTGATTTGGAGTTCTTACAATTATTGGGGGGCACATTTGGCCAAACATCGCCTTGTATTGAATGAAGATAAAAAAGGGATCTATTATATGTATCGCTATTTCGCAGACAATAGTGTCAGGTTACAGATGTTAAATACAGAAACTGGGAACTTAACCGCAAATGTGAAAAATATGGCGGAGGTAGGTTTGATTTCAGGAAATGAAGGGGCGGTTTTTAATGATTTTTATCAAATGAATAATGGTCATCTGGTTGTTCAGGGATCAAAAGACAAATTCGGATGGGGGCAAACTACCTTGTTGAAGTTTTTCAACGCCGACTTGGATTACCTGGGAAGATCCTTCGTGGACAGCGTGCTTGTTCCAGCGGATCATGTTTCATGGGGGATTCAGAGCCAATATGTCTCAGATTCGGTGATTTATTTGGCTGGTCAAATTGATTATCCTTCACCAAGGGAGTCAAGTCTTGTAAAACTAACTTATTGTCAGTTTACGGAGAATCTAAGTTATACTCCTAATTCTATTTGTCTGGGTGATACGGTCACTTTACAGGCTACAGGTAGTCAGACAAGTTGGGAGAATTTGTCGGGAACTGGTACCGCACAAGTGCTTATGACGGTGACGAAGTCTTTTAGAGCGATCCAAAATTATCCGGCTACAGGTTGTCAGGTAAGTAAAGATTTGCTCGTTGATGTTCATACCTCACCGACGGTTACCGTCAGTTCAAGTGATGCTGATTCTGCAATTTGTGCAGGTGATGATATTATTCTTTCGGGGCTCGGTGCAGTAAGCTATAGTTGGAGTAATGGAGTGCAGGACGGTGTGTCCTTTTCGCTACCTAACACTCAAAATTTTATGGTGATTGGTGTTGATGAGAATGGTTGTAAGGACACCGCTGAAATTAATATCTTGGTTTATCCTTTACCTGAAATTGTCATTCAATCGAGTGATGAAAATAACGAGATTTGTTTTGGCGATGGAATTGTCCTGACTGGAACCGGAAATGCGAGCTCATACATGTGGGATATGAGTATCCAGAATGGAGTATCTTTTACTCCTAATACAACCAACACCTATACATTGACCGGAACGAATAATTCTACTGGATGTACTAATAGCTTGAGTACTGAGGTAATTGTTCACCCTCTTCCCAATGTGGCAATTAATGAGTCGGCGGATACAGTGTGTCGAGGGGATGTCGTGACTTTATCTGGTACAGGAGCTGTTACTTACAGTTGGGATAATGGAATAGACGATGGAATACCTTTTGTGCCAGTGATTGATTTGAAATATACGGTTGTTGGGACGGATCAGTTTGGTTGTTCGAATAATGCAGAAATCACAGTAAAGGTGAATGATTTACCTATCATTTTTGCGTCTTCCAATGATAATGATGACGCGATTTGCTTGGGAGAAACAATTACCCTTTCAGGACTTGGAGGGATAAGTTATACATGGACCGATGGAGTTAGTGATGATGTTGAGTTCTCACCAATCGAAACAAAATCCTATCAGGTTGTTGGAACGGATGTCAATGGCTGTGAATCAAGTGATGACATTTTAATTACCGTCCATCCAATTCCGGAAGCTTTGATTGTAGATAATGGAACTTTTCTGGAAACGCAACTATTGTCAAATCATACCTACCAGTGGTATAGAAACGGTGTGATCATAAGCGGTGCGATTCTCAATATTTTTGAGCCTTCCGAAGATGGGATTTATTTTGTGGAAGTGACCAATGAATTTGGTTGTAGTAATTTTTCCGAAAATTTCCAGATTGGAGTCAGTGGGTTTGAGGAGTTTGAAAGAATACAGGTAAAGATTTATCCATCACCTACAAACGGACTCATTCATCTTGAAGTTAAAGATTTGGTTAAGGGGGAAGCAAAGGTGTTTGATATGTTGGGACAACAAATCTTACAAGAGGAATTTCTTTCGGACAAGATGATAATTGATTTGTCAATGATGCCTTCTGGAGTATACAGTATTCTGGTAGGAGATGAAAATCATCGATTTGTTTCGCGAATCGTGAAGTACTAGGACAAAGCTAATTCTTTAGAGGGGACTTTTCGAAAGGGAGGTCCCTTTGTTGATTTATAGCTTATCTTTGAATATGCTTTCCAAATTAAAAGTCATTGATGCATCCACCGTGCTCGCAGGCCCTTCGGTTGGAACTTTTTTCGCAGAGTTAGGTGCTGAAGTCATTAAGGTTGAGAACCCGGCTATTCCCGATGTAACCCGTTCGTGGAAACTTCCTGGAGAGAATCAGGAAGCGACGGTTTCGGCCTATTTTTCAAGTGTTAACTACCAGAAGAAGTATCAAGGAGTTAATTTGAAATCTGAGGAAGGACGTGCGGATTTTTTGACCTTGCTTCGTGACGCAGATGTGTTGATTACGAATTTCAAAAAGGGAGATGCTGAAAAGTTTGGCTTGACTGATGAGGTCTTGTTCGAAATCAACCCTCGTTTGATCATTGGAAAAATTTCTGGCTACGGACTGGATTCAGACCGGGTGGCTTACGATCTTATTTTGCAGGCTGAAACGGGTTTTATGTCCATGAATGGAACTCCGGATAGTGGTCCTGTAAAAATGCCTGTTGCCCTGATTGATGTCCTGGCTGCTCATCATTTGAAAGAAGGAATTTTGCTTGCCCTGTTGAAGAGGGAGCAAAATGGAAAGGGATCGAGTGTCCACGTTTCCCTGTATGATGCAGCTGTGTGCAGTCTGGTGAATCAAGCCTCCAATTACCTGATGTCCGGACATGTTCCAAAACGTATTGGAAGTTTGCATCCAAACATTGCTCCTTATGGAGAATTGTTCAGAAGTAAGGATGGTCGCACGATTACTTTTGCCATTGGAAGTAATGCCCATTTTCAGAGATTATGTCATTTTTTGGATCTGGATGAGCTTATTGAAGACAATCGTTTTAAGGAGAACCAGGATCGGGTGAAAAATCGGGATGAATTATACGGTATATTGGATGCTAGAGTAGCCAATAAAACAGTCTCTGAGTGGATGGAGTGGTCAGCAAAAAGCTATGTGCCACTTGGAGTGGTGCGTGATCTTTCAGAAGTGCTGAATGAAGAAAAAGCGAAAAGCCTGATTCGTGAAGAGGAGCTTCATGGATTGCAGACAAAACGTGTTAGCTCTCTGGCATTTAAAATCAGTTGAATGGAAATAAGAAGCCCGGAAACAAACTTTGAATGGGAAGCCTATTATGATTTGAGGTACCGTGTTCTACGTGAACCTTTAGGGAAAGAGCGAGGAAGCGAAAAAAATGAAGGGGATGAAAAAGGGATTCACCTGGCCATTTTTGAAGACTTGAAAGTTAAAGCAATCGCCCGTCTGGATTATGATTCAGAAGAACATGCCCAGGTTCGCTTTGTGGCAGTTGAGACGGATGAACAGGGAAGAGGTTGGGGAAGAAAGATCATGGATGCTGTAGAGGAGCGCTGTAAGCAGGACCAACAACAGCTATTAATTCTTCATGCCCGGGACTATGCCGTCGAATTTTACCTGAAACTCGGATACGAAAAAGTGGCCAAATCCCATAAGTTGTTTGGGGTACTTCAGCACTATCTGATGCAAAAGAAGCTGACTTAGGTTATAGGGTTTCCTTCTCTCTTTTTAACCTGTCGCAATTGGGTTTCAACCCGTTTGGTCACCAGTTGAAAAAGTATTTTGACATCTTTTGGATCTAGTTTGCGTCCAAAGCGGATGACTTTCCCCATGTAATCAAATTCGATGCGTTCTCCTCCTCGGATCCAGGGAGATGCTTCCCATACCGACTGAATGGAACTTTGTTTGGGCTCCTGAATTCTGATTTTTCGAATATTTTCCAGGTAATAAGGAACTGCTTTTCCATAGTTTCCCAGGGAGTTTTTAATCACCAGGGCGGTTTCATTGATTTTGATATTTTCACTTCCCCATAGTAACCAAAAGAATTGCCGTCCAACCCGGTAAGCATAATAAGCCCAGAAAGTGAGGAATACAAAGACGACGATCGATTCCTTTTGCGTCATTTCTAGCGAGAGGGACCAGAACATGATTGCTCCAATAACCAACCACATCAAGAACCAGGCACCCATCATAGCCTTTTGCCATCCGACGTTCTCGGGCTTAATGATAATCGTTGTTTTGTTTTTATGATCTACAAAACTGGTTCGTTCTCCAATCCATTTCATGCTGCAAAGTTAAGGAATCGAAACAAAAAAAGGCAAGCTTGCACCTGCCTTTCTATTGATCATATAAAAGCTTACAGTTTGTTGAATTTTAAAGTTCCCAGAACTCCGGCTTTGTTTTTAAATTTCAGCGTATAGATTCCTGGAGCCAGGCTGGAAATATCAATGCTTCCATGTAATTGTTCAGGAGTATATTTTTGAATGAGTTGTCCTCCCACGTTGTAGATGCTTATTTCACTGATAGCGTGATAGCTTTTGCTTGTAAATTCAAGAATATTCTGTGCCGGATTCGGATAAATCGCCAATAAGTGATCAAACTCCAATTCTACTGTGTTGGACAGGTCGTCAGTGAACTCGATGATTTGCGCACAAGTGTTTACATTACCACAGGAATCGCTGATGGTCATGGTGATCTCATTTTGCCCCTGTTTTAAAATGGACCCAGCCGAAGGGCTCTGCGTGATTTTGACTCCTCCAAAAGGACAATTACTTGAAGAACTGACTGTTCCGGTAAAATCAGGTACCTGGTTCCCATCACTGGAATTAGTCATTTGAGTCAGGTTACCACAGGTAATTGAAGCATCCGTGTCATCGATCAGGGTCACGACCGTCTTACAAGTACTTTGGTTTCCACATTCATCTGTCGCTGTGACATAAATTTGATTGACTCCTGTGAAGATAGGAGCCCCAACAGGTGGATTCTGACTGACTATCACCGTTCCATTTGGGCAGTCGCTGCTGAAATTTGTTAGACTCATGACGTCAGGAGCAATGTTTCCATCTACGGATTCTTTCAGTTCAACACTGTTCCCACAAGTAAGACTTAAATCCGTATTGGCTGAAGCCAGTGCTTCGGTGAAGGTACTTTTTCCAGCGTTGTTGATTGTTCCATCTTCATTGAAAACAATGGCAATGATGTGCAACTTTTGCTCGTTCCATTCCTGTGGAAGGGTGAAATCAAAACTTTCATCATGTGTGTCGCCGGCATTTATCGTGGTCGAATAGACTGCTGAGCCCGCAAAGGATGGGGCAATTGCGCGAGCCACGTGATCGTACACCATCATGTCGGCTGGTACTTTGCTCGGTAAATTTTCATATCCTCCCATCTCTCCATTGTTTCCACCGGCGTAGGCATTCGATTGAGCATATCCGGCTTCAGTTCCTGTAACTGAGTCTTCTGTGAGGACACAGGCTAGTTTATAAGTTTTGTCTGAGTCAATAAGGAAGTTGGTCGTGACTTTCACCGTCAGCTTTCGGTTAACGGCGTCCCACATAGCTTCATTATGAAGCGTTGCCGCTGGAGGAATAACGATTCGTTCCAGGAAATCTCCTTCCAGGACAGATGGGTCAATGTCAGCCACTCGATCTACGAGGGCAGAAGGATATCCGCTAGTCAGTCCGCCAACCCCGGCATCATAAATTGTCACGGCCATTGGGTCATTGTTGTGCACCGCAATTCCGGCCCATTCGCTATGATAGCGATTTTCCATGAGGTCCATATAGACTGCGCCACGAGGACACCAGGAACACCAGGTTCCGGTTCCTTCTTCGCCAACTACGACTTTTCCGTAAGCGGGTATAATTGGATTGACCCACAAGCTAGTACGGTCATCATCCGAATCCCCATCATTTCCGGCTCCGTTGACATTTGACAATGCCGCTTCAATCAACAATTCTCCGGCAAAGAGTGTCAATTGATCCTGAAAACTAAAAGTTGCTTGTTCTCCGGAAGCAAGTGTGGCTTGAAAACTTTGGTTCAGGGTCGTTCCCTGATAGTTGATACTGGCATCAAAACTTTTAATGGAATTTTTTCCCAGGTTGCGAACAACGATTTCAGGAGTCACTTTTGCACCTGCGAGGTTGGCCCCAGAAAGACTTAGTCCGTTGAGGGCTCCATTCAAATTGGGAAGGGTGTATGGCGTGATGGTATAGCTGAAATCATCCATATAGAATCCTGATGCATAAGGAGCATTCGCATCCATTGGATAAATATCTATGGAGGCGATTTGATTTCGGACATTACTAAAACTGCCCAGGGAAATGTCATTGATGAATACCTCCCACTTGTTCAGGTTAAAGTTGATGTCGATCCGAAAATTGAACCAACTGTTCTGTCCGTATTCAGCAATAATAAGGTTGTTTATATTGTTTTCGACAACCAGGGTTCCGTCATCATTAAAATTGACGTCCAGGGCCCAAACTTCTCCGATGGTTTCATTTTGCTGCAAGTTGAAATAAGCAGCTTTTCCCGCTTCCACGAAAAGATTCATGTTCATACTGAAACTTCCGGTGTTTAGGACGCCGAAGTTTCGGACTAGGTCGACCGGACCACCGTTTTGGGCTGTGCTCGAAAAATAAATAGAATTGGGTAAGCTCTTAGCCTTCACATCACTCACATCAGCATCTTCGTTCCCTCCTGGGGCCTCGCTCCAGGTAGTCCATTCACCCTGGCTTTGGGCGGCTAATTTTTGTCCAGCTGTGTAGGAATCGAAATGATCAGAAAAGCTTTGCGCACTAATAAATCCGGGAATAAGTATACCAGTGATTATATAAGTAATGTGTCTCATAAATAGTCGTTTGATGTTTCAAAAATGAAAAATGTCCAAGTGAAACAAAACAAATAAGGAGTGAAATGGGAGGGAATATTGAAATCCTACACTAAACTATTTTAGTATGGTAACATTCCCTTTGATGATTTCCTCATTGCCAGCAATACACCGAACAATAAGGTAATAATCGTAAACATCCGGATCTAAAGGCCTTCCTTTATAAGTTCCGTCCCAACCTTCATGTTTGTTGGTCGTTTCAAAGACCAATTGTCCCCAACGATCATAAATTCGAAGGAGCATTTCCTCAATATGGGGACCGCGGACAAAGAATTTTTCATTGCGATTTTTGTCGTTCGGAGAGAAGGCATTTGGGACATATACTTCCGGAGGCTTGCACAGGTTGGAAAAGGCAAAAATGGTGATTGAATCATAAGCCACACAGGCTCCATCACTGATTTGCACATAGAATGTAGTCGTTTCATTGATGATGGTCGTTGTCTGTTGACTTTGAGGATTCGTGATATTACCACCCGGAGTCCAGAGGTAATCATAATTTCCGTTGGGGAGGGCCGTCAGGGTTACCTGTGTTCCAAAAGTAACGATGGTGTCACTTGCGAGGGCATCGACACTAGCACTGGAAACCTGACTGATATTGACAAAAATGGAATCAGTGTATTCGCAACCAAGATTATTACTGATATTAGCATAAAGGTATCCTGGTTCATCTGTATTTACGTGAACGGTGCTGGAATTGATCAGTTTTTCGATTCGTTCCTCAGGAAACCATTCGTAGGTAATAGACTGTCCGGATTGATTGTTTGCGAAGACGACCATACTATCCCCGGCACAGGCATTCGGGTCTGTTTGAAGTGTGATTTCTGAACTGAGTACCCGGACCATCACGCTATCGATCGCCTCACAGTATGGATTACTCAATTTGAGATAATACATCTTACTTGAATTGGCAACCAACATGACAATTGAATCCCCCAAATTGGGATCAGGATTCAGGGTGTCCTGAAAATTCTTGCTCTCGGACCAGTGAAATTTGGTGGCAGTACCAAATGAATTGGCAGTCAGTTGAAAGATACTTTTGATACACAAGAGAGTGTCTTCTGACATTTCATGCTGGATTTGTGGCAATACTTCGATGTCAAAATAAGCTGTATCAACAATAGGACAAAGGGTGTCATGAATAGCGAGAGTTACCCGATAATCTCCAGGTTCACTATAAGTAATGCTTGGTTCTTTGTCCACGTTATTCGTGACCCCATTTCCAAAATCCCATGAAAATTCGTGATCATTAAAGGAAACATTGTCAAATGTGACAGTGAGAGGAGCACATGAAGCAGTATCGGAACTGACAAACTCTGCTTTACCCAAAATCTGAAAATCAAATTTAAAGACGAGATTGTTACAGTTTGTACTGTTATTTACATTGGACCACGCTCCATCTGTGGTAGGGAAGTCTGAAAGGCCTCCACAACCTCCACAAACGGATTGATAGACAATCCCATTCTTATCGAAACGCGAAGTTCCTCCATCCACATGTTCTCCACTTTCCGGTCCTCCCATGTAGCTTCCGTAAATCAGTTTGTCAAAACGTTTGTTAATGACCATGATATAGAAGTCCTGATCTCCGGGAGGGGTTGGGAGGTAAGCATCTGGTGTGACAGGTAAATTCGTGAGGTTGGATCCCCATCCAGACACATAGATATTCCCGCATTCATCCACCAGGAAAGCACTAGGAGAAAGTTCCACGTCAAATGGAATCCCACTTCCAAATACGGTGGACCGTTTGATCGTTGTCAGTCCGGCATCCAGCTGTGCTATGAACTGAGTGGATCCGGGAACTGAGTATGCTGCATTCGTTACGGGAAAGTTTCCTCCTTCCGATTGCCCCAATAGAAAAATGTCATCGTCCGAATCGATTTCAACAAAATAACTTTGGTCATAATTATCAGTTCCCATATAAGTCATTCGAAGTGATGAATTCCAATCTGGAGACAACCTACCAACAAAACCATCCGAAGTTCCACCCAGAAAACTTGGATTGAGGGTTCCTAGGGTATAAAGAGGATCCAGATTGGAGTTCGTCCCTCCCGTAAAAACGATGAATCCACTGGAGTCAATTTTTACCGAGTAACAGGCATCCATTTCGTTACCTCCAATATAAGTGCTATTTAGAAGCTCACTAAAGTCATTCTTAATTTTGAATAAAACACCATCCAGTTTTCCGTGGCTTCCCTGAAAAAAGCTGTTCTTAGTTGGGAAATCTGTGGAATAAGTACATGAGGCTACATAAATATTACGGTCCTTATCCAGCATGATTTCTCCTCGAAATTGATCTCCGTAATTTTTAAAGAGGGGCTGAATAGGGTTGTCATTATTTGCGGCATTTAACCCATCGTTATTCGTTCCCCCGATAAAGGTGGAGCCCAACAATTGCTGTCCAGAAGCACTTAATTTAGCTACGAAAATGTCCGTCCCTTCCTTGCATTTTACGGCATTATTAGGAATAGATACAAATTCTCCTCCCTGAAAATTGCTTTGAAAACCATCTTTGATCGGGAAATCGCTGCTTGAAGTAATTCCATAAACATAAATGTTGTTGTCGCGATCACAAATCATGCTGTGTGCCGTTTCCGTTCCATTTTCGGCATCGCCACCACCCAAATAGGTGGACCAAAGCATTTGAGTTCCATCGGAAGAATATCTTGTTACAAAGACATCTGTAATCCCAAAGTTCCCATGGAGGTCGTTAATGTTTCCGTTGGGGTCATAGACACTGGAATCCGGAATTGGAAATCGGTTTCCAAAGACCGTTCCGCCACTGTACGCAGTCCCATCATAACCGTAAGTAGCCGTCATTCCGAAATTGTCGGTTTCCGCACCATTATAAGTCGCAAAGACAAGGATGGGGTCGATGACTAGCTTGTAGTTTCGGTCATATTTTCCCAATTCAAAACTCAATTCATTTTCTTGCAGAACGAAGTGACAGGCGACTGACTTGATTTTTCCATTGATGATTTGATATGCGTAGGGTTTTTCTTCGATCAATTGCCCCAGTTCCGTTTCGATGATGAGTTCTCCGGTCCGGTTTAGTAAAATCTTTTTTTGTCCTCGATAACGGATTCTGATTTGATCGGGGTTGACTTCCGGGTCAACATGAAATTCATACTTTAGCTGCTGCTCCTGTTCGATCAATTTGAGATCAATTCCGGGATAGAGCTCATTCATTTGAGCTTCCGTGTAGCTGTGTACTTCAGAGGTCCATTTGGAAGGATCATTCCCCAGGAAATAGTTGAAATAGTGTTTACTGGGCTTTCCTTTCTCAATTTCACTGATGTTGTTTGAACCGATAAAGTAGGCCTGAACCAATTGATTCGTGTGTTCTATTTCCTTAACAGGCTCATTCGTCACATGCGCATGGTGCGGTCCAAAATTTTGAAAGTCAAATAAAAAGCCTTTTTGAACAATCCACCATTTTCCGCCATTAAAATGACTTTGAAACAATATTTCCTTTCTCCATTGCCCCTTGTTCTCAACAAAGCCGTTTTTTTCATTGTGCGGATGAACAATTTCCTGAGCCTGGGAATAGAAGGTTAGGAACAGTAAACAAGTGCTGATATAGCAGGCGATTTTCATTTTAAGCAGTTGCAGAACATAAAAATACTTAATTTGGTGTTCAAAAGCAATGAACGAACGGTTTTAATCGAGAATCGAAGAGGAAAAGATGGACAAAAAGTACAAACGACTTACCAGGGGGGATGTTGAATTTTTCAGGGAGCTTCTGGGGAATTTCTGCTTGCTTGATGATGAAACACTTCAAGAGTATGGGCAGGACGAAACAGAGGATCTTTGTTATTTGCCCGAAGTGGTTCTCAAGCCGGAAAGTGTTGAAGAGATCTCAAAGATTGCGGCTTACTGTAATGAGCAGGGAATTGCATTGACTCCAGGTGGCGCACGCACCGGTTTAAGTGGGGGTATGCTTCCGGTTTACGGAGGAGTTCTGTTGTCTTTGGAACGGATGAACCGAATTTTGGAAATCGATGAGAAAAATCATCAGGTAATCACGGAACCTGGAGTAATCACGGAGGTGTTACAGAATGCCGTAAAGGAAAAGGGATTGTTTTATCCACCTGATCCGGCAAGTAGGGGTAGCTGCTTTATTGGTGGGAATGTTTCTGAGAATTCCGGTGGACCGAAAGCAGTGAAATATGGAGTAACGAAGGATTATGTCTTGAATTTGGAGGTGGTATTGCCAACTGGAGAAGTCATTTGGACGGGGGCTAATGTCCTTAAAAATGCAACGGGATATAATTTGACACAGTTGCTGGTAGGGAGTGAAGGAACACTGGCCATCATTACGAAAATTGTGATGCGTCTGATTCCCCATCCTACCCGGGATTTACTTATGTTGGTGCCCTTCCGGAAGGCCGAAGAGGCCTGTGAAGCTGTTGCTGCCATCTTTCGGGAAGGAATTATTCCGAGTTCGCTTGAGTTTATGGAAAGGGATGCTTTGTTATGGACCATGCCCTTTGTTTCGGGACGAGTAATCAATGTACAGGATGATCATGAAGCACACTTGTTAATCGAAGTAGATGGCTTTGATCAGGATCAATTGATGCAAGACTGTGAGAAGATCGTTCCGGTACTCGAACAATATGATATTGACGAAATTCTCTTTGCCGAAAGCGCCAAACAAAAGGAAGAATTGTGGCAGTTACGACGTAAAGTGGGAGAGGCAGTGAAGTCGCATTCGATCTACAAGGAAGAAGATACGGTGGTGCCTCGCTTCGAACTTCCAAACTTACTTCGTCTGGTTAAAAGCTTGGGGAAAAAGTATGGTTTTCAATCCGTTTGCTATGGTCACGCGGGCGATGGGAATCTTCATGTCAATATCATCAAAGGTGATTTAAGCGATGATTTTTGGGAGCATGGTCTGAGTGAAGCCATTTGTGAGTTGTTTGAGGGAGTGATTGCCATGGATGGGACGATTTCCGGAGAACACGGAATTGGCCTGGTTCAGAAGAGATACATGCCCATCGCTTTTTCAGAAGTTCAGCTTGGGTTGATGCGATCGATTAAGAATTCGTTTGATCCAAAGGGGATTCTCAATCCAGGAAAAATATTCCCGGAATCATAAAATCCTTAGTGAAATTCGATTTCATCCAGGAAAATCCAGCTTTTGCCCCCGGCCCCTAAATGTCCTTCTGGACAAACACCGCGGTTAAGGGCTTCAAATTCGATGCTGGAGACTGTTTTGTTTGGATCAAGTGAAAATTCAAGAGTTTCGATGAATTGGCCAAACTCGTTTGCTGGAAGTTCAAAGCTTTTGGTCAGAAGCATTTTACTTGCCTCTCCTTCATAGTTGATTTTAATTCGAATTTCGGTAGGGACAAAAATCCAGGATTTGATGTCCTGAAGGCATCGGATACTGAGTTGATTGAGTTTTTTCCCTTTTTCAAAGTTGATTTTTCCATGCGCATTAATCCCTTCATAACCCTGCCAGGCACCGGAGCGAAAATCTTTTCCTCCTTTCCGACCATCAATGAGGGCACTGTTTCCCCCAGCCGCATACTGATTGGAATAGGAGGTGAATAATTCCAGCTTTGTTCCCGGATCAAGTTGTTTAAAAGTGGAGCTCACCGTATGACCAGCATGCACGCGTTCGTCTCCTCGTCGGAATATTTTCGCTTTGACTGTCGTGGTTTTATGAATCGTGAAAGGACGCTGGTAGACTGGCGATTCCAACCCAGGTTGTGTTCCGTCTACGGTATAATGAATCTGAGTTTCCGGGAAAGGAAGTGCGGAGATTTTGATTTGCAGTGAATCTATAAAGTTACTGCTTTCCGACTCAAAGTAAGGGGTAGGGACCAGATCAAAAGGAAATGGAAAACTGGCCGATTCGTTGATGTCCTGGCTATAATTTTCCAACGTAGCCTGTGGTTCGGGGCCCATGATGAATTCAAGTTCTCCACCCGCCATAATTGCTTCATGTTCGAGATAAAGCTTGTTGTATGGATTTCCGTTCAATTTGATTTCCTGAATGTACTTGTTGTCGGGACTATTGTTTTTAGTTCTTATGTAGAAACTTTTTCCATTTTCCAGGTGGATTCCAGCCTCGTTGGCAAGTGGTCTGCCAAACTGATAGGAGGTACTTCCGGGACATACTGGATAAAAACCGAGTGCAGAGAAAACATACCAGGAAGACATTTGCCCGCAATCTTCATTTCCACTCAGACCATCGGGCGCATTTTGATACATTTCTTTCATGATCCGGTTGAGGACTTCCTGTGATTTGGCTGGTGCGTTCGTATAATTATAGAGGTAAGCCATGTGGTGTGAAGGTTCATTCCCATGGGCATACTGACCAATGAGTCCTGTGATATCGACCTGATGTCGTCCGGAGAGTTCACTCTTGGTTTTGAATAATCGGTCTAGCCATGATTCCAGGCTGTCTTTTCCTCCAATGACGTAACGGAGCCCCCTGATATCCTGTGGTACATACAGTGAATATTGCCAACTATTGGCTTCCGTATAATTGAAGTTGACTTCGGCTGGATCAAAATGATGGACAAAGCTTCCTCCGATGCGGGCCTGCATGAATTTATTGGTCGGGTTAAAAATGTTCAGGTATGAGAATGATCTTTTTGCAAATTGGTGTGCTGTTTCTGCATCTCCAAGTACTTTGGCAAAGTTGCTGATTGTCCAGTCATTGTAGGCATATTCAAGGGTTTTGGAAACGGATTCAGCTTCCAAATCAGAGCTAATGAAGCCTTGTGCGGCGTAATGATCCTTTCCAAGTTCTTTTTTGAGAGCGGTGGCTTTCATGGCTTGAAAGGCTTTCTGTAAATCGAAGCCACGAACTCCTTTGGCATAGGCATCCTGAATCACAGAAGTGGCGTGATAACCAATCATGCAGTCGGTCTCATTTCCCCACAGTTCCCAGACCGGGAGCTCTCCGGTTTCATCATAAATTCCCAAAAAACTATGAATGAAGTCAAGATTTTTCTTCCGTTGAGTGATGTTGTAAAGGGGATGCGTCGCACGGTAGGTATCCCACAAGGAGAAAATACTATAGCGCTGATGCTTCGAATCTTGATGAATTGCTCCATCATTTCCCCGGAACCTTCCATCCACGTCAGAGAAAAGGACTGGACAGATATAGCTATGATAAAGCGCCGTGTAAAAATTGGACATCACCTCGGGATCATCCGAGCTGAAGTGGATTTTCCCAAGTTCCTGATTCCATGCCCAGAGCGCTCGGTTTTTAACCCGATTGAGGTCAAAGTCCGGGATTTCCTGAAACAAGTTTTGTTGAGCTCCTTGCTCGTCCACGGCAGAAATTCCTACTTTGATCCGAACAATTTTGGTTTTGGCAGGGAATTCCAGGAGAATTTTGCGTTCGTCGATCTGGTGAATTTTTTTTGCAGGGATTTCGCTTTCCAGGAAAAAGTAAAAGTGCTGTTTACTGGCCCAACTTTTGGATATTCTGGAACCTGAGATTTTTCTTTTGTCAAGAATCTCGTAACGAACATCAAGTAATTCGTCACGATGTTCCAGATCGATTAACAGGTACTTTTTTCCTTTCTTATTCCCGAAAGTATATTCATGAATTCCGCTGTGAGCTGTACTCGCCAGTTTTACATGAATGTTCTGTTGTTCCAGGAGCACTTCATAATAACCTGGTTCAGCCTTTTCATTTTGATGACTAAAAATAGCTCCGTAACCATTCGGATCATGGTAGGCGGCAACTGTTTTCGCTTCTCCCACTTGAGGCACAATCAGTAAATCACAGAGATCAGGAACTCCGGTGCCGCTCAAATGCGTGTGACTAAATCCATAAATCATGGAATCGGAGTAATGATACCCAGAGCAACCGTCCCAACCTGAATATCGTGTATCCGGACCCAATTGCATCATCCCAAAGGGCATGGTGGCAGCAGGGAAGGAATGTCCGTGTCCCCCAGTTCCAATAAATGGATTTACAAATTTGGTGTAATCCATTCGCTGACGCCTTGAGACTTGTCTTTCCATGCCCAATTTTTTTCGAGCCTGATCACTACTTTTCCTGAGCTCATTGATTTGTCCGTTTGCCCATCCGTGCAAAAGCACAAAAATTCCGCCGATCAGAACGTTAAGACTAAATTGTTTAAACATCAGATTTGCTTTTTTCCCAAAATACGGTCGATGAAGCTCCCAAAATGGCTGCGTTTAATTCGTTTAGTGAGGAATTGAGAATCTGGATATTTCCCTGATAGATGTTTAGTAAATGTCGATCCATGCTTTTTTGAACTCGATCACTGAAAAGTGTTCCGCTGAGGGAAAGTCCACCGAATAGAACGTAAGCCGATGGCTCTGAAAACGCAGCAAAATCAGCTAGGGCAGAGCCCAAAATCTCGGCGGTGTAGTCGAGAATTTCAATGGCGAATAAATCTCCTTCCTGCGCATATTCAAATACATCGCGGGCTTCCGGGTTTTCTTTCCATAGTAATTTGGAAATTTTCCGATTGTCTGAGTCCAACTCCCGAATGCTACGAACAACACCGGTGGAGGATACATAAGTTTCCAGGCAACCTTTTCTTCCGCAACCACATAAGCGCCCATTTGGGACGACACGAATATGTCCGTATTCACCGGCTCCTCCGTGACTTCCTACAATGAGATTTCCCTGAGCAATAACACCACTTCCCAGTCCTGTCCCCAGGGTGATTTCCACAAAATCATTGAGTTCTTTGGCTACTCCAAAAAGTTTTTCTCCCAGAGCCGCAGCGTTTGCATCATTAGAAAGATAGGTCGGAAGTTCGAAAAGTTCTTCGAAATATTGTTTTAGCGGAATGACACCTCTCCAGGGGAGGTTTGGAGCATTTTCAATGTTTCCAGTAAAGGTGTTCCCATTTGGGGCACCTACACCAATTCCAATCAAGTCACTTAAGTAGTGGGTATTTGCAATTTCTTCGTGAATGCCACGAATGAGCGCTTTGGCAGAATCAAAACTTCGGGTATGTACCGATTTTTCCAGCAGAATATGACCATCTTTTCGGACAATACCGAAGGCAGTATTCGTTCCGCCAATGTCAATTCCAAGTGCCAACTCCATACGTAAGCAAAGATATAAATTTCTGGGAAGGCATGACGTTGATTTATGGGGACAAAAAAAGGGGAGCATGGCCCCCCTTTCAAGTTATAATCAGCTTTTATTTGATCAATTTCTTAACCAAATGGGCCTTATTTGTCTGAATGTGAACAAAGTACTGTCCTGCAGTCAATTCAGAAGTATTGATCGTGATTTGTTTCTGCTCATAAGAGCTTTGGAAAACCACTCTTCCCTGAACATCCACAATGGAAACTTGTGAGCGATCGGCTTCAGGAAGTTGTACTGTCAGTTGATTTCCAAATGGATTTGGGAATACACTCACATTGGTCATGGTTTCCTTTTGGATTCCTAGCGTATTCGGATTGATCATGATTCGATCATGCGCGACTAGATAATCACCTGTTCCTCTTTGCGGACAGAACAATTGCAGAATGAATTCATAAATTCCATATCCCAAATCCAGGGCATAGCTATCTGTTACAGTGATTGTACCATTTGCGTCCACCACAGACCAGGTAACAATAATGGAATCATTCGTCACAAACTCGACGGCTGAAATGAAAGCCGAATCGATATCAAAATAAGTCAAATCACAGTTTTCGAAAAGGTCAGTGACCAGGGTGTCTACTACCGTTGAATCCTGGAAATCGTCATCATCAATGACATTGATTGGTGAGGCAACGACATAAGATACAATGATGCTATCCCCAGCTGCATCGGTCACAATAACTGTGTGCACACCTGCACAAAGTCCATCTACATATTGAGTAGTTTGACCGTTGCTATGATCAAAGTTGTATGGAGCGGTTCCCCCCCAAACTTCAACGTAAGCAGTTCCGTCACAGGCACCATCCGTGCTGACTTCTGAAGGGTAAACAAAAGCATCGAGAGGATATGACCAGTTGCTGGAATCAATATCTACATAGATTGAATAGGAAGCCTGACATCCGGCAGCATCCATGGCTGATACAGTGTAGCTACCAGCACAGAGATTGTCTACTGTTGTTCCGGTTTCGTTATTACTCCAAATGTAGGTGTAATCTGGCGTCCCACCGTAAACCATAATGCTGGCTGATCCGTCACAGACGTTGGGGCTGGATATATTATTTACATAAAGCAGTTCGATCCCAAAACCACTACAATCTGTCGAGTCTCCTCCACCGTTTGTATTGAGTGAATCAATCCACGCAGTGGCAGTGTAACTACAACCATTGGCATCCGTCGCAAATACTTGAATGTTTCCATAACATAATCCCTCGACAAGAGCTCCGACAGCCCCATTACTCCAGGAGTATGTATAGGGAGCTGTTCCTCCGGAGGCCATGACCATAGCAGATCCGTCACAAGAATTGTAACTGCTAGTCATCATAATACTGTCGATCGAAGCATAGAAGTTAGCACAAACATTACTGGTCAGGGTGTCAATGTAAAAGCTCAAGCTTCCATTTCCAATAGAGTCACTAAAATAGCTGAGGTCATAGTATCCCTGACAAAGGTTAAGGAGCGAGTCTCCTCCAACCTGAAGAGTGTCTTTCGTACCATTATCAATCCATGTCCAGGAAGTAAAGCCTGAATTGGGGTTCAAAGCGGCCCAACCATCACAAGTAGTGTAGCTGGAGGCGGGTCCTGTCTGAATTTGTCCATGCGCCTGAAATCCTATCAGCAAGCTCATGACAGCAAACAGTTTAATTGTAATCTTTTTCATGATTTAAAGTTTTGTTTCTATACAGACTGCCTGCTTTATAAAAAGTTGCCTGAACTGAGATTTTTTTTCGAATTAATCGAAATCCTCTCCGTCATCATCATAAAAGTGTCTGTTTTTACCACTTTTACGATAAGCTTCCATTTTTCGCTTTCTAGGGCCTTCGTCTGCCCGAGCTTTTTTGGTCGATGCTTTTGTCTTCTTTTTCTTTTGGAAGGACAAATCTGATGGTACTTCTTGATTTGCTGAAGGAGGAGGGGTGTTGCTTCTTGGGCGATCCTCAGTTCGAGGAGGGCGATCTGTTGGAGGCTGAGAAGGTTTTTTTCGACGATCTTCGGCTTCCTTGACGGCAATGGTACGCCCCATAAGCTGATAGCCATTTAAACCATCAATAGCTTGCTGTGCTTCATCATGTGATGGCATTTCAACAAAGGCAAAACCCCGTGGTTTTCCTGTTTCACGATCTGTGGCAATGGTTACTTTATTGACACTTCCGTATGCTTCAAACAGCGCTTTCAGTTCTTCGGAGCTAACTTGATAATCGACGCTTGCAACAAAAATACTGGTCATGATACTTTATGATAATGGAGAAAGAATTTCGTATTGGAAAATGATATGGTAATAGGTGTTCGAAAATTTCTTTTAATGGCCCTTAAGACATTTTTTGACTTTTTTCTCGTGTCGGGCTCGTTCTTCGGGAGTTGTATTGGGTTGAGTTAGAAATTCCTTACACTTTAACTCAACATGTTCCCATCGACTCATTAATTTTTCGGTTTGAGCATCCGAAAGGTCTCCGGCAAAGGCTTTATTGATGGAGTCGTTAGCAACTACACAAGCGCAAAAGTCCCATTGTTCACCGTATTTTTCAACGATTTTTTCATGATTGACAGCTTCATCTTTGCTCATCTTTTGGGAATCCGCCTCCTTGAGCAAAGCTTGTTCCAGTGAGGGGTTTTGATCCGCATTCAGGGAATCATTCATCTGTTTCTCAGCTTCACAGGATTCGCAGGGTTCTTCATTTTTACAGGATGCAACAAAAAAAACAGAAAGTAGCAGTAAATAAACAATACGATTCATCGGGACGGTATTTTTTGGCTGTATTTTTGTACTATAACGGGAAGATAATTCGTTATGAATATAAGAAATTTTGTTCATGCAAAGCAAATGGTCCTTTAAATTACTCCTCTTTTTCCTTTGTTTTGGAGGGGAATTCTTTGCTCAGCTAGAAGATACAATGCCAATCCGTACGCAGGATTTGGGAGAAGTTGTTGCCGACAAAGATTACTTTAAGAAATACCAGCGTGCCTTACGTAGGGTGAGGAGGGTGTACCCACTTGCATTGTACGCTGCGAAAGAATTGAAGACCCTGGAAGAAGAACAGAACGAATTGAAATCAGGCCGAAAGAAGAAGCGCCTTGCGAAGGATCTAAATAAAGAACTAAAAGAAGATTTTCAATTCGTCATACGGGATTTATACATCGAGGAGGGAAAGCTGTTGATGAAGTTAATTCATCGTGAAACGGGAAAGACGGTGTGGGAGATCATTTCGGGAAATAGAGGAAAAGTGCGAGCCAACATGCAGGGAGGTATGGGGAAACTTTGGGGACAGGACCTGGATATTCGCTATGAGCCGAAAGGAGAGGATCAGATCGTAGAACAGGTCATTCAAGATATCTGGAACAAACGCGTATATGCTGATTTGAGCGTTCGTAAGATGGACAAAACTACCTACAAAAAAAGGCAAAAGGAATACCGTTCCAGGCGAAAAGCAGCCCGGAAAAAGAATCGAAAGAAGAAAGAGGAAAAATAGTTTCCTAAGACCTCAACTGGTCGTCTGCATTCTGAGAAATGGCAGATTTTTCCAAACGAAGTTTGGTTCCGTCAGAATTGATCAGTACGGTGCTATCCGTTACTTCCAAAACCTTTCCATGAATCCCTCCGATGGTGACAATTTTATCTCCCACCGCCAGGTTTTCTCTGAATTTTTTCAGGTCTTTTTGTTTTTTCATTTGCGGGCGGATCATGAAGAAATAAAAAACCGCACCGATCATTACGAGCATGATTAACTGTTGCATAATATCTTTTTGTTATTATTTACGAACGACTTCTGCTTCAATGCGAACGGCTGTCACAGAAGGTTCTGTATTGGAAACAATACGAACTTCTTTCACAAGCTTTCCGACACTGGCATTTTCTGTTTTGACAAAGGCATTGATTGTGCCTGATTTTCCTGGAGCGATAGGCTCTTTTGGATAATCAGTTACAGTACAGGAGCAAGAACCTTTGACTTCAGAAATAATTAAGGGGTAATCCCCGGTATTCTCAATGTTAAATTTGGCCTTTACCTCTTCTCCGAGTAGGACAGTACCAGCCTGATAGACCTTTTGAACTTCACAGGTGGTCTTTTGTCCGATTTCAAGTTCGGAGGACCCAGAGCAAGCGGTAAGTAATCCAAGGAATAAGAGAGGAAGTCCTCCTTTCAATATATTTTTGATTTTATTCATAATCTAGTTCATTAAGCCGCGACCCATTTTTTTGATCTTATCTTCTTTTTGAAGTCGTTCAATCGCCTGGTCCAGGATTCCATTAATAAATCCATTGCTTTTGGGCGTACTGTAAAATTTCGAGATTTCAATGTACTCGTTAAGGGTCACCTTCGTAGGAATGTTGTTGAATTCCTGAAGTTCGGTGATGGCCATTTTCATGAGGATAACGTCCATTTTCGCAATCCGGTCCAGTTCCCAGTTTCGGGTCAATTCATCGATCAGCTTCAGATTTTCTTCATCGCGAACGATCGTGGAGCGGAATAAGGTCTTCACAAAAGGGATTTCATCATCCGAATCTTTAAATAGAGGTAGAAACTTGATTTC
The DNA here is from genome assembly GCA_006226425.1 of Bacteroidota bacterium. Taxonomy (GTDB): domain Bacteria; phylum Bacteroidota; class Bacteroidia; order Flavobacteriales_D; family Crocinitomicaceae; genus M2408. The sequence goes on along the minus strand of SBGX01000036.1, from coordinate 30,292 downwards.
TTCTTCGCCTTTTGCGGACTTAATCGTTTTCAGGACCATGGAACAGGCCAGGTCAATATCGTCCAGCCAGTGAATGCTTTTTTCCTCGAAGTAGTTATACAAGAGCGGAAAGTTTGCAATCTCCGACTTAAACAATGAGCAGGCAAACTGGATGTCTTCTTCCATCGAGTCGGTATCCGAATTCATGTAGCTGATGTAATTTTCGCTTTCGCGTACTTTCAGGAACATCTTTCGGAACATTTCTCGATTGACATCTCCGATCCAATTGATTTTTTTCTTTTCCGCCTCTTGATGCAAAAAATCCGATGATTCCAGTTTTGTGAAAATACGATTGTTCACAAAGCGCAGGTTCGGATCCAAATCCTCTGAGCTCGGACGAAGTTTTTGTTTGTTTTCTTCAATCCGGTGTTCAGCAATGGAACGAAGTTCTTCAAAAGTTAGGAGCAGATAGAGGTAGAGGTCGTAAATACGATCCAATGAAAGCATGAGTTCCTTTTCTGCCTTGGCATAATCTTCTTCATTGGATTGGAAGAAGGCGTAAAGGGATTGCAATACTTTTATTCTCAGGTGTCTGCGATTCAGCATCTGTTCGTTTTATATCAAAGAGGTAATTTAACCCGTCCGATGGATTCGATTCGTTCTTCAGCCATTTTATTGGCAATCTGATAAGCAGGAACGTTTTCCGCTTTTGATCTTTTCACGATGTTCAGGATCGTGTCGTAGATTTCATTTGCTTTATTTAGGGCCCATTCGGAAGGCAAACTTTTTACTTCTGAATAACAGTTGATAACCCCGCCTGCATTTAAAGCAAAATCCGGAGCGTAGATAATTCCTTTTTCCATGACAGCCCGCCCATGTACCGCTTCATTTGCCAATTGGTTGTTGGCGGCACCCGAGATGATCGAGCATTTCAAACGACTCAAGGTATCATCATTGATGGTAGCACCCAGGGCACATGGAGCATAAATGTCCATGTCCAGATCATAAACATCGTTCAGCGGAACAACTTCAGCTCCATAAGTGGAGGAGACGTGTTTCAGTGTATCTTCATGGATGTCTGAGATATAAACTTTTGCGCCTTCTTTGCTCAGTGAATTAACCAGATATTCCCCAACGTGTCCCACTCCCTGAACAAGAACTTTCTTTCCTGCAAGCGAGTCAGAGCCGAATTGTTCTTTCGCACAGGCTTTCATTCCCATATACACACCATGTGCGGTAACGGGTGAAGGATCACCACTTTTTCCCGGTAGTCCAACTACATGATCTGTCTCCATGTTCACCCAGGTCATATCAATCGGAGAAATCCCAACATCTTCGGCCGTAATGTATTTTCCAGCCAGACTGTTGACAAACTTTCCAAATCGTCGGAAAAGAGCCTCTGATTTCATGGTTCTCGAGTCTCCAATAATCACTGCTTTTCCTCCTCCCAAATTGAGGCCGGAAATAGCGTTTTTATAGGTCATCCCTCTGGAGAGTCTTAAAACATCATTCAGGGCTTCCATTTCATTATTGTAGGTCCACATACGCGTTCCCCCCAAAGCAGGGCCCAAAACAGTACTGTGAACAGCGATGATCGCCTTCAATCCAGTAGCGTTATCATTGCAGAAAAGCAATTGCTCATGTTCGTACTTACTCATTTGAGCGATGACCGGATTTTCCATCAGGTTGCTTTCCTCTATATTTTTTACTTCGTACATAACTTCACGTAAGAGTTAGAGACTTATTCGCTATTTTTGTAATGCCAAAAACGGCCGTGCAAAAATAGGAAAAATATCGCATGAAATCTTTAAGCTATCTAAACAAATATTTATTCAAATACAAATGGAGATTGCTTTTGGGAGTGGTGTTTATCATCATCTCAAATTACTTTGGTGTAGAGATGCCCAAAGTGGTGAAAGGGGCGGTAAACGACTTCCTTAAAACCCTGGATGCGAATATGGCTTTTCAGGATGTCCTGATGCTCAGTTTGAAGTTAGCAGGAATGTATATGCTCTTATCCCTGGGAAAGGGTTTTTTCCTCTTTTTGACCCGTCAGATGATCATCGTCGTTTCGCGTTATATTGAGTATGATCTGAAAAATGAGGTCTATGCCCAGTATCAGAAACTAAACTTTGCTTTTTACAAGAAGAGTCGGACCGGTGACCTGATGAATCGTATTTCGGAGGACGTAACTCAAGTGCGAATGTATTTAGGGCCTGGACTGATGTACACAATCAACCTGGCGGTGCTCTTTGTTTTGGCGATTGTCACCATGCTTCAAATCAATGTGTCTCTGACCCTGTTGGTGTTGGCACCTTTACCAGTGATGTCTTTTTTGATTTACTGGGTTTCTTCGAAGATGAATCGTCTGAGTAAAATCAAACAGGAAGAGCAGTCGAATTTGTCGACAATCGTTCAGGAGAGTTTTTCAGGAATCAGAGTCATCAAAGCCTATTTGAGAGAGTTGGAAACCCGACGTAAGTTCGATGCCTCGGCAGATGAATATAAGCGAAAAAATATGCGTTTGGTCATGGTTAATTCCTTGTTCATGCCGACGATCATTTTCCTGATTGGACTCAGTACCCTGCTGACGATTTATTATGGAGGTTTGCTGACTTACGACAAAGAAATTACTCCGGGAGATATTGTTGCGTTTGTATTTTATGTCAACATGCTGACCTGGCCCTTTGCCAGTGTGGGGTGGGTGACTTCGATTATTCAACGAGCGGCGGCCTCTCAGGCGCGAATCAATGAATTCCTGAAGATTGTTCCTAAAATTAAGAATGAAGAAAAGGGATCTTTGGATGACCTGGATGAAATTCGCTTCGAAGGAGTCCATTTTCAGTTTGATGATGCGGATAAACCAGCCATTCAGGATTTGTCTTTTTCGGTTCGAAGGGGAGAAACACTTGGGATTGTTGGCCGGACAGGAAGTGGAAAATCGACCATTCTAAATCTCATGACCCGGCAATTGGAAGTGACTCAGGGGAGTATTACGATTAATGGAAAGGACATTCGAAAAGTGAATTTGGATGCCTATCGTTCCAGGGTTGGTGTGGTGCCGCAGGATGTTTTTCTATTTTCGGACACGATCAGAAATAATGTAGCCTTTGGAGTGGATACTGAAGAGGCCACGGACGAAGATTTGATCAAAGTGTGTAAAACGGCACATGTTTACCATAACATTATGGATTTTAAAGAGGGCTTTGAGACGATTCTAGGAGAAAGGGGCGTGAATTTAAGTGGCGGGCAAAAGCAGCGTTTGAGTATCGCCCGGGCCTTGTTGCGAAGGCCTCAATTACTTCTGTTGGACGATTGCCTTTCAGCGGTTGATACGGAAACCGAAGATGTGATATTACGATCCATTGATGAAGATTACAAGCATTGTATGAATGTGATTGTGAGCCATCGCGTTTCCTCCCTGCGTATGGCAGATAAAATCATTGTGATTGAGCATGGGCAAAAGATTGAAGAAGGTACGCATGAAGAGTTAATTGCTGCTGGAGGTGTTTATGCTGAAATGCATCACAAACAGTTGGTGAGCGAATCAGTCTGACTTTTCCCAAAAAATGACTTGATCACAGTCCGAATTTCCTAGGGATCGTTTCTTTTTTTTCGTAAATTTGTTTTATGGCACGCTTCTCAGCGAAGAAGTAAGAGGTCAATACCGGAAACGGTAGCCCATGTAGTATCTTGCGAAGCCTAAAAGTATACTTTAAGGGGAATGTAACGCACCCTATGGCGGGCCGCAGTGATCTTCGGATCACAGAGAATTTTCGAACAGCGGATTACAGCAGGCGCCTTCTGACTCCTGATCGTGTTTTCTGGGGCTTTCAGAAAACAACTACATGGGTTTTTTTACGCTTTTTCTTCCCAGATCTTTGCTAATTCAACCAGGGTGTCTGAAGCTTTTTCCATATCCTGTACAGAGACGTATTCCTGCTTGGAGTGGATTCCCATTTCACCTGTAAACAAATTGGGGCAGGGGAGGCCCATGAAAGAAAGTCTGGAACCGTCTGTTCCTCCTCGAATAATGGATCGGTTTGGAGTCACCTGGGCACGTTCCATGGCTAGTACGGCGTAATCCGTGATATGAGGCTGATCCTTCAATATTTCTTTCATATTTCGGTATTGTTCGGTCACTTCCGATTTATAACTGGCACCGGGAAACTGGTCAATACTTTCTTTTAAATAGGATTCCAGACGTTGTTCATAGGAAGCCAGTTTACTGGTCTCGTGATCTCGAATTATGAAAGTGATTTGAGCTTCTTCCAGTCCTCCACTCATGGCGACCGGATGAACAAATCCTTCCCGGTCCGTCGTGCTTTCAGGGCACCATTCATTCATCGGTAAGCGTTGGAGAAAGTCCGCAAGCACTTTGGATGCATGTACCATTTTTCCCTTGGCATATCCCGGATGGGCACTGATTCCTGTGATGTGGAAGGTCATGGCATCCGCAGAAAAGGTTTCGTCTTCGATCATTCCTCGCTCTCCACCATCAAGTGTATATCCGGCAACGGCACCGAGCTTTTGAATGTCAACTTTGTCGACTCCACGTCCGATTTCTTCATCCGGAGTAAAAAGGATGCGAATGTCACCATGTGTCGCGAGTCCTGGATTTTGGCTAAGTCGTTGCGCCAGATCCATAATGATGGCAACACCAGCTTTGTCGTCGGCACCCAATAAGGTTTTTCCACTCGCCGTGATGATATCGTCCCCGATTCGTTCTTTCAGATAAGGATGTTTTTCCGTGGTAATAATGACTTCCGGATCATCGGGAAGAACTATTGGGCTCCCATCCCATTGGTGATGAATAATTGGCCGAACGTCTTTTCCGGAGCAATCAGGAGCAGTGTCCATGTGTGCACAATAGCAAATGACCGGCACTTTTTTACTGGAATTACCTGGGATTGTCGCATAAACGTAACCCCATTCATCCATATGGGCATCACCAATTCCTAGTTCTTGAAGTTCCCGGACGAGTAATTCTCCCAGGTCTTTTTGCTTCATGGAGGAAGGAGTGGTGTTTGAATTCGGATCTGCTTCTGTGTCGATCTGTGCGTATCGGACGAAACGCTCACTAATGCTTTGTTGGATAGACATAATTTTCGGTGTTTGCTTTCAAAGTTAGCAAGATTCTTGGCTCATTTCGGAATGTTCGTGCTTGAAATCTAGAAATGGCTATTTTTAGAGAAAAGAAATGGCCGAATGCGAAATCTTCTCCTTACCGTATTTTTCTTGTTGATCACCTTTTCCGTTTTGGCTGACGGCATAGAGCATCTAGGGGTTTTGCTAATTTTTCCAGTCGAATTAGTAGCGGTGATCGCTCTCATAGCGATGGTGATTTCGTCGGTCTATCGCTTCACCTCCAGGCCAAAAAGAGTCAATGTTGTGCTGAATGTCTCTGCTTTTTTATTGATTATCCTTCAGAGCTTTTGTGTTTACTGGATCGGTTGGACGAACATTGATCCGGGATATTTGACCGTTTCGCTTGCCGCCATTGGTCTGGCTTTGGCACTGATTGTTTTTAATAACCTTCCCCTAAGAAGCTAAAAAAAAGGCCGTTCGAAAACGAACGACCTTCAACATTATGTTTAGCGCAGATTAAAAAATCTCGTTTGCTCCGAAATGGAATTCTCCTTCAATGGCAGCGTTCTCATCAGAATCGGATCCGTGAACAGCGTTTCTTCCTTTACTTTCCGCAAATGCTTTTCGAATAGTTCCTTCCGCCGCTTCTGCTGGATCAGTTGAACCGATCAGTGCACGAAAATCAGCTACGGCATTATCTTTTTCAAGAATGGCAGCGACAATAGGTCCAGAAGTCATATATTCAACTAACTCCCCATAAAATGGACGCTCCGCATGAACTTCATAGAATTTTTTTGCCTGATCAACAGTCAATCGAGTGTATTTCATTGCTTTAATTTGGAAGCCTGCCTGAATGATCATGTCCAGGATTTTTCCCATGTGCCCGTTTTCAATTGCATCGGGCTTCAACATTGTAAAAGTTCTGTTTGTTGCCATTTTTCTTGTTTAAATTCGCCGCAAATTTATAAATAGAATCTCTAAATCAGATAAAATAGGAGATTATTTTTCCCCAATCAGTGCGCGGAAATCAGGTTCATTGAAATGTACCTCCATCTGCTTTTGCTCGGTACAGTAGTTTACAAGGATCGGAAAGTGCTTCAGTTTTGCTGCCGAAGCCATCAACTTGAAGTCACTTTGTTCCTCACTGTACCTGGTTTCAAATACAATAATTTCCTGCGCCGGATCAACAACATGAATGTAGCACTGAACCTGTTCTCCCGAATAGGGGCCTTTCAATTCAATTCGATACCTTTTCGGGCTTTCAGTTTCTATTTTTTGAATGGCGTAAGGATATAGACAGTCCATCCGACTAAAAACAAGCGTGGAATCCGTAAGGGCTATTTTTTCATGATTTCCCCAATCGCTTGGAGCATAGGCTACGAAACGTTCATCGTATTTGTAAATGGGACACCATTCTTTAGCAAATGGAATTTTTTCAATCGGGAGGAAGGATACTTCGTTTTCCTGTAATTGTTTGATTCCCTCTCGATAACAGCGCAAATCATACTTATTCATGCTGAAATCAGTCAATTGACCGAGCATGGTGGTATCTGGCTTGTTCAAAATGAAAATGGCGTGGTAAATTCCCCTCTCATTTTTTCGCATGATAAAAGAGGTGTCTTCTACCTGCGATTGCGCTTGAAATGCAACTAAAATAAATAGTCCGGGGACTAAACGGCAAAGCCTTTGAATCATGTTGCAAATTTACGGATAATATCAGGAAATGGCGTCCAGCGAAATTCGGATTCTCCACTTTTTAGGATAAAGGTTATTAAAACGATTTCCGAGATGCTTGATCCAACCGAGATGGGAGCCTTCATATTCGACGATGTAAAGCCCCGACTTTTGAAGTAGGGGAAAGGTTTCGCCCTTTAAGTAACGAAGTGCCGATTCATGATTCAGCGATATCCGATCAAAATTTTTGGAAAGCTGATGGTTCATTGCCAGAGTTTGTTCTGGAATGAATTTATTTCGGATAAACTCCCCGATTTCCGTGTCGCAATGAACAATTCTCATTTCTTCCAGAATAGGTAGTAACGCGCTCATTTTTCCTTCATGGATCGCGAAGTAACGATCTCTCCATTTCCAGAAATCAAAGCCATCAGATGGAATTTCCGGGAGCATCCGACTTATTTCAGATGTGGAGACTCTTGCCCAATTTTTTCCGGACGAGCGATGTTTTCCTGGGACCTGTTCTCCCTTTTTTCGGAGTACTGCTAAAAAGAAGCCTTCTCCCTGAACCAGGGAGGGCAATGAGTAGGCCCCAATGCCTGAACGTCCGGCCTTAAAAGGACTAAAGTCGCAAGTGATCAGTTCGACATCGAAGTTTGCAAGCATCCATTCGACATTTTGCTCGTTTTCGTTAGCATTGAAGGTGCAGGTAGAATAGATGATATATCCTCCTTCTTTGAGTGCACTCCAACAATCGCTTAAGATGTCTTGTTGCCTTTTGGAACAATGCAGAACATTGGCTTCAGACCATTCTTTTCTGCTGTTCGGATCTTTGCGGAACATTCCTTCTCCGGAGCAGGGGGCATCAATGGCGATCAGATCAAAGTAGTTTGGGAGTTTTTGAAAATCCGTGGGTTCATTGTTGCATACAACAACATTTCCCGCAGCCCATTTGCTAATGTTTTCTTTCAGAATTTGCGCTCTGCTACTAATTATTTCATTGCATACGAGGATGCCTTGGCCCTTGAGAAAAGAAGCAATTAGAGTTGATTTTCCACCCGGTGCAGCACAGAGGTCCAGAACCAAGGGATTTTCAGGAAGCTCCAGTTGACGAAGTACTTTGTCAAGCATCATGGACCCGGCTTCCTGCGGATAGTAGGCTCCTGCATGGAAGTGTGGATCAGCCACATAGCGTGGCCGTTCATCCAAATAGTATGCTTCCTGACACCAGGGAATGGTTTGTCCAGTTTGTTGTTGATACGATTTAAAGGGATTGACTCGAATGCTGGTGGGACTGTTTCCCTGGAGGGCTTCTAAAAGCTCTGTTCCAAGAAAAGCATCTTGCTTAACTCTTTTTTCAAAGTCTTCCGGAAAAGGAGGTTTATTTTCCATCGATTAAATGGGCATTCTGGCACGTGCCACGACACGTTGGTCTGTGAATTGTTTGTTCTGGAACATGTAGTATCCGGTGACGGCAATCATGGCAGCATTGTCCGTACAGTATTCAAATTTGGGAATATAGGTTTTCCAGTTCCTTTGTTTCCCTTCTTCCTCCAGTCGTTTTCTAAGTCCTGAATTGGCAGAAACACCACCAGCGATAGCAATTCTGGGGATTTTTAGGTCTTCTGAAAGGAGAACTAGTTTTTTGAAGAGGATGTCCAAAATAGCTTGCTGGATGGAAGCACAAAGATGTGGCAGTTCCTCCTGAATGAACGATGGATTTTTTTGCTGTTGGTTCTGAATGAAGTACAAAATGGAAGTTTTGAGTCCACTAAAACTGTAATCGTAGCCGGGAACTTTAGGGTGGGCGAAAGTGAATTTCTCCGGGTCACCCTCTCTGGCATAGCGATCAACTAATGGACCTCCTGGGTAGGGGAGTCCCAACAGTTTGGCACTTTTGTCAAATGCTTCTCCTGCCGCATCATCAATGGTGCTTCCGATGACTTCCATGTCCAGGTGATCCCGGACAAGAACGAGTTGTGTATGTCCCCCGGAAACAGTCAGACAGATAAAGGGAAAAGTCGGTTTTTCTTTTTCAGGATCATCAATAAAATGAGCAAGTACGTGTCCCACCATGTGATTGACATCAATTAGCGGAATTTGTCGAGCCAAAGCAAAAGACTTAGCAAAGGAAGTCCCGACTAATAATGAACCCAGTAATCCAGGGCCGGCGGTGAATGCTACGGCATCAATATCTTCGATGGAAACGCCTGCCTTTTGGATCGCCTGATCGACCACCGGAACAATGTTTTGTTGGTGAGCGCGTGAGGCAAGTTCTGGGACTACCCCTCCATAACTTTTGTGGACCTCCTGATTTGCGGTCACATTGGAAAGTATGGTGCAATTTTTGATGATTGCAGCAGAGGTATCATCGCATGAGGATTCAATGCCCAAAATGAGGTGTTCTTTCTGACTCAAGTTTATTCCTTACTTTTGTTTACCGAATGGCAAAATTAGTGAAAATAGCGCTTCGTTTTCTGGGAGGAATCCTGGAGTGGACGCTTATTTTATTGATCGCCTTTGTATTTGCCATCCGACTCCCTCAGGTACAAACTTATCTCGGACAAAAGGCGACGAATTATTTGTCGAAAGAGTTGGGGACCTATGTGCATGTTGAAGGAGTTTCGGTGATCTTTTTTGATCGTTTCGCTCTGGACGGAGTCATTGTCTTGGATCAGCAAAAAGATACGCTGGCAGGAATCGGATCAGTACTCGTTGTTTTGAATGAATTTGACAATAAGAAAAAGACGATTGATTTGGATCGTGCAGTGCTCCGAGACGGAAAAATTCGCCTGAATAGATCCAAAGAAACTGGCGAGTTTAATTTTCAGTATCTGATCGACTACTTTGATTCGGGAGATACGACCAAATCTGAGCCTTATTTAGTAAAACTGAATAAACTGAGTGTTGAGCGGGTTGATTTTAAATACGATGATTATCAGGAGGAAGCATTGGAATTTGGAATGGATTACGCTCATTTGGCAGTAAAAGACCTCTACCTTGATTCAGATTTTAAAATGTTGAAAGATGGGAGCATTGAAACAAATATCCACCGTTTGGCTCTAAAGGAAAAATCGGGTTTCGAACTTCGTTCGTTGACTGGTCGATCCAGTTTCGGAGAAAAAGGACTTGCGATGAGCAATGTGGATATTCGGACACCCAATTCTTCACTTCATTTTCCAAAACTTGGTCTGAAGACAAGGGAGCTTTCTGACTTCTCAGAATTTGTTGATAAGGTAGTGTTTGATGTTCAATTGACGAAGAGTCAGGTGTCGCTTCGGGATGTTTCATACTTTGCCACAGTGATGGAGGGAATGGATCAGGATTTGGAATTGGAAGCGGTGTTGAGCAAGCGAATTAAGGATTTAAAGATCAGTGATCTGTTGCTCAAAACAGGGGAGAAAACGGTGCTTCAAGGGAGTTTTAATTTACCTGACTTCAGGAAACTGGAAGAAGCTCTTTTTGATGAAAATTTGAGTTATGCTTACATTGACGTTCGGGACCTGGAGCAAATTCTGTTACCTGTCTCAAGTAGTAATCGTCATCTGGACTTGGGCGAACAACTGGGGCGCTTGAAATATGTGCAGTTGGAAGACCTCCGTTTGGACGGATTTTATTCCCAGTTTGTTTTGAAGTCAGATCGAATCAAAACGGCTTTGGGCTCGGTGAGTTTAGAGAATGGAATCTTATTTACAGAGAATAAAAAACGGAATAGTTTTTTGTTTGATCCATCAAGCTCAAGCAGCAAATATGATGTGGCGGTGGATTCCTTTTTGCTCGGGAAATTTTTGGATGATCCAAGTTTGGGAAGTCTGAGTGGAGACTTTTTCCTGAAGGGAGAACTGCACCAGAACGGAGATGTTGATTTTGCTTCCATTGAAGGTGATTTGAAACGATTCGACTATCAGGGGTATGCTTATCGCGATATTCGAATTAGGGAAGGTTCGTTGATAGATAATGTTTTCTTAGGGAAACTGGATGTAAAAGACGATAATATTGATCTGGCCTATAATGGGATGCTGGACTTCAATAGTAAGCAGCGTTTTTCTTTTCAGATAGATATTGGAAAGGCTTTGTTGGATCAATTGAACCTGACAACAGCTGATTCAAGTCGTTTAAGATCTTCGTTCAAAGTAGATATCTCGGGAACTAATCCAAACAATTATTCGGGTGAAATCGTTCTCAAAGGCTTCCTCTACGGGGAAGGGAAAAAGGAATTTGAGGTTCCTTCGATGACCATCCAAATGAATCGAAATGGAAAAGAAGATGTTTTAAAAGTGGCCAGCGAAATAGCTGATTTAGAGATCAGAGGAAAGGTTGATTTCGGTTTGGTCGCTTCGGAATTGGGGAATCAATTCCATAAAATCTTTCCAGCATTGATTCCTAAAAAGGAATTGAAGTTGAAGAAACCGAGTCGATTTAGCTATCTGGTAAAAGTGAAGCAGGTTCATGATTTGTTGAGCATCTTTGTTCCTGGACTAGCTATTGCTCCGAATACAGAACTGAAGGGAGAATATCTTGGAAGTCAGGAGAAATTTACCATGTTCATTCAATCTCCTGGGATGTCCTACGAAGAAATTGCCCTGGAAGATATTCAGGTAGAGCAAGTGATCAATGACTCCATCCTGAATGCTTCTTATAAGTTTGGACGTCTGAAACTGAACGATTCCCTTAGCGTTGGTCAATTGAGCTTTTTGGCAGAAGGGAGCTCCGGAAACATTGATAGCAAATTAAAGTGGAACCCAGATACACCGAATGAATCTTATTTTTCCTGGAAGACGAAGGTGTTGGCACTGGATCATTTTCAGATAGATTTGGATCCGTCCTATTTCTCAATCAAAGAACACCATTGGGATATTTTGAATAATTCACAGGTGACCTGGTCTCCGAATAGTATTCAGGTGAAGGATTTTAAAATGCAACGGGAGCATCAATTCCTGGAGATGAATGGTGCCATTTCAGAGCGCATTGAAGATGTGTTGCGGATGAATATCAATGATCTTGAATTGGAAGATTTTGCAGGCTTAATGGGCTTGCCAATTGCCGTAGAAGGGAAATTGAATGGTCAGGCGAGTGTTTCAGACCCTTTTAATAGAATGTTGTTCAGTTCCAGGGCTGAAATCCGTGATCTGCTTGTGGATGGACAGGAAGTGGGGGATATCAACGTGACGGGAGGATGGAACCATGAGACGAAAAGTGTGGCCCTGGCAGGAGAACTGTTTTACAAAAAGAACAAGACCTTCGATTTTAAAGGAAAGTATTTCGTTGAGAGAGAAAAAGACAATCTGGATCTGAATTTGGACTTCGACTACACGGATATCCAGTTCACAAATGCCTTCATGGATCCGCAGGTAGTTAGTGGGATTCGTGGCTTGCTTGACGGACAATTAAGAGTTACAGGAACTCCGGAATTGCCACAATTGGTTGGGAAAATCAACTTATTGGGAGGGAATGCCAAGGTAGAAATGTTTGGAGTAAATTTTGGATTTAACGGAGAGATCAAGTTTGATCAGTACGGGATGTACATTGATAATATGCCGGTCACTGATGAGGATGGAAACATGGGCTCAATGGTTGGTACGGTATTCCATGACAATTTTGCCAACTGGAATTTTGATTTGGCATTTAACCTGGAGGATGATGCTGCAGCGCTCAAAGCGGGAATCATTGGCCGACCTTTGGAGCGTTTCCTGGTAATGAATACGTCGTATAAAGAAGGGGATATATATTATGGAAAGGCTTATGCGACCGGACGTGCGGATATTTATGGATTCGCTGATAATCTGAGAATCGATGTGGACCTGGAAACCAAACGGGAGACAGTTGTCAATTTCCCAATGTATGGTACCGGGGAAATCGAGGAAGATAAATTCCTGATTTTTGAAGAGGATACGGTGAAATTGGCCGAAGAATCCAATGTGGATTTGACGGGAGTGGATATGAACCTGAATTTCAAGGTAACGCCGGAAGCAAAACTTCGAGTCATTTTTGACGAGGTGACCGGGGACGTGATCACGGCTTATGGAAACAGTAGCATTACAATTGGTGTGGATAATCTGGGAGACGTGACAATGGATGGAGTATTCCAAATTGCCAACCCAAGTTCGGATCGAAGTGTATATAACTTTGCCATGGGGCCTGTCAGACAGCCTTTTTACATTGTGGAAGGAGGAACCATCAGTTGGACCGGAGATCCCTACGTAGCGAAATTAGATTTAAAAACGTATACGCCGGTTCAAACGAGCTTAACGGAGATCATGCCGAATATCGAAAATTCCAAGTCGAATTTGACCAAGGAAGTTCGCTGTTATCTCTATTTAACCCAGACGCTGGATGAACCGCTGATCACATTTGATATCGACGTACTGAAGGCCACGGAAAATGACCGGGCTGCACTAAATCGAATCCGGGGAGACAAAGATGAATTGAACAAGCAGTTCTTCTCACTTCTTCTCGTAAAGAAATTTCAACCGCTTCAAGGGCATTTGAGTGCTGGTTCGGGGGCTGCGCTGGACCTGGTTTCCAGTCAGATCAATGATGCCTTGAATAAGATGTCTGGAGACGTCAAGTTTGACGTCGGATTGAAAAATGATCGACAATCGGGAGAGAACTCAGCAGAAGTTGGGCTATCCAAAAGCATCCTGGACGATCGCTTAGTGATCAAGGGAAGTTTAGGGGTCGAGAACACGTCGGACGGAACAAGCAATCATAGTTCCTTTATCGGAGATGTTAACCTGGAATACCTGATCAATGAAGAAGGTACTTTCCGGGTGAGTATTTTCAATGAGTCGAACGACAATACAGTTATTCAGGAAAAGAACCTTGGTCCGTTTACGCAGGGAGCAGGTTTGAGCTATCAGGAAGACTTTAATAATTGGCACGATTTCAAGATGGTACAATACTTCCTGGATCTTTTCCGAAAAGAAGGAAAAAAGAAGTATCCGATCAAGAAAAATGAGCGGAGAAAAGAGCTTCCACCACTTCCCGGAGGAGGAGGGGCGAAACCCGAATAAGTAATTTCATTGGATTTTTGTTATCGCGATTAAATCTGCTATTTTTGACAACTTAATAGCAGATAAGTCATACCTATGAAAAAAGTATTGATAGCCAACCGGGGAGAGATCGCTCGACGAGTGATCCGAACACTCAAGAAAATGAACATTCAAAGTGTGGCTGTGTATTCGGATGCAGACGCCGAAGCACCCCATGTGGTAGAGGCAGATGAAGCCGTTTACCTGGGAGCTTCTCCATCTTCGGAAAGTTATTTGAAAGGAGACGAAATCCTTCGATACTGTAAGGAATTGGGAGTAGAAGGGATTCACCCAGGCTACGGTTTCCTTTCCGAAAACGCTGAGTTTGCAGAAAAGGCAAAGGCTGCTGGAATTACATTTATCGGTCCATCTGCGGAAGCGATGAATGTGATGGGAGATAAATTATCAGCCAAACAGGCTGTCAAGGAATACAATGTGCCTTTGGTCCCGGGAGTTGATGAGGCGATTAGTGATCCGGAAGAAGCAATTCGAATTGCTCGTGAAGTAGGAGTGCCTGTATTGATTAAAGCTTCTGCCGGAGGTGGAGGAAAAGGAATGCGTTTGGTTGAAAACCTAGAGGATTTACCCGAACAAATGAAAATGGCGCAGGGAGAGGCGCGTTCCTCGTTCGGAAATGATGCTGTTTTCGTCGAAAAGTTTGTAACGAAACCACGACATATTGAAATTCAGGTTTTTGCAGATCGCCATGGCAATGTGGTGTACCTGTTCGAGCGAGAATGCTCTGTGCAGCGTCGTCATCAAAAAGTCATTGAAGAGGCACCCAGTGCGGTGTTGACTCCTGAATTACGTCAGAAGATGGGAGAGGCAGCCGTGGCTGTTTGTAAGGCATGTAATTACGAAGGAGCTGGTACGGTCGAATTCTTATTGGATGCCAATCACGATTTTTACTTCCTGGAAATGAATACGCGTTTGCAGGTAGAACATCCGGTGACCGAAGAAATTACCGGATTGGATTTGGTGGAATGGCAAATTCGAGTGGCTCGTGGAGAACGTTTGCCAAAATTGCAAGATGAATTAGAAATCAATGGTCACGCGATTGAAGTGCGGGTTTATGCGGAAGATGCGATGAGCGGATTTACACCGGATATTGGTCGTTTGCGCCGTTATCGTCCACCAGTAGGAGATGGCGTTCGGGTAGATGATGCTTTCCAGGAAGGAATGGATATTCCGATCTATTATGACCCGATGATTGCCAAATTAGTCGTTTGGGGAAAAG
The DNA here is from genome assembly GCA_006226425.1 of Bacteroidota bacterium. Taxonomy (GTDB): domain Bacteria; phylum Bacteroidota; class Bacteroidia; order Flavobacteriales_D; family Crocinitomicaceae; genus M2408. The sequence continues at coordinate 15,286 of SBGX01000036.1, read as the reverse complement.
ATCGGGCAGAAGCTATTGAAAAGACGATTGAAGCGATTGATCAATACCAAATTTCCGGCTTGAAAACCACCCTGGATTTTGGTAAATACGTGCTGAAACACGAAGCTTTCCGTTCCGGAGATTTCGACACTAATTTCGTTAAGCAGCATTTCGCTGACCCTGTCTTGATGAAGGGGGCAATGAAAGAAGAAGAAGAAGCATTGAAGGCCTCGATGCGATCAATTTGGGATGGTGTATTTGAACGAAAGGAAGCTGAGTATCAATCCCGAAAAGTCCAGGGAATCTGGAAATTGCAGTAAGACGTTTCTGATCTTGTTTTGATGTTTTGTCGATGAATTTAGTGTATTCATCGAAATGTTGGCATGCATTTTGAGAGGGAATTGAAACTTTTCAAAGTTGAGTTGTATGTATGCAAAAAGAAGCATGGGAAAATTTTGTTTGGGGGTGACCTTTGTGCTAGTCCAATTTTTGTCATTGGGACAGCTGACAGAGGATGAAAAGATGGAATGGAGAACCTTTCTGAATCAGTCACTGAAGAATCATTGCGAGGTGAATGCCTTCCATGATTATCCGGATATGCCCGAGTTTCCTGATTCGCTTTTACCCGCTTTACAGCTTGAACTGAAGGATGATTCAGCACGATATCATTTACAGTCCCTGACTTGCAAAAACTGGCCGGATCATCATCGGTACAAAAAGGCAATTCGTTATTTTAAGAGGGAGCGGAAAATATACTGTCTACTGGCAACAAGTTCACATTGGACACCTGATCGGGTATATGCTATTCAGGCATTGTATGATCTTTGCACCATGCGTTTGCTGATCAATCAAACACTGGAGGCCGAAAAGAAAATGCGAGCGCAGGAAGCTGTGATTGCAGCCTTTTTTGTTAGCGTACTCGGACAAATCCCCTGGGCCATATCGGGAAGCGAGAACTCAACTATTCACGGTGGACAAGTAAGGCAAATGGCAAGGACCATTGACTTTGTTTTGTATGGAAAAGTGAGTTCGGAACCCTTGTGGAAGGATGACATTAATCACTCCGAAAAGAAATTGGAGCAGTGGAAAAAGACGATGAACCATGAATAAAATATTGATTCTATTATCTCTGTTATGCTGGGCGCATGGTCGTGCTCAGACTGAAAAGGAACTGAATGATCTTTACGATTTTGCTGATGTGGTAGTGCATATTCACCTGGAGCCAGATGCCCTGGATAGTATGATCGTATTTACGCTGGAATCCGGGACAAACAGCCTGGGGATAAAGTATTCAATAATTGAGACGATTGTGGATCATCGGGAGGAAAAGTCAGGAACGGCAGAGAGAGAGGATCGTTTCTGGTTTTCGTATGGTTATTTACCGCTAGCAGATTCTGTGTTGAAAGCCGGTGAAGATTACCTCGCTTTTTTCAATGTGGCATCAAACGGAAGCTTGTATTTGGAGCGGAATGCATATTTGAAGTATGATCAGCAAGTAAAAGTTGACCTGAAGAACTTAGTGATTGATCGGAAGGAAAAGCAAATAGCTTTTCGCAGGCATTGGGTTGAACAGTTGGGGATGCCGTATGCGTTGGACGAGGAAAAGAAAAAAGAGCTGTCCGAAGAGTTAACACTCTTTAGGGCTTTGGAGGTCGAATTGAGAGATGATAGTACCAGTAGTTACCTGGATGCACTCACCAGAATTGCCTTTGAAGTACCTCCAATCGAAGAAGCTCACCGGTACTTTTTAAAGAAGCGATCAGTGGCTTGCTTACTTTTTTTATCGTTTGGTGCAACAGGAAAAGACGCCCAGATGGCATCTGAAACGCTCTTGACTTTAGCGATGGCGTCACGAAAAATTAAATTTTCCCGGGAGGGACAACGCGAGTTCTACCGAAAACAACGCCTGATCAAGCAGGTTTGTATCTCTCGCTTGCAATTTATGAGTTGGGAGACGGAGATGGATACCCTGTCACAAAAGAAATTACTTCAACTGATCCAAATGATGAATGTATTGGCCTTCGGGAGTTATGATCCCCAAAAAACACTTTCCGATTATTCCGCCGAAAAAGCAACATTACTCCTAGATTGGAATCGGAGGATTCAATAGGGGATCATTTTATGCGGCAGATAATTTTAGAACTCTTCGTTCAGCTTATCTAGTCTTTCCTTAGTTTCTTCAATTCCCTCTTTAGTGTTTTCAATGGTCGTAACGACTGAATCCAATGATTGGGTCATGTCTTTCGTTTTTTCTTGCATTTTTTGGACATTATCCTTCATGTTCTCGATTTTTTCTTCGAGTTCAGTAGCTTGTTCTTCTGTTTCCTTTTCTACCTCTGACTCAGGACTTCCACATGAGGTAAGTAGCAGGGTGCTGAATCCGACTCCAATTAAAAGTTGTTTTATCATAACTAATTTATTAGGTTTAACAATATTCAAATGTACATTTTTTTGTGTTTCGGAATACTTATTCTTAAAAAGTTTGAAGGAGGGGCTATAGCTTTTGACATTTATTCACTAATTTAAAAGTGAAATAGTTTGATTATGAGGTCTTATTGCTTGCTTATTTTATTTGCTGTTCTTTTCGCTATTCCACAATTAGGACGAAGTCAAAATCATTTTGGACAATTTTGTTTGTCAGTGTCTGCCACTCATAACCCTTTGAGGGTCGTCCACAAGATTCCCTTTTCGGATTATAAGAAGAAGTTCAATTTTGTTCCCGGTCAACAGGCACAATTAGATTTTACACTGTTGCGCTTTTTTGATGTTTTTGCAATGAGTTTGGGGATGGGGTACACCAATCAGAAGCACGAATTAAAGATTTATGATTATCAGTACATTACAAACGGGCAATTGTACATAGAAGATCCGGTTCAAAGGATTCGGACGGGAACATTCAGCCTTCGGGGATTGATCCATCTTGTCGGAGCGGCTGATGATGATTTGTTCGATCTTTACTTCGGGGGAGGTACCCAATATTATTTTTTCAAAACCAGTTCGAATAGTGGTGATCCCGATTTTTACCAGGATGACGATGAATTCTCAACACCTCAGTTTATTGCGGGAGCACGATGTATGCCACTTCCCTGGCTGGGAGTAGGGAGTGAGTTTACCTTTCCCGGTGCGGCGATGTTTTCCCTGGGGATTTGCTTTATGTTCAACAATAATTAATCCAGGTTTTCACGGGTTAGGAGGAGTTTCCATTCAGGAGATTCACTGATGTCAAGGCTGGTATTTGAAATTCTTCTTTTCAGGGAATCACCTAAATGACGTCCCATTCCGAAGGCGTAAAACTGTTTTCCGAGGTGGAAGTTCAAGGTGACTAAATTTGGGTACTTCCCTTCATTGAGCTGATCTTTCAAAATGGGAAAATCGTAGGCAATGGCTTCTACATGTTCTTCCTGAACGGATTGGAGCATCAAATCTATCTGGTCAAAAGTTTTGAGGTGTTGGAAGCGATTGTCCTTTAACCAAAGTTCTGTGGAAGAGTTGTCGATCGTTCCGATTTTCTCCTTTTTAAGATTGTCGAGGCTTGAGTGGTCTGATCCGATGGTGTTAACCGTTAGGGAAGAGGTAATGCTGGCCGTGAATCCGGAAATAATAATGATCGCCGTAAACATCCAAATAAGGGCAACAATTCGTCCGCCGACCGTTTTGGGAGACTTATCTCCGTAACCGACGGTAGTCATGGTGACGGCCGACCACCAGAAGCCCTGCCAAATGCCTTTGATTCCTCCACCGAATTCCTGCTGATTGGCTTTGCGTTCAAAAAACCATTCAAGCAATCCAAAAAGGAGGATGACCACGGAAAGGGCGAGTAGGACTTTGAAAAAATTCAAGGAAAAGAAAGCGGCAATGAAGCTTTTTGCTTTTCCCCAGGAAGATTTTTGTTTGACGACAAAGCTCGAGTAGGAGACATAATAGGGAAAGGAGAAGTCAATGTTCTCAGCCCTTTTCGCGTTAATGGATAGGGGAGATACTACGAGGTCAAGAGACCCGGTTTCAAGTCCAATTAACAGACTGTCCAGTGGTCGGCGAACGTATTTATAGGGAATTTGTTCTCGTTCCGCGGTTCGCTCCCAAAGCCAAATCCCTGGGCCGAAAACCTGTCCGTCAATACATTCCACAAAGGGGGGCGACTCTTTATAACCAATAAGCAAAGTGTCTCGCGCAGTGATCGAAGAAATCTGGGCAAAAAAAATCAGGAAGAATATGAAGAATTTTAGGCGCATTGAAATTGCTTGTTTGTCAAATGTAGACAAATTTCAGAAATCGCCTGAAGGGATTAGCCTAGTCCGACGTCCAGGATCATCATGACCAGGAAGCCTCCGATGAAGCCCAGTACGGCTATGTCAGTGAATTTATCCCGTTGGGTTTCGGGGATGACTTCTTCCACCACCACGTAGATCATGGCTCCAGCTGCAAAGGCCAGGGCGAAGGGAAGTATCGGTTGCATATAGATGACAGCAACAGCTCCAATGACTCCCGCAATAGGTTCTACAATGGCCGATAATTGCCCGTAATTAAAACTTTTCCAACGATTGGCACCTGCTCTTCTTAAAGGCATGGCGACGGCGAATCCTTCCGGGAAATTCTGTATTCCGATTCCAATAGCCAGGATGATCGCCCCTTCAATTGTTGCCCCGTCAATCCCGGAGGCGGCAGCACCAAAAAGCACTCCGACGGCCAATCCTTCAGGAATATTGTGTAGGGTAATTGCCAGCACGAGCAGGGTTGTTTTATGCAATTGAGTTTTAACTCCTTCGGCCTCTTGTTCTCCAAAATTGATGTGGAGGTGAGGAAGTTTTCGGTCTAATCCAAACAGGAAAAGGGCCCCTAGCAAAAAGCCCACGGCGGCTGGGAACCAGGGCATACTTGGGTACATGGTTTCGGACATTTCAATGGCTGGACTCAACAACGACCAGAAACTGGCGGCCACCATCACTCCTCCTGTAAAACCGAGCATGGCGTCTAATGCTCCTCGATTCAGGGTTTTGAAGAAGAAAGCCAGCGATGCACCGGCAGCGGTAACCAACCAGGTAAACGTAGTGGCAATCAAAGCGGCTAAAACCGGGTCAATCTCTTCAAAAAATGAAACCAGGGCATCCATCATAATATGCAAAATTATGATTTTTTATTCATTGAACCATAAAAATTAGATTAATCTAACTTTTTATTTGGTCGGACGGTAAATAAAGATTTTTCCCCGATCAATATTCTTGAGGTCCAGTGGAGATACGGCTACTTTTTTACCAGAATAGGAAGTGTTTTGCTGAGCAATTTGAAGTTGGGTCTTGCCTTCTACCTCGTACACAATGGCTGTATGGTGTTGATAATTCTCCGTGATCTCAAAATTACCGTCCTGAAATTTGACCCGGACTTTTTCGAACTGAATAATATCTCCCGGAAGAATAGCTTCTCGCTTCGGGTTGATCAGTCGTCCAAATTTTAGGTTCCCGTCCCATTTAGCGGAAATTCCGTCCAGAGCTTCCTGGGCCAAATCCCAGCATTCTCCACGTCCCACTTTTTTACCTATTTGTTGATCCACATACTTCAAAACTTGTTGATTCAGTTCCGGAAGCTTTTCCCGTTGAGCCATCACCGGGATGATAAACAGGGAGGCGAGTATAGCGATGAAGATTCTCATATCCATTCCGTTTTAGATATTACCACACAAAAAACGAGCCATTTTCAGCTATTTTAAAATCTCCAAAATCGGGTTTCCCGTCGAAAGACTGGGACGTTGAATTTTTAGAATTGGTGCCAGGGTGGTAGCGATGTCAGGAATGATAATGCGTCGGTCAATTACCTGAGCAGGAATATTCGCTCCATACCAAATTAAAGGAACCTGGGTATCATAATTAAAGGCGGAGCCATGACTGGTTCCACGCCCTGCTTTTTCGTTGCGAGCCGATTTCATCAGATAGCCGGACTCGAGGATGAATGCAACATCTCCACTTCGTTCCGCTTCGTGCCCTGCCTGAACCATTTGATGCCATTGATCTCGTGGAGCTTCTTCCAGTTGTTCATGTGTATAGGCGTTTTTGATTCCCGGGAAATTTCGAAGAATGCGTGCGAGGAATTCCTCCAAATCTTCCTGATCAATCTTTTGTTCATTGATGGTTTTTTTGTTGAGGAAGACCTGGAAATTACCCAGGTGATCGATGATGTTTTTCCCAAATTTTGGAGCCAGATGATCCTCCAGGTACTGCATCAATTGATCCTTGTAAACATAGCCTCCCGGAAGTTGATGATCCTTCAAAAACTGTGGAACCGGAACTACCGCATGATCAGCAGTTAGGAATAAGACAAAGTTTTCTTTTCCGACCATGGATTCTAGCACCACCAGGAGCTTTTCAATTTCCAGGTCAAGACGAAGGTACATGTCCTGCATTTCTTTGGAGTAGGGACCGAAACTGTGTCCGGCGATATCAGGTGTAGAATAGCTGATGCAAAGAAAGTCACTGTGCTCATCGGCTCCAAGCTCTTCATTTCGAATGGCCTCGATGGCAAAGTCAGTCAGGTAGGTATTCGCAAATGGGCTGATGGTGAATAATTCGAAGGGCGAGTTGTGCTTAGATAGTTCCTTGAAATCATAGGGGAAAGTAGCTTTGTCTTTTCCTTTTAAAATATGTTCATAGGGACGGTCATCCTCATCGCTTGCGTCGTACTGATCTTTTGCCAATAAAGGCTTCCAGCTTTGTTCCATGTAATAGGGGACCTGTTCCCTGGTATTGAATTGCTTCACCCATTTGGGAAGTTTATTCATGAAGAAACTGCTGCTTATGAAATGCCCGCTGGCGTAGTCATACCAATATGATCCATTGGATAAATGTCCTCCAGGAAGAATAGCACTCCTGTTTTTGATGGATACGGAGATCACTTTGGAACGTTTATAGGTCAATCGAAGTTGATCCGTAATAGTCATGGCTTTCAGGTTCGCCGGTGAATAGCGACCATACTTGCTATCTGCTCCAACTGATTGAACCATGCTGTCTTCCACACAGTTCATTTCTCGTCCGAGTGCAGGGACATACCAGTCGTTGGCAATGATACCATGGTTTGTCGGAGTTGTTCCTGTGTAAATAGATGCATGTCCGGGCCCTGTGTATGTCGGAACGTAGTTGTAATGTGCATTGCGGCAAAAGCTTCCGTTATACATCAATTTCAAAAATCCTTTGTCCCCGAGTTTGTCTTCAAAGCGGTAGAGGTAGTCATAACACATTTGGTCGATGACTATTCCAACTACCAGTTTGGGTTTTTCTTGTTTTTGAGCGAATGAAAGCGGGGAGAATGCGAGGAGGCCAAGGAGAGAGACCAGTCTAATTTTCATGGTTAAATCTGAGTTTTTCGATGAATAGTTTTATTGGTAGTCAACGACGGGATTGCGTTGATCGATGTCAAAAAGGACGTTGATTGTTTTCTTCTTCTTGAAGTGGATTTTACTTTCGTAAAAAGCATCAATACTATATTCGTTCTCCACTTTGGTTTCTTCCCACTTTCCTTTGTAAAGGGTGAGATTGACAATTTTTAGTTCATGCTCTCCTCTGGGGACTTTCAACTTAAAACTGTTGGGTTCAGATTCTTTGTGTTCGCCTGATTCCTTGATCAGTTTTCCGTCAATGAAAATTTGCGTTTTGGTCACGTGATCATATCCATCATTGATATTATCGAAACGGACATTCACAGTCACTTTACAGCTTCGTTGAGCAAAGGAGCTACCAACGAATAAAAGAAAAAAGAAAAAACTGAAAAATTTCATGCAGTGGATTTTGAGTAATAAATGTGTTCGACTTATTGCTAAAGATAAGTAAATAAGTAATATTGCAGTGCTTATGAATGAACAAAATTCAGGGAGAATAATTGATGTGATTATTCCGGCTCACAATGAGGAGAAATCGATCCCGAAGGTATTGGGCGAGATTTCAAAAGAGTTGGTAAGACAGGTGATTGTGGTATGCAATTGCTGTACGGACAATACTTTTTCAGAAGCTGAGAAACATGGTGCTGTTGCCCTCGAAGAGAATAGAAAAGGTTATGGTTGGGCTTGTTTGAAGGGGATGGATTACATGAAGGATGCACCACCGGATATTGTCGTTTTTTTGGACGGAGATTATTCGGATTATCCGGAAGAAATCGAGATGCTCGTGGAGCCCATTTTGAAAGGAGAGGCAAAGATGGTTATTGGTTCAAGGGTGCTAGGAGAACGTGAAAAAGGATCACTGACACCGCAACAGGTCTTTGGAAATTGGTTAGCAACTCGATTAATTCGATTGTTTTATGGAGCCAGATTCACGGACCTTGGACCATTTCGAGCGATTGATTATGAGGCCCTGAAAGCCCTGAAAATGTCTGATAAAACCTATGGGTGGACCATCGAAATGCAGATCAAATTGGTCAAAAAGAAATGGCCGTTTGCCGAACGAGCTGTGCGTTACAGAAAGCGAATTGGGGTATCAAAGGTTTCAGGGACGGTAAAAGGTACTGTACTTGCCGGAATAAAGATTATATTTGCAGTTTTTAAATATCGTTTTTAGCGCATGATTTTGAGCCTGACAAGTAAGGAGCCCGGAGACATATCATGGATGTTTGATTGGGGAGATGCTTTTGGAATAGAGCATTACTGGTCACATCTGCTTGGAAAAGTGATTTTGATCTCATACGGTTTTTGTCTGCTACTGGTATTTTTCTACAGTATTTTGCAGCTTTCGTTGGCGATTGTTTATGCGCAAAACAAACGAAAGAAGAAAAAGGAAGCTCTTGCGCTCAAAAAGGATTTCATGCCTCGGGTAACTGTTCAGCTTCCCATGTTTAATGAAATGTACGTGGCGGAGCGAATCATCGAGACCGTGGCCAAATTTGATTATCCCCGGGAGTTGTTTGATATTCAGGTATTGGATGATTCTACGGATGAAACGGTTGATTTGATTGCCAAGAAAGTAGCTGAAATCGCTGCTCAGGGAGTGGATATCAAGCACATTCACCGGGTGGATCGGGTAGGATATAAGGCGGGTGCTCTGGATGCAGCCATGCCGGAAGTAAAAGGAGAATTTATCGCCATTTTTGATAGTGACTTTGTTCCGGAGCCAGATTTCCTGAGACGGACCATCCCTTATTTTGAGGATGATAAAGTTGGGGTTGTTCAGACGCGTTGGGGACATATTAACAAGGATTATTCGATCCTGACAGAATTGCAGGCCTTCGGACTGAACGGTCACTTTGCGATTGAGCAGGGAGGAAGAAATGCTGCAGGACACTATATTAACTTTAACGGAACTGGTGGAGTTTGGAGAAAAGCCTGTATCGAGGATGCCGGCGGTTGGGAACATGATACCCTGACAGAAGATTTAGATTTGAGTTACCGGGCGCAAATCAGAGGTTGGAGATTCCAGTATTTGGAGGATGTGATTTCACCGGCGGAACTTCCGATTACCATGTCCGCTTTGAAGAAGCAACAACATCGCTGGATGAAGGGAGGAGCAGAGTGTTTCCGGAAAATGGCCTGGAGAATATTTACGGCTAAAAAAGTCAAGGTCAGTGATAAAGTTCACGGATTATCGCATTTGTTCAATTCATCCGTCTTCTTTTTCATACTGCTACTGTCCTTACTAAGTCTCCCGATTTTACATATCAAAGACAGCTTTGCCGATCTTAACTTTTTTATTCAATTTGGATCTGTTTTTATTCTGAGTACCATCTTTTTAAGTTACTATTACTGGCATTCATTCCGGGATAAAACAGGAAATTTCTTCATTGATTTTCCGAAGTTTGTTTTCCGCTTTGTCCAGTTCCTGATTGTCTCCATGGGACTTTCCCTGAACAATACGGTGGCTGTACTGGAAGGTTATCTGGGGATTAAAAGTTCCTTTGTGAGAACACCGAAATTTAATGTGCAGTCCAAGTCTGAATTTAAAGGGAATAAATATGATGTCAAGAAGATTTCGCTGTTGACCATTGGTGAAGGATTGTTGATGTTGTTGTTTGGATTCACAGCTGTCAACCGGGCCGTCTATGGAGATGTAGGAATGGTTCCATTTCATTTGATGTTGACCCTGGGATATGGTCTGGTGTTCTTCTACTCACTTTCCGAACTGAGAACTCCATCGGAATAAAAATGTCGATTCTCAACGCTTTGAGAGGACGTTTTGCTTTGGCAGTCCTGTTGTATGCTTCAGGATTGGTTTATCAATCTTATTTTCTTGAAAGAACAGAGTTCGCAGGTCTGATAGCTTCTGTCCTTCTTTGCTTTGTTGCTTATTTTTTATTGATCTGGAATCCTGGAGGAGATCAGGAATCCGGCTTTCGGGAAAGAAAGTACGTTTACTGGATCTTGCTGTTAATTCCACTTTTTAGTTTTCCGACGCTGAGCAACGACTATTACCGGTTTATCTGGGATGGAGAGCTATTATCTAGAGGAGTCAATCCCTATGATTTCAAACCCAATGAATTGATCCTGTTGCCTGAATTTTCCGGGGTATATTTTCGTGAGTTGTACGATGGAATGGGGAGTTTGTCTCAGGAAAATTATACCTGTTACCCAGTGATCAATCAATGCTACTTTTTGATTTCAGCGGTATTTAGTGATCACATATGGATCAATGTCGTTGTCTTGCGGATTTTAGTGGTTGGAACAATGCTTTTGGGCGCTGTTTACCTGGAAAAACTCCTGGATATTTGTAAACTTTCCGCCTCGCGAAGTTTGATTTTTCTATTGAGTCCTTTATTTCTGATTGAGGTTGTTCAGAACCTGCACTTTGAAGGAGTGATGATCTCTTTTACCCTGATGGGAATCTATTACATGCATCGTCAACATTGGCTGCTGTCTGCCATTTGTTGGGCGTTGGCAATTCACATCAAGTTATTACCCCTGGTATTGATTCCTTTTTGGCTTCGTTATTTGGGTTGGGGGAAAAGTATGCTGTTGGGGAGTCTGACATTGGTACTAACCGCTGTTTTTGCTTTGTTTTTGATTGATCAATCAAATTACATGAACTTTTTGGAGAGTTTGAGGCTCTATTTTCAACAATTTGAATTTAACTCGTTCCTGCTGCATTGGTACATTGAATATGGCAGATGGCGTTTTGGCTATAATCGAATTCAGACCTTTGGCCCTTATTTGTCTCGACTGGCGACGATGGCCATGCTTGTTTTTGCCTGGTTGGGGAACCATTTTAGTCTGCAACAGATGCTACTCCGAATGACTTTTGCTCTTTTTTGTTATTACCTTCTTTCCTCAACGGTTCATCCCTGGTATGTGCTGCTTCCACTGGTGTTGAGCGTTTTTTCGGGATATCGTTTCGCGATTCTGTGGAGTGGGCTGATTTTTTTGAGTTACTACTGGTACGTTGACGGAATGAATACAAGGTTATTTAGGGCTTTTACAATTTTGGAGTACGGCCTCGTAATCGTATACCTGGCTTATGAAGTATACGTCCATCGAAAGCATAAAAAAAGGGTTGACACATTGCCAACCCCTTAAGAATATCAATGGAAATTATTTCCAAACTCCCATTTTAGAGAATTTATCAATTCGATTCTGAATGCGTTTCTCAGGATCTATTTCCTTCAAATCTTTAATATGCTTTTTGAGCGTTCGTTTCACCGTTTTGAAGATTTCATCATGATTTCGGTGTGCCCCGTTTTTAGGTTCCTTGATGATATCATCTACCAGATTGTTTTTCTTCATGTCGGCTGAAGTCAATTTCAGCGCTTCGGCAGCTACTTCTTTATAGTCCCAGGAACGCCAAAGGATAGAAGAGCAGGACTCCGGAGATATAACGGAGTACCAGGTGTTTTCCAACATTAATACTTTGTCACCGACACCGATTCCCAATGCTCCACCGGAAGCACCTTCTCCAATGATCACACAGATCACAGGAACTTTCAATTGCATCATTTCATAAATGTTTCGTGCAATCGCTTCTCCTTGTCCACGTTCTTCCGCTTCCAAACCAGGAAAAGCTCCCGGAGTATCAATGAAAGTCACAACAGGCTTATTGAATTTTTCGGCAAGTTTCATGAGACGAAGCGCTTTTCTATATCCTTCAGGATTTGGCATCCCAAAGTTTCGATATTGTCTCATTTTCGTGTTAACTCCTTTCTGCTGACCGATAAACATGACTGTCTCACCATCAACCAGTCCGAAGCCGCCAACCATGGCCTTATCGTCCTTGACGTTGCGATCTCCGTGCAATTCCAGAAAATGCCCTCCGGTCATCGCCTCAATGTAGGCCAGGGTATAAGGTCTGTCCGGGTGCCGGGAAAGCTGAACGCGCTGCCAGGGACTCAGATTCGAGAAAATCTCCTTCGTTTTTTTGTCGAATTTCTTTTCGAGTTCTTGAATTTTATCGGTCATATCGACCTCTGTGGTCTTACCGATTTCTTTTGTCTGCTCAATTTGTTCCTCGAGCTCTTTTAGTGGTTCTTCGAAATCCAGATATGTTGCCATGAACATAAAATTTAGAACGGTAAAATTAGAAAAAATAGGTGAGTTCTACTAAATTTGACTCATGATAATGTTTCCACCCTGTAAAATCAATTTGGGGCTCTATGTCGGTGAGAAGAGAGCGGATGGGTATCATGAGTTGGAAAGCATTATGTATCAGCTTCCTTTGACCGATATCCTGGAAGTCATTCCAGCCGGGGAGTTTTCTTTTCGTTCAAGCGGACTGGAAATTCCCGGAGAAGAAAAGCACAATTTGTGCGTGAAAGCTTATGAACTGATGAAGAGGGAGTATAGCATTCCCCCGGTAGCCATTCATTTGCATAAACAAATCCCGATGGGTGCCGGTTTGGGAGGAGGATCGGCAGATGGAACATACACCATTTTACTGATCAACCGCATTTTTGACCTGGAGCTGACGGAAGAACGAATGAGAACCTTGGCCCTGGAATTGGGCAGCGATTGTCCACTCTTTGTTTCTAAAGACGTTCAATTGGCCAGGGGACGAGGGGAAGTACTAAACCCTTTGGAGTTGAGTCTGGACGGGTACTGGGTTCAGCTGATCAATACGGGAATTCATATCAGTACCGGTGAAGCTTTTGGAGCGCTTTCAACAAGAAGAGAAGCCCCAGACTGGAAAGAAGTAGTGAATAGTCCTTTCAGCAGTTGGAAGAAAGAGTTAGAAAATGCGTTTGAGGTAGGGGCTTTTCAAAAACACCCTGTTTTAGCGCAGGTCAAAAAGGATTTATATGCTTCAGGAGCGTCCTATGTATCCATGACCGGAACGGGATCAACCATATATGCGATTTTCGAAAAAGAGCCTGAAAATCCACTGCGTACTCAAGAGAGTATGCTGAATCAGTTGTTCAAAATTTAGGTCCAGATACTCAAAACCAGGTATAAATACGCTAAAAGTGAATTTATTTGGTAACAGTATTGAGGTGTCTTATAACTATCTGAAGAACTTTAGTAACAATTCTTTGAGGAATACAATTAAAACTTTACTTTTAAGTGCCAATTTAAATGAACGCATATGAAAACAACCAAACTGCTAAAAGCCTGTTTGTTAGGAGTCTCAACCTTTCTTCTTTCAACGGCTGTTTTTGGTCAGACAACTGAAGATTTCGAAACGGAATCGTCGGCATCGACCACTTTTACGGATAACTCACAAAGTTTTACGGTTACCTCCCAAAACGGAACGTTTGATATTCAAACTGGATATGCAGGGACTGGGTGGAATGGTAGTTCTGCTGATAACCGTTATATTGACAATGATGCAGCACTCGGAACTGGAGGGACTGGGTTTACCATCAAAACAACAGATGGAACGGATTTCCAATTAAAGTCGTTCTGGATTTTTTTGGCGAATAGTTCGGCAAATGTGAACACGACAGGATCTCTGACTATTGTCGGGAAAGTGGATGGTTTTACGCAGTACACTGAAAGTGCCTCATCTCCTTTCAACAATACCAATGTAGGGGTAAACAATGGCTTTACGTTTATTGATTTGAGCAGTTTTGGAGGGAATAATAACTCCAACACAGTAATTGATGAGTTAGTAATCACCACGGCTACTAATTTTGTATATGTGGCCCTAGATGCCTGGACCTGGCAAACGGTACCAACAAATCCTGAAATCAATATTACCGGAAATTCATCCACTATATTTGATGGAGATGCGTCACCATCTACTTCAGATCATACGGATTTTGGATCGGCAATCGAATGTGACAATTCGGGTACGGTGGTGAGAACCTTTACCATTGAAAATACGGGGACAGCGACGCTGAATATTACTTCTGTAAATATTACGGGAACCCATTCTTCTGATTTCTCCGTGACAAGTGCGCCTTCGAGCTCAGTTTCAGTTTCATCAAACACCACCTTTCAGGTCACGTTCAATCCAAGTGCTACGGGAACTCGTTCAGCCACCATTACGGTCAATAATGACGATTCAGATGAAGGGACCTATGATTTTTCGATCCAGGGAACTGGTTCGTTGAGCCCTTTAGCAATTACTGGAACAACGCCCGGTTCACGCTGTGATGCGGGAACAGTTGGTTTGAGTGCCACCGCGAATGGTGGAACAATGAGTTGGTTTGCTGCTTCTAGTGGGGGATCATCCTTGCAAACGGGGGGAAGTTATACGACCCCAAGCATTTCCTCTACGACTTCTTATTGGGTAGAAACGTCATCCAATGGGTGTACTACGGCCAGAACAGAAGTTGTAGCCACGGTGAATACCACACCAAGTATTACTGGGACTACCCCAGGATCACGTTGTGATGCCGGAACGGTTGATTTGTCAGCCACGGCCAGTGCCGGAACGATGAACTGGTACAACGTCCCTTCCGGAGGTTCTTCCCAGCAGACAGGTGGAAGTTATACAACCCCAAGTATTTCGTCAACAACAACTTATTATGTAGATGCTACAAACAATGGATGTACAAGTGCCAGAACCTCTGTTGCAGCGACGGTAAATACCACACCAAGCATCACGGGATCAACCCCAGGATCACGCTGTGACGCGGGAACAGTTGATTTATCAGCCACAGCCAGTGCCGGAACGATGAACTGGTACAATGTACCTTCCGGAGGTTCTTCCCAGCAAACAGGAGGAAGTTATACAACCCCGAGTATTTCGTCAACAACAACTTACTATGTGGATGCTACGGACAATGGATGTACAAGTGCCAGAACCTCTGTTGCAGCTACGGTGAATACCACACCAAGTATTACTGGGACAACCCCAGGATCACGTTGTGATGCTGGAACAGTTGATTTATCAGCCACGGCCAGTGCCGGAACGATGAACTGGTACAACGTACCTTCCGGAGGATCTTCCCAGCAAACAGGTGGAAGTTA
>SBGX01000016.1 GCA_006226425.1 Bacteroidota bacterium | reverse complement strand
GGTCCTGCAGCCACCTTAAATGCCTGGCGAATGGAGACAGGAGGAGTTCCGAGAGCTAGTTTTTATACCCAGGCAAATAATAATGTCTTTACAGAAGTTCGAACGCAAGGCGCCATCTATGGAATAAGAACGGATAATCAGCTTGGTACAAACGGTGGCTTAAGGCTTTTAATAATGAATGATGGGCCTCTGCAACCTAAAGGATCATTTTGTTAAATTCCTGGCTTTAACCTCGTTTTTTTTGTATCTTACATGATGATACTTAAACCTTTTACCGTGAAAAAAACGCTTTTCCTTTTCTCTTTGCTTTGTTTCTGGTTCAATGTAAGCTTGTTGGGGCAGAATTTGGTGCCTAATCCGAGTTTTGAGGAGTATTCAAACTGTCCTGATTGGGAAAATCAAATTGAAAGGGCGGACAATTGGTTAAACTTCGGTAATACTCCAGATTATTTTAATTCTTGTGCAAGTCCGATCCAACCATCTTATTCCACACCAAGAAATACAGTAGGTTTTCAAACTCCATTACATGGAAGCTCTTATGCGGGAATGTTGAGTTATGAAGATAGCACAAACTACAAAGAATTTATTGGAAGCCTTTTAATTTCTCCCCTAAAAAAGGGCAAGAAATATTATGTTTCATTCAATGTTTCATCAGAGGTAAATGAATTGGGAATAAATTGCGTTTCAAATGGAATGGGGATTAAGTTCTCCACAGTACCATATGACCAAAATAATATGCCAAGTTTGACAAATGATGCGACGGTTTTTTCGAATGCAATAGTTGATGATACATCAAATTGGGTAAAACTTTCTGGTTCATTTGTAGCCGATTCTAATTACTCATACGTCATTATTGGAAATTTTTTTGATGATGCATCAATAAATATTCAAAGTATTGTACCAAACAACCCTTTTTGCGGATATGCTTATTTCTTTGTTGATGATATTTGCGTCTCAGAAGATTCATTAACGTGCAATAAAACAAATGAGATAATCGAAAAGAATACAAGATTCAAGATTTCAATTGACTATAATAATTACTTATCATGCGAAAGTCATAATTTACCTTATGATCTAGAGCTTTATGACTTAATGGGTAAGCGTATGTTTTATGAAGAAAAAGTATCTGAAAATTTGTTTAAAGTAGACTTAACGTCGTATGAAACGAACGTTTTTATTGTGAAATTGTCTAGTGGTAGTAACTTTTCAACTTTTCGAATAATTAAATACTAAAATATGAAAAAAGGGTATCTAAATGTTTGTCTTTGTGGAATTTTTCTTTTCTGTATTTCAGTTGGGTTCAAAGCCCAAGACTGGAGGCTAGGGGGAAATGTCGATTTTTTAGGAGCTAATGGGCTTTTATCTAACAATAATTACCTAGGAGGTACACAAACTGCCAGTTTGAGGCTTGGTACTGCCAATAACTCTAGATTGTTTATTGGAGGTACGACTATTGCAAATCCAGGTTTCATCGCAATCGGGAACAATTTTTTAAACCCAAACTCTGTTCTTCATATAAATGGGCAGGGGTATGGTTCAGGCGAAGTCTTCCGAACCGATGGTCCTGCATCCACCTTAAATGCCTGGCGAATGGAGACAGGAGGAGTCCCGCGAGCCAGTTTTTATACCCAGGCAAATAATAATGTTTTTACAGAGGTTCGAACACAAGGCGCCATCTATGGAATAAGAACGGATAATCAGCTTGGTACGAATGGTGGATTAAGGCTTTTAATAATGAATGATGGGCCTCTGCAACCTAAAGGATCATTTTGTTAAATTTCTGACTTTAAAATCGTTTTTTCGTATCTTACAAGATGATACTTAAACCCTTTTACCGTGAAAAAAACACTTTTCCTTTTCTCTTTGCTTTGTTTCTTCTTCAATGTAAGCTTGTTGGGGCAAAATTTGGTTCCTAATCCGAGTTTTGAGGAGTATTTCGAGTGTCCAGCTTTGGCAAATGCTTGTTCGATTGAAATCTGCAAAGATTGGGTGAGTTTTGCGATAAGCCCGGATTATATGAATGATTGTGATAATGTAGCAGGATGCTCGGTACCAAATAATTTATCATACCAACTGGCCTATGAAGGTAGTGCCTACGCAGCTTTCTTTACCTATGATGATAGTTTTTCAGACAATAATATTAGAGAATATCTAGGCGTTAAATTAACTCAAGCTCTAGAGGTAGGACAAACCTATAAAATTTCAATGAATGTCAGTTTAGCATATAATTCACAAGCTGATTTAGGCTGTGGAACGAACAACTTGGGAATTCTTTTTACTAAGAGTTCGTTTGAATTGAGTGATCGAAATGCATTGACTAAAAACTTCTCACATTTACTAGAAAGCAATGTAATCCTAGACACGTCAGACTGGGTGAGTTTGGAAACGGTTTTTGTAGCGGATTCTAGTTATGAATATTTGGCAATCGGGAATTTTTTTGAAGACAGCCAAACTACTACTCAAAAACTTTCTGGAATGAATCAATGCAGGTCATATTATTATGTAGACAATGTTACTGTAGAGAAGGATTCAATGAATAATATCTCTTCAGAACATAATTTACCAATCTTGAATTATTGGTTTACGGGTAATAATTTAACGGTCGATTGTGAAAACTGCAAAAACGGCCCAGTAAAAATACTAGTTTACGATAATCTTGGAAGATTATTGATAGAACAAAATTCTCTTCTAAATGAAAATCCTATAACTGTCCCTGATTTATTCGGCAATATATTTTATATCAAGATTGTATTTTCGGATAAAATAAGCACAAAAAATCTTTTAAAAAATTAAATTACTGATTTATGAGAGCATTATTATCCCTTTTTTTGCTATTTTCTTGTTTTAACATTCTTTACTCGCAATTTGGCCCCGTTCCCTTTTCGGCCAATAATTCATTCAGATTTTTTACTCCGAATACTGTAGATCGAATTGGTTTTGGGAATGCTGTTTCTTTCCCAAATGGATCAGTATTGCCTTCCATTATAACAGTAAACTCTAATGGATTGACTTTTCCTACTGATGAAACTTTTAGAACGAACAGTCCAGGAACAAATAATGCTGCCTGGAGAATGTTTACGGGACCAGGGAATGGTTCTGAAAGATTTAGTATTTATGCTCAACCCAATAACAATGTATTCACACAAGTTAGTACAGCTGGAGGAATTTATGGAATAAAAACCTTGGACATGATAAGTGGTTTAGGTGGATTACGTTTTTTAATAATGAATGATGGACCCCTAGGATTAAATGGTCGTACGGCAATAGGAGACAATTTACCGGAAAATTTTGTAGCCAAAGATCGCCTACATTTACATCATACTTTCGGTGCCTCCAATGTGCGCGTACGTTTTAGCTATGACGGTCGTACAACAGACGGTTTGGACCAGGTTGGGAGTGGAAACTCAGATGGAACAGTGATTGGTATTGATATCAATGGAGAATATCGGATTATTCAGCATGAAGATCGCCCCATTCGCTATTTCATTCCCCGTTATGGCGATTCAAGTGGTACGGTTCGGCGATCAATGTCCATCTATCCAGGAGGAAGAACTGTGATCGGAGTAGATGCTGTGGGTAGCAAGGACTCCTTGAATTGGTTAAAAAACAGATTGGTGATTAAAAGTGAATGGGGACCTTCGGTCCCTGCAGCTGAACGTGACGCCACCCCAAGCGGCCTGCGTTTTGTCAATTTGACAAGCAATAGCAGTACCGTCAGCAATCCGGGAACGGGTGTGCTGGCTTTG
>SBGX01000023.1 GCA_006226425.1 Bacteroidota bacterium | reverse complement strand
GATATTTTTGCCAATCCGACCATTCAACAGTTGGAACGGAAAATCCAGTCCAGCGAACAAAAGCAAAGCCTCGAAATTCCCAAAGCACCAGAACTTCCCTACTACCCACTTTCAGCAGCGCAGAAGAGGATGTACTTTCAGTATCAACTGGAACCGGAATCCTGTAATTACAACATCCCCATTGCGCTTAAAGTCTATGGAAAAATTCAACAGGACAAATTGCAAACTTGTTTTGAGCAATTAATCACCAAACATGAATCCCTGCGCACCTCTTTTGAGTTAGTCGATGGCATTGCCCAGCAATTCGTTCACCCCAAATGTCCGTTTGAATTCATTCATTTGGAAAACAAAGAATTGGATCAGTTGATTTCTGAATTTGTGCGTCCTTTTAATTTAAACGAGGCTCCCCTATTCCGTATTGCAATCGCTACACTTCAGGAAAATGAACACATCCTACTTTTTGACATCCATCACATTATCGCTGATGGAGCTTCCTGCAATATATTGGTGAGTGATTTCATCCGAAGTTATCAGAAACAGGAATTGAGTCCTTTAAAAATTCAATACAAAGATTTTGCTCATTGGCAAAAGAATTATTTTGAAAGTGAAGCTGCCAAGAAATCCCAAGCCTATTGGATGACGCAATTTCAGGGAGAAATCCCCGTTCTGAATCTTCCAACTGATTTTAAACGTCCACCGGTACAAGATTTTTCGGGCTCCACTTTAAAATTTAAGCTTGATCCCATTCTAAGTACACAACTCAATGTCCTGGCTCGATCGGAAGATTCGACCACCTACATGATCTTAATGGCCGGATTTCAGTGTTTCCTATCCGCCTATACCGGACAGGAAGACCTGATTGTCGGGAGTCCAGTAGCCGGACGTAATCACGCGGACCTGGAACCTCTGATCGGGATGTTTGTCAACACCCTGGCCATCCGTTCGAATCCCGATAAAGAGATCAGCTTTAGAGACTATCTCCAACAGATCAGACAACTGACATTGGATGCTTATGAAAACCAGTCCTTTCCATTCGATGAGCTAGTAGAAAAGCTAGACCTCAGGCGTGACCTTTCCAGAAATCCGCTATTTGATGTGCTGTTCGCTTTTCAGAATAATGAACAGGAAAAACTTCAGGTACACGACCTCAACTTTGAACTCCTCAACTTTGAGCAGGAAACATCCAAGTTTGACCTTAGCCTGAATGCCGCTGAAATCAATGACGAAATCCACTGTTCCTTCGAATATGCTACTGCCTTATTTTCTGAAGATACGATTGAACGAATGAGCCAACATTTGGTCCATTTACTTCAATTTGTCTGCGAGCATCCAGATGCAAAACTCGGACAAATCCCACTGATGAGCTCCGAGGAAAGTCTCGCCTACATTCAGCGAGAACAATCCAATCGAGCAGATTATCCACAAGAACTGACTCTGATTCAAGCCTTCGAAAATCAAGTTCAAAAAACACCGGAAGCAACAGCACTTATATGGGGCGACCACCGTATGAGTTACACGGAACTCAACCGCAGAGCCAATTGCCTGGCCCATGAACTCCGAGAACTGGGTATTCAACGTGGTCAACACATCGCGCTTTTAATCGATCGAAATGAATGGATGTTGGTCGGAATACTTGCAAGCCTAAAAATCGGGGCTTGCTATGTTCCGATTGATCCGGAATATCCCGAAGAACGAATTCAGTTTACATTGCAAGATTCGGAGGCCGTTGCCTTGCTTCACACCGGCTTTCCACGAGCCAATTATGACGGAATTCAATGTGCTATTCACGAGTTGAGCTATGAAAAAGACCATGAAAACACGATCTCATCCGGTCAAGCCAAAGATGCGGCATATATCATCTATACCTCAGGATCTACCGGAACGCCAAAAGGGGTCGTTGTTGAAAACCAACAGGTAATCAGTTTGCTATTTCATCAGCCCAATCATTTTGATTTCACAGAATCCGATACCTGGACACTTTTTCATTCTTACTGTTTCGATTTCTCCGTATGGGAAATGTATGGGGCCCTGTTGTTTGGTGGAAAACTGGTACTCATTTCCAAGGATGAAGCTCGAGATACGAGCAGCTTCCGAAACACGCTCCTACGAAATCAAGTCACCGTCTTGAATCAGACACCAGCCGCTTTTTATCGTCTGGCAGAAGAAGACTTACAACATGAAAACAAACTCCCATTACGCTATGTCATCTTTGGGGGGGAAGCACTTCATCCAGGACAGCTAAAAGCCTGGTACGACAAATACCCCGAATGTCACTTGATCAATATGTATGGGATCACCGAAACGACGGTACATGTAACTTACAAAGAAATTGGCTCAAAAGAAATTCAGGAAGGAATTAGCAATATCGGACGAGCCATCCCAAGTCTTCAGGCATATATTCTCAACCAGGGAAGACAATTGGTCCCTCCAGGAGTAGCCGGAGAATTGGCCATCACTGGACATGGTGTATCCAGAGGATACTGGAAAAGGGATGACCTGACCCAAGAGCGCTTTATTGACAATCCATACTATCCAGATGAAAAAATGTATCTCTCTGGAGATTTGGTCAGACAATTACCAAACGGAGAAATGGAATACCTGGGACGTATTGATCAACAGGTAAAAATCAGAGGATTCCGAATTGAGTTGGGAGAGATTGAAGCAGCCCTGAACCGACACGAATCGATCAAACAAAGTGTTGCCCTAACCAGAAGCCTGGAAGATGGTGAGCATAAATTAATCGCCTACCTGCTTTGGGACGGTAAACAGGAATTGAAGCATCAGCAATTACGATCCTTCCTGCTCGAGCAGCTTCCGGAACACATGATCCCACACTTCTTTGTTTTTGTGAGTGAATTTCCACTGACATCCAATGGAAAAATCGACCGAAAAAAGCTCCCGAATCCGGATTCAGGTGCCCACGAAAAGAGAACTTATGAAGCTCCTTCCAATGAGCGAGAAATTCTGTTGAGCGAAGTTTGGAAGCAAACCCTGGGACTTGACGACATCGGAGTTCATGAGGACTTTTTCTCGCTTGGAGGGGATTCAATCAAGGCCATTCAAATTGCCTCCAGGGTCTCAGGAAAGGGATTCCAAATGACGATTAAGGACTTGTTTCGAAATAGTACCATTCGCCAGCTCGCACCATTACTGAAAGACAAACAGGGAATCATTGATCAGGGAATTGTTCATGGTGCGTATTCTCCAACCCCCATCCAACACTGGTTTTTCGATCAGAAATTTGAACACGAATTGCACTGGAATCAATCCCTTATGCTTTATGCTAAAGATGGTTTCGACCCCAAAATCGTGCGACAGGTAATTCAACGACTGTACGAGCATCACGATCATCTTCGAAGCATCTTAAAAATGGATGAAAACGGGCGCAAAACCCTGTTTGTCCCTGAATCAAAGCCACTTTCGATGATTCAGGAAGATTTCAAAGGTCTCGAAAAACAGGATCAATTGGTCGAAGACCGTTGTCAAGAAATCCAAGCGGGATTAACGCGTCAAAATTTATTTCAACCAGCACTTTTTCATACAGATCAGGGAGACCATCTGTTATTAGCCTGCCATCATTTACTCATTGATGGACTTTCATGGCGAATCCTGCTCGAAGACTTTAAATCACTTTATGAAGCTTTCGAAAAGGGAGAAAAACCACAGCTCCAACTTAAAACCCACTCGTTTAAATATTGGTCTGAACAATTGCAGAGCTATCTGACAAGTTCAGACATGTCCGGGGAAATTAACTACTGGAAAAACCTTTGTGAGGAAGAAGTTATTTCCCTTCCGCTTAAAAGTCGTCAGGCCCAAAACAACAGCGGTATCCGAACTGAAATCCTGAAACTCAATGAACAACAAACAAATTTACTCCTAACCAAGGTCAATCAAGCCTATCGCACAAACACAGAAGACCTACTTCTAAGTGCATTATTAATGAGTTTTATGGAACTTTGCGAAGGCAATCGTGTCCAGGTTTTCCTGGAGGGCCATGGTCGGGAAGAATTGTTCAAAGATCAGGATGTTAGCCGGACTGTTGGTTGGTTCACCAGCCTTTTTCCTGTTAATTTGGGAGGGCTCCATTCGACAGCACCCCATCACATCATTCGCCATGTCAAGGAACAACTTCGAAGCATCCCGCATAAAGGAGTCGGGTATGGCGTTTTCCGATACCTGAACGACAATGAAAGTGATCACGAAATCAACTATCCGGAGAGCGAAATCATGTTCAACTACCTGGGGCAATTCGATGAAGATATTCAGGCAGATCGATGGAGTATTTCACATCTCACCATGGGAGATTCCGTACATCCCAAAAATCATCGAACTTCATCCCTGGATCTAACTGGATTGGTCGTGGATCAGCAACTCAAGCTGAATATTAGCTATCACCCGGATGTACTGGATTCAGATTTCGTTCAGGAGTTAAACTCATTGTTGCAACAAAAGCTGGAAGAACTGATCCAGCACTGCGTCGAAATTCCGGCTACGATCCCTACCCCATCCGATTTTGAGTTAGCTCGATTGACTTTGGAAGATCTCGACCTGATTCTTCAACAGAGCAAAGACGCTGATTTACAAATTCAAAACATCTACCCACTCAGTCCAATGCAGGAAGGGATGCTCTTTCATCACCTGGCAGATGTCGGAAAGTCCTCTTATTTTGAACAGGCTCGATTCACACTAAACGGTCACATTCAAAAAGATGATTTTCAGTCCGCTTTCCAAAAACTCATTGATCGGCATGACATCCTAAGAACCAATTTCTTTCACTCCCGAATTGGTCAACCGCATCAATTGATTTTTGAATCGAGAAAAGCAGATTTCAGATTCCTCGATCTGAGTAACAGTGGTGGGCAACAGAACGAACTGGAAGAATTGATGCATCGGGACCGACTCGAATCCTTCGATCTGGAACGAGCCCCCTTAATGCGTATTCACCTGGTTAAGACGACCGAAAGCACTTACGAGGTAATCTGGAGTCACCACCACATTCTGATGGACGGATGGTGTATTGCATTGGTCATTCAGGATTTTATGCAACTATACGCCGGTGAAACACAGGGAACTCAAATCCAGCTTCCGGCTCCCCCTTCCTATGCCAGCTATTTCAGCTGGTTGGGTCGGCAGAACGAAAGAGTAACCCAAACTTTCTGGAAAAACTACCTAAAAGAGTATGATCAAGAGGTCAAACTGCCTGAGAAAAGTCAACAAACATCAGCTTACCAAAGTGCCCGGGTTCATGCACAAATAAGCCCGCAGGAACTCCTCCAAATAGAGCAGCTCAGTAGACGGAATCAGGCAACCTTAAATTCCTTTATGCAGACGAGTTGGGGAATTCTCATGCAACGATACAACCGAACGGATGACATCGTTTTCGGAGCAGTTGTTTCAGGAAGACCATCCGAAATTGAAGGAATCGAGGAAATGATCGGTCTTTTCATCAACACGATTCCGGTACGTGTTCACCGGAAAGGAGAACAAAACTTCAATGAACTTTTAAGGGAGGTTCAGCAAAATTCGGTCAGTTGTGCCGAACACGATTATTACCCGCTCTCCGAAATTCAGGTTCATACCGAACTTAAACGGGATTTGATCAGTCAGGTACTTGTCTTCGAGAACTATCCTGTCCAGGAAAAAGTAACATCACAGGAAAAAGAGGAAGATGCCCTTCGGATTGAACACTTTGAAATGCATGAGCACACCAATTATGACCTAACTCTTGTA
The DNA here is from genome assembly GCA_006226425.1 of Bacteroidota bacterium. Taxonomy (GTDB): domain Bacteria; phylum Bacteroidota; class Bacteroidia; order Flavobacteriales_D; family Crocinitomicaceae; genus M2408. Next base: position 187,639 of record SBGX01000023.1, on the reverse strand, counting down.
TTTATCCCTGGCCAAGAACTGACCATTCGATTCGAGTATAACCAACTTCGCTACGAGGCAGAAATGATCGAAGAACTGGCTCAAAATTACAAGACGCTCATTTCGAGTATTCTCAAAACGCCTGAAGAGGAACTTTCCAAACTTAGCTACCATTGGCCCAAAGCAATCACTAGTGGAGAGGAAACTATCAGAAACCCAGAAACGATTTTTAGCGCTTTCGAAGAAATTGTTTCCAAACAACGAACACTTCCTGCCATTTCGGATGCTTCTATCCGAACAACTTATGGAGTCCTGCATGACTCTTCCAGACAACTTTGTCAGAAACTCTTCCGAGCAGGAGTCAGAAAAGGGGATGTTGTAGCCGTACTATTTCCCCGATCCGTGGAATTGGCCGAAGCATTGCTCGCCATTAGTCAAATGGGGGCCATCTACCTCCCTATCGATCAGGAACTCCCGTCTGAACGCATCAAATTCATCCTGCAGGATAGTCAATGTAAGTACCTGCTATCGGCCCAGGAAACTAACTATGGTCCAATCAATATTCCCTGGAAGCATGGAGAATCATTTGATTCGGGAACCCCGGATATTCAAACGGATCAAGTCCGTCCGGAAGATCCTGCCTACATTATTTACACTTCCGGTTCAACCGGACTCCCCAAAGGAGTGTTGGTGCATCATGGCGGAATCATGCATACAGTCCGAGAGAAAATAGCTTCTTATGGGATTCATTCTTCCGATCGACTTTTCCTTTTCGCATCCACTTCTTTTGATGCCAGCATCATGGAATTGTTGATGGGTATTTGTTCCGGAGCGGCTATTTACGCTTTGAGTCTGGAAGAAATCAGACATAGCGATATTTTTCTTCAAAAAGTCCGGGATGAAGGGGTCAGCATCTTACACCTCCCTCCATCTTACCTGGGAGCCCTGACTGCCGAACAAATGCCTGGCATCCGACTGCTCATTACTGCCGGAGAAGAAGCCCCAGCGGATGAAATCAAAAGATTTATCCCATATATGGATTATGTCAACGCCTACGGTCCAACAGAAAGCTCCGTATGTTGTAGCAATTACTTCATTCAAAAAGGATCATCTATCCCCGATAAAGTTCCAATTGGACAAGCCTTACCCGGCGTTAAACTTATTGTACTGGATCAGTTTCTCCAGCCCGTGCCAACAGGAGTTCCCGGGGAACTATGTATCGCCGGTCCCGGAGTTTCTCTTGGCTATCTGAACCGGGAAGAATTAAATCAGGAAAAGTTCATCGATCATGAAATGTTTCCAGGACAAAAACTCTATCGAAGTGGAGACCTGGTTCAACAAGAAAGAGACGGCAACATCTTATTCCTTGGTAGAATTGATCAACAAGTTAAAATCAGGGGGCATCGCATTGAACCGGGAGAAATTAGGGCGCAAATCAATCGCATATCTGGAGTGGAAAATAGTATTGTTGTTCCCATTCGAAAAGGATTGGAAAAATACTTGTGTGCTTACTATATCGGTACGGGAGAGATCAACGAAAAGGACATAAAACAGGAATTGGAAAAACAACTTCCTTATTATCTTGTTCCTGATTATCTTGTTCGGATAGAAGAGATTCCACTAAACAACAATCGAAAAATTGATCTACGGGCACTTCCGAATCCTCTAATTGAATTAGACACTAAAAACATCGAAGAAGAACTCACGGAAACAGAGCAAAGATTGCTTCTCATTTGGAAAGAGCTCCTTCAGGAGCGAAACATCTCCAAAAACAGTTCCTTTTTTGAAATTGGAGGTCACAGCATGTTGCTGATCCGAATGATCGCACGGATGAACCTTCAGTTTGGAAAGAGCCCCGAAATCAGTCAACTGATGGAAGCCCCAAGTATTGCTCAAATAGCGGTTTTGCTCGACCAACAGCAGACTTCGGATCAAACTACTGAGTTGATTACTTCTGAATTAAGCTTGTTTACAGAAGAACGTGATCAAAAAATCTTCCTTTTCCCACCGATCTCAGCACATTCCTTAATATATCAGGAACTTGGTGATTACCTGGAGACACACGCCTTGTATGGATTCAATTACATTCCTGAAAATCAGCAATTGACTGCCTTTATTCAAGCAATCCAAGAGGTACAGCCAAGCGGTCCATATATTCTTGGAGGATATTCCATCGGTGGAAACCTGGCCAGGCATGTTGCCGCAAAACTCGAAGAAATGGGCCAGGAAGTCAGTCACATCATTCTGATCGATTCAACTTTCCGGGAAAAACCAACAAGTCCACTCTCTTCCGATGAAGTCAAAGCAAATACCCAGGAGTTTGTGAAAAAGATGGACGAGGAGAGCAAACAACATCTCAGAGAAGCAGGACTCTATGAAAAGGCTTTTACACGAATTGAAGCATACATGGATTTCGCCCTGAACAGCGGAGATGAATTTTCGATCGCAGGACAAACACACCTCATTCGTTCCGTGGGAGTCCATCCGGAATCCGAAACTTCGGCCCAAAACTGGAAAAAACTGAACAAAGGAAAACTGACCGTTCATCAGGGTTCCGGAGAGCACCAGGAAATGCTTGGTCCGGATCATCTCAAAGAGAATATGAAAATCCTCCAGGAAATTCTCTTAAAAATCGAGTTATCCATGTAAAAACACTCTAGTAGCTGCGTCATGTGACGGATTTTTAGCGGATTAAGGCGTAAAACGGATTTTTTGCATTAAATTTGATATGATCTTCACTAAAAGAAAATCACTATGATGAAAAGATTGCTCGTTTTAAGTACCCTGTTCTTGCTGCTTGCCTCATTCGGCACCTATCGGATCGATGCATTTAGTGTCATCAAAGTCATTGGTGGAATCAGACATGCACAGACAAATAAATCTCTTTTTACGGGAGATAAAGTTTTCTCAAATGAACGCTTAAAGTTCAATGATCAACAATCCAAAGCAGCCTTGATAAACAAAGAAAAAGGAAGAATTATGTTACGGGCAAGTCGCTCTGGAATCGTTAGTGAAGGACTGATGCCTGCCCTTCCGAATGTCAGTTCAAGAGCAGGAGCCCTGATCAACCAAATTGATATTGAAAAGCATTTCAGTGATAAATACCTGATCCTATCTGGATACGAGGCTGAAATCAGCCCGAAGAAATTCCCCATGGATCAAAACCATTTTTTCTTCCTAAGGTATTCATATCAGGGAGAAGATATCTCCAAAAAACTGAACTTTGAGGAGAATAAACTTCAACTGAATGCTGATGAAATCATGCAAGTGGATGGCAAACGAATTGAGTTGTCTCCCGGAACAAAGATGACCCTCTTCTATCGAAACAATGAAGAAAAGACATCCGAGGCAATCGCACTATTTGAACCTGTATTTGCCAATGAAAAGGATCTGGTGCAGGAATGTAAATTGATTCTTCGCGAAATTGGAGAAGGACTGGATGCCGGGGCAAAGAAGGAACAACTTCTGGCCTATTTGACTGAAAATTACGGAAAACCACAACAAGATAATCTAAACAACTGGCTCCACGAGAATCTGGGTCTGTAACATGCTTAAAACCTCACTATTACTACTGCTTGTCTTCTGGGGAGGGCTTCTTTTCGGACAGCCGAACATGCCCTACTTTCAAAACTTCACGAATAAAGTTTACGGTAAAAAATCCAATCCGGAGATCTACAGCATTTTGCAGGATCGGGAAAACAGGATTTTGGCAGGAACCTCCAATGGAATCAAAATTTATAACGGTGCTTCCTGGGATTTTGTCGGAGTCAAAGAAGCTTCTTACGTGACTGCACTGACTCGAAGCGAAAAAGACAACATATATGTTGGAGCACTTGGTGACTTCGGAGAACTTCGAAAAAAGAAGAATGGGAGCTATTATTTTAAGTCTTTCCTGGATACCATTCATCTTTCAGAGCCCGTTTGGAGAGTATATTGCCTGGATGAAAAAGTTTTCTTTCAAACGGAATCCAAAATTTACTGTTTTGAAAATGGAAAATTAAAATTCCAACTGGCTCCGGAAACCTCTTTCCACCTTTCTTTCAAAGTTGGAAAAAAAATCCTCGTACGTCAGCGGGATAAAGGAATTTATGAGGTAAGAAATGGAAAACTGGTCCCCTTTAACGCCAGTACTCGATTAAAGGAATATGGTGTCTTTGCCATTTTTGAACACAAAGGAAAATTCACTTACCTGACTCAGGACCAACAAAGTGAACATGAATACGAGCACTCGATCTATGGAGGACTTCAGTTAAAAGATGGCAATTACCTGATCTACACCCTTCAGGATGGAGTGTATATCCTGGACCCAAATCTCAAGGTACAAAGACATTTCACCAGACTCACAGGAATCAGTGACAACGATGTAAAAAATGCTGTTCAGGGATCTGATGGAAACATCTGGTTGGCGACCAATAACGGAATTTCATTCATTGAATATGAAAGCGACATTTCTTATTATAACGAGAACCAGGGAGTAATCGGAGACATTCAGGACGCGATTCGCTTTGAGGGAAAGATCTATGTGGCTAGCTCCAAAGGAGTTTTTGTGCAGGGCGACCAAATTTTTGAAGCAAGTGGACATCACCTCCCTACCTGGGAATTTCTGGTCCATCAGGGAAAATTGTACTGTGCCAGTTCCAGTGGGATCTACCTGCTCCAAAATGGTGAATTCCGTTTGCTCTACCCCGGAAACTATAACAACCTGGACTTCATTCAAAACAGGTTTTATTTCGCCGGACCTGATGGCGTTCGAATTACAAATCCCCAACTGAATCTGTTGAGTGCCTTTGAAATGCCGCTCAACCGAACTCTTCGGATTTATCATGAAAAAAGATACAACGAAGTCTGGATAGGAACCAGTTCTCTAGGAGTAGTACGGATCAACGCACAACTTCAATTTGACCTTTTTAGTGATGACGAAAACGGGGGAAGCCTGGGATGGATCAAACCTTTAAAAGGGCACAATGGGCGACTGATTTTCGGAACGATGATGGGGCTACAGCGCTTTGTCTACGAAGATGAAATGAAAAAATTGCTCCCGGACTCGCTAAAAAATAATCCCCTTTTCTATCGGGGTTGCTTTGAACCGCGCACGCAAATTGAGGAAATCAGTGAACTGTTTCACTTCAAGGGAAAAAGAATGGCCGTAGTTGCCAATGAAATCAGAGAACTTAAAAAGTTCAACATTCTGAACTCGAAGTACAACTACCTCGATTTCGGAAGAATCAACCGGGTAAGAACTATTTCTGGGAACGCCTATATCTGTACCTCCGACGGAATGATAGTCATGGAAAAAAATGCCCGCCCCATTCAAAGCGATTTTAAACTTAGCTTATCGAAAATACTGGCCGGAGAACAACATTTGGATTTGGAAAAGGGCATCAACATTTCTTACTCCAATAATCAACTCGACTTCTATTTCCAGGCGCCATTCTATTTGCATGGAACAAAGGTGAATTACCGCTATCAATTGGAAGGTGAACAAGACGAGTGGTCTGCTCCAATTCAGGACAATCACATTAATTTCAGCAAATTGATGGAGGGAGATTATACCATCCGGATTCGAGCTGAAAATTCACTCAATCAACATTCTAATATTCTGACCTATTCGTTCTCAATCAGTCCTCCCTGGTACCGAACCTGGTGGGCCTATGCCCTCTACATTTCTTCCATTGTTGTCTTATTCTGGTTTGCCCTGAACATCAGTAAAAAAAGGCTGAAACGCAGAAATGAGGAACTGGAAAACATCGTTCGTGAACGAACCAAAGAAATTGCCGAGCAAAAAGAGTTGATCGAAGAAAAACACCTGGAGATCACAGACTCCATCAACTATGCCGAACGAATCCAGGCAGCCATGATGACCAATCGGGCACAATGGGAAAAAATCAGTCCGGAACATTTGATCTTCTTTCGCCCCAGGGACATTGTTTCCGGTGATTTTTACTGGGCATTCCAGAATGAACGTTACTCCATTTGGGTAGCGGCAGATTGCACGGGACATGGAGTTCCGGGTGCTTTCATGAGTATGTTGGGAATTGGATTCCTCAATGAAATTGTCATGGAAGGTGGAATTCATGAACCAGCAGAAATTCTCAATTTACTGCGTTCAAAAATAGTTCAGGCCCTGGAGCAACGAGAAGAAGGGAACGAGCGAAAAGACGGGATGGACATTGCCCTTTGTTGTCTGGACAAACGAACGAACAAATTGAAATATGCCGGAGCCAACAACCCACTTCTTTTCCTAACCCGAAATCAGGAAAAGGCCGAAGCAATTGGGGATCGCAAAATGCTGAATCACGATAACTATTACCTGAGTGCCATTTCAGCCGATAAAATGCCCGTTGGAAAATACGTCGATAACGAACTTCCTTTTACACAAAAAGAAATCGAGTTGGAAGAAGGAGATATTTGCTTTACTTTCTCGGATGGATTCCCAGATCAGTTTGGTGGTTACGATGGTAAAAAATACATGATCAAGCGCTTCAAAAGGCTCCTGATCAAAAACGCCGAACTTTCGATGCAGGAACAATACGAACAGATGGAAAGAACTTTTGACAAATGGTTAGCGGATGGAAATGCCAGCCAGATAGATGACGTTTGTGTTGTAGGAATAAAATTTTAAGAATTATGAAAGCCCTTCTCTTTACGTTTTTTCTGATCATCACAAGCGTATTAAGCGCTCAGAACCACCGCCTGGTAGTCGATCCAGGTGCTCACAAAGGACAGATTCGGGATTTATTGGTTACTCCAGACAAAAAATATATCATCTCCGCAAGCTTTGATAAGACGATTCGAAAATGGGACATCGAACAAGGGGAAATAGTGCAGGAATATCGAGGGAAAATTGGCCCAGGAGCAGAAGGCCTGGTCTATTTCATTGATCTCTCTCCTGACGGAAAATATTTAGCTGCAGGAGGTTGGTTTGGCGCAGATGATGAAAGTGAAGACGTTGGTGACATTCGGATTTTTGACTACAAAAGCGGGAAAATTGTCCAGGTGCTGAAAGGCTTGAGTTCTCCTCCACACAGCCTGCATTTTACGGCAGATTCAAAAACGGTCATTGCCGGAGATATTTACAGTAAAATTTTTCAGTGGGATATTCAAAGTGGAAGAAAGATCGCCACCTTCGATTTTCATCAATTTTTAAAGGACAAAACCCTACTAGAGCACTGCGGCGAAGGACAGGAGATGATGAGTGTGGATGAAGCCCACAATCTCTGTTACTGGGATATTAATAAACCTTCAAAACCTACTAAAGTAGACAGGAAGACCCTGACTGAAATCTACAAACTGGCCGGTGGCGGATTGGGAGACCCAGGGAATCTGGCCATTTCCCCGACACATGAGGATTACGCCTTTTCGATTGAGAATTACATTATCCTATTGAACAAGAAAAAGAAAGCCTATTTTCTGATCCAAAACAAATACAAACCGGGATTCATTAAGTTTTCTGCGGATGGTCAACGTCTACTTACCGGATGTGTGGCCAGAGGACAGGAACAACATGCCTACGTGTTCGAGAAAAAGGGAAAGGAATGGCTCGAAATTGCCGATTTTGCAGATGCTACCGCTTCCATGATCACCGGGGATTTTATTGATGATCAAACCTTTGTAACTGCCGGAGGCGAGAACAATACAATCTATATTTGGAGTCTCGAAAAAAATGCGAATGGCACCCAAAAACTGATCAAAAGTTTCGAAGCAGATGGTTTAACCGCACAGGCTGTCGGTCTGGATGGAGGAATCATCGGGATTTCAGATGTTTGGACAGAAAATTTCGGGCTTTCCAAAATCAATAAGAGCTTCGACCTCTTCCTCAAAACAATCGGAGACGCAGGTGATCAGGAATTTAGGAAACCTGAAACCGAGCAGGGAGACTGGAGCATTAAATGGTGTCGTACAGAAGAAGGACTTGATGGGCTCACGGCCGGACTTCAAATCAGTCAAAAAGGGAAGCCCAGTGACACGATTTTCCGCGATTCGTACAATGGTTCCAGACACACGGTGTACACCTTTGCTCCCAACGGGATGATCATTAGTGGCGGAAACTATGGACACATCGAAGTTTATGGAACGGATACAAGACTATTTAACCGCCTGGTCGGGCACGAGGGAGCCATTTACGGCATGGCCCTCTCCCAGGATGGGAAAAGACTTATCACCTCTTCCGATGACCACACCATTCGAATTTGGCCGCTAGATAAGTTAGGTCAGTATCGCGATGATCAAATTCCGTACACCTTTGAAGAATACCTCGAAAAGGAAGTCAATTACGAAAATGTTCGGAATTACCTCAAAGCATTTATCAAGCAATTGAAACTGGAAGAATTATCCAAGCAAAAATCGATCAAGGCCTGGGAAAAAATACTTGACGAGATCGACAAGTATGATGACGTGAACGCCACAAGTGGACTCCGAATTTCCCTCGACGAATACCGTTGCGTTTTTATTTACCCCATCGTTTCCATGTTTATGAATAAACGGGGAGAGTGGATTATCTGGGATGAAAAAGGATATTTTTCAGCGTCCAAAAATGGGGCTAAATATGTCGGATACTACGTCAATCAGGGAAAAGACAAAGAAGCTAAATTTTACCCTTTTGAGCAATTTGACCTCAAATACAATCGTCCGGATATTATCCTCGAAGACCTGGGACTTGGAAGCCCTCAAATTCGAAATTTTTACTACAGAGCCTATCTGAAACGACTCCAGAAAATGGGAATGACCGAAGAACAATTGGAAGGTGATATCCATTTGCCAACTCTTGCACTGCAAGAACAGCAGGTTTCGGAAGACCGTAAACACGTCCGGATAAAAGTCAGTTCAGAAGATTCAAAATACATGCTCGACCGGATCCAGGTACACATCAATGATGTTCCTATTTACGGAAGGGATGGAATCAAACTGAATGCTTCTCATCAAAGCACCAATGAACTGAATCTTGAATTGGCAGAAGGGAAAAACAAAATTGAAATTTCGGTGCTCAACAACAAGGGGAGTGAATCACTTCGGGAAGTGGTTTATGTTTTCAATCCCAAAAGTGGAAACAAGCCAAATTTGTACCTTGTTTCTATTGGTACGTCCAAATACAAGGACAGTCGTTTTGATCTGAAATATGCTTCCAAGGACGCCAAGGATTTAGTGGGCCGTTTTAAAAATTCAGGTTCCTTTTCCAACATATATCATGAACTTCTGGTAGATGAACAATCAACAAAGGAAAATGTCGCGAAACTGAAAGATTTTCTTTCCAAAGCGGGACGAAATGACGTCGTCATGGTATTTGTAGCTGGACACGGTTTGCTGGACGAAGATCTGAATTACTATTATGCAACCTTTGACACGGACTTCAACGATCCGGGAAAAAGAGGAATTCTCTATGAAGAACTGGAAAAAATTCTAGATCAAATCACCGCACTCAAAAAGCTCCTTTTTATCGACACCTGCCATTCCGGAGAAGTGGATAAGGAAGAAGTGGAGAAATCAACAGAAAAAGCGAAAGTGGTAGAAGACGTTCAATTCCGAAATGCCGGAGTTGGAGTTCGAAAAAAGAAAGGAGTCGGACTAAATAACACCTCAGAATTGATGAAAGAACTCTATACTGATCTTCGCAGAGGTACGGGGGCCACGGTAATCAGTTCGGCCGGTGGGGCAGAATACGCCATGGAATCTGATCAATGGAAAAACGGACTTTTTACCTATTGCTTACTCCACGGGATTGGAGATCTGAGTGCTGATACCAATAAGGATGGAAAAATTCTTGTATCTGAGCTTCAGGACTACGTACGAGAAGAAGTAGTTCGGCTCAGTGGTGGAAAGCAAAAACCCAGTACGAGACTGGAAAATATTAGTTTGGACTACTCAATCTGGGAAAAATAAAACGAGTCACGTTATATTTTTATGATTTTCAGACAATGAGCACTAATTTTTGCTAATTTCGTCTTACTATGATTCGACCACTATTACTACTTCTTGCAGTTGCAAGTGTCTACGCCTGTAAACAAAAAGAAAAAGTCGTCCTACAAGAGGAAGAGATTGTTGCTGAGGAGATTAAGGAAAAAATAAATTTTCAATCCGAAGACGGATTGGAAATTACTGCATACTTATACCAATTCAGTCCGGAGGCCCCAACCATTTTGCTCTGTCATCAAGCAGGATTTAATAAATCGGAATATCAGGAGACAGCGCTCAATCTCTACGAAATGGGCTATAATTGCCTGGCCATCGATCAACGTTCAGGAGGTACCTGGAGTGACTCCACCATGAATGAAACGTTCGAAAAAGCAGTGCTTGCTGGAAAAAAGACGAAATACGCCGATGCCGATCAAGATGTGGTCGCAGGAATCAATTACCTCTTCGATAAGTACCAACGCCCATGCCTTGTGCTGGGAAGTTCCTATTCAGCTGATCTCGTCATTTATCAAGGAATCAAAAACCCAAAAGTCAAAGCAATTATTGCCTTTAGTCCTGGGAATTACATCCAGCAGGAAAAAGGAGATTTGCGGAAAGTCCTCGATAGCCTGGACAAACCCCTTTTTGTGAGTTCTTCCAAAGACGAGATAGCCTCTCAGGAGCTTCTTTTAAAAAGATTGAAACACTCGCGGAAGTTAGTTCACCACAAACCCACGGTAGACGGGCAGCACGGTTCCAAAGCGCTATGGAGTACGCATGAAGGACATCAGGAATACTGGAAGGCCTTGAAACAATTTCTGAACCACGTCAAAAAGAACGATTAAAAGTGTTTTTCCATCACGTAATCTTCCATGAGATATCCCTGTCCAATGTCTATATCCTCTTCTTTCACACACTGAAAATTCAGTTTTTCGTAAAAGGATTTCGCCTTATTGAAACGGTTTACATTGAGTGTGAGTCCACTCTGTTCTAATTCTTTCCCACGAGATTCGGCCAATTCGAGTAAAAGCTCTCCAATCCCCTTCCCCTGTTGATTTGGAAGGACATACAGTTTATGAATTTTTAGGAGCTTACTTCCTTTATAATTTGGCTCTATTCCCATGAATGCAAGATAACTCCCCCGTTCCGACACGAGATAGAATTCATGACCTCGCTGCATTTGTTCTTTCAGAACATCTTCGGAATACATCATTCTTAGCATGTACTCCAACTGCGCCTTACTCAAAATCTCACCAAAGGCCACCGGCCAGGTAAGGTTTGCAATTTGAAAAATCTCTCTTACCTGATCTTCTGAAGCACGCTCAATTTCAAAACTCATTCTTTCACGAATCGCTGTTGATGCACTCTTCCCTGAAATTCGAAATGAAGCAGATAAGTCCCTGGAACTAGAGGTGTAAGATCAAGACTGTTGTTATTGATCCAATACTTCTGAATTCTCCCGGTCTGGTCCACTATTTTAGCCTGCACACGATCTAGATTGAAATTCCCTTCCAAATGCAAGATCTCCTGGGCAGGATTTGGATAGAGGCTAAATTCCTTTTGGCTTTTTTCCGAAACAGAAACGTCACCAATCGTCTGAAGAGCCATTTGGATGGCTGCATAAGCATTCACCTTTCCAGCCCCCCATGTCAAACTTCCCGTATCCGGAATTGCTCCCGTAAAGGAGTCCACCCGGGCCGTTTCCTGTAAAATATTCTTAATCTGGTAAGATGACAAGAAAGGATTCGCTTCCAACAATAAGGCCACAATCCCAGTAACCATCGGACCAGCCATCGAAGTTCCCGACAAACGTGCGAAAGGATAAGTTCTTCCATTGAAATCTACTGTTGTCAACAAGGTATAATCATTGTCCGTGTATGATGAAATAGAAGATGCAACACTCACTCCAGGAGCTGCAATATCTGGTTTCATCCGTTCATCCACGGTAGGTCCGTGACTCGAGAAAGAAGCTAAGGCTGCTCCTGAACTATATGCCGCCACCGCAATCGTACTCTTCGTACAGGCAGGTTCTCCAATCGCATAATCCCAGTTTCCGGCCACCTCATCCGTGGCGCTCTTCGTGAATGCTAATCCCCAGTTTCCAACTTCATTGGTCAGTTCCACCACATTCCAGGCATGGACTACTCCTTCTGGAGCACTAATCTTAAGGATCACCTTATACGCCACATTTCTATTGCTTACCCGGAAACGCATGTGCGGTTTCCCATTCTGTGCGTTTGCCTTTTCGGATGAAATGTTGAAAAGGATCGTATCACTTCCTATCACCAACATAGAATCCACATAATGGTCAAGAATTCCCGTATCAAAACTCCCTGTCTCCGCAAGCAACTCATTGGAAAAAGAATAGACTCCCATGGATGCTTTGAAATGCTTTCCAGGATCTCCCCACATCGTAATGGACTGTCCCCACATTGTCGGAAAATTATAATCGTAGAAAGTAACTCTTGTTTTGACTTCATCATTGTTAAAGGCATGTTTCAAATGAAACTTGACCCCTCCATTATTTCCTCCAGAAGTCACAAAAACAACTCCGAGTTGTGAGTAAGAATCAATCACCTGACTGAGCATAGAAGTACCGTCCAAATTCCCAATATGATGAAGCCCCCAACTTTGATTGATCACCAGACGTTTTCCATCTTTTTGTGCCTTTTGGTACATCCAGGCATAAGCATCCATCACCGCAGCCGCGTCGATCAGAAAGGTTGCAAATAAAAATTCCGATTCGAAAGCTACCCCTCGATAGGGAGTTCCTCCTCCCGAACCACCGGCAATTCCGGCAACATGCGTTCCATGCAAAGCATAACTATAAATATTGGCCGTATCGGAACCAGCTGTCAGCAACTCATTTCCTTCATACAAAGTTCCATAATCAAAGCCTTCTGGTCCAGGACCACTTTGTTTGTACTGATCCCAGGCTCCTGCAATACGGTTAGTACTCAAAGTCGTATCATAAAACACCGGGTGCGTGTAGTCGAAGCCCCAGTCCGTTACTCCAATGTAAACATCCTTTCCGGTGTACGACTGTGGGAGATTAATTCCCCGATGTACGCTATCTGCCCGAACATCTTTCACAGCCTCATCCAGATTGGCTGAAATCCTTTGAGCAATTTCCGCATACTGGATTCCTTTCAATTTCTTAAATGCATCTAGCCGGGAAATCGGAACTCGAAGCGTAACGATTCTATTCATCTCAGAACCAACTCGAATCCCCTGCTCTGAAAATAGCTCTCTGTCAAACTGTTCATTCACTTTTGCAATGAGAGAAATGTAATACTCCTTGCCTTTTTGACGAATTGGATAACGTCGCTCACAATCTGCCCACCTCAATGGCTTAAGCGTTTTGTCTGCATGAAATGTCTTGATACTCTGAAGGTCATGACGCGATGTAACCGCTAACCAATTCTGCCCATAAATTCCCTGAATAACGAACAGGAAAGACAGCATGATGAGATGCTTCATTTTTTTATTTTAAAATTAGTATAAATTCTTTTATTGCGTTTCCTTTAGTCGGTAGCTGCTCCCTTCCGAATTCATTTTCATCTCCACCACATCCCAATATACCAGGATGGATAAGAAATGATCAACCTGTTTTTGGCTCATCCCGGAATGACGATATAATTGACTCAATGTCCAGGAATCACGCTGCTCCATGATTTCCAACATACGACTTTCCTCTTCCCCAAAACTTTGAGGTCTATCAATTCCTTTTCGTTGAAATCCCCACACTTTTCGAACGATTTTATTGGCCAATAAAGTATGATCTTCAAAACGGAGATAGCTTCTCCATTTCCCCAGTTCATCCTTCGCCTGATAAGGTCGTTCTTCATCCGCTTCTACGCTAATTTCAAGTACCAAACGGAAACCTTCCTGCCAAATTCGAGATTCAAACTTTAATGGGGGCTTCACAAACAAATCCGCTGCTCCCTGAATCATGTGATACTCTTCTTCCGGATTGATTCCGACAATCTTCCCATTGTCTTTCACCCCAATCAACAAACGGCCTCCTCTGGTATTCGCAAAGGCAGCCAGGGTTCGGGCAATTTTCTTCTGATCATCGATTCGGAATTTGAAATCCTGACGATCATGTTCTCCTTCAGCGATATAGTGCTTTAATTCATTCACCCCTCCCCTCTTTCGGTTAATAATTAGTTCAGAGATGTCTCAGGCTCTGAAGAATTCCAAATTTTCCAGGACTGAAGGGCCTGTTCTTTCAACATCGATAGGCCATTCAATGTGGTGGCTCCCAGTTCTTTTGCTTCTTTCAATAGAAGGGTTTCCTCCGGATTGTAAATCAAATCGATCAGCAAATGGTCCGCTCCAATTCCGTCCAGTTCGATGGGAGGTTTCGCTTCCACATCTGGAAAAGTTCCAAGTGGCGTGCAATTCACAATTAATTTGTGCGCTTCGAGCATATAGTGATTTACCTGATCGTAGCTATAGATCTGCTTCCCTTCCCGACTTGAGGATAAAAAACTGACATCCAAACCAATCCCTTTTAAAACGAATTCAACGGCCTTGGCAGCGCCACCGGTTCCCAAAATCAGCGCGCGCTCATGTTTATTGGTCAGAAAAGGTTTGATTGATTGGCGAAAGCCATGAATATCCGTATTAAAACCTATCCATCCCCCATCCTGAATCAATACCGTATTCACTGCTCCTACTTCTCTAGCTTCTGTGGATATGTCATCCAGAAACGGGATCATTGATTGTTTATATGGGATCGTCACATTGAAGCCGGAAAGCTCCTTATCACTAATAACGCGACGAACTTCTTCCAAGGTATCCAATTCGATATTTTCATAGCTAGCTTCTAGCTGTTCTCTTTCAAATTTGTCTTCAAAAAAGGACTTCGAAAAAGAATAATCGAGACGCTTTCCAAGCAGACCGTACTTACGCATTTTTTTTACCAAACTTTGCCTTCAGGTATGCAATGATCATCGGAAGTACTGACAACAAGATGATTCCCAAACATACCAGGTCAATGTGCTCGCGAATCCAGGTGATTTCTCCTAACAGGTAACCTGCAATGGTCAAACTACAAATCCAAAGTACTCCTCCGAGGATATCAAAGGTGACAAAGCGACGGTAATTCATCTTCCCGACTCCAGCGGCAAATGGAGAGAAGGTTCGTACAATCGGGACAAAACGAGCCAGGATAATTGCAACGGTTCCCTTTCTTTCAAAGAACTCCTGCGTCTTTTCCAGATACTCCTTTTTGACAATGTTTCGGCCCCTAATTTTGATACTAAACACCTTTAAACCTATCGTTCGTCCAACCCAATAGTTTACATTATCTCCAAGAACTGCCGCCACTATAAGCAAGCCTATGATGTACGTCAACTGTAAATGTTCCGGCATCGTACGGGCAAACAATCCGGCGGTAAAAAGCAATGAATCGCCCGGTAAAAAAGGCATTGCAACCAGTCCCGTTTCCACAAAAATAACGATGAACAATACGAAATAAATAGCTGTCTGGTACTCCCGAACCAGCCAATCAAAATCGAGGTCTAATATATGTTTAAACGTCTCTACCATGGTCTGAATATTAATCGATTACCAGTTGTGAATCAACTGTTTCTTTCCAGGAAGTAAGCCCTCCGTCCAAATAATAGAGCTTCTTAAACCCATGCTCGCAGCATAGTAAATTGCTCAGTGCTTCGGCTCTTCTTCCACTTTTGCAAAGGACAACGATCCATTTATCCTCCGGAAGTCTTTCCAGGTTCTGGCAAACTTCTCCCATCGGAATATGAACACTTTCCAAATGGCCTAATTCCCATTCGTAGTGCTCCCGAACATCTAGAAGAAAAATGTCTTTTCCCTCATCCAACATCCGTTTCAAATCAATTGCCAGTATTGCTTCCAAATCCCTGAAATTTGGGCAAAAGTACACAAAATGGCGCTTTTAGACATGATTATTCCGCATTTTCCTCAAACCATTTCCACAATTTCTCATCGGGACAGGGTGCCTTGACACAAAGTACCTCTTTCTTGGTCGGATGTTCAATACAAAGTTCTCGGGCGTGCAGATGAATAGATCCGTCCGGATTCGACCTTTTGGCCCCATATTTTAGATCCCCTTTGATCGGACAGCCAATCGTAGCCAACTGACAGCGAATCTGGTGATGTCGACCGGTTTCCAATTCAATACGCAGGAGATGATAATGATCTGAAGAAAGAAGATGTTCGTATTCTAATATGGCCTCTTTTCCACCAGCTACGGGTTTGTTATTGGCGTACGATTTATTTTGCTTTTCATTCTTCTTCAGGTAGTGCACCAGTCTCCCCTGACGCTTTGCCGGGGCTGCTTCCACAATCGCCCAATAAATCTTTTTGTTCTCCTTTTCCCTAAACTGTTTATTCAAACGCTCCAGCGCTTTACTTGTTCGCGCAAAAACCAAAGCCCCACTCGTCGGCCGATCCAGACGGTGTACCACCCCACAAAAGACGTTGCCAGGTTTCTGATACTTTTCTTTCAGATAGGCTTTGATCAAATCAGGAAGAATCCGATCTCCCGTGCGATCTCCCTGAACCAATTCAGAAGGGAGTTTGTTCACGATCAGAACGTGATTGTCCTCCCACAAGATGCGTTGTTCAAATTTCTCCTGTTCCATTTTGTCTCCCACGAAAGCAAAGGTAATATTATTCCCGGTCAAAAAACCTGTATAACTGCCCCAATTTGTTGATAAAATTGTCCGAATCAGAGTCCTAATTTCACTATTTTTGAAGGACCGAAAAACAGCCATGTACATCATATTTGACACGGAGACCACCGGACTCCCCAAGAACTGGAACAGACCTTATACGGACACGGATAACTGGCCGCGAGCGGTACAAATTGCCTGGCAATTACATAATGAGTTTGGGGAACTGGTGGAGGCCAGGGATTTTTTGATCAAACCTGACGGTTTTGACATTCCCTTTGACTCGGAACAAATTCATGGTATTTCGACAGAACTTGCAAATGCGGAAGGGAGTCCCCTGGAGGAAGTCGCACGGGAATTTAATCTAGCTCTCAATAAAGCCAAGTTTGTCGTCGGGCAAAATATTGGCTTTGATATCAACATCATGGGCTGTGAGTTCCATCGACTCCAGCTAGAGAACCGACTTCAGGAAATGCCTGTGTTGGATACCTGTACGGAGGTCACGGCTAACCTTTGTCAGCTCCCCGGAGGTCGAGGAGGAAAGTTTAAGCTTCCTACGCTGTCAGAACTTCATGCACACCTCTTCGGAGATGCTTTTTCAGAAGCCCACAATGCAACCGCGGACGTGGAGGCAACAACGCGTTGTTTCTTTGAATTGATTCGACGTGAAGTTTTTACGGAAGAAGAACTTCAACAGGAGCTCCCCTACTTCAAAAAATTTAAAGAGCTACACCCTAGGCCAATTCAGGCGATTGGTTTAAAGCACATCAACCTAAAGGAAGCCAGTTCCAGGTACAAAGACCAACAAACGGAGGCATCTGATTTTCAAGATGTCAGCACAGATGAGATCATTGATGTATTGAAGGATGCTCCTTTTGCTCATTTGCACAATCACACCCAATTTTCCATCCTGCAATCCACCACAGATGTTCAAAGCCTGGTCAACAAGACCATCGAACTGGGAATGCCAGCCGTTGCGATTACGGATACCGGAAATATGATGGCTGCCTTTCATTTTGAAAAGGCCATTGGGGCACACAACAAAAAGATTCGGGAAGCCAAAAAGGAAGCGGAAGAAAAGGGAGAAAACTTCGAAGGAAAAGAAATCAAAGCCATTATCGGGAGCGAATTCAATGTCTGTGTAGATCACCTGGATAAATCACACAAAGACAATGGTTACCAAATTGCCGTACTTGCGAAAAACAGAAATGGATACAATAACCTGATCAAACTCGCATCCATTGCCTATACCGAGGGAATGTATTATGTTCCGCGAATTGACAAAAAACTACTGGAACAATATAAAGAAGATTTAATCGTCCTCTCTGGAAATATTTACGGTGAAATCCCTCAACTCATCCTGAACGTGGGTGAAAAGCAAGCAGAAGAAGCCCTCCTATGGTGGAAAGAAACCTTTGATACTGATTTCTACCTGGAAGTCATGAGACACGGACAGGAAAATGAAAACCGGGTCAACCAAACACTGATTCGTTTTTCGGAAAAACATCAGGTCAAGCTGGTAGCAACGAACAATACTTACTACCTGGAACAAAGTGATGCGGACGCCCATGATATTTTGCTTTGCGTCAAAGCAAACGAGTTGGTCAATACTCCAATTGGTCAGGGACGAGGTTTCCGATATGGACTCGAAAATCAGGAGTACTACTTCAAGAGTTCAGATCAAATGAAAGCTTTGTTCAACGATCTTCCGGAAGCCATTCTGAACATTGAGGAAATTCTTGATAAGATTGAAAATTATCAATTGGCCAGGGATGTATTGTTGCCCGCTTTCGATATCCCAGAAGAATTCCAGGACGAACAGGACCAGGTCGATGGAGGGAAACGTGGTGAGAACAACTATCTAAGGCATCTCACCTATGAGGGAGCCAAAGAACGTTACGATGAAATCACCGATGAAATTCGGGAACGGATCGATTTTGAGCTGGAAACAATTGAACGAACGGGATACCCGGGATACTTCCTCATTGTGCAGGATTTTTGTAAAGCGGCCCGGGAGATGGGAGTTTCTGTTGGACCAGGACGTGGTTCCGCTGCTGGATCAGCCGTGGCCTATTGCACCGGTATCACCAACGTTGATCCAATCGCCTACAATCTCCTGTTTGAGCGTTTTTTGAATCCGGATCGTATTTCGATGCCCGATATCGATATCGATTTTGATGATGAAGGTCGGGGAAAAGTCATCGAATGGGTAATCAATAAATACGGAGCCAACCAAGTGGCCCAAATCATTACCTATGGTACCATGGCCGCCAAATCTTCCATTCGGGATACGGCCAGAGCGATGGATTTGCCGCTCTTCGAGGCAGACAGACTGGCAAAGCTGGTTCCCGATATTTCTCTCGGAAAATTGTTTGGTTTGGAGGACTCGGCCCTCTTCGATAAACTTAAAAACCGTAACGAGGATTTTCAGGCAGCCAATGAATTAAAACGCATTTCTACGGGGACAGATCTCGCTTCCAAAGTGATCAATCAGGCCCGAAAATTGGAAGGTTCAGTTCGAAATACCGGAATTCACGCATGTGGGGTCATTATTACCCCTGATGACATTACCAAATTTGTTCCGGTGGCCACAGCCAAGGATTCGGACATGTGGTGTACCCAATTTGACAACTCTGTTGCAGAAGAAGCGGGGCTGCTCAAAATGGACTTCCTCGGTCTGAAAACACTTACCCTCATCAAGCATGCCGTAGCTAACGTGGAGGAAACACAAAACGTTAAGCTCGATCCAGATCATTTTCCGATAGATGACAGCAAAACCTATGAGCTTTTCCAACGTGGAGAAACGGTAGGAATCTTCCAGTATGAATCCCCTGGGATGCAAAAATACATGCGGGAACTCAAGCCTACTGTTTTTGCTGACCTCATTGCGATGAACGCATTGTATCGCCCTGGACCACTGGAATACATCCCTTCCTTTATCCGAAGAAAACACGGAGAAGAAGAAATTCAATACGACATTGATGCCTGTCAGGAATACCTGGAGGAAACCTATGGGATTACCGTTTATCAGGAGCAGGTCATGCTTCTTTCCCAAAAATTGGCTGGCTTTACGAAAGGTGAAGCCGATACGCTTCGAAAAGCGATGGGGAAAAAGCAGATTTATCTGTTGGACAAGATGAAACCCCAGTTCATTCAACAGGGTCAGGAACGGGGACACGACCCCAAAGCCCTCGAAAAAATATGGAAAGACTGGGAGGCCTTCGCCGCATACGCCTTTAACAAATCCCACTCCACTTGCTACGCCTGGATCGCCTATCAGACCGCTTACCTAAAAGCCAATTATCCGGCTGAATACATGGCATCTGTGCTTAGTAACAACATGAATGATATTAAGCAGGTATCCTTCTTCATGGAAGAATGTAAGCGAATCGGAATCCCCGTACTGGGACCTGACGTGAATGAATCCGCTTATTACTTTACCGTCAATCCGGAAGGGGCAATTCGATTTGGTCTTGGGGCAATTAAAGGGCTGGGAAGTGCCCCGGTAGAGGCCATCATCGCGGAACGGGATGAGAACGGTCCATACAACTCCATTTTTGACATGACCAAGCGGGTCAACCTGAGGACCTGCAATAAAAAGGCCTTTGAAAGTTTGGCCCTCGCTGGTGGCTTTGATTCCTTCAAAGGCGTGCATCGCGCACAATACTTCAAAGAAGATAATTCCGGGAAAATTTTTCTTGAAAACGCGATTCGCTTTGGAGCAAACTATCAGAACAATCTGAATTCAGCTCAGGCATCACTATTTGGAGAAGCATCCGGAACAGAAATTCCCGAACCTGAGATTCCAAAGGCGGAAGAATGGCCCTCCATGTACAAATTGAATAAAGAAAAAGAAGTTGTTGGGATCTTTATTTCCGGGCATCCACTGGACGATTTTAGATTGGAAATTGAATCCTTTTGTACCGGACAGGTAAGTCAATTGCATGACCCAGCCGCCAACATGGGAAAAGAGGTCCTACTCGCCTGTATCGTCACCGACTGTGAACAACGGATGACTAAACGGAATGAACCTTTCGGAACTATGACCATTGAGGACTATTCCGATGCTTTCAAGCTCTTTCTTTTCAGGGACAATTACCTCAAGTTCCGCCCCTATTTGGTGCAAGGAAATTTCCTGGCGATCAAAGGGAAATTTGAAATTTCCGGGTATCGGAAAGAGCCCGAATTTGTGATTCGAACCATTGAACTGCTCCATGACCTTCGTGAAAAACGAGGCAAAGTCATCAATCTCAAAGTCTCCACTAAAAACATTGATCAAATCTTCATTTCTGACCTGAACCGACTCTTTATGGATCACACGGGGAATTGTCAGGTAAAATTTACCGTCTACGATCCCCTGGAAGGAATCCAGGTAAGCATGCCCTCCAAAAATGTACGGGTAGAAGTCTCCAATGACTTTGTCAAAAAACTGGATGAGTTTGATCTTGAATTTGAATTACAGTCTTAGCGCCCATTTATGCAGCTCATTGAAATTACATATTACCACAGCCCTGTTGGCAAGCTCATTCTTGGTTCATTTAAGGATCAACTTTGTTTATGTGACTGGTTTCATCGGAGCAAAAGGGAGCAGATCGACCTACGAATATGCAACGGACTAAACGCTGTTTACGAAGAAGAACGATCCGAAGTCGTTGATTTTGCCATTGAAGAACTGGAAGCCTACTTTGCCAGGGAACTCGAACAATTTGAGACTCCGCTGTTGAAGGTTGGAAGTGAATTTCAACAAAAGGTCTGGGATCAACTCGAACAGATTCCATACGGAAAAACAGTCTCTTACCTGGATTTAGCCAAACAAATGGAACAGGAAGATGCTATTCGGGCAGTTGCCAGTGCCAATGGCGCCAACGCATTATCTATTTTTGTCCCCTGTCATCGAGTGATTGGAAGCTCCGGAGAACTAACCGGATATGCAGGCGGTTTACGCGCAAAACGCAAATTACTCGAACTAGAATCCGGGATTCAGGACACTCAATTGGAACTTTTCGAGTTTTAGAGCTCATAATCCGAAAAGCTGGTCAACAAACAAAGGCAAACAAATCGTATATTTGAAGTTGATCAATTTTTAAGTTCGAACCGTGTTCAAGCGATTTCTTTCTACCATATTGGCTTTTTTTTCTGGATCGCTACTTCTTGCTCAGGAAATTGCCCCGGGAGAAAATCAAGTTGATCAGGAAAACACCTTTCTTTCTTCCTGGTGGTTTTTAGCCATCTTATTGATCACCATTGTTTTTGTTTTCTTTCTCATTTTTGACAAATCATCCACTTACAATCGGGAGCTCTTTAAAGGCTCTTCGGATGGGAATCGAATGAAAGAAGAGGAAGTTCGGGTTTACATTCTGTTTCTATCCTTCATCGTCCCAAGTAGTGAAATCATCATTCATTTCTTTCAGCTCCGACAAAATTCGGAATTGATTCCCAACCTACTCATCGGTGGAGTCCTGATCAGTCTGTTTATTCTGAGCGGAAAATTCAAAGGACTCCGCAAATGGCTTTACACCTTTTTACTTGGATTTTTCTTGCTGTTTTGTCTTTCGACACTCTACAAGATGCTGGTACTTCCCTTTGAACTGATTCATTTCGGCGAATGGATGATCTGCCTCTTTTTCTCCATCTACATTTTCCAGAATCAGCGATATTACTGGCTCTTCATACTTGTTCAAATTGGTGCCTGTTTGAGTCTGTGGTCCAACCCAAAATTGAGCAACGAAATCATTCTACTTCACCTGATGTTTGCGGTAATGATCATCATTTTAAACCACATCAAATACCTTGTTCAATCCAATTACCGTAAAAAATTGATCTTCACTAACCGAATTGTGCACGAGGGAAAGTCCATTGTCATATCTTCAGACAAAGACGGGCGAATCAATTTTATCAGTGACAATGTCCGTGAAATATTGGGTTATGAGCCAGAGGAGTTACTAGGTAATGGCTGGTGGGAAAAGACCATTGATCAAAATACCAGGCACGAAAATGAGCGAAAACGAATCATCAACCTTTATCTGAACGAGGAAGCCTCCACACGAATGATCCGAACAGCTAGTGGAAGCTACAAATGGATTCAGTGGCACGATAAACGTATGAATGAAGATTTGGTCGTTGGAATTGGGCAGGACATCACCGAACTGAGAAGGCACGAACTGGAAGCTGAAAAAAGACATCAGAAATTTGAGTTGCAACAATCTGTGATCAATGAACTCAATCTGATCCAATTCAAGCAACAGGACAACCTCGACCAGCACATCGAACTCATCATCAGTAAGACGCTGGAAGGAATTGAAGGAGACCGGGTTAATATTTGGGAGTACCATGATCAGCAACTTGAAAGTAAAAGCCTTTACCTAAAAAAGCAAAACGAATTCCAACGAGGGGAAATCCTCTACCAAAAGAACTGTCCCAATTATTTCAAAACTCTACTGAGTGGGCAGAATATCATTGCAAATGACGCAATAAATCATGAGGCCACCCACGAGTTCAAAGACGGATACCTATCTCAATTCGGAATCCAATCACTGATCAATGTCCCCATTTTTATCCGTGGACAAATGTCTTTTGTTTTTTGTATTGAAACACAGGATCAGAGAGTTGAATGGGATTCCAACGACATCAACTTTGCCAAGACCGTTGCCAACTTGATTTCCATTTCCATTGAAAATCAGAAACGGATTGAAGCGGAACGACAAACCCGGGCCAGTGAAGAGATGTACCGCCAGATCAATGAGACCATTGACAGTGTTTTTTGGCTATTTGACCTGGAGCGTGATCGCATCCAATACATCAGCCCCTCCTGCAAAGACATCTTTGGGCAGAAACAAGAACACTTTTACCAAAATGCCACCTACTGGAAATCCTTTGTTCATGAAGATGATTTGAATATTGTCCTAACTGCACATCAAATGATTCAATCTACTGGACATTTTGAAGTGGAATACCGAATTCGAAAGGGAGATCAGATCAGGTGGATCAAAGAAAAAGCATTCAGCGTTCGAAACGAGCAGGGAAATGTCAATAAAATTTCAGGGATTTGTTCAGATATCACCAATGAAGTTTCATTGCAGCAGGAATTAAAACAATTATCTCTGGTGGCAGAAAAAACAACGAATGGCGTACTCATCACCGATGAAAACGGCCAGGTCATGTGGAGTAACCAGGGCTTCCTGGACATGATGGAAGTTGGCTTCGAAAACCTCATTGGAAGAAGACCCAGAGACATTTTCCTGGACACGGAACGGGATGATTATCAGTTCGTCTATGATGGATTCGATGACCGAAATTTTTATGTGGAACTGGAAGTCTTGACTTTCAAAAAGAACCGCAAATGGGTTTCCATCAATAATACGGTACTTCTGGATGATTTTGGCAATGTTGCTCAGCAAATCGAAATCATCTCGGACATTACGGAACGAGTCAGAAATACGGAAAAAATTGCCCTTCAAAGTAAGGAACTGGAAAGCTATGCCCAGGAGCTTGAGTTTCAGAATACGCTGAAAGAGATGTTGATGCAGACCCAGAGTATTCAAGATGTTACCCTGAACGCACTTGCATTCATTTTTGTACAACTTGAGAACGCACATCATATCGCCATGATGTTCCCTGATTCAACAGAACGCTTCCTAAGTGGCTACTTCCTGGAGGAAGAAGAGTTGCAAAAAGAAGAATTTCCAACCGAACAGATCAATAGTTATGGCCGTTGCAAACAAGGAGAAATAGTCATTTGCGAGGACCTTTTAGAGAAAGAGGAAAAATCAGAATCTGATCTGGTTAATCTCGAAAAAGGAGTTCGTTCCTACATCATTTTGCCCATTCAATATCAGGAAAATTTCCTCGGTCTTTTGCTCATTGGCTTCTCGGATAAACTGGCAACAGATGATGGAAAGGTTAAGCGACTCAAGCAAGCCAGTGAGGTTATCTCTATCAGTATCAATCAATTGAACCTCCAGAAAAAACTGACACAGAAAACGGAAGATTTGCTAGCAGGAATTTCCTATGCCAAATACATCCAAAAATCGGTTTTACCAGATATTAAAGGATTCAGCAACTATGTCAAAAATCTTAGTCTGCTTTATAAACCAAAAGATTTGGTCAGTGGCGACTTCTACTGGTGTAAGGAAACGGAAGAACACGTTTTTATTGCGATCGCCGATTGTACGGGCCATGGAGTCCCCGGAGCCTTCCTTACAATTATTGGGGTCAATTTGCTAGACCAGATTGTCGGAAATGAAAAAATAAGTGATCCCAGTCAGATTCTCACCATCATGGATCGACGCATGTACGATTTGCTTCACAGAAACAAACAAAGTTCATCCATCGATGATGGTATGGAAATTGCCCTTTGCGTATTTGACAAGAAGGAACATACCATGACTTATTCAGGAGCCGGATTAGGAGTCCTCTATTTCAAAGAGGGTGAAGAGATTCATATTCGGGGGCAGCGAACATCCATCGCGAGTCATCGCAAGGAAGCATTTACTTTCGAAAACTCCAGCATCCAGGTGGATGGAAGCGAATACTTTTACATGGCCAGTGATGGTTACCAGGATCAATTGGGAGGCGAGCGCTTTAAACGCTTCTCAAAAAACAAATTGATTCGCTTGCTTGACCAGCACAAAGAGCTTCCGGCAGCAGAACTTGAGTCTCTGCTTTTGGACACCATCACCCATTACCGGAAAGACTACACTCAAATTGACGATTACACCGTATTAGGTTTTCAAATAAACACTAAAAAGCTATGAAAAAATTAATCATCCTACCCAGCCAGGACAGTCCTGAAGTTCGTTTCGATCCGGCTGGACATCTGAGTATATCAGGGATTTCGGTGCCAGAAAATGTGAATCTGTTTTATCAGGAAATATTTGAATGGATCGAAGAATTCAAATCCAATATGCCTTCGGAGGTAATTTTAGATTTGAAACTGGAATACATGAATACTTCAAGCGTCAAAATGATCGTTGCTCTCCTGAAAGAACTCCATCAATATTGCGAGGCAGAGCAAAGCAAATTTCAGGTAAACTGGATCTGTGATCAGGATGATGAGGATCTAATCGAAGAGGGAGAACTTCTCGAGGAATCCGTAGGGATCAAATTTAACTTGGTTTATACCTAAACGTGGTGTTTTCTTTTTTACTAATTTAGTACCAATGATCCAGAACGAACAACTGAAAAAGATGCTGAACGAACTCAGTTGCCATGAGTGTGTTTCAGACTTTCTGTTCGTCCTGTATGGAAAGCTCGATCAGGATATTACGATCTCTGCCATCCAATTGATTGAACGCAAAATGAAACTGGAAGGCTTTTCCAAGGGAATGATTACTCGAACGAAGATGATCAGCATTGAAATTCTTCAAAACATTGTAAAACACCAGGAAAAACATGATCGAATACTCCCCTATTTTATTTTGGGAACGAGGGAACACCAACCAACCATTTTTTCAGGAAATGTTGTGAATGAAGGAGACCGGGAGCAAATCATTACCAAGTTGAACCAGTTTATTGCCCTTGAAAAAGGAGAAATCAGAGATAAATACATCGATGCCATTGAAAATGCAGATCTTTCAGAGGAAGGGAATGCAGGAATCGGATTGTATGACATTGTTTTCAGATCCAATAAAAATATCAAATATAATATCGATAGCCTCAACGATAATTTATACACTTTTGACCTAAATGTTTCAGTGAATTAAATCGGAATTAATGAACGTAAAAGCAACATCTAAAACGCCTTTTGTACAATTCGACACGGATTCTTCCGAGTTGGAAATAAAGGGTGTTTCATGTCCTGAAAATCCTGTTCAGTTTTACAGTCCCATCATTGATGAGCTCAACGATTTTTTAAGAAACCATAAGCGACTTCACATTTTGATTCAACTGGACTACTTCAATACCGGTTCTTCCAAATGCATTCTGAATATTCTAAATCTCGTCTCTGAGCAAATTCCAGATAAAACGAATGCTTCGGTCACCTGGATTACGGAAGAAGAAGACCTGGAATTAATTGAGGCCGGTAAAATTTTTCAGGAAATGTCCGGGTTGAACTTCGATTACAAATTTGATGTTCCGAAAGACTAAGACGAAACAGTATTAATTACTTGTCAATTTCTTAAACACCTCTTCCAACGTTTTTTCTTCCTTCCGAATAGTCAACACCAACAAATCATGTTGCTGGGCAAAACGCGAAATATTTTTTCGAATATCCGCGACACCCTGTGCCTCGATGAGCCATGAATTTTCTTCCAGAGACTCCACTTTTGTGACACCTTCTATTTTTCGAAGTTGATTTTTTGCCGCCTGGCCATCAAACTCTACAAAAACAACCTGGCTGTCCGCCTCATATTGAAGATTTGCCGCCTTATCATCTGCAACAATTTCTCCTCTTTTGATGATGATCACTCGATCACAAATGGCTTCCACTTCCTGCATAATATGCGTTGAAAGCATCACCGTTTTCTCTTTTCCGATCTGCTTGATCAATTCGCGAATTTCCACCAATTGATTCGGATCCAAACCAGAAGTTGGCTCGTCCAGAATCAATACTTCAGGGTCATGAATGATCGCCTGAGCCAAACCGACTCGCTGCCGATATCCTTTTGATAATTTCCCTATGAGCTTCTTCTGCTCCAATTCCAGCCCTACCCGTTGAACCATCTCATCTACCCGACTTCGGTAGTTTCCTACTTTATAAATTCGCGCTACAAATTCCAGGTACTCCTTCACATACATATCAAGGTACAAGGGGTTGTTCTCCGGCAGATAACCAATTTTTCTGCGTGTATCCAAACTGTCCATCTTGACCAGTTGATCACAAACAAAAGCTTCCCCCTTCGATGTCGGGATAAATCCAGTGATCATCTTCATCGTCGTCGACTTCCCTGCGCCATTTGGCCCCAGGAAAGCAACTATTTCTCCCCTATTCACCTTGAAAGAAATATCGTTAACAGCTGCCTGTTCTCCGTAAAATTTGCTTAAATGTCGGACTTCGATGGACATGGAACACAGTTTGATTCTTGCGAAGATAAAACTTTTTATGCTTCTAACATCAGCCTTTGGACGCCAAATAGGACTGCAGGATAATCGTGGCACTTACTTCATCTACCAGCGCTTTATCCTGTCTCTTTTTTCGGGATGCTCCACTCAATTCAATAGCCTGACTTGCCATTTTTGACGTGAATCGTTCGTCATAAAGCTCCACGGGCAAGTGAAACTCCTGAATAAGTTTTTCCTTTAATAGATGAACATTCTCCGTGATATGGGAATCCTCCAGGTTCATTCTCTTTGGAAGCCCGAGTACAATTTGGGATACTTTTTCCCGCGCAATAAGGGTCTTCAACTCAGAAAGTAAGTGACGACTTTCCACAGTTCCGTGGCCAAAAGCAAAAATCTGAGATTCATCAGATAATGCTAATCCGGTGCGCTTCAAACCAAAATCAATTGCCAGTACTTTACCCATAATCGAATCGCCCAAAAATAAGTAACTTTGGTATCATTTTTCAATAAAATTAATTTTCATGTCTTCACTAAGAAATTTTTCTGTCTTTCTTTATTTTATAGGTTTTGCCGCATTTACATCTCTTGCACAAAATTTTTCTGCTTCGGAACCAATATTGATCAGTGATCAACATGGTGGTTATCATCCACAGATTGTCGGAACTGATTCAGGAGATGCTTTGGTCCTTTGGACTGACCCAATTAGCAAAAATTGCTATTTCACAAGGGTTTCAGGAAGCAATGTTGAGACTCCTAAAGCACTCAATCCAACAGGACTGGATGTTCAAAGCTATAATTGGAGTGGCCCTGACTTAGCGCGTTGGAATGACGATATTTATGTTGTTTTTAGAGAAGACGGCTACTCTACCGGGCATATCTACCTGGTCAAGTCAACTGATAACGGACAAAATTTTAGTGACACCATTCGTGTCGACCACCTGAATGAAGGCTATGCCCAATATCCAGACGTAGCGGTATACAATGACACAATCTTCATTACCTATATGACACACGACAAAGATGGTTTGAACCCGCAATACGTCGTTGTCCGATCAACTGACGGAGGAAACAACTTCGGAAATCCTGCTGAAGTTAGTTCCCTGCTTGGTAATGAAGCCTGTGACTGTTGTCAACCGGAATTGGTCGTCAACGAAGAATACGTGATTCAGTTATTTCGAAATAACAATCAAAACATCCGGGACATCCATGCTTTGGTTTCCAAAGATCGCGGCTTAACTTTTCAGGAAATACTCCAGGTAGACCAGCACCAATGGCTGATTAATGCTTGTCCGAGTACCGGGCCAGATGCCTTGTTAGACAATGGAAAACTGTGGAGTGTCTATAAATCCTTTGAAAATAATCGAAATAAGGTCTTCCTAAATGAGCATCAATTGGGAGCAAACACAAGCAACCTGGGATCAGTTGACCTGAGCCTCAATCTTCCAAATAACTCCAACTACCCTCAAATAGCGGGAAAAGAAAGTTTACTCGGGGTGGTTTTTGAAGGAAATGATCAGGGAGTTGATGTGTTTTTTAATGCCAGTACAAATGGCATTGCAGGATTGGATGAGGCGAATCGGATCAATCTGACTGCCAAATCAGGAAATCAGTTCAAACCGGCAATTGCTTATTCCGGATCAGCCTACAAATTCCATGTGGTTTATGAAGATGCCGGAGCCCTATATTATGTTACGGTGGATCAAACACAAAGTATCTCAGAACTGGATCATCTGACTCAGAACAAATCACTTGCATTGTCCAAATCCCAAAATTATCTAATGTTGCATGAAGAGCTAAATTATTCTATCCACGATCTGCAAGGAAGGAAAATTTTAGAGCAAACATCAAATCAGGTGGACTTAAGAGCACTGACTCCAGGACACTACATCTTTCAAACGCAATCTGGAAAGTCCGAATTAATCAAACGTATAATTATCACCCCTTAAATGAAAACATTGATCGAAGAGGCCTGGGAAAACAGGGATTTACTGAAACAGGAGCAATATCAACGAGCTGTCGAACAAGTCATTGAGGAAATTGATCTCGGAAAACTGAGAGTTGCTGAACCCAACGCTCAGGGAGGATGGTCTGTCAATGAATGGGTTAAAAAGGCAGTCGTCATGTATTTTCCGATTCGACAAATGGAGACCATTGAAGTCGGACCCTTCGAGTTCCATGATAAGATGGCACTCAAAAACAATTACAAGGAATTGGGTGTTCGGGTGGTTCCACACGCCGTTGCTCGTTACGGAGCATTTATTGCTTCCGGTGTCATTATGATGCCTTCCTATGTCAACATTGGTGCTTACGTGGACTCTGGAACGATGGTTGATACCTGGGCAACTGTTGGATCATGCGCTCAAATTGGAAAAAACGTGCACCTAAGCGGTGGAGTCGGAATTGGTGGGGTCCTGGAACCACTCCAGGCCGCTCCAGTCATCATTGAAGATGACGCTTTCATTGGTTCAAGGTGTATCGTTGTCGAAGGAGTAAGAGTTGGGAAACAGGCGGTGCTAGGTGCAAATGTTGTGCTAACAGCATCCACCAAGATCATTGATGTGACTGGCAATGAACCCCGTGAAATGAAAGGATTCATCCCAGAGAGAAGTGTCGTAATTCCAGGAAGCTACTCCAAAAAATTTCCAGCCGGAGAATATCAGGTTCCATGTGCGCTGATTATTGGACAAAGAAAAGCCAGTACTGATTTGAAAACATCTTTAAATGATGCCTTAAGAGAGCATCAGGTAGCCGTTTGATCCATGAAGGGAGTCGTCATCAAATCCACAGGAAAATGGTACCTGATTGAAAACGAAGATGGACAAGTCGTTTCAGGACGTATCCGTGGAAAACTGAGAATGGAAAAACTCAAAACGACCAACCCTATTGCTGTTGGTGACCGGGTTATTCTATTAGACGAATCTGATGAAGAGGGGAATTATCTGATCCAGGATTTCGAACCCCGAAAAAACTACATTGTCCGGAAATCGACGAATTTGAGCAAACAGATGCAAATTCTTGCTGCCAATGTCGATCTCGCCTTTTTAGTTGTGACTCTCCACTCCCCTCAAACTCACCTTGCTTTCATTGATCGTTTCCTGGTTTCCGCCGAGTCGTTTAGAATTCCGACTATTCTATTGTTCAACAAAACGGACCTTTATTCAACAGAGGAAACCAACGAAATGGAACGACTCATTGAGCTGTATCAATCTATTGGCTACGAATGCTACCCAATTTGTGCTCAAGAACCTACCTCCATTGATTTTATCCGCCAAAAAATGACTGGCAAACAGGTCATGGTTTCGGGACACAGCGGCGTGGGAAAAAGTACTCTGATCAATTCATTGGATCCCGAGCTGAATCTACGCATTGGAGCGATCTCGCAGGCACACCGACAAGGTCAACATACCACCACCTTTGCAGAGATGTTCAAACTTGACTTTGGGGCTTACATCATTGATACCCCAGGTATCCGGGCATTCGGAATCGTAGATTTGGACAAAGAAGTTATTTCACACTATTTCCCGGAAATGAGAGAAATTCTGGGAAGTTGTAAGTTCCACAATTGTCAGCATTTGAACGAACCTCAATGCGCTGTTAAGAATGCGGTCGAAATGGGCGAGATTCCGGAAAGCAGATACAAGAGCTACCTTCAATTGATGCTCGAAGATGAAAGTGAAGTACACCGCAAAAAACTATACCCATGAGAACCATCATACAACGTGTTCGTGAGGCTTCTGTGACGATTGACGAAAACGAAACAGCCAGCATTCAGCAAGGTTTTCTGATCTTACTGGGAATCGAGGGAGATGACACTCAGGAAGATGCCGACTGGCTCATCCAAAAAACTTCCAATATGCGCGTTTTTGGAGATGCCGAGGGAAAAATGAATCTTTCCGTTCAGGAAATTAAAGGCTCTTTCCTGGTGGTTAGCCAATTCACACTCCATGCCTCTACGAAAAAAGGAAACCGACCCAGCTTCATTCGAGCGGCCAGACCTGAACAAGCCATTCCGCTTTACGAATACTTCATTCAAAAACTTCATGCACAAACAGGACTACAGGTAGAAACTGGAAAATTCGCAGCCGATATGAAGGTGAATCTATGTAATGATGGTCCGGTTACCATTTTCATGGACAGTAAAAACAAAGAATAAATGGAAATTAAACAAGCACAGGAACTGGTCGATCAGTGGATCAAACAGCATGGTGTCAGGTATTTCAATGAACTAACAAACATGGCCATGTTGACCGAAGAAGTCGGAGAAGTGGCTCGCATCATTGCACGCAGGTATGGGGAACAAAGTGAAAAAGAATCTGATAAGAATAAGGATCTTGGAGATGAAATGGCTGATGTACTCTTTGTCCTAATCTGTCTGGCCAATCAAACTGGAATCGACCTGGATGATGCGCTCAGTCGAAATCTCACAAAAAAAACAGAACGCGATTCCGAACGACATCAAAAAAATCATAAATTGCATTAATTCAAAAGCACCTGATCCTCATGATTTACAAGAAGATTTCTTCCATTTGCTTTGCCCTCGCATTTCTATGCGCAGTTCCCGTTTTTACCAACTATTTCAGCGATTACATTTCTCCGATCACGGCCAAGTATGGAATTTTGATCTTCGGTGGTATTGCCTTTTTGGCAAATATTCTCGCTTTTCAGTCGGAAGGAAAAAATGCCAACTACAACCTCATTTTCTGGATTGGAAGTATCATTGTGTTTGCCGGACTCATTTTCCGAATCATGCACTGGCCCTATGGATACATCCTCATCATTTTAGGAGGATTGGTACTGGGTGTTTCCTTCTTCTACAATCCCTTTGCCAACAGAGAAGAAGATGACAAAAATGACCTCCTGGACAATTAACTAAAATCTGCTTTAAGACTCATGTCCAAACTTTGGAAACTATGTGTCAAAGCCCCGATCGAAATAAAATCGACCCCAGTTGCAGCATAAGACTTTAACGTTTCTCTGGTAATTCCCCCGGAAGCTTCCACCTCATAACTTTCCGGGATATACTCCAGGGCTTTCGAAATACGTTCTGGGGAGAAATTATCGAGCATGATTCGGTCTACTCCACCAATCTCAAGAACTTCTTTTAATTCCTCTTCGTTCCGAACTTCAATTTCGATTTTCAGATCGCGCGAATTTTCCTTCAAATAATTTCTGGTTCGTTCAATGGCCTGGGCAATTCCTCCTGCGAAATCAATGTGATTGTCTTTTAACATGATCATGTCGTACAATCCCATCCGATGATTCATGGCACCACCAATTCTCACCGCCCACTTTTCGATCAATCGCAGTCCGGGAGTTGTCTTTCTCGTATCCAGGATTTGTGTTTTAGAACCTTCCGTCAAATCCACCAATTCCCTCGTTTGAGTAGCTATCCCACTCATTCGTTGCATAAAATTCAATACCAGGCGTTCCGTTGATAAAATAGATTGTGCAGCACCGCGAACTTCCAGAGCCACGTCTCCCTTCTTAACACGTGCGCCATCCTGAATAAACACATCTACCTGTAAGTCCGGATCGTAAAACTTGAATATCTCACAAGCCAATTCTACCCCGGCCAATACGCCATCATCCTTGATATAAAGAGTTGCCTTTCCTTTTGCATTTTCGGGCACACAAGCCAATGAAGAGTGGTCTCCATCCCCCAAATCTTCCTCCAGGGCTCTACGAATTAATTCCTGATACATAGGGACAAATGTATGGATTGTTTGGAAACGCTTTAGCTTTCTTCGACGTTTATCCTCAATATTTTGAAAGCTCCACTGACGCGTTTGAAGTGAAATGTGATCCTCAATTCCTGTTTGGCACTTTGATAACTGGCAATCGCAAATGCACCTTCCGAAGTTTCTTTTCCTTTGAAAATGAATTCAAACTTTCGCAAGGGATAATTGGAAAAGAACTGTTTCAGGGCCTCTGAAGATTGTTGCGCACTGTATACCTTTTCCACATCGAACATGGAAATAAATAACTTCTCATGAACATGAGCCGAGAGCTCCCGTGCGTCCTGATTCCGGAAAGCTCGTTCAATTTCCTGATACGGAACGTCGGTGTCCATCCATGCTACATGGTAAAGGCAACTTACTACAAGAAAGATCCATTTCATTGTAGCGCTAAACTTACAAAAATAGTGCCGGAAAAGTCAAATTTTCATCCAAAGCCATGGTTTGTTCTTTTCCAAAGCTTCCTTTTGATAAAAGGAGATATCTTTGTATAACTTGCATCAGGGATTTTATCATCGTAAACGAGTAATCGTTTCAGGTGATTCTGAGAAGAGAATTGAATGAAGGTAAAAGTAGTTTGCATTGGAAAAACCGGAAAAGACTTCCTGGAAAAGGGAGAGCAGGAGTATCTTAATCGTTTGAAGCACTACCTATCGGTTGAACGGATCGAAATTCCCGATGTCAAAAATCAAAAAAAACGATCAAACGACGAGATTAAGAAGCTGGAGGGGGAACAAATCAAAAAATGTTTGAGTGAGCAGGAACAAATTTATTTGCTCGACGAGCGAGGCAAAAGTTATTCATCAGAGGCTTTCGCTTCTTTCCTGGAAAACAAACTGCTTACCTCAACTCCCAAAATCACCTTTGTAATTGGTGGACCATACGGCTTTACGGAAGAACTCAAATCAATGGCTAAGGGTAAAATTTCCCTGTCCGAAATGACCTTCTCACACCAAATGGTCCGGATGATCTTTTTCGAACAACTCTATCGGGCCATGACTATTTTGAAAGGAGAAAAATACCACCATGCGTAAAAAAATTCTAGTCACCGGAGGAGCCGGATACATTGGATCCCACACACTTATCGAACTGTTAGAACAAACGGATTATGAAGTCATTTCAATCGATAATTTTTCCAACTCCTCTCCGAAAACCTACGAACGAATTCGAAACATTTCTGATCAGCGTTTCACAACCATAGAACTAGACCTCTGCGACAAAGCTGCTTTGAGGGACACATTTCAGGAACTAGGCGAGATCGCAGGAATTATTCACTTCGCGGCCTTCAAGTCAGTTCCGGAGTCAACTGAAAAACCATTGAAATACTACCGAAACAATCTGAATTCGCTCTTCAACCTCAGTGAATTGGCTTACGAATTCGGGGTTCGGAGTTTCATCTTTTCATCTTCATGCTCGGTATACGGGAACATTGAATCACTTCCCGTTTCTGAGCAAACCACATTAAATCAGGCCGAATCACCATACGCCTACACGAAACAGGTTGGAGAACAATTCCTGGAAGATTTTTGCCTAGCTCACAAGGACTTCAACTGTATTTCACTTCGTTACTTTAATCCTGTCGGAGCCCATGAAAGTGGTCTCATCGGGGAAGATCCAATCAATCCACCGACCAGCCTGGTTCCAGTCATTACGAAAACAGCTATGGGCATCATTCCGAGAATGACTGTTTATGGAACTGATTATCCAACCAGAGACGGTTCCTGCATCCGGGATTATATTCACGTTTCGGACGTTGCAAACGCTCATATTCAAGCCTTAAGCTGTATATTTGAGGGCAAAATGAAAAAGAATCATTCCATTTTCAACCTGGGAACAGGCTCGGGAGTCAGTGTTCTGGAAGCCATACAAGCCTTTGAAGAGGTCAGTGGACTTCAACTGAACTACACGCTAGGCCCGAGAAGAGCGGGAGATGTAGTCAGTATTTACTCTGATACTTCGCTCTCGTATGCAGCACTGCAATGGAAGCCAAAACACAATCTTCGGAGTATGATGGCTTCTGCATGGAAATGGGAACAATATCTGAATGAAAACAACTAAATAGACTATTTGACCATGAACTTTTTAATCACCGGAGGTGCCGGATTCATACCAAGTTCAACTGCCGAAAAATTATTGGAAGATGAAAGCAATACCGTCGTATTGGTCGATAACTTTCTGACCGGGAAAAGGGGAAATATTCCGATCCATGACCGTTGTCACTTTTATCGGTGCGACGTCAATTGTCTGGATGACATAGCCCCGATCTTCGATCAATATCAATTTGACTATGTCTTTCATTATGCCGCAGTGGTCGGAGTGAAGAGAACCCTGGACAATCCCATTATGGTTCTAGATGATATTCAGGGGATCAGAAATATCCTTGAATTGTCCAGACAACATGGAATAAAAAGAGTTTTCTACAGCTCTTCTTCCGAAGTTTACGGAGAACCTGTTCATCTTCCTCAAAATGAAGAAACCACCCCCTTAAATTCGAGACTCCCTTATGCGGTTGTCAAAAATGTGGGTGAATCATATTTCCGATCATATTATCAAGCTTATGGACTGGAATACACGATCTTCCGTTTTTTCAATACCTACGGCCCGAAACAAAGTCCTGATTTTGTTGTCTCACGATTTCTAACCGCAGCTATAAACGGGGATGACATCACCATCTATGGAGACGGAAGTCAAACCAGAACATTTTGCTTCATCGATGACAACATAGAAGCCTGTCTGAACACCTTGAATGAGCCAGAGTCGGCCAACGAGGTGTACAATATCGGGAATGAGGAAATCGTTTCAATCAAAGAATTGGCAGAACTTATTCTGAAGTTGACAAACTCCAGTTCAAACATCGTGTACCTTCCGCCTTTGGAAGAAGGGGACATGACCCGACGTCAACCAGACGCTTCCAAAATGAAAAAATTGCTGAACCGTGACTGGATCAGCCTGGAAGAAGGACTGAAAAAAATAATTCAGAGCTAAGGCCTACTAAAGCATGTGGCAACCCCGACCCATCGATTGGATATTATGGACCATCTTCACGGCGGTTACCTGTGGCATGGTTTTTCTGTACGCCAATTTCAGTAAAAACCCTTACTCGAAATACATGATCCGGGGTTACCTGATCAAGGCCTTTGGAGGACTCGGTTTTGCTTTAGTTTACATCTACTATTACCACTTCGGGGATACCTTCCGATATTACTACGATGCCATCAAGTTGTCAGAAACCTTTTCGAGGAGTCCGATGACCTATGTCCGACTGCTATTCACCAGTTTCGATAGCATTCAGAACCTCGATTCAGACCTGATGATCGTTATTAAAAAATGTTACTTCTCCTTCGACAAAGAGGGATGGTTCATGGCGAGAATCACCTCTATCTTTGCCATATTTACGTCCAATTCATACATTGGGGCAACTTATTTCATGTCCTTTATATCCTTCATCGGATCTTACCAGCTTTTCAAATTATCCAACCTGATCCTCAATGACAAACCCAAATGGGCCTTTGCCATCGCCTTTTTAATTCCTTCCACAGCCTTCTGGGGAGGAGGAATTCTAAAGGATAACTATACCCTTTTCGCCAGTTCAATTTTTATATATACACTGTATAAACTGATGTACACCAAGTCAAGTAAGGTCTGGAATATTGCTGTCATGCTGGCCATGGCATACATCATCTATACCCTGAAAGCATACATCATTATCTGTCTGATTCCCTGGGTGATCGTTACTGCGTATCTGAACTTTTCCAGAAAGGTAAACTCGCAAATGATTCGTCTGGCCACCGCACCTATCATCATGGGAGCGGTGTTTGCCAGTGGATTCCTGCTTTCTACCCTTTTGATTGATTCCAGTGACAAGTATAACACGGAAGTAATCGAGACGAGGGCCAAGGGATTCCAGAAATGGCACCGAAGTCTTGGGGGATCCTATTACGAACTTGGAGAGATTGAATATACGCCAGTTGGGATTTTAAGAGTCGCGCCAAAAGCACTTTCAGCAACGCTCTTTCAACCTTTTCCCTGGGAAGTCAGGAACCCCTTCATGTTACTCAATAGTATAGAAGGATTCGTCTTCCTCTTCCTGGTGCTCCAGATATTCTGGCATTCCAGGCGGGACTTCTTCTCACTCATATATCGGAATGAATATCTCTTTGGGGCACTCATTTTTTGTATTATTTTTGGTGTGGCCGTAGGGATGAACAGCTATAATTACGGCGCCCTGGCCCGCTATAAGCTCCCTATCCTATCTACCTTCCTGCTGATTCTCGGCTATGTTCGGGTGACGCAAATAGATCGGAAAAAGGAGAAAAAGAGACTGGATCGAATCAAAAAAGAAAAAATAACGTCGGATGTCATTGAATCATAAATCGATTTTAATTACCGGAGGAACCGGATCACTGGGAAAAGCACTGGTAAAAACCATTTTGAGAGATTACCCGGATGTCAAGCGTCTGGTCATTTTCTCTAGAGATGAGCAAAAGCAATTTCAAATGGCCCAGGAATTTCCTGAGTCCAGGTACCCGGCAATCAGATATTTCATTGGAGACGTCCGGGATTACGAACGCCTCAAAAGGGCGCTCTTTGGCATTGACTATGTCATCCATGCGGCAGCCATGAAACACGTGCACATCGCGGAATATAACCCGGATGAGTGTGTCAAGACAAACATTGGAGGAGCCGAGAATGTTGTAAAGGCCTGTCTGGAAACGACAAGCGTCAGCCGGGTAGTCGCCCTATCAACAGACAAAGCTTGCGCACCAATTAACCTTTATGGTGCGACAAAACTAACTTCCGACAAGTTATTCGTAGCAGCCAACAAAATCAAAGGAAGTCGTGAACTCAGGTTTTCCGTAGTTCGTTACGGAAACGTAATGGGGTCCAACGGTTCCGTGATTCCTTTCTTCCTTAAGAAAAAGAAAGAAGGTGTATTGCCCATTACGGATCCGAACATGACTCGCTTCAACATTTCACTGGATCAGGGCGTTGAAATGGTCCTTCATGCCATGAACCATGCCTGGGGAGGTGAACTTTTTGTTCCAAAAATTCCTTCATACAAAATTACAGATGTCGCCGAGGCGATTGGACCCGAATGTGAACATCAGATTGTCGGAATCAGACCGGGAGAGAAAATCCATGAAGAAATGATCACTCCTTCTGACTCTTTTACCACGTATGATCTCGGAAACTACTATGTTATCCTGCCACAGGTAACCAATTGGAATCTTCAGGAATACATTGATCATTTCAATGCGAAAAAAGTACAGGAGGGCTTCAGCTATTCATCCGACAAAAATGAATCATGGGAAAGTGTTGAAAGTCTGAGACAACTGATCAAACAACACGTGGATCCCGATTTCAATGTCTAAGAAAATCATCCCATACGGTCGTCAACACATCGATGATACAGACATCGAAGCAGTGGTACAGGCCCTGCAATCAGACTTCTTAACGCAGGGGCCTA
The DNA here is from genome assembly GCA_006226425.1 of Bacteroidota bacterium. GTDB lineage: Bacteria > Bacteroidota > Bacteroidia > Flavobacteriales_D > Crocinitomicaceae > M2408. The sequence continues at coordinate 148,907 of SBGX01000023.1, read as the reverse complement.
AAATTGCCGAATTCGAACAGGCTTTTGCCGAATATGTACAATGCAAATATGCCGTCGCAGTAGCGAATGGTACCGCCGCGTTACATTTAGGAGCACTGGCACTTGGACTGAAAGAAGGACAACGGGTGCTCACAACTCCCATTACCTTTGCTGCGTCTGCCAACTGCATCGAATACTGTGGAGCAGATGCTCATTTCATAGACATTGACGAGCAAGGCTATCTCATTGATCTGGACCTGGTCGAAAAAGAACTCCGTGAGGCTGAAAAAGGAACTTTCACCGGAATCATCCCGGTAGATTTTGCAGGAAACCCAGTGCAGCTGGAACGCTTACGAAAACTGGCAGATCAATATGGACTTTGGATCATGGAAGATGCCTGTCACGCTCCCGGGGCCTATTTCAAAGATGACTCTGGCCGAGAACAGCGATCCGGAAACGGTGCATTTGCTGATTTAAGTGTTTTCTCTTTTCACCCGGTGAAACACATTGCCTGTGGTGAGGGGGGAATGATTACCACCAATGATAAAGTGCTTTACGAGAAACTCATCACGCTAAGAACACATGGGATCACCCGGAACGCAGACCTGTACGAAAATTCCGTAGAACTCGCCAATGGAGCTTCTGGATTTGAAGATTATCCGAACTGGTACATGGAAATGCAACATTTGGGATACAACTATCGACTAACCGATATTCAGGCCGCTTTGGGTTGTACCCAACTTCAAAAAGCCGATGCTGGAATTGAACGACGAACGGACATTGCTCAGAAGTATGCGAACGCATTTGACGGAAAAGACTTTCTAAAAGGTCAATCAGGGGTGGTAGAAGGACATGCTTACCACTTATATGTGATCGAAGTGGAACGACGAAGAGAACTTTATGACTATCTGAGAGAGCATGGGATTTTTGCGCAAATCCACTATATCCCTGCGCACCTCATGCCCTATTACCAAAAAAAGGGTTGGAAATCTGGAGATTTTCCCAAAGCTGAAAAATATTACCAGCATTGCATCAGTCTCCCAATGTATCCAGGTCTTTCAGACGAAGAACAGCAATATGTCATCGAACGAATTCTAACTTTCTACCATGGCTAAACTGGCAATCATACCGGCCCGTGGAGGGAGCAAACGAATTCCAGGAAAAAACATTCGAGATTTTTTGGGAAAGCCTATTATCTCCTACTCCATCGAGACAGCCCTGAAATCAGATCTCTTCGATACAGTGATGGTTTCCACCGACGACGAAAAAATTGCCGAGTTGGCACGTGCCTATGGGGCCGAGGTCCCCTTTCTAAGAAGCCCAAAAAATTCGGATGACCATGCAACAACCATGGACGTTATCCATGAAGTTGTCAGGGAATATGCAGAAAAAGGAAAGCACTTCGAACATCTTTGTTGTATTTACCCAACTTCTCCCCTGACAAAAATGGAGGACTTGAAGCAGGGTTTTGAAATGATCTCCACAGATCGTTACGATACAGTTTTTCCTATTGTGGCCTTCAGCTACCCCATTTGGAGAGGAATCTATCTGGACGATAAAGGGAACTCTTGCCTCATTTCGGAAGAACATGCGGACAAACGTTCTCAGGACACTGAAACTGTTTATCACGATGCCGGACAATGGTATTGGATAAACCAAAAAAAAGAAGTACATTCGATCCTCGATTCGAAAAAGGGGCACATTATCCTCTCCCAACTGGATGTTCAGGATATTGACGAACCCTCCGACTGGCAGATCGCCGAACTGAAATTCAAATTACAAAAACGAGATAATAACTGAATCATGAGTACCTATCAAACCGAACAGGAAAAATTTTGGGCCGAGTCATTTGGAGATGATTACATCGGACGAAACCAGGGGGATCAACTCCTTGCTTCCAACCTAAACTTTTTTACAAAGGCCCTGAATCAGGCAGGAAGAATTGACTCCTGCATTGAATTTGGAGCGAATATCGGGATGAATCTGAAAGCCTTGAAATTACTTTACCCGGGGATTGCAATGAAAGGCATCGAGATCAACGAAAAAGCGGCCGAAGAACTGAAAGAAGTCATTGGTTCTGCCAACGTTTTTCACGGTAGTATTTATGATACTCCCAAAGAGATGAGTGCTCAACTAAGCATGATCAAAGGTGTACTTATCCATATCAATCCGGACATGCTCCCAAATGTTTACGAAAAGCTCTACAATAGCAGTGAAAAGTACATCCTGATTGCGGAGTATTACAACCCGGCTCCTGTAACCATTCCTTACCGTGGCCACAGTGACCGGCTTTTCAAACGCGACTTCGCCGGGGAATTCATGGATCGATATCAGGACGTTGAACTCATTGACTATGGCTTTGCATATCGCCGCGATCCGGCCTTTCCTCAGGATGACATCACCTGGTTTCTGATGAAGAAAAAAGGATAGTCTCTCAAGTATTAACAGATCCCCAAAAGGGATTCAGTGCAACATGGTTTCCATTGAAAAAGCACGATGAAATAATTATCCGCGTAGATGCCAATCACCAGATCGGCCATGGTCATTTGGTTAGATGCATCAGTTTGGCGCACGCCATCCAACCGAAGTTTAAGGTTCATTTTGTCATCCGAGACCTCCCTCCTTCCTATGTTAAAATCATAGAACAATACTTTCGGCTTACGCAGATTCAGGATGAAGAGTCATTCCTATCACTAATAAGCGAACAGCAGATCGTTATTTTTGATGGCTACCAATTTGGAGAAAGCATCCGGCAAAAAGTCCGTTACCTGAATGCCAGAATTGTCTATATTGATGACTTCCACGAGGGGTTCTATACTGCTGACTTGATTATCAACACAGCACCAAAAATAAGTAAAACGCTTTACCAAACAGGTCATGACACACGTTTTGCACTTGGAATTGACTACGTACTTTTAAGACCTTCGTTTCTAGATCTTGCCAAACGTGACAAAATCACTAAAACTCCAGGTAATTTAATGATCTGCTTCGGTGGAGCAGACCCAAAGAATCTGACGCAGCAATGCCTTCAAATTGCGTTAGAGTGTCGGTTTTTTCAAAAAATTCACGTGGTATTGGGGGCCTCCTATCAGGCCAACGAACAATTGATCCAGTCTATTGCCGACGATCATCAAAGAGTTCAGATTCATCAGGCTCTTGAGGAACAAAAAATGTCAGAATTAATGATGGATTGTGAATATGCGCTGGTTCCTTCGAGTGGGATTCTGCATGAAGCCATCGCCTGTCGTTGTCACTGTCTGAGTGGTAGCTACATAAATAATCAGTCTGATATTCAAAAGGGTTATCTGGAACTAGGTGCCATCGAAGATTTAGGAAACTTTCAAGAAGCGCGAATAAGAGAAGTTCTTCAAAAAATTCCTTTGAAAGGGAAGCCTCACAAATTGATTGATGGATATTCAGGTCAGCGTTTGATCAAAAAACTGGAAGAACTCATTGCTTAAGTTAGGAACCATGGAACTGAAACAGAAAGCAGGATTAAAAATTGGATTGCTGGTAAGCGGTGGCTTAGGCCTCCACTGCCTAACGGAAATAACCCGTCATTTTGATGTTCGTTTTGTACTGACGAATAAATCATCGACTGAGATTATTCAGTTTTGTGAACAAATGCAGATTTCCTGTTTTGTAGGAAATCCCCGAAAAAGTGACCATCGCAAAATCACCGGGCAAAGTGAGATCGACCTGTTGTTCTCCATCAACTACCTGTATCTGATCGAAGAGGACTTGATTCGACTCCCGAAAATTGCTGCACTGAACATTCATGGCTCGCTCCTTCCTAAATTCAGAGGCAGAACTCCTCATGTATGGGCAATCATTCAGGGAGAAAAATATACCGGAATTACGGTCCATCATATTGAGGCCGCCTGCGATACCGGAGATATTGTACATCAGGAAAAAATAGAGATTCTTCCCAAACATACCGGAGCAGATATTCTCGACATTTTCGCCCTTCGATACCCTGAAATTGTTTTGGGAATTTTGAAAAAGATCAGCCTCGGAGAAGAACTCCCCAGAATAGAACAGGACGAAAGTCAGGCCAGCTACTTTGGAAAACGCACTCCGGAAGACGGACAAATCAACTGGGATAAAAGCGCCCAGGAGGTTGTCAATTGGGTTCGGGCACAAAGTCATCCCTACCCAGGTGCATTCACCTTTTATGAAGGGAACAAAGTCATCATTGATGAAGTTTGTGAGGTCAGGGAAGAAATAGACTCTGAAACTGGAACTCCAGGAGAAATTATTCTGAATGGTGAAACCCCACTTGTCCGGGTGAAAGATGGTTTCGTCAGGGTCCTTAGATTCCGGGATAAAATACCTAATTTTGGTCAGGACGCTCATTTCAACTAAAAACAACAAATGAAAATAGATCATTTTGAAATCGACAGAAATTCTCCCTGTTTTATTATCGCGGAGCTTTCTGCCAATCATAATGGCAAACTGGAAACGGCAATCGAAACAATTCGCGCAGCCAAACGCGCTGGTGCAGATGCGATCAAATTACAGACCTATACGGCAGATACCCTGACGATCGATTGTGATAAAGATGATTTCAAGTTGAAAGCTGGTTCCATTTGGGATGGAATGCGCTTTTATGAGCTTTATCAACAGGCCTACACTCCCTGGGAATGGCATCCAACACTTATAGAGACTGCGCGGGAAGAGGGCTTGATCTGTTTTTCCTCTCCCTTTGATCCTACTGCGGTTGATTTTTTGGAAAAACTGAACGTACCAGCATATAAAATAGCATCTTTCGAGATCACAGATATCCCATTGATCGAATATGTAGCCTCCAAGGGAAAACCCATCATTCTTTCCACTGGTATCGCTGGAACAGAAGACATTGAATTGGCCCTGGATGCCTGTAAAAGAATGGGAAATGATCAGATTGCCTTACTCAAATGTACCTCCAGCTATCCGGCTCCTATTGAAGAAGCCAACATGGCCATGATTCCAGATTTAGCTGAAAGATATCAGGTAATTGCCGGACTTTCGGACCACACGATGGGAAGTACCGTTCCGGTAGTCGCCGTAAGTCTGGGAGCCAAAATCATTGAAAAACACTTTATCCTGGATCGCTCCATTGGAGGTCCGGATGCCTCGTTTTCGATGACCGAACAAGAGTTTTCAGAAATGGTCCGTGCTGTTCGCGAAGCAGAAGCTGCCGTAGGAAAAATCAGTTATCAACTGACGGAAAAACAGCAAAACGGGAAGGCTTTTTCCCGGTCACTATACGTGGTAGAAGACATTTGTAAAGGAGAAGTATTTACTGAAAAAAATCTGAGATCGATCCGTCCCGGCTTCGGACTCCATCCAAAATATTATCAGGAAATTCTCGGTCAGACATGCAATCAGGACGTAGAACGAGGTACTGCCATGTCACTCTCCTTTCTTTCAAAAGACGGGAATGAGTGAGCAACATGACATAGCTTCCAAACCGAGAGTATTGCTCGTCTGGGGATACCATCGAAAGGGATGGATAGAACCCTTCGAAAAATTGAAAGAACACATTGAATTCGTTTACCTTTTTCATCTTGAAAAACCAGCGAATGAAGTGAATCTAAGCGATTGCAAAACGTACTACTGGCTGGATTATAAAAGTCCTTACCAACTACTCGATGCTATCCGCCCGCAGCGGGTGGTCTTTATGGGAATTGATCGGGTCAACTCCATTGCCCTGAACATGGCTTGCAAACATCGGAAAATCAAAAGCTTTCAATTACAGCACGGCTTGATGTATAGCTTTCAGCGTTATGTCGAAGATAACAATCGTCAGATTGCCACTTTTGAAAAAAATGGCGAAAATGGAAATGATCCGTTGAGTAAAGAGCAAAAATGGAAACTCATGTTTTTCCTGCTAAGAACCGTGCGATGGGACTTTCCTGCAGCACTCCCATTTTTCTTCAAGTTTCTCTGGAATAAACGCAAGTATGGACCTCAATTCCAACGTTTTGTCAAGTCATTGAATTCACGCTTTTTGATCCCTTACAAATACCTCGTATTCACACGGTCGAACGGGGAACTTTTTGTAGAACGGAACGGAGCGCGGGAAGATGACTTCCTGGAAATAGGAAATCCTTTCCTCGATGATTTTTTTGGAAAAAAAATCGAAAAAGCGGGAAGCTATTACCTGCTGATTGACGAACCGATCGCCTACAACAAGGAGCATGATTTCGACCGCATCTTCACCCGTGATCAGGTCATTAACTTCCAGAAGAAATTGAATGATTTTGCCCTCAAGAAAGGGAAAAAACTGATCGTAAAACTCCACCCATACAGCTTTGGGAACGATTTTTACTTTCAGCACGAAAATATTGAGTACCTGGAAGAAGCTAATATTCCGGAACTAATCAATGGCGCAGAAGGTGTTTTTGGAACCAGCTCGACCCTACTAATTCCTGCCGTCTTCAACAACAGATGCGTCCAGTTTAAAATATGGGACCTCTCCGATTTTGAAGCTGATTGTGCCCGATGGGGACTGACCCAACAAGTCGATTTCGAACACTTTTCTCCGGAAGACATTTGTTTCGAAGACATTGAAAAGAAGGAAGAAAACCTTCAAAAGATGATCCAGAAATACATGTATCGAATTGACGGAAAAGCCACGGAACGATTAAAAGAAGCGCTGTTAAATTCTTAATGAATCTATTTTAATTGGTCAAACATCCAACAGGGGCGACTCGGATTTGAAAGAACCATCTTCTGACAAGCACTGACTTTCGCAGAAACAAGGCCATTATTCATCGGAATATTTCTTTTGTTCATCCCCTCCATTCAATTTCTATTATTGGCATTAAATCTCTATTTTTGCTCGTAACAAAAGCAAAAAAATGAGAGCTTTTTTTCAATCGATCATCAAGCGATTTAAACGGACAAGACTGTACTACGAAATACAGCGTTCCAGACAGATCAAAAGTCTGAAACAAAACCTGGACCATCCAAATCCGGAATACCGCAAAATCCTCCAAACAGTTGACAAGGATGGAATTTGCATCGTTGAGAATTTTATGCCTAAAGAAGAGTGTGATCGACTCATCAAGGATCTGGATGTTGCCTTCAATCAAATCAAAGAAGGAACTTTTGACGGCATGCATCAATACAATCACGAAAAACTGATCAGGATTGGTGATTTGAACGATTATGTAGAGTCCACCAATATCTTCTTTCACAATCCCATGTTCGATGAAATAGCCAAAGCATACGTGGACCCCAAAGCCTATTCCTATCGACGTGAGGCTGAATTAAGAGATAACGTGAATGAATTTCAGCAAGCGGACATCCCACACATAGATGATTGGCGCCTTCGCTTCAAATTTTTCTTGTACCTGACAGACGTAGGCCCCGAAAATGCACCTTTTGTCTATTACAAAGGAACTCATAAAGATGAACCCTGGAAGTATCGAAAGAACTTTGAATACGAACGCGATGGTCAGGACGGTGCCTATGGACACTACCACCCACAGGAAATGAGAGCATTGTCCAAAAAGATCAAACTGGAACCAACCGTCTGTACCGGCAAGGCAGGAACACTCATCATTGGAGACTTCCGTGGAATTCATAACGGATCTCCCTTAAAGGCTGGAAGACGCATCCTGCTCAATTCTACCTATGGGATCTGACAAAGCGAAGATCTTATTAGTCTGGGGCTATCATCGAAAAGGATGGATTGAGCCCTTTGAAAAACTAAAGAAGGACTTCGATTTTGTGTATTTAGATCATCTGGAACGAGCAGATGAAGAACAAAGTCTTGTAGACCTTCCAAGATATTACTGGATGGATTACAAAAGTCCTTATCAACTGCTCGACGACATCCAACCGGACAGGGTTATTTTCATGAGTATTACTCGTTCTAATGCGATGGCACTTAATCAGGCCTGTCGACATCGAAGGATCAAAACATACATTCTTCAGCACGGAATTCTTCATCCTTTTAGCTTTTACCTGGAAAACAATCAAAAGGAAATGAGCCACTTGCGGGAGCAGGGAAAAAAATGGCAAAGTGCCCTCAATAAAAAACAGCAATGGCATTTTCTATTCTTTCTACTCCGTGCGATGCGCTGGAATAATTTGAATCCTTATTTCTTTTTTCTGCGTTTCCTGATCGGAAAAAAAGTTCATGGAGAAAACTTACAATTACTGCTAAAATCATTGGCTTCTGAAGCGACCAGACCTCACAAATATCTGGTATTCACGAAAGAAAATGCCGGTTTGTTTAAAGAACGAGACGGTGCAAAGGATTCAGATTTTATCGAATTGGGAAATCCGTTCCTGGACGATTTTTTCCAGGAGCCAGCCCAAGACATTGGGCAATACTATTTGCTAATTGATGAACCCCTGGCCTACATGAATGATCCGAATGCAGAAGGTTTTTTCAAGCAGGAAGAAGTCATCGAATTTCAACGCAAGCTGAATGATTTTGCCCGATCCAAAGGAAAAAAATTGTATATCAAATTACACCCGTACAGCTACGGAAACGACTTTTACCTGCAGGACGAGAACATTGTTCATTTTGAGGATGCGGATACACCCAAACTAATTCGGGAAGCCAGCGGCATCTTCGGTTCTACCTCTACTCTGCTCATTCCAGCGATCTTCCTCAACAAATGTATCCTGTTCAAGATCTGGGATTTTTCCGAATTTGCAGCAGATAGCCAGCAATGGGGATTGGTTCAATCCTTAGATTTTCATCGCTTTTCCAAAGAAGATATTAATTTTGAGGCTTTTGAAAAAAGAAAAGAGCAACTTCAGCTCATGATCGACAAGTATATGTACCGCATTGACGGGAAAGCGATCGAGCGATTAAAAGAGGCGCTTCAACACGCAGATTAAATTTTTTTCATGAGCCAGATCAAGAGCGTCATTAAAAGTTCAGCCCTGTACACCATACTGGGGTTCATGCCAGCTGCGGCAAACTTCGTGATGGTGCCTCTGCTCACGGAATACCTCTCCACAGAAGAATACGGATTACTCTCTGTTTCTTCCATCTTTCAAAGCTTTATTGGTGTTTTCATGATCCTGGGAATGGACGCTGCCCTTTCTCGTTTTTATTTCAGATACTATAAAAAACGAAAACTCCTTCATGCGCTCTATTCGACCGGGATTATTTTCATTCTGCTCCTTGCGGTGATCATTTTCTTAGTCCTTCTGCTCTTTGGTGATTTCGGGCTTCAGCTCCTTTTTAAAAATGACCGCTTTCACTTTTTCGACTACGGACTTCCAAGTTTCTTTGAAGCAGTACCAACAGTTCTTTATCTGATCATGCTAGCTTACTATCGGAACGAAGAAAATGTTAAAATGTATGCTTTATTATCGATTATGTCCCTATTGGCTATCGTCTCTGGAGTACTGATTGGTGTAGTCTATCTAGGCATGGGAGCCTATGGAAATATCCTCGGAAAAGCAGTCGGAATGTGTCTGATGACCTGTATTTATCTCTTCTTCTTTTACTGGAAAAAACCAATTATTTTCAGGTTTAAATCCCTCAAACCACTACTAAACTATGGACTCCCTTTCGTCCCATATTTCCTTCTACTCTTTGCCAATTCAAACCTGAACAAATGGATCATGGAACGGGAATTTAGCCTGGATGAATTGGGACAGTATAACTTCGCCTTTCAGCTGGCTTCCCTCTGCTCGGTTTTCACCTATGCTGTTTACAATGCGATTGGTCCACGGGTATACAAACTCATGTCTGAAGATGAAAGCGGATACAAAAATGAATCTGCCATCGCGAATCTGTTGAAGCTTTTCCACATCATTGTCGTCTTTGTAGTCGTTTCCGAAATCGCATTGATTGCCCCCGTTACCGAGTTCATTGTCACGAATCCGGACTATCTGAATATCCTGAATTTTGTGAATTTCCTGATAGTCATGTGGCTTGTTCACATGTATTACATGCTCTATTCGATTCCTTTGATGTTCTTCAATAAAACGAAGCTACTCCCGGTCATCACGCTTATCGGATTCATCATCGGAATCTCCGCGAACTTTGCGCTCATTCCCATCTGGGGAATCATTGGTGTTTGTGCCTCAGCCATCATTATCAAATTCACTATTTCAATTGCTTCCTACTGGTTCGGGAAACAGCAAAAGGTCTTTCATGCCGAATACTATCAACTCGGAAAAAACCATGTATTGGCGATCATCGTATTTGCTTCTATTTTGGTCAGTTACTGGCTGGGCACCCAGTTGGACAAACGTTGGTTCTACCTGATTAACATGCTTCCGATAGTCGTTTTTGGAATTGTCTTTCTCCTGTTCTTTGGGAAAGATTTTAAAACCGTGTTGAATTCCTTTCGCCGCAAATAATTAAGGTTTCTTCCCCTCCTGCACCAATTGCTCCATGATCAGGCCTACGGCTTCATAGTCGCAGTGGACCCCATCGTAGAAATTGGTGTTATCGAAATGATAATATTCCGGATCATAACTTCCTGAACAACGTACGCCTGGAAGTTCTTTTCCCAATTTTCTAAAGTAGGTGTCGGCCTGAAAAACGACCTGATACCTCGGAGTTCGTTTGAAATAATCGTAGGTGATCGGATGATAAGGAGTAAAAAGTAGCACCACATCAGCTCCTTCAGAAGCCATATAACTCACCAGTTTCTGAAAAATGACCTTCCGTTTCTTTGACAGCACTTTAAAATCTTCGAAACCTTTCACATCTTTTACGGCAATTTCACTTTCGGCATTTCGAAGAACCATTTCCGGACTTCTTCCCCGATACCCGATCGGATACATATAGGAACCGTCGCAACGTTTGGTTGCCCCATCGTTAAATTGTTGTTCTGTACTGACGATGTCTTTCGTGTCTCCACGGACAAAACGCTGAATAGATTCTTGAAAATAGGACAACGAAATAAGCTCCCAATAAACACTTGAGGACCATTCATTAACAGGCTCATAAACGTACTCCTTCGCCCCGATCATCTCCAAACAAGACAAATACTCCGGTTCCAGTTCTTTCCAAAGATCACTATCATAATGGTCGTTCAACAGCCAGGGATCTACCGAAATAATCACACGTTCTGGTTTCACTTCTGCCTGCCGGAACAGGTAGTAGGCTGCCAGAATCTCCTCCAGGGAACCACCACTCAAACTGGCATTATACAGGCTCGAATCCCCTCCCATACCCTGATCGATCATCAGGCTCCTACTCGCTCCCACCACAATCGTTTTGGGCTTGACAGGTAATGATGATATCATTTTCCGAAGGTAGTTCCGTTCATCAAAATTTGTGACTTCTGTGGCCTGTTTTCCAGATAAGGTAATTGATGCTATTTTTCCAATATACTCCTCACTTCTGAAAAGATTGGCTGGGTCTTGTTTCCAATTCACAAACACCACAAAGAGCATGATCGGAAGGAGCCAAAATAACTTCATTAAAAACTTCTTCATGGCCTTAGAATTGAAAATAAATAAACTGATTATTGTCCCAGCTACCATAACGTATGATCAGGTAAACCAGTCCATAGTAGATCGCTAGACGCACAAAAGAGTTCTTTACTCCGGAAAGAACCAGTCCGTGATCCTTTTTTCGCTGCAGCCACTCCACAAAAAGCATGACAAAAATACCTGCCACAACTACTATGAGCATAAAGCGACTGATTGGAATTGCGGGCATCCCCAACAAGCTCTTGTCAAAAATTCCGGTGAAATATCCCCAGGCAGCCTCCAAATCAGGTGATTTAAACAGGATCATACTAACCATGAACAGGATAAATGTCAATGACATATTCATCAGTTCCTTTGCGGTAGGCCATCGCTTATCCTTGGAGAGCTTCTTGCGTTTGTTCATTTTTCCAGTCAGAATCAAGGGGATATAGTAAAGTCCATGCAACAAACCGAAAAGTACAAAGGTCCAGTTGGCTCCGTGCCACATTCCGACCAATAGGAAATTGACCAGAATGGCCAAAATCAAGCCGTTATTCCCCCAATCACGGAACTGGATGCTCAACGGGGTAAACACGTATTCGGTCAACCAACTCGTCAGCGAGATGTGCCATCTTCTCCAAAACTCTGCAATATTTTGTGCGAAAAAAGGAAAGTCAAAGTTTTTGGTAATTCTTAATCCCATCACTTTCGAAATACCAATGGCCATATCCGAATATCCTGAAAAATCAGCGTATATCTGAAAAGTGTACAAGACGGCTCCCAACAGTAAGGTACTGGCTCCATAATCTTCAAAGCCATCAAAATAGAGGTTCGTAAACGCCACGCAGCCATCAGCTACCAGCACTTTCTTGAACAATCCCCACAAAAACTGACGCAGTCCGTCCACAGCCATTTCATAATCGAAATTGCGCTGTTTTTCCAGTTGAGGGATCAATAGTTGCGCCTTATCAATTGGACCGGAAAGCAAGCTCGGAAAAAAGGCCACGTAGGAAAAGAAAACGATCGGATTCCGACATGGTTCAGTTTTTTCGTTTCGTATATCGATCAGGTAACTCAACATTCGAAAGGTGAAAAAACTAATTCCGACCGGAGCGATCAGTTGTAGTGTGCTCCACTCGGCATGCAGGCCAAATGCCCCAATCAATTTTGAAAGAAATTGAATAAAGAAATCCAGGTACTTAAACAGGAAAAGGCTCAGGATTCCCTGAAGCATCCCCAGACGAAAGAACCACTTGGCCCATTTGGATTTGACCAATTGAATTCCAATCCAATAGTTTAGGGTACTTACCCCAAGCAAAAATAGCAGGAAACGGTAGTCGGCTGAAGCATAAAAAACATAACACGCTATCAACAAAAAACTATTTTGCCAAATCGTCTTTCGATTGAACACCAACCAGTATCCCAGAAAGAAGATGGAAAAGAAAATGGCAAAATCAAATGAATTAAAAACCATACAAACTAACGAATACTGCTTCCAGCGTTAATAAGTAAATCTGTCCCGTTCACCTGTTGGCTGGCTCGTACAAAATAAAGTACCGCCGGAGCAACTTCCTTTGGCTCAAGTAATTTTTTCAGTGGGTGTCCCTGCTCAATCTGCTCAACCATCCGTTCATCCATAAAATCGGTGAAATTGGTCCGCATAAAAGCCGGTGAAATGCTGTTGGAGCTAATATTGAAACGAGCATTTTCCGTGGCCCATAGCTGGGTCATTTTCTGTAAATAAGCTTTATTGGCCACATACATAGCTGATCCAATTGGCGGATTTCCAACCAAAGCTGCACTCAACACATTGATGATCTTTCCGAATTTTTTCTTTCGGAAGTGAGTAATCGCTGCCTGGGTCAACTGAAGTACCGGAAGAACGTTTCGTTGAAACTCTTCCTGAAATTGGTTTATATCCGTCTTATGAAAATGTTTTCCCAGAAAAGTACCCGAATATGCGTTGTGGATCAGCACATCAATGTCCCATTCAGAAATCTGCTCACAAAGCGATGACAGCTCATCCGCATTTCCAAAGTCGCACTTGATCATTGTCAAATTTGAAAACTCAGATGCTATTTTTTTGGCTTTTTCTTCCGAATGACAATAAGTGGCATACACCTGTAAATCCTGCTCTGAAGACAAGGACCGACTCAAAGCTTCTCCCAGTCCTGAAGCGCCACCGGTAATCAAAACTTTCATATCAAACCGATTTGTATCTTTCCTTTGGCCAACACAACTCCTTCCCGCTTAAATTGATATTTAAAAACGACTGCCTGAACAGATTCGTAGTAATCCTGCACCGTTGCAGAAAAATCCAACTGATCTCCCAAATAGACCGGTTTTTTATACTGAATTTCTTGTGTGTGGATAATGACATCCTTTGTTGGAAGACATTCTCCAATGAAATAGGACAGGAAACCATTGAGGATATTTCCGTGCATGACCCTGGATTCAAAACCCTTTCCCTGGGCAAAATCCTCGTTGGTATGCAGCGGATTCCGATCTTCAAACAAGTGAATGAAGCCGCTATACAGTTCCTCGCTGACCAAAAACTGATGTTCGTAGCTATCTCCTGCCTTAAAAAGCATCTTATTTTGTCAAAATACAGTCCAGCATTTCTCCAACGTTCTGCCAGCTCTGGATTTCCTTGGAGGTAAAGCGTACTTTAAAGTGTTTTTCAATCGCAACCACCAATTGAATATGCGTCAAAGAATCCCATTCTTCCACATCTTCAGCGGTAGTCTCGTAACTAAGTACAATATCTTCATCATCAAACATATCGACGAAAATTTCATTCGTCTCCTTGAGTGCCTGCTCTTTATCCATAAATTTTCATGTTTGCTTGTACAAATGTAGTATTATTTTGATAGGAGGCCGTCTCCAAAATCCAGCGACCGTCTTGCTCTTTAAAGCCCAGGTTTCTATAATGATCCCGAACCATTTCATTCTTGGCCGTCGGGATATATTCTCCCTGTAGATACTTGAATCCCTTCTCACGGGCATACTCTACCAGCGTGTTCAGTACAAAGTTCTCCATTCCTCGTTTTAGGACACGACAACTCATGAACCAGGTATCTATAAACAAGCTTTCTTCGTTCTCCTTTTTCAGAATAATCACACAAATCAGGCCATTATCTCCGAATTTGTCCTCCAGCGTGAAAGTGAAGGTGTGAAAATCATCCGATTGAGACATGCGTTCCACATCTGCCTCTGTATAACGAACTGTTCTGAGGTTAAACTGGTTAGAGCGCTGCGACAACTGGGCTACTCTAGGGGTATTAAACTTATTGAATGGTTCTACCACCGAAATCATTTCCAAACTTTTCAGAAACTCTTCTTCATTCACATATTGTTTCTTCACCTGATTTCGCTGTGCTTCTACCTGGTATTGTTTGGTTCGTTTTTCATCCGCCCCCGAATAAGAAATCGTTTCAAACAAATTTAGACCGTACAGATATTCCAGGTATTCGGCCGGGTCTTCGGGAAGTTCCGGAACAGTAATTCCCGGAATATTTTCCCGAACGATGTTGCGTTCAAAGGGGTTGTCATCCAAAAAGACCATCGAATCAAAACCAATATTCAAAATTTCCTGAATGTACCTGATATTGTCTGCTTTATTCTCCCAGTTAGCCACGAAAACAGCAATATCATCTTTTCGGATGACCATATCCGGATGCTTCTCAAATGGCTCCAGGGCTACTGATTCCGTATTCTTACTACAAATGGCCAGGATGATCCCGCGGTTTTTCAACTTGCGAAACCAGTACTGGAATTCAGTAAAGGCTTTCCCTATTCCGAGGCCCCCGATCTGGATGTTTTCAATCCCATCATCTCCAATCACTCCTCCCCACATGGTATTATCCAAATCGATGATCAGGCATTTGTTCATTTTTCCCTGGAAGGCTCCGATAATAGATACTGTTTTAGCCGCAACTTCCGGAAGTGCATCAATACTGAGTACCATCTCCGTATTCACATAAATGGAAGCTTGAAACAGTCGCTCCTTTCCAATCCGATTCTGAATGGAGGACATATCACAAATAAACAGATTGTTTCGATCTTCGGCCAGTTCCATCAATTTGATGTTCAGCGAGCGCAGCTGATAGAGGAACGAAGAGCCTATCTGGTTGGCATAACTGCCGTACACAGCATCGTCGATTTCCGGGAAGTTATAGCAAATCACCTTGGCGTTCAACTGATTACCCAGGTTATCGAGCAAATTATTCAAATGCTCTAACTGATCTGCCGCAAAGGTTCCATGACCGTCTTTCTTTTTATTGTATTTCCCCAAGAGTTTGTGACTGGACTGAAACAAAATGACTACTTCCGGCTTGAATTCATAGAGTTCGGAGGACGGATCAAGTATTTGTCGTTCGATTTGATTGAATTCAGCTTCAAATATCTCCAGATCCATGGATTCTTCATATCCATATCCCCGGATCGCCTGAACCAGGAACTGGGTGGCCGTATCCCCCAGCACAGCTACTCTTATTTTTTTAAACGCATCGAAATCCTTTTTCAGGTTCTTTTTCAATTGGGTAAAGTTCTTCATATCTTCGATCTAAATATGTCTTCGGAAAAATGCTGTAATCCTACAAAAATAGCAACTTTTGAAAATGTCCGGAAAGCATCGATTCAAGCAATTTCCATAAGGGGTTTGGAAAACCAATAAAAGGGCTTATTTTTGTCTGAATCGATTATGAATCACCCTTACTACAGGCTCATTTTTAAAACAGTTCATTCATGTGCGGCATAGCTGGTATTTATGATATCAGAGCAGGGTCATTGACACCGGAAATCATCCGAAAAATGACGGATCGAATTGTTCACCGGGGACCCGACGGAGAAGGACAATGGCTGAATCCGAATGCGCAGGTGGGACTTGGTCACCGAAGACTCTCTATCATTGACCTCAGTGAAGGGGGCGCGCAACCTATGCATTTCAAGGATCGATATAGCATCACTTTTAACGGAGAAATCTACAATTACCTGGAGCTCAAAGAGCGTTTACAGGAAGCGGGCTACCAGTTCCAAAGTGCTAGTGACACGGAAGTGCTCCTGGCCATGTACGACTCCAAAAAAGAAGCATGCCTTCAGGAACTGGATGGAATGTTTGCTTTTGTCATCTGGGACGAACAGGAAAAAAGACTTTTTTGTGCTCGCGATCGTTTTGGGGAAAAACCCTTCCACTACCATTGGAATGGAGAACGATTTTGCTTTGCCTCTGAAATAAAAGCCCTCTTTGCGGCCGGAGTCCCACAGCGAATTTCCAGAAAGAATATGGAAGAATTTCTGCTACACTATTTAATCAGCGGAAAAAACGAAACTTTCTTTGAAGACATTTTTGTTCTTGAACAAGGGCATTACCTCAGCATTCAGGAGGGAAATCTAACGATTGAGCGCTACTACGATATTGACCTCAAGAAAAAAGCTGCCAGCGACCATGACGAAGGTTATGCGCTCAAATTTAGAGAACTATTTAAACGGGGGCTTAAACGACGATTGAGAAGTGACGTTCCAATTGGATCTAGTTTATCCGGCGGACTGGATTCTTCCAGTGTCGTCTGTTTTGTAAGGGACATTATTGGTCCGGATGCGAATCAACAGACCTTTTCGGCCAGATTTACCGAGGGACGCGATGAAGGACAATGGATTGATCAGGTTGTACTAAAGGCCAAAACAAAACACCATGACATTTATCCGGAATCGCAGGAAGTATCTCAGGACATCCAAAAAATGATTTACCACCTTGAGTACCCCTTTGGCTCCTTTTCAATCAGTGCCAGTTGGTTTGTGATGAAACGGGTTTCAGAAGAGGGAGTGAAGGTCGTGCTGGACGGCCAGGGAGCAGATGAATACCTCGCCGGTTACCCTGTCTTTAAGAACTATTTGTTAATGCAGTATCTGGCGCAAGGGAAATGGAGGCGTTTTGTGAGAGCCAGAAAAGCATATCGAAAACTTTACGGACAACAGTACCCACTTGGCAAAATGCTTTGGGCACACCCATTGTTAGCCCTGATCAAGCACCCTAGAGGAGCATTTTATCATGCCCGTACCTTTAAACAGCGCCTGAAATATGAAACTTTTCACCGACTTCAGGAACTACTTAGCAATGCAGACCGCGTTTCAATGGCCTTTGGTGTGGAAGTTAGACTTCCCTTTCTCTATCATGAGTTGGTCGAATATGGATTCAGTCTGCCTGATGAGCAATTGTATCATGATGGAACCACCAAATACGTGCTCAGAAATGCCATTCGGGGAATTGTTCCGGATGCAATCGTTGAACGGAAGGACAAGATAGGTTATGAAGCTCCACAACATGCCTGGATGGATAAATTGTATGATGAAGCATCCTGTAAGAACTTTTTGACAGAACGCCAATACACTCCCTGTGAGGATGGCTGGAGAAATTATATTGCCTGTGAATTCATCAAGTGTTTTGAATCATGACGAAAAAGAAGATCATTATTCTGGCTCACTTTTTTGAACCCTGCAACGTCATTGCAGCGCATCGTCCCAAATCGTGGGCGATGGCATTGCATCAGGCCGGATATGACGTAACCGTCGTCACCCGACAATGGACCGGACAGGAAAAAAACTGGGATGAATATCTCGCGGAATCGAATCAAGCCGTTCAAACGAGACTGGCACCTGAAGGATACAAGGTCATTCACCTTCCCTTCAGGCAACATCCGCTTTATCGGCTCAGTCAAAAATCATGGATCAAAGGAAGCAAACTACTCCGCTTCCTGATCGAATTAGCTGCTCATTGTTTTGGACAAATCGATTTTGACCGGGACATGTACCGGAACTACTTCCCTTTTTTGGATGCCTATCTGAAAACAGAGCCAGTTGATGCAGTGATCAATTCGGCGGGTCCTTATATCGGGATCAAAGTCGTTTCCAAACTCAAGAAAAAACATCAATTTCACTGGCTCGCAGATTTTCGAGATGTCTGGAACAACGATCTGTTAAAGGTCAATAAGAACGATCGCCTTAAAAGAAATACGCTTCGTTTCTTCTTCCACCGCTTCTATCTCCGTAAATGGATGAAAAGAAACGATCAAATTCTTTCCTGTAGCGAAGGTTTCTCGGATGTATTTGAGGACATTGCTCCCGGAAAAGAAGTCATCATGGTCAAAAATGGCTATGAAAGTACCCTGTACAATGACTATCCACCTCAAAAACTGGATAAATTCACAATCCTTTGTCTTGGAACCCTGTATCAGGAACAGAATAAACAATTTTTCTTTCAAGCCATTCAATCCTTCTTACAAGAAAGAGGCACGGAAAAAATCGAAATCAAATTCATCGGAGCCAAGATCAATGAGGCCGTTGCCCGGGAGATTGAAGCGAACATCAATCCGGAAGTTTTGACCCTTACAGGCTTTGTAGACCGAAAAATCGCCTTGCAGGAAACCCGGAATGCCCACCTGTTGTTTTACCCGGTATGGAGTGGCTATAAAGGCATTTATTCCGGAAAAATGTTCGAATACCTCGGTTCGGGAAGAAATATTTTGGTCGTCCCCAAAGATCACTCGGTCCTGGACAATTTACTGGAAGAGACTGGAGCCGGAAAATCTTTTGACAAGCAGGAGGCATGTCTGGCCCATCTTTGCAAACTTTATGATGCCTGGGAGCAATCCGGAACTGTTCCATACGAAGGTAATTCAGATAAAATCAAGGCCTACTCCCGGGAATCTCAGTCTCAAATTATTGTACAAACACTGGAAAAACTATGGAACAAATGAAAATAACACATATTCTTTTTTCAGGTTTGGGAGGCCACTCTTCCGTCGTTTTTTCCTGTATCAAAGCCGATTTGGAACATGAGTTCAAGCATTCACTCATTTTTTATGGGATCGAGAGCATTCTTCAATCGCATATTGACAATTCCGAGGAATTAAAAATCCCGTATTTGAATATCAAAAAGAGAAAAGGATTGGACCTTGTTTCCTGGTGGCGCGTGTTCCAGGAATTGCGTCGCAAAAAACCAGAAGTCATTCTGCTTCACTCTATTAGTTTGATTATTCCGACCTGGATTTACGCAAAAGTGTATCGAAAAAAGATCATTGGAATCGAACATACATCGATTGTTGTAAAACGTCGTGTGGAGAACATTTCTTCATACATCGCCGGAATTCTTTCCGACAAGGTAGTGCTCCTTTCCAGAGAGTCCAAGCGGGATTATCTGAAGAATTATAAATTGAATATCGGACACAAACTCAGAATCATTCCCAATGGCATTGAAACCGCCATTTTTAATAAAATTCATCAAAATCAGGAGCGGGACTATATCCATCTTACGATGATCTCGCGCTTCTCAATCCAGAAAGATCACAAGACACTGATCATGGCAATGAAACAAGTAGATGGAGCCAAACTGACCATCGCCGGAAACGGAGCCACCTGGAATGAGATCAACGAATTCATTCGAAAAAATGAGCTGGAGGACAAGGTCGATTTATGCGGACTGCTCAATGAAAAACAGATTATCGAACTGTTCCGAAACACGGACATATATGTTCATGCTTCCTTTGGGGAAACCCTGCCCACTTCCATCCTTCAGGCCATGTCTTGCGAACTTCCCGTCATCGGGTCCAATATTGCAGGGATCAATAACCTGATCGAACATAAAAAAAGTGGACTGCTCTATGAGAATAAAAACGTCTCCCAATTAGCTCAAAAGATCAACTACCTTATTGAGCACAAAGAGATCAGGGACTCTATGGGACAAAATGCCAGAAAAAAGATCGAAAAAAACTACTCCAACCTGCGGATGTTCGATCAATACAAAAGGCTCATTGCCAGTACGCTTAAAAAATCATCTAAACGCAAAAAGAAAAGATGACAGAGCTTCGAGGTTCATCCATGAAAATTTTACAGGCTACCTACGTGCGAGGAGTTGCCGGGAGTGAAAACTTTTTGCTGAATGCCATTTCTGGTTTAAAAGCGAAAGGGCATCAGGTGGAAATGCTCATCCTTTATGTAGATCAACAGGAAACAGAAGCCTTCAAAAAATTATTAGATGAACGAGCAATCAAACATCACTCGTTTGACATTAAAGGATTTTCCCTTCTCAAATCTCTGAAAGGTATTGCCAAACTTTGTCGGCACTTTGACCTGATCAATTCTCACTTGTTGCACGCCGATCTGACCTTGAGTCTTGCGAAACGTTTTTTTCACCGAAAAATGATTCTTGTTTCCGGAAAGCACGGATATGAAGAGTGGTACATCAACAAATTTGGCTTTGATCCAAAACACAAGACTAAAAACAAATACTGGTACATTTCCCGCTTAGCTGAAAAAAATACGAACCGAAGTTTTGCCATTTCAAAAGGGATTCAAAATTTATTTATCGGTGCGGATATTTCCCCCACCAATGCTATTGATCTGATCTACTATGGCTTTGAATTTGACAATCAGTTCAAAAATGATCCCAATCTGCGATTTGGACCCCAGCAATTGTGTATTGTCGGACGGTTGACCGCCTTTAAAGGACATCGTTTTGCTATTGAATCCGTTGAAATTCTGAAAGATGAATTTCCGGAGATCAAACTGGTACTCGTTGGTTGGGGAGAACTGGAACAGGAACTGAAACAGATGGTTCAGGACAAAGGACTGGAAGACAATGTCATTTTCACTGGTTTCCAAAAAAATGCACGTGATTACATGGCCAGTTCAGATATCATCCTGCTCCCTTCGATCTCAGAAGGGTTTGGAATCGTCCTGGCAGAAGCCATGTCTGTCAAGAGACCAATCATTGCTTTTGATGTCCCTTCCCCTTCTGAACTCCTCGAAAATAATATCTCCGGAGTCCTGGTTCCTCCCTATGATGTGCCTAAATATGCGACGGCCATCAGAAGTTTGCTTCTCGCTCCCGAACATCAGCAGAAACTGGCAGAGAAAGCCTATGAAATGCTTCAGGACAAATATCACCTTTCCAGAATGATCCGACAACTGGAAGAGTTTTACCTAAGAGCCATCACAATTGAACGGGGATAATACTAACTTTACAACGCGATTAACAATTCTATGAGTCAAGCAGTTCCATATTCGATCCCAGCAAGCAAAGAAGAGGAAATAGAAGGAAAAGTCATCTCACACTTTCCGATTGGCGACCGAAACATTGATACCGTCACCGTAGAATCCTTTGGGGAGGAATGGGAAAAATTTGACGACTTTGATCAACAAGAGATTCATCAGGTTGGGAACGAATATTTCGATATCATTGACCTGGAAGCCTTAAGAGAAGCAAGGGCCCTTGACGTCGGTTGTGGGACCGGGAGATGGACCAAGTTTCTGGCCAAACACGTTGCTCATATTGATGCCATCGACCCTAGTAAAGCGATTTATCCAGCGGCGAAATTACTTCGCGAAGAACAAAATGTGCGCCTGAGTGTCGCCGGGGTTTCCGATTTGCCCTTTGCCAATGACAGTTTTGATTTCGTGTTTAGCTTAGGAGTTTTACACCATATTCCTGATACTTCTCAGGCCATGAAAGATGCCGTTTCCAAGCTTCGGCCAGGTGGACAATTTTTGGTTTACTTATATTACAGTCTGGACAACAAAGGCGCCTTTTACAAATTTATTTTCCATTGTTCTACTTTCTTTCGAAGAATGATTTGTAAAATGCCACAGGGACTCAAAAGTGTTGTCTGTGACATCATTGCCTTCACCATTTATTTACCCTTCATCGGACTGGGAAAACTTGTGAAAGCCCTGACTCCAAATTCCAAACTGTATCAAAAAGTTCCTCTTTCTTATTACATTGGAAAATCACTGAATATTGTTCGAAACGATGCCTTAGATCGATTCGGAACTCCACTGGAACAGCGTTTTTCAAGGAAAGAAATCGAACAGATGATGACCGAAGCAGGACTGGAACAAATTCGTTTTTCGGAAAATACACCTTACTGGCACGCGGTAGGGATCAAAAAAAGTCAAAATCAATAACTTTGTAAGATATACATTAGACAGATGACAATAGCAGCAAACAATCCACATTTAAAATCCTGGGTCGATGTTCCGGCCGGATCAGACTTCCCCATTCAGAACCTTCCTTTTGGAATTTTTAAAACACCCCAACTGAAAGAACGGGTAGGAACGCGAATCGGAAATCATGTACTTGATCTGAAAACACTTTTTGTACTGGGTTACCTGGAAAACCTTCCTTTCGAATTGAGTGATTTTGATGCTGTCAGTCTGAATCCCATCATGAAGAAAGGGAAAAAAGGAACCCGTGATTTACGCAATCGAATTTCCAAATTATTGGATGCGAATCAAGAAGATCTTCAAAAGAACGAACACCACGTTCAGCAGGTATTGATCCCGGTGGAGCAAACTGAAATGTGTATGCCTGTTCAAATTGGTGACTATACAGATTTCTACTCCAGCAGAGAACACGCTACCAATGTGGGAACCATGTTCAGAGACCCAAATAACGCACTACTTCCCAATTGGCTGTGGATTCCGGTTGGATACCATGGAAGAGCCAGTTCAGTGATCATTTCCGGAGAAAACATTCATCGCCCCAAAGGACAAATCAAACCAAACCCGGAAGAACCGCCAGTATATGAGGCTTGTCGTCGTTTGGATTTCGAATTGGAAACAGCATTTATCACCTATGATGGAAAAGCATTAGGTGATTCTATTTCAACAGATGAAGCGGAAGACTATATCTTCGGCATGTGTCTGTTTAACGATTGGTCTGCGCGTGATATCCAAACCTGGGAATACGTTCCCCTGGGGCCATTTCTGGCCAAAAATTTTGCTTCCAGCATTTCACCCTGGATTGTCACTTTAGACGCACTACAACCTTATCAATGTGAAGGTCCCGAACAAGATCCCAAGGTATTGAGCTATTTGGAGTACAAGGGTCAAAAATCGTACGACATCAATCTCCAGGTATTGATCCAACCAAATAATGGGGAGGAAAACCTGGTTTGTCGCTCCAACTTCAAATACATGTACTGGAATATGGCCCAGCAATTGGCTCACCACACGGTGAATGGTTGTAATGTAAGAGCCGGTGACCTGATGGGATCAGGTACGATTTCCGGACCAACTCCGGATTCTTATGGATCCATGCTGGAATTGGCCTGGAAGGGAACCAAACCAATCCAATTGTCAGATGGAAGTGAACGTAAATTCTTAGAAGATCACGATACGGTGATCATACGTGGATATGCTGAAAAAGAAGGAGTACGAGTTGGTTTTGGTGAAGTTTCTACCAAAATTTTGCCCGCTAAATAATTTTGAAATCATTTATTTGATCCTACCGAGCTATGTCTGCCAAAGCGACCCCAAATGATCTGGAACAGGAACGAAAAGAAATCCTGAACGCCTTTCGTGGATTGTTACGTGCGTCCAAAGACCGAACGCGCGAAAACACCCGGATGATCCGTAAGGCCTTTGACGTCGCCGTTGAAGCCCATAGCGAGATGCGCAGAAAGTCCGGGGAACCTTACATCTATCATCCGATTGCCGTCGCCCGAATTTGTGCAGAGGAAATCGGACTGGGAACCACCAGCATTGTTTGCGCTCTTTTGCATGACACAGTAGAAGATACCCACCTCACCCTCGAAGATGTCGAAGACCTTTTCGGAAAAGAGGTTCGTCGGATCATTGACGGTCTGACCAAAATACCAGAAGTATTTGATGAAAATGCTTCGATTCAGGCAGAGAACTTTCGCAAGATGATCCTGACGATCTCGGATGATATCCGGGTGGTCCTCATCAAACTGGCCGATCGTTTGCATAATATGCGGACCCTAAAAAGTATGGCTCCGGAAAAACAATTGAAAATTGCTTCCGAAACCCGCTTTCTCTACGCACCGCTGGCACATCGTTTGGGACTCTACTCAATCAAAAGTGAATTGGAAGATCTCTCTTTCATGTACACCGAGCCAGATATTTACCGGCAGATTGAAGAAAAACTGAAATCGACCAAGGATGTTCGTAATCGCTTTATCAGACGCTTTACTCATCCGATCAGGGAAGCACTATTACATGAAGGCTATGTATTCACAATCAAGGTAAGAACCAAGTCCGTTTCTTCTATTTGGAGGAAAATGCAGACAAAAGACATTCCTTTCGAAGAAGTTTATGACCTCTTTGCGATCCGGATCATCGTGGATACCCCCATCGAATTAGAAAAACCGGATTGTTGGAGGATTTACAGTATCGTTACTGATTTCTATCAGCCGAGTCCAGATCGTTTGAGAGACTGGATTTCGACCCCACGAGCTAATGGCTACGAATCTCTGCACACGACAGTCATGTCTCCCCAGGGAAAATGGGTAGAAGTTCAAATTCGATCCAAGCGCATGGACGAAATCGCGGAAAAAGGATTGGCGGCACACTACAAGTACAAGGAAGACAAAGCTGAAGATTCAAAATTCGACCGTTGGTTAGCGGAAGTCCGTGACCTCATGGAGAATCCGGATTTCAGTGCCATGGACTTTGTGGATGAATTCAAAATGAATTTGTTCAAAGAGGAAATTTACGTCTTTACTCCTAAAGGAGATTTGAGAGTACTTCCTTATGGCGCAACCATCTTGGATTTTGCTTTCGACATTCATACTGAAATTGGTAATCACGCTATTGGCGCTAAAGTCAACAACAAGTTAGTACCACTGAGCCACATGCTTTCCAACGGAGATCAGGTGGAGATCATTACTTCTAACAAACAAAAGCCCAATGAAGAATGGCTGAAGTTCGTGACTTCCGCAAGAGCCAAGCAAAAAATCAAATCTTCACTTCAGGAAGAACGAAAGCGAATCATCGAAGAAGGCCGGAAAATCCTGGAACGAAAATTTGCAAAATTCAACTTCAATGTAAGCCGCGAAAACCTGGAAGTGGCCTGCAAATACTTTGATCTCCCTTCGCATTCGGCACTCTACTATAAACTAGCCAAGAGTAAGATTGACCTAGCCGACCTGCGCGAACTGGAGAACAAAAAAGGAAAGCTGAATCTGGAACGAGGAGCCAAAATCAAAAACGAAGTGGATGTCTATCCGAAAATCGATGGCAAGGCGGACGTATTGATTATTGGTGAAGATTTCAAAAATATTGAATACAAACTGGCCAAATGTTGCAACCCGATTCCAGGGGATCAGGTTTTCGGTTTCATCACCATGAACGAAGGTATTAAAGTCCACCGGAACAATTGCCCGAATGCGGAGCATTTGATGTCTAAAATGGCCTATCGCTGTATCAAGGCGCGTTGGAAAAATGAGGAACTTACTGCACATGTCGCCTCACTACGTCTGATCGGAATTGATAACGTCGGGATTGTTAATCAAATCACCGAGATCATTTCGAATCAGCACAACGTCAATATGAAATCCATTTCTTTTGAAGCAACTGATGGCATTTTTGAGGGGAAGATCAAAGTCCTTGTTTACGACCGCGAACATTTACAGGAACTGACCAATCAATTCGAACTAATCGAGGGGGTCAAACGTGTTGAACGTTGGGATTCACAAGAAGAAGAGGCGATCCATGAAACTGATTAAAGTTCAATCTCATCTCCCTCCGCAGGGATTGAAATTCGCCCAAAACCGGCTTCCTGCAGATGTCCTTTAAAGTGAATTTGGCTGTCGTATTCACCGTGAACCAGAAAAATCCGTTTTAGGGTCTTTTTATTCTGACAAGAAAGGTAACGGATCATTTCCTGATAATCAGCATGGGCACTGTAGGAATCAAGCACTACGACTTTCGCCTTCACTTCATACTCTTCTCCAAAAATTCGAACGCGTTTGGACCCGTTTCGAATTCTACCTCCCAATGAGCTAGGCTCTGCATATCCTACAATCAGGATGGTATTTTTAGGATCACCGATATTATTGGCCACATGGTGTTTAATTCTTCCTGCTTCCATCATTCCCGATGCGGAAATAATGATACTCGGGCCATGCTCAGCATTTAAGGCCTTTGATGCTTCCACTTCCCGAATGTAGGTCAACTTATCAAAACCGAAAGGATCCGGGTCACGTTCCATATAATCCAGGATGTCTCGATTGAAACATTCCTTGTGCTCCCGAATAACCCTGGTCGCATTTGTTGATAGCGGACTATCCACATAAACAGGGATTTCGGGCAACACTTTGTTGGTAGCCATCCGATCTAGTGCGTATACCAGTTCCTGGGTTCTTCCGAGGCTGAATGCCGGAATAATGAGTTTCCCCTGATTTTGCACACAGGTTTCATGAATGGCATCATACAATTGTCGCTGACTCAATTCATTTGTACTGTGAAGCCGGTTTCCATAAGTCGATTCACAAATCAGGACTTCACACTCTGGGAATTCCTGCGGGTCTCTTAAAATTGATCCGTCATAACGCCCTATATCACCAGTAAAGCAAATCTTTCGCTCCTGACCATCTTCTTTGATCTTTAGATTGACTGCCGCACTCCCCAAAATATGTCCTGAGTCGGTCAGTCTTACAATAATGTCATCGTCAATTCGGTATTCTTCATCGTAAGGAATGGTCACAAACTGACTCATTGCTTTCCGAACATCCGCTTCGTTGTAAAGTGGCTTCAATGGCTCCTGTCCCCTCTTGATTCGTCGTTTATTGATATACTTGACATCACTTTCCTGAATATGCGCACTGTCTCGAAGCATGATCTCGCATAAATCCTTTGTCGCTGAAGTACAATAAATGGGACCTGAATATCCTTGCTTGACCAAATATGGAATGTTCCCCGAATGATCTATATGCGCGTGCGATAAAATCAAATAGTGAATCATGCGAGGATCCAATCCTAAATGCCGATTTTTCTCTTCCGACTCCTGTCCTTTTCCCTGAAAAAATCCACAATCCAGTAAAATTCTCCTTCCCGATTTGGTTGTGATCAAGTGCTTACTTCCTGTCACAGTCCTCGCAGCTCCCAAAAATTTTACCTTCATAATTTGATTATTTGGATCAGTACAGATTCAAAATCCAGTTTGATATAATGTTCAGTAATTCCGCAGAAAACGTCTCTTCAATCAACACGTACTCCGAAACTTCTCCTGTTTCACAATGCTGCATCAGGTGATTTAGATCAGGCATAATGTAGGTGTATGCCTGTTTGTTCCCCGATTCACTCAATACTTTACGGATGGCCATCAAATTGTCGATCGCTGCGACCTGTACGTCCTTACTTCCATTTACAGCCAATACCGGACACTTGATTTGCTTTAGATAATGTTTCGGATCGATTTGGATGAAGTAGCGAAACCATGGCGACAAGAAGTTGGCCACAATCGCTGGTGTTTGCTTGGCAATCTCATCCGCAATGACTTTGGGCATACTTTGCTGGTGCCGCAACAATAAATCCTCAATAGCTCGTTTGGCACTATCCTGATCTGGTACTTTGAGCAACACATCATAGAACTTTCGGATTAACTCTGTACTAATCATCGTCTCTTCCGAACTAATCCCCGCCAATTCCTGTGTCACCGCATTTTGCTTCAAAAGTAATTCGTCCATGGGGATTCCCGGGGCGGCGAGTAATCCTACGAAACGGACCTGAGTATCTGCGGAAGCAACCATGGTTGCGACTGTACCTCCTTCACTGTGTCCAATCAAACCTATCTTATCCGAATCAATCTTTTTCTGTTGTCTCAAATAAAGTAAGGCTGAGGCCGCATCAAAGGCAAAATCTGCCGTGGTCGCCTGGACAAAATCTCCTTCCGATTTTCCCACTCCCCGATCGTCATACCTCAAAACGGCAATTCCTTTTCTCGTGAGATGATCCGCCAGCACCTTGAATGTCTTATGCCCAAAAAACTCTTCATCCCGATTTTGAGCTCCCGATCCTGTAATCAACACTACCGCTGGAAATGGTCCCTTTCCTTCTGGAATCGTCAATGTCCCTGCCAGGGAAATGTTTGCCGACCGATTCCTAAAAGTAACCTCTTTCTCCTTATATGGATAAGGCGGTTTCGGATCCTGCGGGCGGATTGGCTTTCGGGGGAGCGGCTGCTCACTTTTTTTCAAAATCAGTGGGAATTTCATTTCACCCTGCCGGAAAAAACCTTTGAGAGAATCCGCCGCACAAAATTTTCCTTCGAACAAAATTTTAAAAATACTAAGGTCAAAAACGACTTGCTCTCCTTCGTGTTTTACACTGCTCAACTTTAAGCCAAAGGTTCCTTGATACGGACTGTCCATGGTCCCTTCCAGGACCCCGTCCTTTTGGTCTATATGAAATACTAGTTTCAGGGAGGATGCTTCCTCTGGCAGCTCACCGAACCAGTCTCCAACAAGTTCCTGCGCACTTGAATTTACCAGGAATAGTGTCCCGAACAGTGTAAGTAAAATGGTTCTTCTTAAAGAACGTAGGCAATTCAATGTCATAGCGATTTTTCTCTCAGCTAAGATACACAATTCCCATCAAGGCACCGAGCTCAAAACCTTGTTTTTCAACAGATTTAACAGCTTTCCGAAAGATCAACGCCTGAAAGTCGCTTCTTAGTTAAGAGACGACAATTTTTCTGTCAGAAGTTCTATCTTCTGAAGAGCATCACTTTCTTTCTTCCGTTCATTGGCAATCACCTGCTCGGGTGCACCACTGATGAAGCGTTCATTCTGCAATTTCTTTTGAACTGAGTTCAAAAAACCCTGAGTATAACTCAGTTCTTCCTGCAACTTTTGTTTTTCCGCATCAATATCGATCTCCTCTCCAAAAGGAATGTAATATTCGTTTCCATCCACAATAAACGAATTGGCATTTTGCGCCTTTTCCGTCACATAAGACAGTCGGGAAAGGTTCCCCAGTTTTTTGATTACGGCATCAAAACCTTCGTCCAAATCATTGTGTTTCACAATCAGCAGATCAATCTTCACTTTGTTAGCAATATTGTGCTGTTTACGAATATTTCGAATGTTACTAATCACTTCTGTTGCCTTGCCGAAGTTCTGTAAAATCCTCTTGTCTTTCGATCCCACTTCAGGCCAGGCCGAAACAATGATATCTTCTTCCTGTTCTCTGATCAAATGCCACAATTCCTCTGCAATGAATGGCGTGAAAGGCTGCATGAGCTTCAATACTTTTTCAAAGAAGACTTTGCTTTGTTCCAGGGTCAACTGATCGATCGGCTGTTGGTATCCTGGCTTAATCATCTCCAAATACCAGGAACAGAAATCATCCCATACTAACTTATAGGTGGTCATCAAAGCCTCCGAAATCTTGAAACGTTCAAATTGTCCATTGATTTCTTCCAGTACTTCATTGTATCTGGACTCAAACCATTCAACGGCTACCTTCGCTGCTTCACTTTGTTCCAAGTCTGCCTTGGATTCCCAGGAATCAATCAGACGAAAGGCATTCCAGATTTTATTAGCAAAATTTCTTCCCTGCTCACATTGTGAACTATCAAATGGCAAATCATTTCCCGCCGGGGATGAAATTAAGATTCCAACACGTACTCCGTCTGCCCCAAATTTCTCAATCAGTTCAATCGGATCAGGTGAATTCCCCAATGATTTGGACATTTTGCGTCCCAATTTATCCCGAACAATTCCTGTAAAATAGACATTTCGGAAAGGCAACTCATCCATGTATTCATAACCTGCCATGATCATACGTGCTACCCAGAAAAACATAATTTCCGGAGCCGTCACCAAATCATTGGTCGGATAATAGTATTTAATTTCTTCATTCCCTGGATTCGTCAGTCCCTTAAATACGGAGATCGGCCATACCCAACTCGAGAACCAGGTATCCAGTACATCCTCATCCTGCTTCAATTCTGAAGCATCGATGTTTCTTCCTGCCTTTTTACTGGCTAGTTCACTGGCCTCCTCACGGGTCTTGGCAACCACATAATCCTCTGTTCCGGTTCCATAGAACCAGGCTGGAATCCGATGTCCCCACCACAACTGACGCGAAATACACCAGTCTTTGACGTTTTCCATCCAGTGACGGTAGGTATTCTTGAATTTCTCCGGATGAAAACGAATATTTCCGTTCATGACATTTTCCAGTGCCGGAGCAGCCAATTCTTTCATGCTCACAAACCACTGCAGGGACAATTTCGGTTCAATCACCGCATCCGTCCGCTCTGAAAAACCAACTTTATTGATGTGATCTTCCGTCTTCACGAGGTAGCCCTTATCATACAGTTCCTTCTCAATGGCCTTTCTCACTTCGAAGCGATCCATTCCTTCATAATGCATCCCATGCGCATTCAGGCTTCCGTTATCATTGAAGATATCGATGGTTTCCAAATCATGTCGTTGTCCCAAATCGTAATCATTGACATCATGAGCCGGAGTCACCTTTAGACATCCTGTTCCGAACTCCATATCCACGTAATCATCGAGGATAATCGGAATGGTTCTGTTGCAAATCGGAACAACGGCCTGTTTTCCGTGCAGGTGCTTATAACGTTCGTCCTCCGGGTGTATACAGATGGCTGTATCCCCCAGAATTGTTTCAGGTCGGGTCGTCGCAATCGTCAACCATTCATCCTGACTTCCGGCCACCTTATATCTTAGGTGGAAGAGTTTGGAGTTCACCTCTTTGTGATTTACCTCTTCATCAGAAACCGCTGTCAATGCTTCCGGATCCCAGTTAACCATCCGATAACCGCGGTAAACTTTTCCTTTCTTGTATAGGTCGATAAATACATCAATTACCGACTCCGAATAATCTGGATTCATCGTAAAATCGGTGCGTTCCCAATCACAGGATGCTCCGAGTTTTTTCAACTGTTCCAAGATGATCCCACCGTGTTTGTCCTTCCATTCAAAGGCGTGTCCCAGGAATTCTTCCCTGCTCAGATCAGATTTTTTAATCCCCTCTTTCCGCAGTTTTTGAACAACCTTGGCCTCTGTGGCGATGGAAGCATGGTCCGTTCCAGGAACCCAACAGGTATTCTTCCCCATCATGCGTGCACGACGAACCAGTACATCCTGAATGGTATTATTAAGCATGTGTCCCATGTGGAGCACTCCTGTCACATTGGGAGGAGGAATGACCACTGTATATGGTTCACGATCATCCGGCACCGAATGAAAATATCCTTTATTCATCCAATGTTCATACCACTTATCTTCTGCTTTATTTGCTTCGTAAGTTTTTGGGATCTCCATGCTATTAAGGCTTTGTTTTAGACTCGCAAAGATACAATCAAAATGAGAAATTACACAGCTTTTGGACCCGGAATAGCTTTGTCCTTTTACTCCACATACATATTTGTCGGAAAAAAGAAACCTCCTTTTGGTTTTATAGTAGAGTTCTAGTGAGTTTTTTCAATGCCAAAAGGAGGTCCTCGCTGTTGTAGAGTTGTTTCATTGGCTGTTTAGAGCCATGCTCAGGATTTTTTTCAAGTTGCAGAGCACGATTTAAACCGCTTGCGACAAAACTAGGTAGCCCATACTTGTCACACAAGTCCCCTTTTGGTGATTTCATAGTCACCAAATGGTGAGGTGTTCACCCTCCCTTTTCGTAAGCATTTTGACTGAAGTAAATTTCCGGGAAACAAAAAAAGGCAGGTTAAACCTGCCTTTCTCATTTCATTTCTTAAGATTTTATTTTCTAACCAACTGGATAAATCCGTGAAGCGTTGTTTGCTCCTGTCCTTTGAAATTGTAGATCAGTTTATAGAAATAAGTTCCGTCTACAGCTTCTTTTCCACTCGGTAACTTTCCATCCCAGGAAATCTCTCCTGATTCAATCATCACATTCCCCCAGCGATTTAGGATCATGAAGGATTCAACGATGACTCCTGGTGTCGCAAAAACGGGAAGGTATACATCATTCTTTCCGTCTCCATCCGGCGTAAAAATATTCGGAAGCTGTAACTGTTCTTCCACTGGGATCGAACAAAACTGTGTGGTTACCAGAATACTCTTTTGCAAATTACAGCCTGATTGAGTGAAGTCCACCGTATAAGCCGTTGTTGTCTCCGTACTGACCTGAATGCTTGGATCATTGGAACCAGTAGACCAAACGATGTTACTAAGTCCTGTACCCGTTACCGCCAGTGTAGCCGTTTCTCCCTCACAAATCAAGGTATCGTTGCTCACTCCAAAATCCAGGACAGCATCTGTTGATATTTCAAATTGAATCGCATCCGAACATCCGATATCGTCAATGACGTTAAGCGTGTAGATTCCAGGACACAGGTTTTGGATCGGAGAGGCATTAACATCCGTAAATGTTACACCATCCAAACTATAACTTGACGCGGCATTGCCCGTTGCACCGGAAACCTGGAATGCCAGTTCTCCGTCACAAAGACTCGTACAACTCTCATTCGTCACCTGTCCATTCAGCGTAACTACCGGAGCTGGATCAACCGTCACAGTAATAAAGGATTCACAATTATTGTCATCTGTTACCTGACAAGTATAAGTCCCTTCGCAAAGATTAGTCGCCAGTTCTGTGGTCTGATTTCCTGCAGTTGCATCCCATAAATAATCCAGTGTCCCCGTTCCTCCCGTTGCCACAACCGTCGCTGTTCCCGAACAGGCAGAAGCACAGGTTACCGGAGTTGAACTAACACTCAAGGTAGCCGCACCCACATTATTTACCGTCACTGTTTCTGTGACCTCACAATCGTTCACGTCTTTAATGGTCACCACGTACGAACCTGCCGATAGGTTACTCGCCGTTGGGGTCACCTGATTCGCCGCTGCCGCATCCCAAAGGATTTCATACGGGCCAGTGCTACCAGTTACATCAACCGTTGCCGAACCATCTGCATTTCCACAGCTGGCATCCACACTTGAAGAAGCGACATTAATTAACGCTGCGGCATCAATCGTTACGGATATTTGCGATAAACAATCATTTTCATCTGACACAGTACAGCTATATATCCCCGGACACAAGTCCAGAACCACTGAACCAGTTTGGCCAGTATTCCAGTTATAGGTCAACGTTCCTGTTCCACCAACAGCTGTAATGCTCGTTCCTCCGTCACAAGCCCCAGGACAGGTCTCATCAGAAGTCACGTCACTTAGCGTTGCTGCTCCTTGATTATCGACAAACGTGGAATCCGTATAAATACATCCTAAATCATTATCTGTTACGGTGACGGAATACGTTCCGGCAGCCAAGTCCACTGCGGTTTGTTGTTGCTGACCATCGCTCCACAAAACGCTATTGTTCGCCGAAATCCCTGTCAGATCAACTGTTGCTGTACCATCAGAACCACCGCAAGTAGATGGGGTGGTCGTAAATGTCAGGAAAGGAAAAATGCGACAGGTTGGATTCATCGTGGCAATCCAGCGATCATTTCCCTGATTATTTGGTTCACCAGGTGTTTGAGCCACATCAACATCTTCTACCACCCAATTTTGCTGATCATTCCAGTCGTTGGATACAATGTTCTTGAAAGAAATCACTTTCCCACCCATCGGGCCATCAAAGTAGATAATGGTACCATTAGTATTATTCCCCCAACTGATCGCATGAAGTGGAGTTCCATTATTACTTAAATCCGGTATTTGAAAAGAATCATTGCTATTACTCATCAAAACACCTTCAATCCCTGCTCCTTGCCAACCCAAACTTGGGTTCCAATCATTATCATCAGTGGGGTACGCAGGATTCGAACTAGTTGGACTTACCGACGTTGCCTCCAACAATCGGTGATCTCCGGGCAATACCAACTTACAATTTCCATCGTTCAACAAAGTATCAATTTCTCCTACCGCTGGATTGATGTCATCCTCATTATAGATAACGATATAGGTGCCTTGTGGAATACAGCTCCAAAAATCATCATTAGAAAATCTTAGTGCACCAGGAGCTATACCGACACTACCGCTGGAGGCAAAAAAACCATTATTGTCATCAAAAATTACCTTTCGAATGTCAATACAGGGAACCGGATCACCTTCACAAATGGGATTTCCAATCACGACAAACTCAACGTATTCCTTTAAACCGCCTGGTCCCTGCGAAAGTTCATTGATCATTAATTGTTGTGCAAAAAAATCGGATAGACTAAATAAACTCAGAAAAAGAGCAATCAGTAGTTTTAATTTCATATTCTTTTGTGCCTGACTTTAGGTGAAAGAGGTGGTTTCAGTGCCGAACGCACATCAAGGAGATCACCCTTCACTTTCCTATGCAAAAATAACAAAATCGGGCATTTAAGCAAGTTAAGAGAACGTAAACTAAACACTAAATTCTTACTAAACCGTTTATCCTCCGGTCAGTTTTTTGATCTCGTTTAATTTCATCAAAGCCTCCACTGGAGTCAGTGTATTGATGTCAATGGCGACCAATTCTTCTCTAACCTGCTCTAATACAGGGTCATTCAACTGAAAAAAGCTCAATTGCATCTCAGATTCCTTGCTCAAATCCAATTTTTCAGACTGTTCTCCAGAAAGATGCTGCTGCTCCAATTTTGTTAATAATTTGCCAGCCCGGTTAATAACTTGTTCAGGCATCCCTGCTAAACGGGCTACGTGAATCCCAAATGAATGCGCGCTTCCCCCCTCTTGAAGTTTCCGGAGAAACAGAATTTTGTTCCCGCTTTCTCGCACGGACACATTGTAATTCTTGATCCGATCAAACTGACGGGTCATCTCATTTAACTCGTGGTAATGTGTCGCAAATAGCGTTTTTCCACGCAAAGCCGGATGGTCATGCAGGTACTCAGCAATCGCCCAGGCGATAGAGATTCCGTCGTAAGTACTGGTTCCACGACCGATTTCGTCCAACAGAATCAAACTGCGATCGGAAAGGTTATTCAGAATACTGGAGGTTTCATTCATTTCGACCATGAATGTGGATTCTCCGGAAGAAATATTATCGGAAGCTCCCACTCTGGTAAAAACCTTATCGACAATCCCCAGACGTGCAGTAGCAGCCGGAACAAAACTTCCCATCTGCGCCATCAATGAGATCAATGCCGTTTGTCTCAAAAGGGCACTTTTCCCGGACATATTCGGTCCGGTAATCATCATAATCTGTTGCGTCTCACGATCCAGGAACACATCATTCGCTACATACTGCTCTCCTGCACCCAATTGCCTTTCAATGACCGGATGCCTCCCCTCTTTGATATCAATCACATAGCTATCATCTACTTCCGGGCGGTGGTAATCATATTTATTCGCGATCTGCGCAAACGAACACAGGCAATCCAAGCGTGCCAGATTTCGGGCATTTCGCTGAATGACCGGAACATGATCAGCCAGGGAAAGAACAAACTCCTGCAACAAACGACTTTCCAATTGCAATATTTGTTCTTCTGCATTCAGAATTTTAACCTCATACTCTTTCAGTTCTTCCGTAATATAGCGTTCGGCGTTGACCAGGGTTTGCTTTCTGATCCAGTTCTCGGGCACCTTGTCTTTATGCGCGTTAGTCACCTCCAGATAGTACCCAAACACATTATTGAAGGAAATCTTCAGGCTAGGAATTCCCGTTCGCTCCGACTCACGTTGCTGAATGCCTTGCAAATAATCTTTCCCAGAAAAAGCAATGCTTCTCAACTCGTCCAGCTCCTGATTGACTCCCTCAGCTATAATTTGTCCTTTCCCCAACTGATTGGCGGGTTCTTCCACAAAGTTTGCAGCAATTTGTTCTGTCAGATCTTCACACGGATCCAATTGCTCCGCCAGCTTCCCCAAAACCTCGTGCTTTTGGTCCTGGAGACGAGCCCGGATGGGGGTAATTTCCCGGAGGTTCATTTCCAGGGATTTGATCTCCTTCGGACTAATTCTTCCAACTGCCGCTTTGGAAATCAAGCGCTCCAAATCACCTATATTTCCCAGTCGTTCCCCTAACTCAAAGAGAAGCTCATTTGCCGTTACCAGGTGACCGACACACTCCAATCGTTCCTGTATTGGGCTTAGCTCCTTCAAAGGCAACACCATCCATCGTTTCAACATCCGCCCACCCATCGGGGTTCTGGTTTCATCCATGACGTCCAGAAGCGTACAGGCATTTTCATTCGGCGAATGGATCAACTCAAGGTTCCGGACTGTAAAACGATCCAACCAAACATACTTCTCTTCTTCAATACGAGCCAGTTGACGAATGTGTCCCAAACGATCGTGCTGAGTTTCCGACAAATAGTGAAGAATAGCTCCTGCCGCCACGATTCCCATGGGCAAACGATCCACTCCAAAGCCCTTCAGGCTCTTCGTTCCAAAATGGCGATTGAGGGATTCATGGGCAAAATCCTCTCCAAACACCCAGTCTTCCAATTTGAAGCTGTGATATTTCTCTCCAAAAGATTCCCGATACGTAGATTGATACTTTTTCTGAAAGATCACCTCGCTCGGATCAAAGCCCTGGATGATTTTCTGCAGATAATTTTCGTCTCCCTGTGTTAGTAAAAATTCTCCCGTAGAAATATCTAAAAAAGCGATTCCGTGGACCTCCTTATCAAAGTGTATGGCACACAAAAAGTTATTCTTATTGGAGTCCAGGACCTGGTCATTGAATGAAATTCCCGGAGTCACTAGCTCAGTCACCCCTCGTTTGACGATTGTCTTAGTCATTTTGGGATCTTCCAGCTGATCACAGATCGCTACCCGCTGCCCAGCACGCACCAGGCGTGGCAAATAAGTTTCCAGCGAATGATGCGGAAAACCCGCCAATTCAATATGAGAGGCCGATCCATTCTTTCGCTTGGTCAATACAATTCCGAGGATTTTAGACGCAATCACCGCATCTTCTCCAAAAGTTTCGTAAAAATCACCCACGCGAAACAATAGCAAGGCTTCCGGATGCTTTGCCTTGATCTGATTGTACTGCTTCATCAAGGGAGTTTCCGAACTTTTTACTTTTTTTGTCTTTGCCTGCTTCGCCAAGGAGATCTTTTTTTGGTTTTGACGTAAAATTAGCATGGAAGAGCAGGCCGAACAATGGATTAAATGGGGATATTATCAACAATATGAACAAAAAGCTAAAACTTTGGGAACTGGAAAGGCTCAGTGAAGATGACTTTAAGGCGCAGAAAAAATTCCCGATCATCTTGATATTAGATAGTATCCGAAGCCTGAACAACATTGGGAGCTTCTTCCGAACGGCCGATGCATTCAATGTTGAAAAAATTTATCTCTGTGGCATTACCGCATGTCCACCCCACCGGGATATTCAAAAAACGGCACTGGGAGCCACTGACTCCATGGATTGGGAATACCGTGAATCGATCCAGGAGCTCATTCGGGAGCTTCAGACACAGGGTGTTGCCGTAGCCAGCATCGAACAGACAGAAAACACCCTCCTACTCCAACATCTCAATCAAATCCCGGAGCAAAAGCTCGCACTGGTCTTTGGAAACGAAGTGGACGGGGTCGATCAGGAAGTGGTCAACCAGTCTGACTATGTCATTGAAGTACCACAATTCGGAACCAAGCACAGTCTGAATGTTTCCGTTTGTGCCGGGGTCGTCCTATGGGAAGTAGCCAAAAGACATTTTTAACTCAATGTTATTTTTGTCGTCAAAAAACAACTGCTTGACTAAAAAAAATGTATCTTAGTCGTGTTCTAACCAAAAATACATTGAAGAAATGAAGATCCTAAAAGGCATGTTGATCACTGCCCTTGTGCTGGTCGCCATCCCATTAATTGCAGCCCTGTTTGTCAAGAAAGATTACGCTGTTGAAAGAGAAGTCATCATCGAAAAAGACAGTAAAGAAGTGTTTAGCTTCATCAAACACCTGAAAAATC
Source organism: Bacteroidota bacterium (assembly GCA_006226425.1). Taxonomy (GTDB): domain Bacteria; phylum Bacteroidota; class Bacteroidia; order Flavobacteriales_D; family Crocinitomicaceae; genus M2408. Next base: position 110,900 of record SBGX01000023.1, on the reverse strand, counting down.
AAAGTGAGTACAGTGTTTGGCAACAACGCGATCCAAATATGGAACGCACCTTCACAGGAACTGACGGAACTGTTGGCTTTATCGCCTCCTGGAAAAGTGAAAATGAAGAAGTTGGATCCGGAGAACAGGAAATCACCAAAATTGACGAAGGCAAACGCATCGAAACCGAACTCCGATTCAAAGAGCCTTTCGAAGCCACCGATCAGGCCTATATGGAAACAGAAGCCATGGAAGGAAATAAGACAAAAGTCAAATGGGGGTTTACGGGTCGTATGAACTACCCCATGAATGTCATGCTTCTTTTCATGGATATGGAAGAAATGGTTGGCGGTGATTTACAGACCGGGCTGGACAACCTGAAAGGCCTGATGGAGAAGAAATAAATATTCGGATCACCAGGCATTTCCATTTACACAGGTTCCGCTCATTTGCTAAAAGTTAATTACTTTTACGGCGAATTTTTTCGCCATGATCAAAACAGATATTATTATTATCGGGGCTGGACCTGTTGGTTTGTTTGCCGTTTTTGAAGCCGGACTCCTCAAGCTAAAATGTCACCTGATTGATTCACTTCCTCAACCGGGAGGACAGTGTTCCGAGATTTATCCCAAAAAGCCCATCTACGATATTCCGGGATTTCCTTCCGTATTGGCAGGAGAACTTGTGGATAATCTGATGGAACAGGCAGCTCCATTTAAACCAGGATTCACCCTGGGTGAAGCAGCCACTGATATTGAAAAGCAAGAAGACGGAAGTTTCATTGTCACAACGATCAAAGGAACGAAACATCACGCTCCAATTGTCATGATCGCTGGTGGATTGGGTGTTTTTGAACCCCGTAAACCACCTATTTCAAATATTACGGATTACGAGGACAAAGGAGTTGAATACATCATTAAAGACCCGGAATTTTATCGTGGGAAGCGTTGTGTGATTGCTGGGGGTGGTGACTCCGCACTGGACTGGTCTATTTTCCTGGCTGAAAAGAAAATTGCCTCTGAAGTATCTCTGGTACATCGAAGCAGCTCTTTCCGGGGACACCTGGATTCCGTGCAAAAAGTATTTGATTTGGCCGAAAAAGGCATCATCCGTTTGATCACCGAATCCGAGGTAGTAGGGATTGAAGGGAACGGAAAAGTGGAAAGCTTGACTGTTAAGCACCAAAAAGAAGGAGAGCAATCAGTGGAAACAGATCACTTTATTCCGCTCTTTGGCTTGAAACCGAGTCTTGGACCCATCGCGAATTGGGGACTGGAAATCGAAAAGAATGCGATTAAAGTAGACACGCGGGATTATTCAACAAATATTCCCGGAATTTACGCTATTGGCGATGTGAATACCTACGAAGGAAAATTGAAATTGATCCTCTGTGGATTCCACGAAGGGACGATTGCCCTTCAATCTGCCTTCGCACGAATTCATCCAGAGAAGAAAAACATCCTGAAATACACTACGGTAAACGGAGTACAGGGCTTCTAAATGATCCGAAGTTCCCTTTTTCTTGGTCTGATCGTTCTGTGCACGTCTTGCTCCGGGTTGAGACTAATTTCTCAGGATCCCGAAATAGGTAAACAACTCATCAAATGTCCTGAAGCCGGCTTTCAGATGCATTTCTATGGCGACTATCGCTTTCAAAAATTTCGAAAAAGTACGACCACTTCTTTGGATCGAAAAGTCATTCGTCAATTCTCCAACCAGGGGGCCTTACAGTTTCGGGCATACACGGTCCTGGAACCACACGCCAGTGCTATTTCCAGAGAAATTCCGGCAATTTCATTCAAACAAATCGAAAAACAACGAACACAGGAACTTAAATCGATCCATGGAGTCAGCAATGTTCATGGGATAATCAAACAATTTGGCGAAATTACCTGCTATGAAATCGACTTTGAATGGTCCACGAAAAATGAACAGTTGCATCTGATCGAATACTATTTTGAAGGACCAAAAAAAACTGTTCAACTCTTCTTTTGGAGCAAAAAAGACCTCCAGTGGCTTCAACGTGAGACGAGCGGAATCGTGAAAAGTGTTCGTCTCCTAAAGGGTTCTAAATAAAAAAAGGCCATCCGATTCGGACAGCCTTTCGAATCAACTACTATAAACCACTATGGTTGTTTTAACTCATAGCCTTTTTCTACCGCAAGCTTTTTGATCCCCAGATTGATCTCTTCTCCCAGGTCACTTTCTTTTGGCTCCTCTTTTTTCTTTAAATCAGTGATAAAAGCCTGCCTTTGAGAAGACAATTCTCCGATTTTTTGCTGAAAACGCTTTCGGTCTGCTTCCTTTACGGCGATAATCTGCTTTTTTTCCTCCGTCGTTTTATTCTTCAACTCCTCGGGCAATTCCTCTTCCTTCACTTCATCAATATCGAAATTCTCATTTACTTTTTGAGCATCTACCAAATCCCATTTGTCGTTCAAATAACTTTCTTTGGCCTTAGCCACCGTTCGTTCTACCTGAACGTTCTCCGAGATAGAGAGGGCATTGGAATCCTGCTTCAATTGATTCATTCGATAGTCAATCCCCTTTTTCCCGTACATTAAATACGTTCCGTTCAATGAGTCATTATACGCCTTGATCTCCTCGTCATAAGGTGTTTTGTACTGAACAACTTCCAAATCTGAATTGATGTTTGAATACTCGCCTTTTCCCTGCACAGCCCCTTCATACCACAACTCTTTGATCCCTCTTTCGCGATCTCCACAGTAAATAGTATGCACCTTAATGTCTTTTTTGGCCGCATTTCGACAACTTGCCTTATAGTCCACGTTTCCCTGGTCAAAAGGTTCGTTCCCCGCGATGTATATAATTCGAATATCTCCAGATTGATTCGTCCATTTTAAATCTTTGATCGCACGGTCAATGACTGTTCCACAATACTCTGATCCTCCATTGGTGGCAAGCCCAAACAACTGCTCCGAAATCAGGTCCATGTCTGTTGAAAGCGGGAGTACCTGCCGGACAAAGCCCTTCTTTTCTTCCAGGAAATCATTCCCGTATTCATAGAGTGCTATTTCAATCTCTGGAATTTGCTGATTGTGACTCAAATTGGACATGGTATTCACGATGTTCCAAATCCGGGACTTAGCCTGGTCGATCAAACCATCCATACTATTGGAGGTGTCAAAAAGAATGGCGATCTGAATCTTTCTACCCGTTTCTTTGCTTTGTGTATTCTTTTCCGAAGTCCACGAACTCATCATGAGTGCGGCTCCCAAAATTCCTGTCATTGCTATCGCTTTTATCTTCCATTTTTTCATAAGGCCTGATTTTTATGATTTATTTACTGTACAACTCCATTTTAAATTGGTTCAATCTGACCCATTTTTGATACTTTTGACCCTAAATAAGAATTCAAGATGATCCAACGCATTCAAACCGTCTATTACGCCATCAGCGCCATCTGTCTTATCATCGTCTCTTTTGGTATGACGCTCTTCCTCTTTGTTTCGGAAAAACATCAAATTATTTTTTCTGCATACGGATTGGAAAAATTGGATCAGCAAGGACAACTGGTCGAAGTACAATCAGGATGGTTGTTCCTTTCCAGTGTCGCCCTGGCTCTTCTTTGTATTATGGCCATTCTGTCGTACAAAAATTTGGATCGGCAAATGAAACTCGGACGCTTAACCTTGCTTATTTATATCCTCATCCTCATTGCCATGATCGCTGCTTTTTACATGGGAAATCGCATCACGGGTGAGGAAATTACGGACAAAAAACTGGGCATCGGTTTCATCCTTTTCGCAGTCGGATTCCCTTTTATTTTCATGGGAAATCTGGGAGTCAAACGCGACAAAAAATTATTGGATTCACTCGATCGACTTCGCTAAGCAAGCTCCATGAATTATCTTTCCGTAGAAAACCTGACCAAATCCTTTGGGGATCGTGTCCTTTTTAGAGATCTCAATTTTGGAATTGATCAGGGACAAAAAGTCGCGATCGTTGCCAAAAACGGGAAGGGAAAAACAACGCTGCTCCGCTGTCTCATGGATCTGGAACAAATTGATTCCGGAAGAGTCGTTTACCGAAAAGATATTCGAGTCGCCTTCATGGAACAGGGCGATCAATTGGACCCGGATAACAGCATCCTGGAAGAAGTTCTTTCCTACGAATTACCTGAAATCCAGGCTCTGAAACGATATCAACTGGCTCTTCAGTCGGAAGACGAAGCCCAAATTGAAGCTTGTTTTCAACAAATGAGCGACTTGCAGGCCTGGGAAATAGAGGTACGTGTCAAGCAAATTCTCTCGGTCCTGAAACTGGACGATCTTAGTCAAAAGATTGATGCATTGAGCGGAGGACAAAAAAAACGAGTTTCCCTGGCAAAGGTACTGATCTCCGAAGCCGATTTCTTGTTACTTGATGAACCAACGAACCACCTGGATCTGGACATGATTGAATGGCTGGAAGAATATCTTTCCCGCTCTAAGTCGACGATCCTGATGGTGACTCACGACCGCTATTTCCTGGAGGTTGTTTGTAATCAAATCCTCGAACTGGAGGACGAACAAATTTATCGCTACAAAGGAAACTTTTCCTACTACCTTGAAAAAAAGGCAGAACGACGGGAACAACTGGAAGCGACGGTTGAAAAGGCCAAAAACACCTTCAAAAAGGAGTTGGACTGGATTCGTCGTCAACCAAAGGCAAGAGGCACCAAGCAAAAAGCACGGATTGAGAATTTTCACGAGGTCAAAAAAGTGGCCAAAACGGATTTAAGGGAGGACGAACTAGACATTCCGATCAAAATGGAACGCCTGGGAACGAAGATTCTGGAACTCCATAAGGTCAGCAAATCCTATGACGAAAAAGTGATCCTCGACCAATTTTCCTATCATTTCCAAAGACGTGAACGACTCGGAATTGTTGGCCACAACGGAAGTGGAAAATCAACCTTTCTCAACCTGATTCAGGAACTCGTAGAAGTAGATGGCGGAAAAATCGTCCGGGGAGATACCGTACAGTTCGGATATTATAGCCAGGAACTGATCAAAGTAGATGACAATAAAAAGGTGATCGATATCGTCCGGGACATTGCCGAATACATTCCACTCGAAAAAGGAAAACAATTAAGGGCTGCTCAATTGCTCGAAAAGTTTCTTTTTCCACGAGACATGCATTATCACTTCGTTCATAAATTAAGTGGCGGAGAAAAAAGAAGACTCAAACTACTGACCGTATTGATGGCCAATCCAAACTTTCTGATTTTGGATGAACCGACGAACGATCTCGACATTTTTGTCATGAGTGTTCTGGAAGAATACCTAAAAAGCTTTCCGGGCTGTCTCATTGTCGTTTCCCACGATCGCTACTTCATGGATAAAATGGTGGACCACCTCTTTGTTTTTGAAGGACAGGGAGTCGTGAAAGATATCCTCGGAAATTATCAAGCCTATCGCGAACAACAGAAACAGGAGTTGCAAGCCTACCGGGAACAACAACGGGCAAAAGAAGAAAAGGTAGTCACTCCTACTGCAACACCCGAGAAAGAAAAACGTAAACTCTCCTACAAGGAAAAACAAGAGTTTGAACAGATTGAAGGCGATCTGGAAACACTCGAAGCGGAAAAAGAAAAACTGACCGCTACTTTGTCTGATCCCGAAGCCGACAACGAAACGCTGATGAAAGCAGGCGAAGAACTAGCCCGAATTGTATCAGAGATCGACACCAAAACAGAACGTTGGCTGGAACTTTCCGAATTGGCCTGACTTAGAAAATTTGTTGCAATGGCAGGGGACGATTGACCGGATTCAATCGCAGCGAAAAGCGAATGCGATTCAGGTAATTTTTTCCTGTGTATGCCGCTTCCAGATGATCACTGTTGTAGATCGGGAAATAAAGTCCGAAGAAATCTCCGAAACGAAGCCCAATTCCCGTGTTGAAAACGCCATATACGACAGTCCCCTGTTTCAATCCACCGACGTCTGCAAAAATTCCCAATGAACGAGGTCCGAATGGAAGTTGAGCAAACACGTTTGCCGTCATTAGCCAGTCAGCTCCCTGACCATAATCGCTGGTACTCTTAAATCCACCCATATTTTCACCCCGCTGTCCGGACCAGTTTCGGGTGTACTGCCGATCAAAATAATAGTCTTCCAAATACACATCCTGGATACCATTCGTTCCGGCAAGCGCCAGTTGAGTCATTTGATTACTGATCGTTCCCGAAGCAAAATGATTAAATGCAAAAGTTCCTGCATAGGTACGCAATTCAATCCATCGTTCTTTTTCTCGATTCAGGTACTTGAATTCATAAGTACTTGAAAGTTGATAGCGAAGCATATCTTCTCCGGAATCCACATCGGCTAAATAATCTGTCCGCGCCATCAATTCCCAACGGAAACGCTTCTTCGATAGTTTCAAGCGATAGCGTGCAAAGGCTCCGGAACGATTTGTAAAACCATCCAGATAATCCTGGCGAAATAGTCCCTGAAACAAGACATTCTGCTCATAATCTTTCACCGGACCACGATTCCCCAACTTCAAATACAGATAGGGTGAAATCCCCAAATAATAGGCTTCACTTCTGTCCTGTGCCTGCGATGTCAACCCCTGACTAAAAGACTTGACAGAGACTCCCACACGGCTCAATTTGATCCCTTTTGCAGGCAAAAACCGATACGAAAACTCCGCTATTCCAGAAGCCCGTTTGCCTTTGAAAGCATACATTGGAGCTAGCAGATACTGAAAATGATTCATGGAAATCCCCATATTATGTGCCCCCAAACCAAGCATGAATCCATCGTGTGCGTTGGCTGCCATCAGCGGCAACCAAAAATGATTATTTCGGTCCCGTTCCATGTCGCCGATCAAAAATTCGAGTTTCAGAGGCTCACAACGCTTGAATAGCCAGCCTCTGTTCCATTGATTATTGCGACGGTTGAGTTCAGGGATTTGTTTGTTCTCATCAATAATGACCCGATCCACTCCCTGAAGTTTCGAGTGTAATTCCAGTTTGCCCTTAAAGGGATTTGTTAACAACACCTCTTTTTCTTCACCGGCAAACACGGTTAGTTTCAAAGGCACTTCGAGCTGCCCCTTGTTTTTGACCCGAATCCGGGTTCCATCTTTTGTATTACGGACACTTTTCAGCTTAAAATCCAGGTGCTTAGTTGTCGGGATCAATTCCTCAAAAAGCCAGGACAAATCCTTTCCGCTTTCCTGCTCCAGAACTCGTTTTAGGTCCTTTGGTTGGGGGTGTTTGAATTTCCAGGTATCATAGTACTTCCTCATTCCCTGATCAAACAGACTATCCCCCAGCATCTCCTTGAGGTAATGGAACACCAGGCCTGTTTTCTGATACATGACAATCCCGTAATTGATTGAGTTGAATGCCGCTGAGTGCGTCTCAATCGGTTGATCTTCCCCTATTCCAGCCAATAAACGATAGGATATGTCTCCCGAATCATGATGATCCAGATCATTCAGATGAAAGCTTCCATTCAATACCATGTCGGAGAGGTATTTATTGTCCGGATACTTGGTGGACATGTACCGCATTTCATTCAGGGTATTCAATCCCTCATCCATCCATCCGTGCACTCGTTCGTTTGAACCAAGAATTCCATAAAACCAGTTATGCCCGACCTCATGGACGATGACCACTTCCAAATCGATAGCCTTTCCAGAATTTCCAATCACCGTGACGTTTGGATATTCCATTCCGCCACCCGCACTGATCGTCCCATCTACTGCCGTAATTTGATCATAAGGATAATCTCCATTCCAGAGTGAATAATAATAGGCTCCATCCCGAATGTACTCCGGAGCTCTTCGCCACAATTCCGAATTCCCCCAGGTAAACAGCGACCACGTCGTCACCTTTCTTCCCGAATGAGGCAATTCCAGCTCTCCTTTCAGTACCTGATTTCGTTTGTCGGCAAACCAGGCAAAATCATGCACTTTCTTTTGCGTAAAACGAATTGTTTTCCAGCTCTTTGAAGAAGCAGGAAAAGCGCTATCGCGGCCCCCGCGTCCTTTTTTCGTAATTCTTCCCTCACGATCATAACGTTCCAGGGTTGCTTCAGCCAGACTATCCATAAAATTGCGCTCGGAAGAAGTCTGTAAATCACCTGTTGCACCTACCACATAATTTTTCGGCAGGGTAATCGACACATCATAAGAGGCATATTCAGAATAAAACTCCCCCTGATTCAAATAGGGCATCTGATGCCATCCATCCCGATCATAGACCGCAGGTTTCGGGTACCATTGAGTAATCTGGTAAGACTGACCAATATGTCCCAGCCTGGAAATTTCACCGCTTGGAATTTTTACCTGGAACGGAGTGTTAAACACTAATTTCTGACCCGGTTTTAAGGCTTCGGACAAATGGAGTATGGCAATATCCTGATGGTTGGCATCATATTCCCAGGAAATTGGGCCAGCAGAAGTTCTGAAATCCAGGGAATCGATCCATCCTGCATCTTTATCCGGACCATTAGGAAACATCTCGTAATCGGAGCTATAATTTTGTCTTCCCAGAGCTGTTTCGCTGTTTCGATAGGCATTCGGCCATAAATGAATGTATATATCCTTCAACTCATCAGGTGAATGATTGATATACTCCATTTCAATCCAGGCATCCAAACGATGGTGAACATCATCCAGTTTGACATTGATTTGATAGTTCACTTCCTGTTGCCAGTATTCCTGCCCCCATAGACTGAATATGCCACTGAACATAAACAACAAAATACAGCTGTAATTTTTCATAATCCCTTTTCAGCAAAGATAGAATTTCCCAAAATCCGACAAAGACCGCTCATCCTAATTCCAGGCTAAGTGAATCTGTTTTTTATGAGTATTTTTGCTCAAAATAAGAAATATGTCAGTCCATCATAAAGTCAAACGGGTTACCACCAACGTGCTGCAGGAAATGAAGTTGCGCGGAGAAAAGATCTCCATGCTGACCGGGTACGATTATTCCATGGCCAAGATCATTGATCAGGCCGGGATCGATGTTATTTTGGTTGGAGATTCCGCTTCCAATGTGATGGCCGGACACGAAACCACCCTTCCGATTACCCTTGACCAGATGATTTATCACGCGTCCTCCGTGGTACGAGCGGCTCAGAGAGCATTGATTGTGGTGGACATGCCTTTTGGATCTTATCAGGGGAATTCCAAAGAAGCCCTTTCCAACGCCATTCGGATCATGAAAGAATCCGGAGCCCACGCTGTAAAAATGGAGGGTGGACAGGAAATCATCGAATCGGTCAAACGAATTTTAACTGCCGGGATCCCCGTCATGGGACATTTGGGACTCACTCCACAATCGATCTATAAATTTGGAACTTACGTGGTTCGGGCACAGGAAGAGGATGAAGCCCAACGACTGATCGAAGATGCCAAAGCACTCGAAGAAGCAGGATGCTTTGCCATTGTTTTGGAAAAAATTCCAGCAAAACTTGCGAGTAAGGTCGCCGAAAATCTTTCTATTCCAATCATCGGCATTGGGGCCGGAAACGGGGTCGATGGACAAGTGCTTGTGGTTCACGACATGCTCGGAATCAATAATGAATTCAATCCACGCTTTCTACGCAAATACAACAACCTTTTCGAGCAGATGATGACTGCTTTCAAACAGTACAAAGAAGACATCGTTAAAGGGAATTTCCCCAACGAAAAAGAACAGTACTAAACTTTTCACCATTTTCTGAGGAGTGATCCACTCCGAATGAACATGCTTGCCATCCTGATCGTACATGGTTCCATCAGCTCCTTCTTATAGTTGATCTATGAAAATATAATATATTTAATATGAAAAAATATATTTACTTTTATGAGAAAGTAATTTAATTGAAAAGGATAAGTTTCAGAAATTCTTATGAAATCATTCGTGAAAGAATTAATTCTAAAGGCTATGTCTATTGTTACGGATCTAAATTCATTGGTAAAAGTTCCTTTTTCAAAAGCTATTTTCCGGAACTGAATTACGTTTCGCTCAAATACAATAAATGGAAACAATTACTGGAGCTTGACCCAGAGCGTTTCTTCCGAAAATTCCGAGTGGACACCCTGTTTGATGAAATCCAGGAATTCCCTGGTTTTGAACAATTATTCATGCAATATGGAACAGAAACTCCTCAAAACATCATGATCGTTTCTGACCTTCCTCCTGAAACAGAGCACCCAGGAATTGTTCGTATGCTCCCACTTTCCGCCCGGGAATTAAAAAACGAGCATCTATTTTCTTTCCTCCTGGAAGAAAGCATCTGGGAAGGCGGATTTCCTCGCGGGGCAAATAGTTCCTATTTATACTACCTCAAACAATCACTTCAAACTCCTTCAGTCCGGGTCCATGAGAAAGACCGGATTCGTTCCTTTTTCATCAAATCTCTGCAGCAAATTGATCAATGCCTGAACCTCAAAAAACTGGCTGACAGCTGTGAGATTAGTCAACCAACTGCGGCCAGATGGCTCGATCTACTGGTCCAACTCGGGCTACTTATTCTACTCCCTGCCTGGGACAGAGATTTCGGAAAACGACAAAGCAAAAGTCCCAAACTCTATTGCTGTGACACAGGACTCGCTGCTCATTTCCTCGGAATCAGGAAGTTGGAAAAGCTGGCAGGTCATCCCGCGTTTTCGGCACTCTGCAACAACTATTATCTGCTCGAAATAATGAAACAAAACCTGCTTCTGGAGCCGACAAAAGAATTATTCTACTGGAAGGAATCCAATGGACATGAAATCCCCCTCCTAATCCGCAACCCCACCTCCGTAGATATTTTCGTCTTTACATCCAGAGAAACTCCTTTTCGGGAACAACATGCTGAACTCGATTATTTTGATCAGTTATCTGATGGACTTGTCTTGAGTCGAAATGTGATTTGTGGGGCTTTTAAAAACAAAATTTACCGGGATGTCAAATGGATTTCCTGGCACCGAATCACCTAGAAATACTACAATCAATAGGGTTTTCCCGTCCTATTTTATTTCATTTTTAGTATCTTCACAGCATCCAAGATCTGCTACTGTGAGGACATCCTATATCATTGTCATTCTAAGCCTGCTCATTTTTTTGGCTTCTTCCGGAACCAAACAGGATGAACATTATGAAGTCATCGTCCTGCAATCCGGGGATACCTTGCAGACAAATCAGACATCACCTCTCCGAAAACGAATCGTTCCAACTGACAGTATCCTGCCTCCGAAACATCTTCAATTGAGTGCTCCAGAAATTAAAAAGGCGCACAGCAATTCGACGCGGGCAACAAATGGACTTCCGATTCCGATCCAAATCACAAAATTCACAGGAGATAAACGAAGTAAGAATTACGAAATCACCAATGATCTGGGGCAAAAAATAGAAACTGGAAAAGCCAAAAAACTAGGATTCAACAAAGCCGGTCACCTTGGAAAGATCATTCCTCAGGTACTTCAGAAGTCGAGTCGCGCCCTACCCCCACGTTTTCGAGACAATGTGCAATACAACATCAAATACCTGGACGTTGATCAGGGATTGAAATCATCCTACGTTTATGCCATTCACAAGGATCGCCGGGGAATTTTATGGTTGGGGACTTATAACGGCCTGTGCAAATATGACGGCAACTCCTTTACCTATTTCAGCGAAAATGAAGGACTCAGTGCGAACAACATCACCTGTATCACAGAAGATCATCACGGAAATCTCTGGATGGGAACCGACGGCGGCGGAGCCATGTACTACGATGGTAAGAATTTCTACCATCTAAATCAGGATAATGGCTTGAGCAGCAATGTCGTCCTCAGCATCACGGAAGATCATCAGGGCAATATCTGGATGGGAACAGGTGGAGCAGGCGTTTGTCTCATCCAAGGAGATAAGATGACTAGCTATGGACCATCGGAAGGCGTACCAGGTGAATTGGTCTGGGACATTCACGAAGATCAACAACAGCGAATCTGGTTTGCCACTGAAAACGGTCTCGGACGTTACGAAAATGGCTTATTTTACAGTATCAAGGGACTTGAAAGCGAAATTTGGTCCATTGCCGAAGACAGCATCACCCATCGCCTATGGTTTGGCACCGCTGAAAGGGGGCTCCTTTGCTACGACCGGGGAAAGATGACTCAATACGGTCCTGACCAGGGACTAGTAGCCCTCCACATCAAAAATGTTCAATGCGACCCCTCTGGACACGTTTGGATGGGAACCTATAATGAGGGAATGGTCCAATTCGATGGAAGAACATTCACCCAATTTAGCAAGGACCAGGGCTTGACCTACAGCACTGTTCGAACCATTTTCCCCGATGACGATGGAAATATTTGGATCGGTACTTCCGGAGGTGGTTTGGTCAATTATCGCCCCCAATCCTTTGAACATTTCACCAGTAACGAAGGACTGATTGAAGATGTGATCTTATCTATGCTGGAGGATCGAAAAGGAAATTTATGGCTCGCCAGCTATGGCGGTGGTTTTAGCTACAGAGACTCTGAAAACTTTTATCATTATACCAGCGATCAAAACTTCCCGGCTGACGTCGTTATCTCCCTGTACGAAGACCGAAGTGGAAACATTTGGATCGGAACCGAAGGAGACGGAGTCATTAAATACGACGGAAAAGATTTTTTTCAATACACGACTTCCAACGGACTTGCTTCCAACTCTGTACGAATCATTCACGAGGATCGAAAGGGGAATTTTTGGTTCGGTTCATACGGTGGGGGAATCACCCTACTCCAGGAGGGAAAATTCTTTCATATCACTGAGGAAGAAGGCTTAAGCAGCAATATCATCATGGATATGCTGGAAGACAAACAGGGCCGAATCTGGTTAGCTACGCTGGGTGGAGGACTGAGCAAAATTGAAGACATGCAAATCACCCATTTCACTGACAAGGAAGGCCTCTCCATGAATCAGGCAACCTGTTTGATGGAAGATCAACAAGGAAACATTTGGGTGGGCACCTACGGTGGAGGAATTAGTATTTTCGACGGCCATAAATTCAGAAGCTATTCGGAAAAAGAAGGACTGGGAAACAATATTGTCTGGTCCATTCAGGAAGACGCCCTTGGCCGAATCTGGATGGGAACTGAATCGGGGTTAAGCTGTTTCTATCCATCGAACATGCTCAATCAGGACAGCAAGGAGCCATATCAAATCATGGCACTCAATAAGCTGGACGGACTAAAAGGGATCGACTTTTATTCAAACAGTTCATTCATCGATTCCAAACAACAACTCTGGCTGGGAAGTGGAAAATGCCTGAGCAAGATCAACCTCCAAAAATTCAGCATTCAAGCCAAAAAACCAGGGATTCAACTGGATCGCATTGACATCAATGAACATTTCATCCAATATGATCGCCTCTCTGAAAAGCAAAAAGACTCTTCCGATTTTTACAAGCAAATCGGCTTGAATTCCACAGAGCCTTTTTCCAACTACCCTAAAGGGCTCCAGCTACCATACGACTTGAACCACCTGACCTTCCACTTTCATGCGAGTGATTGGCAGGCGCCTCATCAAATCAGGTATAGTTATAAAATTGATGAGCTCAATCAGAGTTGGAGTCAACTGAGCGACGAAGCCAAAGCGGACTACCGAAATATTCCTTACGGACAATACACCTTCCGCGTCAAGGCCATCGGACAGGCTGGCTGCTGGAGCCGCGAATTTGTCTATCATTTCGAAATCCTACCTCCATGGTGGCATACAAGCTGGTTCCGCGTCCTATTAGTCTTGCTTTCCATACTCATCCTATTCCAGTTTTTCCGTTGGAGAACTGCTAAACTCCGCTCCAGACAACAAGAACTTCAACAGGAAGTAGCTCTTGCAACTACCGAACTGCGAAGCAAGAATACAGAAATTGAACTCCAGAAAGAAGCCGTCGAGCAGGCCCATGCACAATTGGCCTACCAACACCAGGAAATCAAAGACAGTATCAATTATGCCAAACGGATTCAGGAAGCTCTCCTGGCCGAAAAAGAACATACGAGCCCTCATCTTCCGGAACATTTTGTGCTTTATGAGCCGAAAGATGTGGTCAGTGGAGACTACTACTGGGTACTGGAAAAATCGGAATGGAAAGAGGGACAGCGACACGATTATTTGTACGTCTGTGTGGCAGATTGTACGGGGCATGGCGTTCCGGGAGCCTTCATGAGTTTACTGGGAATTTCATTCCTGAATGAGATCAATTCCCGGGAACACCTACTAAATCCGGGTGAAATCCTGAATGAACTACGTAAGCGAATCATCAAAGAGCTCAAACAAACCGGATCGATCGGGGAAAACAAGGATGGGATCGACCTCAGTTTACTCCGTTTAAAACTCCATCCAAAGGGGGAGAAAACCGAGGCCATGTGGGCAGGGGCTAACAACCCGCTCTATATCATCCGGAAAGGACTTCAGGATGTCGGAGTAAAGGGAATCTCCGATGAGCGAAGTGGCTTAATGGTTATCCCCGCCTCCAAACAACCCATTGGCTATAGTCGTAACATGCAGGACTTTGAAAATCACGTACTCCAACTACAAAGCGACGATGTACTGATTCTCTTCAGTGACGGTTATGCGGACCAATTTGGAGGTCCCAAAGGAAAAAAATTCAAATATCAGTCTTTCAAGGAATTGCTTCTAAAGATCAACGAAAAACCCATGAATGAACAGGCTAAAATTCTCTTAGCGGAATTCGAAAACTGGAAAGGTGAACTGGAACAGGTAGATGATATTTGTGTGATCGGTATGCGAATTTGATCTACCGTGAAAATGCGTACATCACAATATTAGCCCCCATTCGTAAAGATTCTCTTCGCTTCTCAGGAGGATCATTGTGCACAGCCTGATCTTCCCAACCATCTCCCAAGTCCGTTTCATAAGTGTAAAGCAGCACCAATTTCCCTTCTAGAAAAATCCCAAAGGCCTGAGCCCTTTTGTCGTCGTGCTCATGAATTTTCGGGAGTCCGTTAAAATCAAATTTTTGATGAAAGACAGGGTGATCCGATGGCAGCTCAACCAGTTCCTGATTTGGAAATACCTTTTGTAATTCGACCCGAATAAACTGATCCATCCCATAATTGTCGTCGATGTGCAAAAAACCTCCTGACTCCAGATAAGTCCGCAAATTTTCTGCATCCGCTGTCGAAAACACCACATTTCCGTGCCCCGTCATGTGCACAAAGGGATAATTAAATAGATCGGGACTCCCCACTTCTACATAAGGAACATCCTGGTCAATATTCATGTGCAACTGTTTATTGCAAAAATCAATCAGATTCGGCATGGCACTAGGATTCGCATAGTAGTCTCCACCTCCACTATACTTCAACACAGCCAATTTATAGGTACCCTGTGCATGTATCCCGAAGACAGGCAAGAATAGCAAAAGAAAAAAACCACAAAGTCTCATCGCTCAAGAATTGTTTTTGCCAAAATGCAGCACAATAAGCCTGCCGTTTCTGTCCTTAATCTTGTCTTTCCCAAAGTTACCGGATCGTAACCACTTTTGAGAGCAAAACTCACTTCCTTTTCCGTGAAATCACCCTCTGGACCAATGAGAATAGGATAATTTGTCGACTGGAAGTTATTCTTCAGGTGCATTTTGTTTCCGTTGTAGCAATGGGCAATCGCTCCGTATTTGTAGTGCGTCACAAAATCCTGCATTTTGATTGGCGGATTCAAACGTGGCAGGTAACGCCGTTGGGACTGTTTGGAAGCTGCGATAACAATCTTTTCCAGACGCTCCATTTTTACTTTTGTCCGTTCACTGTTCTTAGAAATCAAAAGTGAAATTTCATCAATTCCCAATTCGGTACTTTTCTCTACAAACCATTCCAGGCGATCCATATTTTTGGTCGGAGCAATCGCAATATGTACTTCTTTGCTGGATCCTTCCTCAAAACTATGTTCCAGCACTTTAACAATGCATTTTTTTGGGTTCGCCTCTTGAATCTCCGCCAGAAAATGGGAACCTTTTCCATCCATGATTGTCAATTGATCGCCTTCTTTCATCCGCATGACCTTACAGGCATGCTTGGATTCTTCCAGGGGAAGTTCAATTTGTACAGCGTCCTTTTCTACCTCAGGTATGTAAAAGATATTCATAGTTAGTGCATCAGTTTATAAATCAGTTCACGGAGCAATTCCCCCTGACTGAATGTACTGTTATTGATTCCTTTGGATTTCAAATCATACTCATGCAAAATGGCCACATTGGAAGCTATTTTCTTGGGAGGATATATTTTCGTTGCCTGAATCAGATCCTTGGTGGCATAGGGATGAATTTTTAGCACCGATGCCACTGCTTCACGTGATTTGTTTGGCAAAAAATGAATTCGCATGATTCGCATGAAGGTATTGAACATATTGGGAATGACCATGATGATTGACCCCGATTTGGGGTTATGCTCAAAATAGTGGACAATTCGAAAAGCTTTGGGGACATCCCGAACGGTGATTGCATTAACCAATTCAAAAATGTTGTAGTCCTTCGAAATTCCAATATTTTCTTCAATATGTACCTCACTAATCGTTGTCCCACTTTCGACCAACACTGCTAGTTTCTCCAGTTCATTACTGATTTTACCCAGATCGTTTCCCAGGAAATCTGCCAGTAGACTGGTTGCCTTTGGCGTAATCGTATAATTTTTCTCTTTCAGGTAAGACTCGATCCACTCCCCCAACTTGTACTCCTTTACTTTTTCAGAGAGGAAGACACTTCCTGATTTTTGGATGTGCTTATACAGCTTTTTCCGGGAATCAAACTTCCGGTATTTGTGCACCAACACAAAGATGGTTGTTTCATTTGGTTTCTCCGAATAGCGCTCAAGCAGGTCCCAATCACGAATGTCCTGGGCCTCGCGAATGATGATCAGACGTCGCTCAGACATCATAGGAAAACCATTCGCCTCTGTTACCAGAGCTGGCAAATCAGCATCCTTCCCGTAAACGATCGTTTGATTAAAGTCTCGCTCATGCTCCTCCAAAGCCCTGTGCTGAATCTCTTTAGAAATCAGGTCCAGGTAATAAGGCTCTTCACCATGTAAGAGGTAGATGGGCTGAAATACTCCTTTTTTGATCTCTCCTATCAGTGATCGAAAGTCCATAGAACCAAAATTAAACAATTCAATGGAATCCTTTCTTTTTTTGGCTGCATTTTCACGAAGTATGTACTTTTGGATATGGATTTCAGTGTTTTGAACTTCCCAAAAGCCAATTTGAAACTTCAGAAGCAAGGCAATGAGGTCTTTGTTTGGTGCGAGATCAGGCGAAAAAAACTGCGTCTCAGTCCGGAAGAATGGGTCCGACAGCACCTCATCCATTACCTGTTACATCACAAGAACTATCCTTTGGGAAGGATGGCATCAGAGGTTCAGCTTGAATTAAACGGACAAAAGAAACGTTGCGACCTACTGGTCGTTGATGATCAGGGGACTCCCTACCTCCTTGTAGAATGCAAGGCCCCAACCATTCCCTTGGATCACAGTACGATCAATCAAACCGTCCAATACAACAGTCAACTGCAAGTTCCCTACCTGGCGATGACCAATGGGGTTGAACATTACATCTTTCACCTTCGGTACGAAGACCATAAAGCGGAACAACTGGCTGATTTTCCTGATTCCCCGGGACATTGATTTCAAGTCTGAAACCAGAATACACTCCCGCCGTATACGAGATAAATTCTTAGCTTTGCATCCTCTTAAACACAGGGTTCTATGATACAATTATCAAAACGTCTGGAAAGCATGGAAGAATCGGCAACACTTGCCATGTCCAGAGTATCTCGTGAGTTAAAAACCGCCGGGCAGGATATTATTTCTCTCAGCCTCGGGGAACCAGACTTTCACACACCTGACTTCATCAAGGCTGCTGCCATTGAAGCCATGAAACTAAACTACACGAGTTATACACCCGTTCCGGGATATGACGATCTGCGTGAAAGTATTGTTGAAAAATTCCGCCGGGACAATCACCTAGAATATACAAAGGATCAAATTGTAGTATCCACCGGAGCCAAACAATCCATTGCCAATGTCGTGCTTAGTTGTATCAACCCGGGAGATGAAGTGATCATTCCAGCTCCCTACTGGGTATCCTATGTGGAGATAGTCAAAGTGGCAGAGGGTATTCCGCACATTGTTTCCGCCGGAATCGAAAATGACTTCAAAATCACTGCAGAACAGCTTCGCCAATCCATCGGCCCCAAAAGCAAGATGATGATTTTCTCTTCTCCCTGTAATCCGACTGGATCGGTCTATAGTCAGGAAGAACTGGAAGCCCTGGCAGATGTGATTGCCGAACATCCACAACTTGTGGTCATCTCAGACGAAATATACGAACATATTAATTTTTCAGGAGGGCATTACAGCCTGGCTCGCATCCCTAAAGTTAAAGAACAAGTGGTTACGGTCAACGGGGTTTCTAAGGCCTGGGCCATGACTGGCTGGCGTCTTGGTTTTATCGGCGCACCAAAACGAATTGCTGATGCCTGTACCAAAATCCAGGGGCAGTTTACTTCCGGAACCTGTTCCATTACGCAACGTGCGACGATTGCCGCTATGAAGGCTGACCCAAGTATCCTGAATGACATGGTTGCTGCCTTCAAAAATAGAAGGGACCTCGTGCTGGACTACTTGCAAAAAATGCCCGGAGTTAAAACAAATGTCCCTGAAGGAGCTTTTTATCTCTTCCCGGACGTTTCCGCCTATTTTGGAAAAACATTCCAGGGAGAGCAGATTGAAAGTGCCAGTGATCTTTGCATGTACTTACTTCGCGAAGTGGGTGTGGCTCTTGTTACCGGGGAAGCATTTGGTGATCCAAATTGCATCCGGATTTCCTATGCTGCTTCCGAAGAAGAATTACACAAAGCTATGCAGCGGGTGGGTGAAGCATTAAGCAAACTGAATCAATGAGGGCATCCAGGATCATACAACAATTTGAAGGAAAACATGTCTTAGTCCTTGGGGACGTCATGCTGGACGCTTACCTCATCGGAAAAGTTTCGCGAATTAGTCCGGAAGCTCCGGTGCCCATCGTCGGATTACAACAAGAAGATCAACGCCTGGGAGGTGCCGCAAACGTTGCCCTGAACCTGGTCTCACTAGGAGCAAAGACAACCATTTGTTCCGTTATCGGAAATGATTCGGAAGGAAGAAAACTCATCGATCTGCTTCATGAAAACGAAATTTCTTCAGAAGGAATCATCGATAGTCCCAATCGAAAAACAACGATTAAAACTCGGGTACTCGCAGATCATCAACAACTGATCCGAATTGATTCGGAACAATGCGATGATATTTCTTCCGAGTTGACTGGGCAATTGATAAAAAAAATAGAACAACTCCTCCAAAACGGGGTTGATGCATTGATCTTTGAAGACTACAACAAGGGCGTATTGACTGAAGAGTTGATCCAACAGGTAATTGCACTTTGCAAAAAATACCAGGTCATCACCACGGTTGATCCTAAAAAGAAAAATTTCTTCAGCTATCAGGGCGTCGATTTGTTCAAGCCCAACCTCAAAGAACTCAAGGAAGGACTGGATCTTCAATTCGATATTCAGGACCGTGACTCATTCCGAAATGCCGTGAAGGCCTTGCAACAAAAATTGGCTCACCGAATCACTTTTATTACACTTTCGGAACATGGCGTTTTTATTGATGATCAACAAGAAGAGCACTTCTTACCTGCACACTTAAGAAACATCTCGGATGTGAGTGGTGCCGGTGACACAGTCATTAGTGTTGCTACCCTTTGCATGTGCATTGATCTCCCCATCGAAAAAGTGGCGGCCATCTCCAATCTGGCTGGAGGACTGGTCTGTGAAAAAAGCGGAGTTGTCAGCATCCTCCCCCAGGAGTTGATGCAGCAAATGGAGAACCTTGATTTCTGATTTCTTTTATTTGCCAAAAACTCCTGATTCTCTAATTTGTCGTAATTTTGCGAACTAATTATGGGAACACCAGTTAAGCCTTACGGAAAAGAATCCAGCACCAAAAAACAGGAAGTTGCTGAAATGTTCGACAACATTTCGGGGAGATACGATTTTCTCAATCATTTCCTTTCCATGGGGATTGATCGCCTGTGGAGAAAAAAGGCCATTCGCATGTTGCAAAAATCACAACCCAAAAAGATTTTGGACATTGCCAGTGGTACCGGAGATTTTGCTCTGGAGGCACTCCGCCTTCAACCTACAGAAATTGTCGGATTGGACATTTCGGATGGAATGCTTGAGGTCGGGAGAAAAAAAATGAAGAAAAAAGGAGTTGATCATATTATTCGCATGGAGCTGGGCGACTCAGAAGCCATCCCCTATGATGATCATTATTTTGATGCTCTGACCGTTGGTTTTGGAGTCCGGAATTTTGAAAACCTGGAAAAAGGACTGGCTGAAATGCTTCGGGTCGTCAGACCGGATGGGAAACTCATCATTCTTGAATTTTCCAAGCCAAAGAGTTTCCCGGTCAAACAACTTTTTGGATTCTATTCAAAATACCTGATTCCTGTACTCGGAAAGGGAATTAGCAAAGACAAAAGAGCTTATGCTTATCTCCCAGAATCCGTTGAAGCGTTCCCGGAAGGAGAAGCATTTGTTAACATTTTGACTAAAGTGGGTTATAAGGATGTCCAACAAAAAAGAGTGAGCGGTGGAATTGCCACCATCTACTCCGGAACAAAATAGATGCGTTTATTCTACGTTATGATCCTATGAGCAGAGTCCTGATACTTATTTCATTCAGTCTTTTTGCCTTTGGTATCTTCGGACAGAAGCAAAAAACTCAAAACTATCGAAAATTTGATCAAAAGCTGATTCATTTTGGTTGTCTGCTCGGTGGGAATATGGCTGATTTTGGCATGTCTGTGGTTCCTGACGCCTACAATAAGTATCAACTGATCTCACTTGAAAATGGAGCGCAACCTGGTGGACAAATCGGGATTATGTCAACCATGAAACTCGGCACTCCCATGCTGCGACTTCGCTTTGTTCCTTCCCTCTCTTTCCAGGAAAGGTCTCTGAAGTATTACAGTGTATCAGAAGACCCGCAGTCAGACAAAGATGCTTTCAATGAGGAGCGGATCAATTCGACAAATATCGATTTCCCTTTCCTTTTGCAATATCGAACATTGCGCTACAATAACTTTGCAGCCTATGCCATCGGAGGCATTCAATACACGCTGGATCTTCAATCTTCAGAGGACTCCAACCAATCCTTGATCGATCCCTTTGTGAAAATAAAGAAAACAGACTGGCAGGCACAAGCAGGAGTAGGCGTGGAATTTTTTGCCGTCTTTTTTAAGTTCGGCATGGAGATCAAATACTCACACGGATTCAACAATGTACTGATACAGGATTACACCCCAGTTTCCCTGCCACTTGATCATCTAAAGAACAGAGTCTGGACATTCTCGCTTATCTTTGAGGGATAATGGGAAAATTGGTACAACTCCAACTAAGTCCGGAAGAGGCCCGAAATGACGATGCCATTCGCCTACGTTTGCGGGAACAATTTGGCCTTTCAGATGCTACCCAATTTGTTTGGAGAAAACGCTCCATTGATGCCCGAAAAAAAGACATCCGAATCAATGCCAAACTGGAACTTTTCGAAAAAGGTGAAGAAATTCCTCCCATTCCAACTCCTAACTATCACCCAAACGTTCAGAACGCCCCGGAAATAGTCATTATTGGAGCTGGTCCGGCTGGCTTATTCGCTGCCTTAAGAGCCCTGGAACTGGGACTCAAACCTTTTATCTATGAACGTGGCCAAGATGTTCGATCCAGGAGACGCGATTTGGCAAAACTGAACAAGGAATCCATTGTCAATCCGGAATCTAACTATTGTTTTGGCGAAGGAGGCGCAGGGACTTATTCTGACGGAAAACTATATACCCGTTCCAAAAAGCGTGGCAATGTTCAACACGCCCTTGAAACCTTTGTTTTCTTTGGAGCAGACCCTGATATCCTGGTCGATGCACATCCACACATTGGCACGAACAAACTACCTCAGGTCATCGTCGCCATGCGCGAACAAATCCTGAAATCTGGTGGTGAAATCCATTTTGAACACAAATTAACGGATCTGCACGTCCAGGACGGAAAGCTCTATGAAATCGAATTGAATGGTAAAATCCGGAAAGAAACCAGGGCTTTGATCCTGGCTACCGGACATTCCGCTCGAGATATTTTTTACCTGCTTCACGAAAAAGGACTACGTATTCAATCTAAGGGATTCGCCCTTGGAGTACGAATCGAACACCGGCAAGAACTCATTGATCAGATTCAATATCATGGGAGGGTGAATGACGATTTTCTTCCCCCGGCATCCTATTCCCTGGCCACACAGGTCAACGAGCGCGGAGTTTACTCTTTTTGTATGTGTCCGGGAGGAATCATTGCTCCCTGTGCTACTGAACAGAATGAGGTGGTGACTAACGGGTGGTCCCCTTCCAAACGGAACAATCCCTACTCCAATTCAGGAATCGTTGTTTCCATTCTTCCAGAAGACCTGGGAAACCCGGAAGATCCATTCGTATGTCTGAACTTTCAAAAGGAAGTGGAAAAAGCATGCTGGAAAGCAGCTGGTTCAACCCAGAAAGTTCCTGCCCAGCGACTCATTGATTTTCTGAATAATGTTCCTTCTGAAAGCATTCCCCGGTCATCTTATCAACCCGGATATGAATGTCTCAATCTGAACGAAATTCTACCACCTTTGATTGCTCAACGACTACAGAAAGCCTTTCGTCAATTTGGAAAATCAATGCCCGAATTTCTCACCAATGATGCGGTTTTACATGCACCGGAATCCCGGACTTCTTCTCCTGTTCAGATTCCCAGAGACGCAGAAAGTCTTTCCCATCCTGAGTTACCACAACTTTTTCCTTGTGGAGAAGGTGCTGGTTATGCAGGAGGTATCATTTCCGCAGCTATTGACGGCATGAAATGCCTGGATGCCGCTGCGCACTTATTGGAAAGTACCTCGTAAAAATTCTGAAAGAAAAATCCCGGTGGCCACAGCCACATTCAATGATTCAGCGCCGCCTTTTCCAGGAATGTGAATTGCTTCATGAATGTAAGACTGTAACTCCGGACGAATGCCCTGACCTTCATTTCCGAGCAACAAAAAACCTGATGCTTTAAGATTGGATTGGTACACACTTTTACCTTCCAGAAGCGTTCCATAAACCCGCTTGTCATTCGTCTCAAACAATGCGCTTAAGTCCGTGTAAACTAGCGAAACCCGAAACAGGGAACCCATCGTCGCCTGCACAACTTTTGAGTTGAAGCGATCTACTGTGTCTTCAGAACAGATCACCTGATTCACTCCATACCAGTCAGCCAGCCGGAGAATGGTCCCCAGGTTTCCCGGATCCTGAATCCCGTCCAGCGCCAGGGAAAATTCAACATCCTGATACTCATCCACCCAGATACGACAAATTGCCAGGGCCTTGTTCGGTGTCCGAAGACCAGAAATTCGTTCCAGGTCTGAAGTAGAAATAAAATGGACTGCTATTCCTTTCAGGTCATCCAGCTCCCATTCAGTTCCGTCCAACAAATAGAGTTCCACTAGCTTTCCCCTTCCCTCTTTAAGTAATTCCCGGACGGCTTTCTCTCCCTCCACAACAAAAAATCCCTCACGATCTCTAAACTTTTTGTTTTGGAGTGATTTGATGAATTTGATCCTGTTTTTAGAAAGCATCTGTCAATCGTATTTTTATTAATTTTGTCTGAGCATGTGGAAGCCCTTCAAACTTACATATTTTATAGCTATCGGCCTAGCTTTTATCCTATGGTCATGCAATGCGACCAAACACGTTCCGAAAGGTAAGTACCTGGTACATAAAAACGATATTGTTCTGCGCGGTGACAAGCTGGACATGGAGGGAATTCACGGAATAATCCGACAACAAGCCAATAAGAAGTCTTTTGGTGTCAAGCTTCGATTATACGTTTACAATTCCATTGATTCCGCCAAGGTTGTGGCCTCCCGACAAAAGCACTTTGCGAAACTCCGAAAAAAGAACAATAAGAAACTAGCTCGTCAAAAACGAATCAACGATCGACGAATTGCCAAAGCTCGCGCAAAAGGAAAAGACAGCTACATCGAAAAAACAATTCCTTTAAAAGATTCCCTGAACCCAAGACTTTCAATCCGGGAATGGCTGAAATACAAAAAGGGAGAGCCACCAGTCATCTTCGATTCCGTCCTCCATCAAAAATCGGTTGACCAGTTGAAGGTTTACATGAAGAAAAAAGGCTACTACTTTGCAACTGTTTGTAGTGACTTTTCCGAGTCCAGAACAAATCCACAAAAGAGAACGATCACATATGAAATCTTCACCGGGCAGCCTTTCGTGATTAAAAATCTTGACATCGTATGTGACAATCCGGATGTAAGAGCTGCCTATCAGAGTTATCAGAAAGATCACAAGTACCATCAACTCGTAGGGGAAAAACTAGATTCCGATTATCTGAATGATCACCGTTTTAAAACGGCCAAATACATGAAGGATAAAAAGCTGTACGGATTCAGTCCTTCGAGTATTACTTTTAAAGCGGACACCAGCGGAAATTCCTTTGACGTCGGACTCAAAATTCGCTTTGCCGATCGAAAAATCCCAGGGAATGACACCATCTACACCGTTCCTTATCAACCAACCGGAGTCAGAAAGGTCCATTTTCACCTCATCGATACAACTTATATTAAAGGAAGTTACGCCCAAAAAGTAGAAGAACATCAATTGAACGGAGAAAGTTCCCAGTATCTGTTCACTTTCGACACCCTGCACTACCGAAAGATTTATTACACCAAAAGTGACAAGAAAAAAAGAAAAATTTCCCTGGACAAAGACACCTTGAATCCCTGGCGATTTGCCACTGTCATGTACAACGGAAAACCGGCTGTTAAACCGGAAATTCTGGAGTTGCAAAACTACCTTGAATCAAACAACACCTATAAGGAATATTACATCGATCGATCGTATAACCGACTCCTCCAGCTGGATGTCTTTGAAGTAATCAAACCGGTCATCAAGGAAGTTGAGGGAGAGCCATTAATCGATGTTCACTACTATCTCGTCCCTGCCAAGAAACAAAGTTTCAATGTGGAACCGCGATTTACAAACTCGAACGGCTTCCTCGGGTTGGCGGCATCCCTCAATTACAACAACAAAAATCTCTTCAGAGGATCAGAGAAATTAACCATCAGTTTCAGTGGCGGTTTCGAATCTCAACCTCCGGTTTTCGACAAAAGTGTTGATGGGTCCAAAATAAAAAGGGCAGGAAGAAGCTTTAACACCTTCGAGGTTGGTCCATCGATTAAACTGGATTTACCTGGTCTTTTTCCAGCCAGAGCCACCGCTTTGTCCAAGCGTCACCGACCACGGACCGTGTTATCTGCCGCCTACAACTTCCAGAGTCGGGCTGATTTTGTTCGGTCCATTTTCCAGCTCAACTACCTCTGGAAATTCTATACCGGGAAAAAGCAGGTTTTCCAGGTTGGTTTCCCGGCAGCTGCCGTCAAATTCGTTTCGATCAAAAAGAGTACGGCATTTGAACAAACGCTGGATCAGACGAACGACCTCTTCCTGAAGAATGCTTATAGTGATCAGTTTGTTTGGGAAGATTTCAAATTCATGTATGAATACAATAATAAGGCAGACAAAAAAGGGAAGGCCAATGTTCTTTTCAACGCTTCCTTCACAGAAGCTGGAGGTCTGCTGAGTCAATTCAATATTAAAGACACCACAGAAACAGGTCAGAGCAAAGTCTTTGGTGTCGGATTCTCCCGTTTTGTTCGCTTTGACACGGACTTCATTTACGGATATCCGATTAACAAGAAATCTTCGATTCATTTTAGAAGTGCACTTGGATTAGGTGTTCCAAACGGAAATAAGACCCCTTCTCTCCCCTTTGATTACAGCTTCTTTGCCGGAGGTTCCAACGACAACCGGGGTTGGCGGGCCAGAGGACTTGGGCCGGGTGCCTATAAATACTACCTGGATTTAAATCGAACTGCAACTCAATTGGGTGACATCAGAGTTGGATGGTTTGCCGAATGGAGATACTCCCTTTCGGACATTATTAAAACAGCCATTTTTGTTGATGCTGGGAACATCTGGACCTATAAGAAAGATGATAACCGGATTGGAAGTCAATTTTCCAAGAATTTCATGAAAGAGATCGCTCTTTCAAGTGGGGTTGGATTGCGTCTGGACATGAGCTTTTTCGTCATTCGTTTGGACCTGGGAATTCCTTTAACCAATCCAGCGCTTCCCGACGGGGCCAAATGGATTTTCCAATCCAGACAGCCCTATTATGATGAGGGACTGGATAAATTGGGAGCCGATTACAAAAAATTGCTTCCGAACCCCTTTATCCCCATTCTCGCTTTCGGAATCGGTTATCCTTTCTAGGAAATCAATTTTCCAGGATGGCTTCTTTGTTTCTCGGACGTAAAATCGGGAGCCAGGAAAAATGACTCACATACTGTTCCTCCTTATTGATCTTTGACAAAGGGTATGCAACGGCATCAGGTTTATCCAGGTAGGTCACCCCCACTACTTCACCACTATCCAGATACACCTTTAAACTCGCTGAGTAAATTCTGGTCATCCCTTTTCTTTCGATTGTCACAGTCGAGTCCGTTTCCTTCGTTTCTTCTGGAAAATATACACTCTGAGCATTTCCCTGCACCTCGACATACTTTAGCTTACTCTCCTGAAAATAAGCCCACATTTCTCTTCCAGCAATCTGGTTATAATAGCCCACGCTATCCACCTCACTAATAGCAGTTGCATGTTCCCTGACATCCACCCGATGTACACTAGAATCTTTGAGGGTCATCCACATCCGTTCCCCTTTCAACTGCATCTGATCTGCCCATAAAACGGGATCCCTGTAAAAATGGACTTCATCCCCTTCCGAATCATAATGCAGGCTATCACATTTTCCCTGAAAATCTTTGTGGAAAAACTTCACCCCAAAAAAGGCATCCAATTCCCGTAGATGGTCCAAACTATCGCTTCGGGCATATAAGGTATCTCCATGCACAAAAAGCGTATCCTCCGATTTCATACGAAACATCGCCAGAGCCCTCCCCGTCAACCAGGCAATTCCCTGCTTCTCATCTCGCTGAAAATGATCTCCTGAGAAACTGAGCTTCTCCGTACTATCCGCATAACTCACATTCCCCTTTCCGATGGTCATTC
The DNA here is from genome assembly GCA_006226425.1 of Bacteroidota bacterium. Lineage (GTDB taxonomy): Bacteria > Bacteroidota > Bacteroidia > Flavobacteriales_D > Crocinitomicaceae > M2408. The sequence continues at coordinate 83,761 of SBGX01000023.1, read as the reverse complement.
CCTTTTTCTGGCTAAAATAAAGGCTATCTCCCTGAACCAATCGGCTTCCATCTCTTATCTTGGCATCTCCCTGAGCCACTCCTTCCTCATCTTCCACCTGATACCAGCCTTGATGGCACTCCAACTGTTTTTTTCCATTTTGAATATTTGTCGGCCCATAGAAAAAGGCTGTTCTGGAAAAATAATGATAGCGAAGTGTGTCTGTTCTTACCTCAAGTTCATTGGAGTTTAAATGCACATCTCCTTTAAAGAATAGATTTTTACTTTTTGGATAGAAATATCCGATCCGACTCTTTAATACCTCCGGTTTCGTCAGACTACTAACAGTACCGCCATTCCGATAAATCGCTCTTCCCGCCGCGGCATCGTAGTCTAATGAATCCGTAATCAGCTTGTATTCCCGATCTCTTACCCGCACATGCCCCCAAAGTTTCGCCAGCTTGTTTCTGCCTTGATAATACATCGAATCACAGAACAAATTCAGCGTATCACTTCGATTTATGTGAACTTTCCCATAGGCACGAACTTCCTGCTTTTGCTCGTGATAGTGAGCCGAATCACAATACATGCGACTATTCTGATAACGAAAACTGGCACCACCCAACAAGCGTGTAATCCCGGAGTTCTCATCATAAATCATCCGCTCGGAACCGGGCAGCAGTTCTAAGAAAGGGGATTGAGCATAGCCGGTTTCTATGGCAAACAGTGTCCAGAAACAAATACCGATAAGTGCTCTATGAACCCAATATTTCAAATTAGTGTTTATTGACCAGCGTTTGAGTACGATCTGGTCCAACGGAAACAACAGTAATCGGAACTTCCAGTTCTTTTTCCAGATAGGCGACATAGTCCTTCAACTCTTTCGGAGCATCCTCCATCGACTTCAGTCCTGTCAGATCACAATTCCATCCCGGAACATCTTTGTAAACCGGCTTTATTTCTGCGGCATCCAGATCAAATGGCATGTAATCAAAAAGCTTGCCATCAATTTCGTACTGTGTACATACCCGAATGGTATCAAACACGCTTAGGACATCCGCCTTCATCATGGAAAGTTCTGTCACTCCATTGATCATCACTGCGTACTTCAAGGCCGGAAGATCGATCCAACCACTTCTTCTGGCTCTTCCGGTAGTCGAACCAAATTCATTTCCGACCCGACAAATTGTTTCTCCTGTTTCATCCAGCAGTTCTGTCGGAAAAGGACCACTCCCTACCCGTGTGCAGTATGCCTTAAAAATTCCGATAACAGATTTGATCTTTGTTGGGGCAACTCCCAATCCTGTACAGGTACCTGCTGTGATTGTATTCGATGAAGTCACAAAAGGATAGGAACCGAAATCTATATCGAGCAAGGTTCCCTGTGCTCCTTCGGCCAATACCTTTTTGCCCTGCTTCAAGAGATCATTCAAATAAAGCTCTGTATCCCGGCAATTCAATGTTCGAAGTAATTCTATCCCCTCGAAAAAGGCTGGCTCAAGAGTTGACAAATCAAACTCAAATTCCGGATGATGTTTTAAAATGCCAAGATGCTTCTCGACCAGTTGATCATACTTCTCTTTGAAACGACTGGTAAATATATCTCCTACACGCAAACCATTTCTCCCGGTTTTATCCATGTAAGTTGGACCGATTCCTTTGAGTGTGGAACCAATTTTATTTTTCCCTTTCGCCTGTTCAGAAGCCGCATCCAGCAAACGGTGCGTTGGAAGAATCAGGTGCGCTTTATTGGAAATGATCATTCGCTGACGAAAATCAATCCCAAAAGGCTTTAATTTCTCAATTTCCTGTTGAAAGATCACCGGGTCAATCACGACCCCATTTCCAACCACGTTCATCACGTTTTCATGAAAAATCCCGGATGGGATAGTATGCAACACATGTTTAATGCCATCAAACTCCAGCGTATGTCCTGCATTCGGACCTCCCTGAAACCGGGCGATCACATCATATTCTGGGGTCAGTACATCAACAATTTTTCCTTTTCCCTCGTCTCCCCACTGGAGACCTAAAAGCACATCTACTTTCATAGCTTATTGAACGGCCACTTTAGATAGTCCTTCCGTCAAGGTCGGACAAATGGTAAATATTTCGTTGAGTTTAGATATTTTGAGTAATTTTTCCACATGTCCCTGAACACCGCACAAAACGATTTCCCCTCCTGCATTTCGAATCCGTGTAAGGGATCGGATAAAAAAATTGAGCCCTGAACTCGTAATGTATTCGAGTTTGGACAGATCATACAGAAAAATTCGCTTTTCTGCCGCAATTTCCTCATCCAGGCTATGGAGCGCATCCGTTGTCTCTTCCGCATGCTGAATCTTCCCCGCAAGCGAAAAAATCACGGAAGAAGGTTGTCGGTCTATTTTTACTGATAAGCTCACCTCTATTCTTGTTCTTTGGTTTTCTTTTTGGTCCCATAAAAATACAGGGAATGATGCTGAATTTCCACCCCGAACAACTCTTCGATGGTTGCCTTGATATTCTGGATTCTCGGATCGCAAAATTCGATCACTTCCCCCGAGTCCGTACAAATCAAATGGTCATGCTGTTTAGAGCCATGAGATTTTTCAAATTGGGCGATGTTTTTTCCGAATTGATGTTTACGCACCAGGTTACAAGCCAGTAACAATTCGATTGTATTGTAGAGCGTTGCCCGGGACACCCGGTAATTTTTATTCTTCATCTTCAGGTAAAGTGATTCGATATCGAAATGTCCAGGGTAATTGTAAATCTCCGCCAAAATCGCATATCGTTCCGGCGTTTTACGATGCCCGTTCTGCTCCATATAAGCAGAAAAAATATCCTTAACCCTTACCTGTAAATCCTCCGGTGCCATCCTTTCAATGGTAAAAAACAAAATTAACTATTAGTTCTCTTTTAAAGGGCTTAATTTCATTTTTTAATTAACAGGTTTATGCACATTTGCTACCCCAATCACTTTCAAATCACAAATGTTTTACAAAGGACATTCTTAATTTTAATTTAATTTAGAAACTATCTTGCCGCTTCCGTATTTATGACTATCTTTGCAGCGTCCAACGGGACTACATAAAAAACATTTAACTAATTAAATTTTGGCATGTATTTATCAGCAGAAAAGAAAAAAGAGATTTTTGCGAAACACGGAGGTTCTGAAGCAAACACTGGTTCTACAGAGGGTCAGATTGCATTGTTCTCTTACCGCATTTCTCATTTGACGGAGCACTTGAAGAAGAACCGTCACGATTACGGAACGCAAAGAGCGTTGCAATTATTAGTAGGTAAACGAAGAAGTCTTTTGGATTATCTGAAGAAAAAAGACATTGAAAGATACCGTGCGATTGTTAAAGAACTTGGTCTGAGACGTTAATCGCGACTTAAAATTTTATGGGAGGGGGCAATTGAAATCATTTCGATTGCCCTTTCTATTATAACAATGTAACAAATACAAATATGAATATAGGAATCAAAAAGTCCATCACCATTGGCGGTAAAGAAATCACCGTTGAGACTGGTAAGTTGGCCAAGCAGGCTGACGGAGCCGTGGTGTTACAAATGGGCAAAACTGTCGTGTTGGCTACTGTGGTGGCAGCACAAGAAGCAAAACCGGGAGTTGACTTTCTTCCGTTAACTGTCGATTACAAAGAAAAATTTGCGGCCGCTGGTCGTATTCCGGGAGGATTTTTCCGTCGTGAGGCAAGACCTTCTGAAGGAGAAATTCTGACCATGCGTTTGGTTGACCGCGCATTGCGTCCACTGTTCCCAGACGATTATCACGCTGAAGTTCAGTTGATGATGCAATTGCTTTCGTATGATGGTGAAAACCATCCAGATGCACTTTGCGGATTTGCTGCTTCCTGTGCTATCGCTGTCTCTGACATCCCTTTCAACGGGCCAATGTCGGAAGTAAGAATCGGACGGATCAATGGCGAATTCATCATCAACCCAACCGTTGATCAATTGAAAGAATCAGATGTGGATATGGTAATTGCCGGTACTGCTGAGAACATTGTCATGGTCGAGGGAGAAATGCAGGAAGTTTCTGAATTGGATATGGTTGAAGCCATTAAGATTGCACACGGCGCCATTAAGGATCAGTGTCAATTCCAGTTGGATCTGGCAGCTGAAATCCCAACAGCCAACCCGAAAAGAACTTACAGCCACGAGGTTCACGACGACGCTATTCGCACAAAGGTCATGGACGAATGTCTTGAAAAATGTAAAGAAGTAGCTCGTCAGGGACTTGCTTCCAAGACAAAACGAAGTGAACTTTTCGAAGAAATCAAAGAAAATTTCAAAGCTCAATATAGCGAAGAAGAATTAGAAGAAGTCGGTTCATTTATTTCCGTTTACTTTTCTGAAGCCAAGAAAAAGGCTGTTCGCCACGTGATGTTGCACGAGGGAATTCGTCTGGATGGACGTCAGTTTGAAGAAATTCGTCCCATCTGGGCAGAAGTTGATTACTTACCTATGGTACATGGTTCTGCTGTGTTTACAAGGGGTGAGACACAATCATTGACGACCCTGACCCTGGGAGGTAAAATGGATGAGCAGATGATTGATGGAGCAACGTTCAAAGGAACAGAGCCTTTCATGCTTCACTACAACTTCCCTCCATTCTCCACTGGTGAGGCCCGCCCAATTCGCGGAACTTCCCGACGTGAGATTGGTCACGGAAACCTGGCGCTTCGCGCGTTGAAGCCAGTACTTCCAGCAGACAATGCCTACACGATCCGTTTGGTATCTGAAATTTTGGAATCCAATGGTTCATCTTCCATGGCTACGGTTTGTGCAGGTACACTGGCATTGATGGATGGTGGTATCCAAATCAAAGCTCCGGTATCCGGAATTGCAATGGGATTGGTTGCCGATGAAGGTAAATTTGCCGTTTTGTCGGATATTCTTGGGGACGAGGATCATTTGGGAGACATGGACTTTAAAGTAACTGGTACTCGTCAGGGAATCACTGCCTGTCAAATGGACATCAAGGTGGACGGACTTCCATACGAAGTATTGATCCAGGCCCTGGAGCAAGCAAAATCAGGTCGTATGCATATCCTTGATAAAATCGAGGAAACGATCTCCGCACCAAACAGTGAATTGAAACCACATACACCACGTATCGAAGCCTTCACGGTTCCGAATGAGATGATCGGTGCAGTGATCGGACCTGGAGGAAAGATCATTCAGGCCCTGCAGAAAGAAACCAACACGACCATCACCATTGAAGAGTTGGAAAATGGAGAAGGAAATGTTCAGGTAATGTCGAACAATGCAGATGACATGAACAATGCCATCACGCGAATCAAATTGATCGCCTTCCCTCCACAAGTGGAAGAAGGAGCTGAATACGAAGGGCCTATAAAATCAATTCAGGCCTACGGATGCTTCGTGGAAATTGTTCCTGGAACAGATGGCTTGATCCATATTTCGGAATTTGCCTGGGAAAAGATCAATAAAATGGAGGATGTCTGTAAAGAAGGAGACATGGTCCGCTTTAAGGTCATGGGGAAAGATCCAAAAACAAGAAAATGGAAACTATCCCGTAAGGTGTTGTTGCCAAGACCGGAACGAAAAGAAAAAAGCGCTCCACAAACGGAAGCTTAATCGTTTATACTTCAAAACCGCCAGTCGTCTGACTGGCGGTTTTTTGTTTCTGTCTAAACTAGTAGTTCATAAATCCCCTATCTTTATCACTATCATGAAAAACAAACTCATCCTTTACATCTCTATGAGCCTTGACGGATACCTGGCCACGAAAGACGATGATCTTTCATGGCTTTCCATGGTTGAGCAAGAAGGGGAAGATTATGGTTATACCGAATTCACCAGCAAGGTTGGCAGCTACCTGATCGGCCGAAAGACCTATGAAGTCGTTTTAAAACTGACAGGAGGTGATTTTCCCCAGGCTCAACAATTCGATTGCTATGTTATTACTCGAGAAAACAGGGTAGATGAAAATGGAATTCGTTTTTATAATGGAAAGCTGGAAGAACTCATTGATCGACTCAAAAAAGAAAATAAGGGTCACATCTATTGCGACGGTGGAGGCCAACTTGTTCGGGCACTATTGGAAAAAGACCTCATCGATGAATACATTATTTCTGTAATTCCAATTCTATTGGGCGAAGGAAAACGATTATTTCCGGGAAATTCCGGGCAAATTCCGCTCACCTTAATCTCATCGAAGCAATTCGAAAGTGGACTGACTCAATTGAGGTACGAACGAAAATAAACAACTACTCATTTTGAACCACTAACAAGGGCTATTTATCAGGCAGACAAAGAAGTGGCATGCGTGCTCTCAAGGCCAACTCCTTGCTGACACTTGTATGAAAAAGTCCTGCCAAAAAGGAATGTTTTTGCGGCATGGTTACCAGCAACTGAGCATGTTTTTTTCGGGCATAATTCTCCAGTACGTGGATCACTTGCTTGTCTTTGATGACTTTGAAATGATGTGGTATATCCGCCAAAAGCTGGTCAAAATTCACCTCTTCCGTCGCTCGATCTCCGCCATAATCACTTCCGTCTTTCACAGAAACAAAATTCACTTCCGAATCCCAAATTCGGGCCATTTCCAATAGTATTTTCAACGAATTTTCATGCTGAAGATCGTGATAGTCTGCGGCAAAAACGATTTGTTTGAAGCCTTCATAATTGGCCTTCTCGGGAATGACCATAATCGGTACTTTGCTCTGCTCAATGACTTCTGAAGTATTGCTCCCAAACAGGATTTTATCCAGGAAGCCTGTTGATCCATGCGTTCCCATCACAACCAAATCAGCTTTTAATTCATCGGCTGTATCCAAAATTTCCTGTGTAATTGGCCCCAGACGAACTTCATAATTAAGTCTTCCTTCAAAATCAACGTTCTTCTCCAAAAGCTCCTTTCGCAATCGATCAAAGCGTTCAATAATAATTCCTCTGATTTCCCTGGCATCCGGATTTGCTCCCAAATTGGCATAGGAAGCATTCACCTCCAGGAACTGCGCGTGAACCATTGTCAATTCCGCTCCGGTTTCCCGGGCGATCTCCAGAGCAAATTTCAAGGCATTCTCTGCACAAGAAGAAAAATCAACGGGAACTACTATCTGCTTCATATTCGCTTTTTGAACAAATATAAGTTCGTTCTTGTAAGAAAAAAATGATTTTAGTCAATTCTATCTATTGATGATCATTTTCTCACTAGCCAGAATACGATCACCATCTTTAAAAATGACGATATGGTCTCCCGGATTAAACTCACAAGCATCCACAGAAACTTCTCTTTTCCCCTTTTCAACAATCCGATTCATGACTATCTCTCCAGTAATAGCCAACAAGATCTGAACCCTTAAATTTTCAATCGGTTCAGGTCCCGTAAACTTCTTCAGGGCAATCTGTAGTGGACCGCAACCTGCCGGGTTCGGTGAAATAACCACTTCTGGAGCGGTATTACCGGACTGATTATCTGAACCTCCATTCAATAAACCTCCAGAAAATGTAAACATCTCAGACCAACCTCGCTCCTGAATTTTTGTTTTATTACTTATATCCTGTGATCTTTTAAATCCCTCTCCAAGAATTCTTTCAGATCCCGATAGAGTGTGATCTCCTTGCAAAACAACTCTTAAAAAATACGTATATCCGACATTATCTGCTTGATCCTGAGACATTATATCTACAAAGGTCTCTCCTTGAGGCCCCTCCATCTTTGTAATTACGTAACCATCTTTAATAATATCATGAACCATTTTGAAGTGTTTCCAAGATTCCTTAGGCGTACCGTCGTAGTGAAACATTCCGCCTCCGTAGGAGTAGAAAAAACCTCCCTGACCTTGTTCAATACTTTCATCTATGGCAATACAATTATCATCTTTGTCGCGTTCAATACAATTATCAAGTCTTGCACCATCTATCAACTGATGAACATATACCTTTGGAACTCTGTTTTCACTAGCATACATGAGAAATTTGGCCATTTCGTAGACAAAATAAGGACTATTTTGATAGTCATAATCATCTTTATTCTCTACATTACTAAAGACATTCCATTCGGTGATGGCGCTTTCATTCATTTTGTAACCAGTATGAATATCTGAATAACTAATCAGGTACGGAATTCCCTCAAGGTCAGGAGCTCCACCTTGTGAACTTGGAATGCCCACCAAAATCCTAAAATAATCTGGACGCTTATACAAGATATTTGGTGCCACACCATGAAGCCATGGATTATATAACTCAAAAGCGTATCCATCACTTCCAATTGCGTAATCATCGCCCACTTTATCCACATTCGGACTTTGGTATGCGTGAAACGATATGGGCAAATCAGGTAACTGATTATAAAGGGTATAATATCTTCTTACGGTATAATTATGGTATCTCAATCTAGCTGTCGGAGTCATTAAGTTAGTCATAATTCGTTGAGTCCAACCACCAATATGTACTCCCAGGTGACCTCCAGCGATCTGATCCGCCCCATATTCAGACAAAATATCATTCGTTCCATTTGCCAGGGTAACAAACTCCATTGGCGTTCCAATAAATTCATACGGAACGTCAAACTCATTCCCAATTTCGAAACTAACGGTACTTAGACGGCCTGAGTTCTTCAATTCTTCGCAGATATCTCTAACGTATTGATAATACATATCATTACTATACTGATAATCAGACCCCAATACCGGGTCATTCAAGTATTCCGGATACAAGTGATTGAACTTCGTGAGCAGTGAGTGGTTGTCCTTCTTGGTATGTTCATAAAAGTCAACTAACTCTGTCCCTCCGGCACTATTGATCTGATCATAAGTAATATATGGATTGCTAAAATCATTAATACCTCCCGGCCCCAGCTTATTACCATTTAGGTTGATCATTTTAATATCCAAATTGACCTGATCGGAAATTGGGTCCAACAACTCCTCATAAATAGGAGAAAGGTTATCTTGTTTAAAATGGTTCAATTCCCATTTTCTAAAAGCGTAGTGTCGTAAATCATACGGGAGTTCCGAAAGACAAAGCAGTACATTAAAATCAGCTAGCTTCCCATGCATCAGGGTATTTGCAATGAATGTAGGAATTTGTTCGCTGTAAAATTTTGGAGTAACGAATCCCGATATTGGATTTATACTACAACTCAGGTCAAAGCCTATCGGGTTTGGGTTCCCTAATTCGTACTTCTGTGTTTTCTGACAATTCAAAGAAAAAGGATTCGGGTCAGTGGCCGGTGATTTATCTAGATCCCTATTCATAAAATCCTCCCAGGCATAACCCCATCCCGCATCAAAAGAGTTTATTTTTAACATTCTTAAATCGCGAATCCCCTGATCCCAAATAACATTTAAAACATTCTGAAGACCCTGTGAGGCTAATCTTGTCCTTGTTCCATCTGTATACCTATTTGTGAATCCCATTGGATTTGATATATCCATAAAGCGATTCAAGCGAAGCTCGTTAAAGCCCCAGGTAATATTGTGAGTAATTTTTCTCTTTACCGTGTAGGGTCTTTGGGCATAGGTTTCTGCCGCAAACCCAAGACAAAAAAACGAGACTAAAGCCAAACCTCGAGTAGAATTCTTAAATAAATTCATGTAATAATCATCATTTAGTTATTAATGAGATAAATATAACTAAAATTTTAGTCTTTTTTACTTCTCATTAACTCTCTGGCATGCTTCAAAGCCGACTCACTGACTTCCTCCCCACTCATCAAACGAGCCAACTCCACCACCCGCTCTTCCTGGTTTTGCGCCACAACCTCTGTGCTTGTTTCCTGTCCGTTCATTTGTTTCAAGACCTTAAAATGTTGTGTGGCCTTGGCAGCTACCTGTGGTAAATGAGTGATGGCAATCAATTGTTGTCGTTCCCCCATTTTGGAAAATAAACGTCCAATTTTTTCTGCGACCTCACCAGAAACTCCCGTATCAATCTCATCGAATACGATACCGGGCAATTTTCGATGTTCGGACAATAATAATTGCACCACAAGCATCAAGCGTGACAGCTCTCCGCCACTGGCCGTTTTTTCTATCGCTTTCAAAGGAACGCCCTTATTTGGACTGAATTTCCAGGTGATTTTATCGTAACCAAAGACTCCTGGCGACTCCTTTTTCTCCATCTCAAAAAGGATATTCGTGTGCTCCATCTTTAATTCTTTCAAGGCTTCTTCGATCGATCTTTCCACCGAGATCTTGCTTTCCTCTCTTTTTTGAGTCAACTCTTCTCCAAGTGATGATAGTTGAGTCAGACCTTCCTCATACAGCCTCTCAAGCCGTTGCACCTCTCCCTGAAGTTCTGCTGAGTTGCCCTCTTTACTTCGGTAACTTTCCTCCAACTCCTTCAGCTCTTCCTGCGTGCTCAATCGATGCTTACTCAATACATGATTGAATCGGGACAGTCGTTCCTCCAACTCCAACTTACGTTCCGGACTCATCTCCAAACTTTCAAAAGTACCTGCCGCATCTTCTTCACAATCCCTCAATTCCAACAACACACTATCTATTCGTTCCGATAATTCTTGCAGTTTGGGATGCAGGGAAGATGTCCGATGAAGCTGACTTTGCAAATTCCCAAGCCGATCTAGCAACTGATTCTCTCCTCCCAAAGTAAATGAGACAAGCTGAAAAGCCTCTTTCAACTGGTCAAAGCGCTCCAATCCATTCAGCTCTTCCTCCATGGATGCATAATCTAATTCTCCCAAACTCATCTCTTCCAGTTCTTTCAGCTGAAAAGAAATGTAATCTGCCTCCTGATCTATACCAGACAAAAGCCCCCTCTTCTCATCCAATTGGCGCTTTAAACGATTTACTTCCAAAAACTGTTGCTGAAATGTGGATCTCAAAGGCATAGTTTGCCCCAACTCGTCTAGCACATCCAACTGAAATTGTTCGCTTTTTAGCTGAAGTGTATGATGCTGCGAATGGATATGAATCAACTGTTCGGTCAATAGTTTCAAGACCTGAAGTTGTACCGGAGTATCATTTATAAACGCCCTCGATTTGCCCTGATGACTGATTTCTCTTCGGATACAGGTCTGTGTTTCAAAATCCAGATCGTGCTCCTCAAAAAAGCTTTTATATTCTGTTCCTAATTCAAAATTTCCTTCGATGATGGTCTTTCGACCTGGGTTGCGGACGCTTCCCAAATCAGCGCGCTCTCCTAGAATCAGATTCAATGCTCCCAACAAAATGGATTTTCCTGATCCCGTTTCTCCGGTGAACACTGTATATCCCCCATCGAGTTGAATCTCTAAACGATCAATGAGGGCAAAGTTCTCTATATAGAGGGATCGCAACATCAGTTGAGAATTTCCTGGTAGCGAGATGAATTAGCCGGGTCAACTCGTTTCAGGGTATTGACCACCTGTGTTTTTTCATCATTCTCAGCATCCTGAAAGATATTCTTAATTTCAATGGATTTGGCCTGCACAAAATTCAATACATTAATTGAATTCGGACGGGCACCGACTATCCGCGTCAATTTTGACAAAGATTGATTCATGGCCTTTCGGGCCTCCACCGGATTATCAAATAGCTGATCCAGGCCTTTGCGATGGTACTCATAATTACAATTTCGGAGTGATTCGTAAAGCGGTTGCAGAACGTTGTCTACCATGTAAAAGCGGTTGCTTTTTTTGCGATCACTTGCCAACCACCCAGGGCCTCCGGCAGACTGAGCAATACTTACTACTTGCTGCGCCTCCTTAAAATAAGCCGTCCCTCCCTTTAGGGAAAAGGAATCGTAATCCATTCCAAGGATCATGTAAGCATAAAATGCCAGAATGGATGTCAACTCGTCCCGGTACTGATTGGGTGCATAAATCAGGATCGCATTCCTCGAAAAATTGAAGGTCACGTTTTCATCCTGAAAATTAATCAATGTCGTATTGTAGGAACTATTATAAACTGGTCTGGTCGATTGCACCTGAATCATCCCCGAATAAGTTCCCGTTTGAGGAATGGAATTGATTTGAATCTGAATATTGCAATTGATTCGCTCCTCCAACTTAAAATTATCCTTGGTCCATTTGGTATTATTCATCAACTCATAGACCGTTTGCTTCAGCAGATCAAACACTTCCTGTTCAACCGAAGTCACTGGAATCTGGTTGTCCACTACGATGGAAACCTGACAATTCAACTCCTGGGCCCTATTGAACCCAAAGCAAAGTAAAAACAATCCCAGTACACCTAATTTTCTCATGCTCACAAACGGCTTTTGATGAATTCTATGATATCTTCTGCCACTACTGACTTTTCCTTTAACTCAAAACTAGTCAATTTATTGTTTCGATCAATCAAATGAACCCGATTCGTATCCACCTGAAAACCACTTCCAGCTTCCTCCAATGTATTTAAAACGATCAAATCAAGGTTCTTTCGAGCTCTTTTTTCCTCTGCATGACGCACCGCATCATTTGTTTCCAAGGCAAAACCAACCAAAAATTGTGACTCTTTCTTCACCGAGCCAGCCCAGGCCAAAATGTCTGGATTTTTCACCAGGCGAATGCTCATTTCATCTTCTTTCTTCTTGATCTTCTGATCCGTAGCTTCCGCCGGACGATAATCTGCCACCGCTGCTGCGAAAATCCCCAAATCACATTGCTCCCACTGCTTCTTCACTTCTTCAAGCATCTCCAAAGCACTCTCCACCCGAATCAGTTGTAACGCAGGGTGTTCCAATCGCTGTGCACTTGGTCCTGAAACCAGGATCACCTCCGCTCCCCTGCGCAACGCCGACTCCGCCAGGCGGTAGCCCATCTTCCCGGAAGAATGGTTTCCAATGAAGCGGACCGGATCTATTTTTTCATAGGTGGGTCCAGCCGTAATCAACACTCTTTTTCCTTCCAGATCATGTGCCCCCTGAAAGAAGTTCTTCACCTCCTTTAGCTGGTCCTCCGGCTCCATCATTCTCCCCTGTCCAACCAGGCCACTCGCCAATTCACCATATTGCGCCTCCAACACTCGTACCCCATGCCCCCGAAGGCGCTCCAGATTTTCCGTAGTTGTTAGATGCGCATACATGTCTAAATCCATCGCCGGGGCAATCATCACCGGACAACGAGCCGAAAGATAAGTAGCCGTCAATAAATTGTCTGCGTAGCCATGTGCCAGTTTGGCGAGGGTATTTGCGGTCAATGGTGTGATCAAAAAAAGATCGGGCCAAAGTCCCAGGTCGACATGATTGGTCCAACTTCCGTTTCTTCGGTCCCAAAACTCAATTTGAACTGGGTGTTCTGATAAGGTTGCTATGGTTAGCGGGCTTATAAAATCACAAGAGGCAGGTGTCATAATACATTTGACATCTGCCCCTTCTTTTCTTAGCAATCTGATCAACCCGGCAATTTTGTAAGCCGCAATACCTCCAGTGATTCCAAGAAGTACCCGTTTACCCCTCATTGATCAGTTAGTTATTTTCTATTCCTCAATCTTACGGATCTGCAATTTATCATCCAACATCTCTGACATGGAAATTGCCACCGGCTTCGGAAGTTTTTCGTAAAATTTCGAAATTTCGATTTGCTCCCGGTTCTCAAAAACTTCTTCCAGGTTGTCCGTAGATGAAGCAAATTCCTGTAGCTTCGATGTCAACTCTTCCTTCATTTCGGAAGAAATCTGATTAGACCGTTTCGACATGGCTACGATTGCCTCGTAAATATTCCCTGTTCGATCCTCAAATCTGATCGTATCACGTGTCACTGTTGATCTCTCCGAATTCACATTCTTAAAATTCATACGCTTCCTAATTTACTTCGCTGAGCTTAAACTTTTCAGTTGATCCTGCATTCTATCCTGCATTCCCGTCATTTCCCTCAAGTGCTTACTTTCCGGAAATTGGGATACAAAGGTACGATAAGTTTCGATAGTTTCTTCGATTCGTTCCTTTTTTTTCTTTTCAATACTGTTCTCCGCAAGCAGGTAGGCATTTTTAAATTGCAGATACATCACTTCCTCTTTAAAGGGAGATCCCGGATGTTCCTGAATGAATTTTTTGGCAGAAACCACTGCGGCTCGATACCTCGTCGTTTTAGAGTATAATTTGACCGACTCAAATTCTTTGCGTTCTAACTTCCACCTCAGCTTATCCATCAATTGATTACAGGTATCAATGCGTTCTGAATTCGGGAAAAGATAAATGAACTGTTGAAGCTCATTCAAAGCGATCTGTGTTTCCTGCTGGTCAAGCGAATATCCTGGAGAAACATTCACACTACTTAAAGAGCGGTAAAAATATGCTTCTTCTACCTTATTACTTCTTGGGAAGCGTTCGAAAAAAGAACCAAAATAGTATGCAGCCATGTAATAATCTTCTTCCGCAAAATAAGATTTCCCTAATCTAAAATAGGCCAGTTCCCCCATTCCGGATTTAGGCGCATGCTGATATACCTGCTCGTACAGGGCGATGGACGGCAACCATTTTTCACGTTCGAACAAGTCGTTTGCTAATGCAAACTTTCGATCATAATCTGCCGATTTCATAACCTGATTGTACTCGGAACAAGCGCTAGCGATCACCAGCAAACCAAGTCCCCATGCAAAGATCCTTCCTCTCATCGCTGCAAAAATAATACAATATTCTGTTAATGATTGTTAAGCCGGAAATTATCTATCTCACCGATCCGGATCAATCACTTCTCCTGAAAAATGGAGAATCAAGGGCACTTCATGAAAATTTGTGTGCACAAAAACAGCCCGCTTAAATTCTCCTGGCTTATACGCATCATATGAAATTGTTAGTTCCGTGCGCTCTCCTGGTTTCAACAACGCTTTCCAGACCCCAGCATCTGTGCAAGCGCAATCTGTTTTAATGGCCTCTATCTGCAAATCAAAGCGCGAATGATTAACCAGGGTATAACGGACCTGCTGCTGCGCTCCCTTCAGTATCTGACCAATTTCCTGATTCATCTGATCTACCCGGATATACTTTTTTAAATGCTTCGATTTTGTCAAAGGCAACACTTTCTGTCCGTATAGAAATCCACTACTCCAGACGAAGAGCACTAACAAAATCCATATTCCTTTCATAGGCGGTGTTTGGCTCCAAATTTAATCGTTTTATGCAGCTAAAAAAGGGATATACTACATTTGACGTATTCGGTGGCCCCCTAAATACTTTACCTTTGTAAAAGCAATAACTTGAGACCGAAGCAATGATAAAAGTCGCCGTCGCCGAAGATAATGCCCTCCTGGCAAAAAGTATCCAAGAAAAACTGGGTTTTTTCCCAGATGATATCCGTTACAAATTTCGCGGAATCAACGGAAAGGATTTAATTCAAAAACTGGAGGCCGACTCCAATATTGATGTGATCCTTATGGACATCCAAATGCCTGAAATGAACGGCATTGAAGCAACCTCCATTATCTCCCAAAATTACCCTCACATTAAAATCATTATGCTGACGGTACTGGATGATGAAAACCACATTTTCCAGGCGATTCGGGCCGGAGCCAATGGATACATCCTGAAAGATGAACCACCACAAAAGCTTCTAAGCGGAATCAAGGAAATTCTTGGAGGAGGTGCCCCTATGTCGGCTGGTGTGGCGCTGAAAGCGTTGCGACTCATGAGAAATCCGATTCAGGAAGGAGAAGAAGAAAACAGTCAGGAGTCATTTTCCCTGTCCAAACGCGAAACCGAGGTCTTGCAACAGTTGAGCAAGGGATTTGATTACAAGCAAATTGCGGAATTTTTGCACATTTCTCCCGCAACCGTCCGAAAGCATATTGAAAACACCTATAGCAAGTTGCAGGTTCACAACAAGATGGAAGCCGTTCAAAAGGCCAACAAACACCGTTTAATCTAGGCTTTCAAAATAGCAATCGATAATGGCTTCCAGCGAGGGATAGCTTTTTTTCTTCAGGTGAAGAGCTGCTTCTTTCGAAACCCATTTCGCTTTGGAAATCCCTTCTTCTTTTTGAACTTTTAATTTTTTATCTCCCGGATAAGTACAAGCGTACCACTTTGTACGTTTCAAAGTGTTTTCTCCATAGCAGTCATAAACATGATAACTGTCTCCGATTTTTTTCATTTCCGATGAGCAACGGATTCCACATTCTTCCTCTATTTCTCTTCTTGCGGCCTCTTTTCCCCGCTCCCCTGGATCTACTTTCCCCTTAGGTAAATCCCATACTCCATGGCGCTTCATAAACAAGTACTTATTTTTCCGACGGACCATTCCTCCTGCCGCTTCCACCTTAAGAAAATCCGCAAAAAAAGCATCCATCGCTTTGCGGGCATCCCTGGAAGAAATGACAAACGGCACATTCTTTGAGACAATCGATCGAAGGAACAAAAGTTCATCCCTCAGACGAAGTGCTTTTTTTTCCTTGATGACAAAGGCGTTTTTTCCCTCGTTGGATTTCACTTCACTGAAAATAATTACTTTATTATGAACAAAAACTTTATACATTTGCAGCCATGAAAATAAAAGACGAACGAGCTTTTAAACTAGCCCAATTGCTACTGCAAATAAAAGCAATTAAACTGCAACCCACAAAACCATTTACCTGGGCTTCGGGAATCCAATCACCGATCTATTGTGATAACCGAAAAACACTTTCTTACCCAAGCGTCCGAACTTTTATCCGACAATCATTCTCGGATTTGATCATCGAACATTTTGGAAAACCGGACATCATTGCTGGAGTAGCTACGGGAGGAATTCCTCATGGCGTACTTGTTGCTCAGGAACTGGGCATCCCCTTTATTTACGTTCGTAGTTCTCCCAAAGGGCATGGTATGGGAAATATGATTGAAGGTGATTTCCAGGAAGGAGAATCGGTCGTGGTAGTGGAAGATTTGATCTCCACTGGCGGAAGTAGCCTGAAAGCAGTAGAAGCATTGAGGGAAGCCGGTTTGAATGTCAAAGGACTGACGGCCATTTTCACCTATGGTTTTGAAGACGCCTTCAATGCCTTCCGGGATGCCAAATGCCCCTTTGAAACGATTTCTAACTATGACGCCCTAATGGAACAGGCGATTCAGGAAAAATATATTGATGAACAGTTTTTGGATTCGCTCCTGGAATGGCGAAAAAATCCCAAAGGCTGGCAAAACTAAATCACCATGGAAATTAAAAGTAAACTGGTTCGCGTTCAGGCCCCTATTCAGGAAGTATTCGATTTTCTGAAAGATACCCGAAACATCTACGAATTACTTCCGCAGGATAAAATTTCGGATTGGCAGGCAGATGAATTGAGTTGTTCTTTTAAGGTCCAGGGAGGGATCATCATTCCTTTTAAACAAGTAGCACTCGAAGAGCCAGAAAAAATCCACCTCGAGTCAGGTGACAAAGCCCCCTTCCCTTTCAAACTTACTATCTTTCTATCAGATCAAGGTTCGGAAACTGAAGGGTATTTGCGTTTCGACGGACAAGTAAATATGTTCCTGAAAATGATGATCGAAGGTCCACTGGAACACCTCTTCAACCTAATGGCTCAGAACCTTCGAAAACGCTATGAGCAGGATTCAAGCGTTTAAGTATTCCTATCAAAAAAAATGACTTCTTTAAAGTCATAGGAAAAAAGCTTCCTTCCAATTTCTAATTGAAGCATCCCGCGCTCATCCGTTCCTCTCAAAATCGCCTGAAAGCGATTCCCGGATTGATCACCATACCAGGCAAGCTCATCTTTCAACCACAAACGAGATCGGTACATTTCCTCCAATTCCTGAAAACGTGCTGTAGACACAAGAGGAAAGAGTTTATTCAATTCCATCGTAAAACGCCCCACTAGCTCCAGCATTTCCACCGACTTTCCGTGCAACAATTTCACGCTGGTTGCATTGTAAGTACCAAACACCTCCTGATTTACATTTAAGCCAACCCCAACAATGCTACTCACCAATTTCTGAGCTTCCAGCTGATTTTCGATGAGAATTCCGGCAATTTTTGCATTTCCCACCACCACATCATTGGGCCACTTTATTTTAGATGCGATTCCCAGTCCTTCCAGCAACTCACATAGTGCCACACTTACGAACTGATTGAGGACAAATTGATTTTTTACTGACAAATTTTCATGTTTCAAAAAACAACTAAAAAGAAGGTTCTGATAGGGCTCTGAATCCCACTGTGCGCCCCTTTGCCCTTTTCCGGCCCGTTGATAGCCTGCCAAAATTACAGTCCCGTGTCCTATTTCACCTGCTGAAAGCAGATTGGCAGCATAATTGTTCGTTGAATCTACGACGTCTTTGGAAACGATTTTTTGACCAATCATAAAAGTTGTTCCCGAATTGTCCTTATGGAACGCTGTAAAAATAAAAATTAATTAGTTTTGTACACCTTGTATTAAGCATGAATATAGTTAAACCAGAAATAGACTCCGTTACTCTTTCAAACGCTGTTGTAGAGGGAATGCAGGAAAATAAGGCGAAGGACATCGTCGTATTGGATCTGCGGGAAATCCCTTCAGCCGTTTCAGATTTTTTTGTGATCTGCTCGGGAGAATCTTCTACGCAGGTGGATGGAATCAGTAACTCGGTAGTTCGCCACACCCGAAAAGAATTAAAAGAAAAACCCTGGCATGAAGAAGGTAAAACCAATTCAGAATGGGTTTTGCTCGACTACGTTAGTGTTGTGGCACACATTTTTTATCAGGATACAAGGTCGTTTTATGACCTCGAAAGCCTTTGGGCAGATGCGGTCAGAACGAATATTCCAAATTTAGATTAAGCAATGAGCGACAACAATAAAAAAAGAAGAAATCCCTTTTCGATCTATTGGGTCTATGGGATTATTGTCATTTCCATCATCGGGATTCAGGTCTTTATGAGTGGTGCCGGAGATGTCAAAATTAAGTACCCGAGTACTTTCTTTAGTCTGGCCGATTCCAGTTACGTTTCCGAAGTGAAGATCGTTAACCGGATGCGGGCAGACTTCAAACTCAACAAGGAAGGACGTGAATTCGTAAATAAAAGCGACGAGAAGGAATATGCTCCTATCCGACGTGCTCTTGCCGCAGGAAAAAAATCCATGCTGAGTTCCAAGAACCCAACCTGTCAGCTCGATCTGGCAGATGCCGGAAACTTTGAAGAGCAGCTGAAAGAAATCAATAAAGCACTGAAGAGTCAGGGAAAAAAACCGGTCAAGTATTATTCGACCGAGGAAGTAAATTACATCAGTAATATTATCAGCTTCCTGCTCCCAATCATCATTTTGGTAGTCATCTGGATGTTTGTCATGAGACGAATGACCGGTGGTGGCGGTGGCGGCGGTCCGGGTGGACAAATCTTTAACATCGGAAAATCAAAAGCTCAGATTTACGAAAAAGGGAAATCAACGGATGTTACCTTCAAAGATGTGGCCGGATTGACAGGTGCCAAAGAAGAAATTCAGGAGATTGTAGAATTCCTGAAACATCCAAAAAAATACACGGACCTGGGAGCAAAAATTCCGAAGGGAGCCTTGTTGGTAGGACCTCCGGGAACCGGAAAAACTTTATTGGCTAAGGCCGTGGCAGGAGAAGCCAAAGTTCCTTTCTTTTCATTGTCAGGTTCTGACTTTGTGGAAATGTTTGTTGGAGTAGGTGCTTCCCGGGTGAGAGACCTCTTCAAACAGGCCAAGGAAAAATCGCCTGCAATTATCTTCATCGATGAGATTGACGCCATTGGACGAGCCCGTGGAAGAAATAATGGTTTTGGAGCCAATGATGAGCGCGAAAACACCCTGAACCAGTTATTGACAGAAATGGATGGTTTCGGAACAAACTCAGGAGTGATTATTTTGGCAGCTACTAACCGCGCGGATGTACTCGATAAGGCCTTAATGCGTGCCGGGCGATTTGACCGCCAGATATACGTTGACATGCCAGACATAAATGAGCGGGCTGCCATTTTTAAAGTTCACCTGAAGCCTTTGAAATTGGATAAGGAAATCGACGTTAGTTTCCTGGCCAAACAAACCCCTGGTTTCTCCGGAGCAGATATTGCCAATTTATGTAATGAGGCAGCACTGATAGCGGCCAGACACCAAAAAGATCAGGTAGAACTTCAAGACTTCCTGGATGCGGTTGACCGAATTGTAGGAGGACTTGAAAAGAAAAATAAGATCATCACTAAGGAGGAGAAACGAGCAATTGCTTTTCACGAAGCAGGACACGCGACCATTTCATGGCTATTGGAACATGCATCTCCTTTAGTTAAGGTGACCATCGTACCTCGTGGACAATCACTCGGTGCCGCCTGGTATCTTCCTGAAGAACGGAGTATTACGACAACCGAGCAAATCCTGGATGAAGTATGTTCTGCTCTTGGAGGACGAGCCGCTGAGGAATTAATTTTTGGAAAGATATCTACTGGTGCCCTCAGCGATCTGGAAAAAGTCACCAAACAGGCTTATGCTATTGTGTCCATCTATGGATTAAACAAGCGTATCGGAAACGTTTCCTATTACGACTCACAAGGACGAGACAGTTTCACCAAGCCATATTCGGATGAAACCGCCAAGATTATTGACGAAGAGGTCAGCAAGTTGATTGAAGAACAATATCAACGCGCGCTCAGTCTACTCACAGAAAACAAAGACAAACTTATCCAACTGGCAGAGAAACTACTTGAAAAAGAAGTTATTTTCAAGGAAAACCTGGAAGACATCTTCGGAAAACGCCAGTGGGATCCACAGGATGTTGTTGAAGAGATCAAAGAAGAAGCACGGGAAAATGAATTAGAAGAAGGTACAGCTAAAGCCGAAACGGCCACTATAGATTCGGAGAGAAAAACCTCGGAAGATCACTCAGCGGACAACAAAGAACAAGAACATGGGGATTTGGAGAAAGATAACGAACGGATTTCGGAATAAGGACAAATACCATAATAAGAGAACCTTTAAGGAGTTTGCCCGATTGTACGACATGAAACGTGCATTGGAGGTGAAAAGCATCCTGGAAGAACACGACATCCCAGTTTATATGCTTGACCTCCGCAATGTGGGATCTGAAAAAAAGAGCTATATCGCAATCCGCGTCCCGGGAAAGTTTTACGACCAAGCCAAGGAAATTGTAGATCCCAATGAAGAATCTGCTAACTAGGAGCATTACAGGAATTGTCTTTGTAGGCTCCATCCTGCTTTCCATCTTGTTGGACCCGATTGTCTTTGCCATTGTCATGGGACTCTACCTATTTGGTGCACTTTGGGAATACTGCTCCTTTTTTATCCTGGTTCCTCAAGTTCATCTTCCGATCAAACTCTTTATCGGGGTCGCGATGACCCTTTATCTATTGCTCAGTGGAATCGCATGCTGGCTGCTGGACTGGCAAAGCGTGATTTTCATCATCCCCATCCTGCTTTTCTATGTACTTAGTGAAATTTGGAGAAAAAAAGAACATCCACTACTCAATGTCTCCGCCGGAATTTTTGGAATCTTTTACCTGGTGATCCCTTTTCTCCTGACCGTAATCCTTGTTCGAAATTCCTTTCCCGGACTTCCTTTGGCTATTGGTATGTTCGTCCTGATTTGGACCAATGATAGTTTTGCCTATCTCAGTGGAAGATTCATCGGAAAAACACCTCTTTTCGAACGCATCTCTCCCAAAAAAACCTGGGAAGGAACTTTGGGGGGTGTTCTCTTCACGATACTCGCAGCTCTCATCCTGGCACACTTCTTTGAACGTGGCCACAGTTATTTATTTTGGGTAGTGGCCGCCATCCTAATTTCTGCTGCTTCCATGATTGGAGACTTGTTCGAATCCATGATTAAAAGGAGTCTAAACATAAAAGATTCGGGGAACGTACTTCCGGGGCACGGAGGGATTTTGGATCGCTTTGATGCCATGATAATCGCCGCACCCCTTTATTTTTTCTGGTGGCTGTTTTATGCTTACCTTAGCAGCAAATTTGGATTATGAAACTGCACCGGGAAGGTTATCTGATTATTGCGATCGCAACGTTGATCCTTGGAGGCATTGCCCTTGGTAACTATTTCCTGTACAAATACACGGAATGGTTGTGGTTGTTTATATTGTTGAATATTGGAATTCTCACACTATATGTCCTGGTGATTCAATTCTTCAGAGTTCCCAAACGAAACTGTGAAGCGCAGGAAAATGACATTATGTGTCCTGCTGATGGACAGGTCGTTGTGATCGAAGAAGTCGAGGAAACAGAATACTTCCATGATCGGAGAATCCAAATTTCAATTTTCATGTCTCCTCTCAATGTCCACGCCAATTACCACCCAATTAAGGGGATTGTGAAATATGTCAAATACCATCCTGGACGCTTCCTTGTCGCCTGGCATCCGAAGAGTAGCACGGACAATGAAAGGTCAACCGTGGTCGTAGAACATCCAAATGGTGAAGAAATTCTCTTCAGACAAATTGCCGGGGCCGTAGCGCGGAGAATTTGCTATTATGTCGGGGAAAACCAGGAAGTAAAGGCCGGAGAAGAGTTCGGATTCATCAAATTCGGGTCGCGGATCGATATTTTTCTACCATTAAATTCTAAAATAAATGTTAAAATCGGTGAAAAAGTGCGCGCGAAGCTAAACAAACTTGCCGAGTTTTAAATTATATCTTAACTTTGAAGAAATAAAATCAATTGACTATGAAAAAGATTGCAATCGTATTGTCTTTGTTGTTGTTTACCGGATCTATGGCTACTGCTGCTGTAAATGCTGTTAACGGAACAAACGTTGAAATCAAAAAAGAAGACGACAAGAAAAAGAAAAAGAAGAAAAAGAAATCTGCTTGTTGCTCTTCCAAAAAAGGAGCCGAAAAATCTTGCTGCGCTAAGAAGAAACAGTGCGGATCAAAAAAAGATAAAAACTAAGTTTTAGAACTTTTGTTGGAAGCCATCCGTCCTTTGACGGGTGGCTTTTTTCTTTGTACCAGGTCTGTGGGAAATAATCTTCTTCCCAACCGTCTTTTTACAAAAAAAAAACTATTTTTGCAGACCTGAAATTTAAAACAATGTTAGAAGATATTACCGGACAGGATATAAAGAATGAGTTCAAGAAGAACAAAACACTTCGAATGGTTTCCATTGGAGTGGGTGCTGTTGTACTGATCATTCTGGGATACTTTTTATACAAGCAATTCATTTGGAAACCAGCCAATGAGAAATCGATGGATTCTTATTACGCAGGATTGAACTATGCAGCCAAAGATTCAACGAATCAGGCTATTTCTGAATTGAGTCGCGTAGTCAAGAAATATGACGGAAAAGTCGGTGGTGAATTGGCTCAGTTTGTTCTGGCCAGACAACACATGGAAAAAGGCGAATTCAAAAAAGCTCTGGAGGAGTTGCAGGATGTCAACGTAGATGATCAGTTTGTTGCGGTATATTCCATTGGACTTCAAGGAGACTGTTATTCAGAAATGGGCAATTACAAAATGGCCATTGAATTGTATGAAGAAGCAGCTCACACGAACGAAAACGAAAAGACTTCTCCTGAATATCTTTTCAAAGCAGGTCTTTGCGCAGAGGAAATGAAAAATCCAGAAAAGGCACATGCCCTTTACAACGAGATTAAAGACAACTACAGAGATTTTGCAAATTATAAAACGATTGACAAGTACATTGCTCGTGTAGCTAATCAACGAAAAAAATAATGGCGACAATCCATAAAAATTTGTCAGAATATTCAAAGGATTCACTTCCTAACGGTGCCGATTTTAAAGTCGGCATTGTTGTTTCTGAATGGAACGACGGAATTACTTCCAACCTCCTTCAAGGAGCAAAAGATACTTTCCTGGAAAGTGGCATCCTTGAGTCCGACATTATCATCAAACACGTCCCAGGAACCTTTGAACTTCCTTTGGGAGCCAAATGGATGTTGGAACACTATCAACTGGATGGCGTGGTGGTCATCGGAGTGGTGATTCAGGGAGAAACAAGGCATTTTGATTTTGTTTGCCAGGGAGCCACCCAGGGCATCATGGACCTGAATTTGCAAAAAGGAATTCCAGTTGCTTTCTGTGTTCTGACAGATGGCAACATTCAACAATCCATTGACCGATCCGGAGGAAAACACGGAAACAAAGGAGTCGAAAGCGCCATCGCCTGTCTCAAGATGATGGCGCTCAAAAAAAGCATGCGATAACATTTCAAAAAACAGATCATGACCTTAATCAAATCAATTTCTGGAATTCGTGGAACCATTGGTGGAAAGGTCGGAGAAGGATTAAGCCCGGTAGACGCAGTTAAATTTGCTGCCGCCTATGGAACCTGGCTCAAAACAAACAACCCGGCTCCCATTAAAGTCGTCGTTGGACGAGACGCCCGACTCTCAGGTGAAATGATCAGTCAATTGGTGAACGCCACGCTCGTTGGACTTGGCATTCACGTCATTGATCTTGGGCTCTCAACAACCCCCACCGTAGAAGTTGCCGTTCCCATGGAACAGGCTCAAGGAGGAATTATACTGACTGCCAGTCACAATCCAAAAGAATGGAACGCCCTGAAGTTACTGAACGCGAAAGGCGAATTTATTTCTGCCGAAGAAGGACAATGGATCCTTGACAATGCGGAAAAGGAAGCTTTCGAGTTTGCCTCCGTTGATGAATTGGGGAAGGTTGAACAAAATGATCAATACCTCGAAAAACACATTCAGGCCATTTTAGCCCTGAATTTGGTAGACGTTCAGGCCATTCGGGAAGCCGATTTTTGTATCGCCGTTGATGCTGTGAATTCTACCGGTGGAATTTTTGTTCCCAAATTGCTGGAAGCGCTGGGAGTTCATCGAATTAAAAAGATTTATTGTGATCCGACCGGACATTTTCCACATAACCCGGAACCACTTCCGGAGCATTTGGGCGATTTATCAGAATTGATCCGTCGCGAATCAGCCGATCTAGGGATCACTGTTGATCCGGATGTAGATCGCCTGGCAATGATCTGCGAAGACGGAAGTATGTTTGGAGAAGAATATACGCTGGTTGCTGTCGCTGATTATGTGCTTGATCACACTCCAGGAGCTACGGTATCGAACCTCTCCTCTACCCGTGCGCTGCGTGATATCACCGAGAAACGTGGTCTAAACTATCATGCCGCGGCAGTTGGTGAGGTCAATGTGGTTAAGCAAATGAAAGCTTGTAACGCCGTGATTGGTGGGGAAGGAAATGGAGGAGTCATTTATCCGGAACTACACTATGGAAGGGACGCCTTGGTTGGAATTGCACTCTTTTTGTCGCATTTGGCTAAAAAGAACATAAAAGCCAGTGAACTCCGTGATTCACTTCCGAAATATGTCATCTCAAAAAACAAACTTCAGTTGACTCCTGCAATCAATGTAGATCAACTTCTTGAGAAATTGGCTAGCAAATATGCCAGTGAAGAGATTGACCTGAGTGACGGTTTGAAAATTTACATGGGGAATCAATGGGTGCATCTACGTAAAAGTAACACAGAACCTATTATCCGGATTTATTCCGAGGGACCGAGTAAAGAAGATGCAGATGCCTTTGCCCACCGATTCATCGATGAGCTAAAGGCCCTGATCTAAGATTTATTTCTTATTTGTTCGATACTTTGTATCCGTACCAGCTTCTGGTATTTCCCTGATACAGGAAGAGTCTTCCGTTGGCAAAAGAAACACGGAAGTGTCCTGAAACATCAGCTCCGTCTGCATTGATCTGGATATTGGCAGCCATCTTTCCGGTTTTAGCATTAAACAAAACCAGTTTCTTTTCAGTAGCATTCACCAAACCAATCTCATGTCCTTTAATTCCGGTGTAAACAATTCCGTTTACATTCAGATTGTAAAACTTAGGGTACGCATCTTTGATTGAAATTTGGCTAACTGCCCCACTTTTTTTGTGAACTTTCACCAAACTTCCTCCAGCAGCCATATGATAAATGTATTTTTTTCCAGCTACTGCAACCCCCTGTCCATCGAAATTGTACGTTTTCGAGTTCTCAGTTGTTCTCACCGGCATTCCATCTGCATTCAATTCTATTTCATAGGAACCGGCATTACCGTAAACAGTCCCCATCAAACAATTGCATTTTTTGTCATACCACATCCCTCTTGCATCAACATCTGATCTCATCTGGTAAACAGATGTTCCGGACAGATCATGCACTTCCAAAGGATAGGATTTGTTCCCTGCATAAATGGTATAGTATATTTTCTTTTTCTTATTGTAGACCACGGCCAGACCGTTATTTCCATTATCGGATTTAATCTTAAGTTCCATATCCTTGTTGATCTGGTATTTTACTTTTTGCCCGAAAGCGGTCGTAGAAAGCAGCAAAACCAGAATAAATGCGATTGAGTTGATTTTCATAACTTTAATTTTTGATTTATTTCAAATATACATCTTTTGACCTCTTCCTACGGTATTCCGCTTCAAAAATACGACATATGCAGGTGCTTGAAGAGTGCTTACATCCGACACATAGATTCATATTTTTTAATTAAATTCGCGACACCTGAAATTAATAAGATATGAGTTACGATATTATAGTTATTGGAAGTGGCCCCGGTGGTTACGTGACGGCGATCAGAGCCTCTCAATTGGGAATGAAAACAGCCATTGTTGAAAAGGAATCCCTGGGTGGTATCTGTCTGAATTGGGGATGTATCCCAACAAAAGCACTCCTCAAAAGTGCCAATGTCTTTGAGTATCTGTCACATGCTTCCGATTACGGTATTCAGGTGAAAGATGCCCAGGCTGATTTCGGTGCCATGATTGAACGAAGTCGTGGTGTCGCGAATGGAATGAGCAATGGGATTCAGTTCCTAATGAAAAAGAACAAAATTGATGTTCTGAAAGGACACGGAAAAATCAAAGCAGGAAAAAAAGTAGTCGTTACCGGAGAAGATGGTAAGGATACAGAATACACTGCCGCCAAAGGAGTGATTCTGGCAACTGGAGCACGTTCCAGACAATTGCCAAACCTTCCTCAGGATGGGAAGAAAATCATTGGTTACCGCGAGGCCATGTCACTTGCTGAACAACCTAAAAAATTGATCGTTGTGGGGTCGGGTGCTATTGGAGTGGAATTCGCTTATTTTTACAATGCCATTGGTACGGAAGTAACGATTGTGGAATACCTTCCGCATATCGTTCCGGTGGAAGACGAAGAAGTATCCAAACAACTGGAAAAATCATTCAAGAAATCAGGCATCAAGGTCATGACGGGATCTGCTGTTGAATCGGTAGACACCTCCGGAAAAGGATGCAAGGTTCAAGTCAAAACGGCTAAAGGAGAAGAAACATTGGAATGTGATGTAGTTCTTTCCGCAGTCGGTATCGAAACGAACCTGGAAAACCTGGGACTTGAAGATCTTGGAATTGCCACAGATCGAGGCAAAGTACTGGTAGATGATTTCTATCAAACCAATATCCCAGGCTACTATGCCATCGGTGATATTGTTCCCGGACCAGCATTGGCTCACGTAGCTTCTGCAGAAGGGATCATCTGTGTTGAGAAAATTGCCGGACACCATCCGGAAGCCCTCGACTATGGAAATATTCCAGGTTGTACTTACTGTTCTCCAGAAATTGCTTCTGTGGGAATCACTGAAAAAGCAGCCAAGGAACAAGGGCTTGATATTAAGGTGGGTAAATTTCCTTTCTCAGCTTCTGGAAAAGCAAGTGCTGCAGGAGCGAAGGATGGTTTTGTAAAACTCATTTTTGATGCTAAGTATGGAGAATTGCTTGGAGCACACATGATCGGAGCAAACGTCACCGAAATGATTGCTGAAACCGTTGCTGCCAGAAAACTGGAAGTCACTGGAGAAGCCTTAATCAAAACCGTGCATCCGCACCCGACGATGTCTGAAGCGGTCATGGAAGCTGCAGCAGCGGCTTATGATGAGGTGATTCACCTGTAAATAGAAAATGTACTGAATAAAAAATGGCGCTGAATAAAATCAGCGCCATTTTTTATTGTAGTAGCAGGATGCTAAACGTATTGTTCGATCCAGTTGAACAAAGCACCACTAATCATTTCAATTCCAATGGCAATGACAATGAAACCGATAATTCTGGAAAGTGCATGAATTCCAGACTCTCCCATGATGCGAACAATGTAGTGTGAAGATTTTAAGATCACATAAATCGCCAATCCGATCAACAAGAAGGCCAGCAACAAAAAAATGCGCTCCTTCCATTCTACATACTCCTGATTATAAGTAATTAACAAGGAGATAGTCCCCGGTCCGGCCAACATCGGCAATGCCAAAGGTGTCAAAGCAATATCGGAACGACTTTCAATATCCTTTTGAACTCCTTTTTTCTTCATCCCTTTGTGTTCTCTGAACTTTCCGGTCAACAAGGCAAAACCAGAGGAAGACATGATCAAACCTCCCGCCACCTTCAGGGCATTCAAACTGATCCCGAAAAAACTCAGGATAAATTGTCCTGCATAAAAGGAAAGAAAAATGATCACCAATACATTGAACGAGGTCCAGAAAGCCACCCGTGAACGTTCCTTCAAATCCTGCTCCTTGGTGAGACCAACAAACACGGGAATTGTCCCCAAAGGATTAATGATTGAGAACAGTGCTCCGAATGCCAATAAAATCAATTCCATTTTTGTACTAATTTTTGTGCAAAGTTCCCTCTTTCGTCTTATTAAGCATTTCAAGCATGGGTTATGTTTGAATGAATAAAACATAACCTTTCCTCAATAACATCTTAACTTTGTACGTACCTTAAGCGATCAACAATGGGAAATTCAATTTTTCTCAGATACAGAAATCAATTGCTTGCCCTGGTAGGACTTCTTGGCTTGCTTTCCACCCTGTATTTCATCAAGCAATCTGATGCCTTCAGACAGCATCCTGATGAACTATCCATGGCGATCACTCTGGATCTCATCCTAACCTTTCCACTCGTCTACTTCTTTCTCATTCGCAAGACTACAATTTCCAAACTGAGTCTTATTCCTGTCTTTGTCCTTGGCGTTGTAATTGCCCACTTTTTAATCCCCAAAGAGCAGCAGGGAATTCTGACTTTGGTAAAAACATTTATTGTTCCGGCCCTAGAATTGACGGTCATGGCCATTATTTTCACAAAGATTCGCCGGGCCAGACAGGAGTTTTCACAAGGAGTGTCCCGCGACTTTTATGACCGGGTCAATGCAGCTTGTCGGGAAGTATTTGGAGAACGTGTCGCTTACATTTTCGCAACCGAATTCACCGTGATTTACTTTGCTTTTTTCTCCTGGAAAAGACGTCCGCTAGAGGCTGATGAATTTAGCTATCACAAGCAAAGTGCTGCTCAAAGCATTCTGTATGGACTTCTGCTAGCCGTTTTTGCAGAGACCTGGATGATCCACCTGCTACTCTCCCAATGGTCAGAACTAGCCGCATGGATCGCAACTATCTTAAGTATCTACACTGGCATCCAGGTACTCGGAATCGCCAAATCGCTGTCCAAAAGACCTGTGCACGTCGAAGAACATCATTTATATCTCCGTTTCGGACTCTTTTCCGAGGCACAGATTCCATTAAAAAACATTCTCACATTGGAACAATACCATTTCAAAGATGACGATCAGCATATTAAAAAAATCTCCCCCTTTTCAAGTGTAGATTCCCCCAATCTCCTACTCCGACTGGATCAATTAACCACATTCAGGGGGCTCTACGGTATCAAGCACTCGTACAAAGAGATTGGTTTTTACCTGGATGAACCCGAATCATTTCTAGCCTACTTAAAAACCAAGAACAATGAGGAAGTTTAGCTGGTCTTGCTGCTCATTTGTTCTTCTTTCTTTCGTGCTTTGGTTGAACAGTTCGTGTGAAAAAGTGATCATTGTACTTTCGGGAGAAAAACCGAGCATCGAACATAGCGAAGACACTGCTTTTGTCAATGGCGTTCTGGGTAAAACATTTCATAAAAAGTTCGAACGTTTCCTAAAACAGTATCCCCAAACAAAATTGCTCGTACTCGAAAAGATTCCCGGTTCAATCAACGATGAATGGAATGTCAAAACCTGTCTGCTCGTTCATCGTTCTGGAATAAACACTGCATTACATCATGATTCTGAAATCGCTTCCGGCGGAGTGGATTTGTTCATTTCTGGCAATCGTCGTTTCATTGAGGATGGAGCCAAAATCGGAGTGCACTCCTGGCGTGATCTTCGAAAAGAAGGAAGCGAGTATCCCAAAGATTCCGAAGAACATCAAATTTTTCTTGATTTCTTTCAGGAGATTCAAATGGACACCTCCTTTTATTGGTACACGCTCAAAGCGGCATCAGCAGCTGACATTCACTGGATGAGTCCTGACGAAATTGAACAATACAAACTAAGGAAATAAAGCATGAGACAAAAACTGGCACATATTGCCCTACTGGTTGATGACTACGATCGAGCCATCCAATACTATACGGAAAAGCTGAACTTTGAGTTAATCGAAGACAGCAAATTAAGCGATACGAAAAGATGGGTTCTGGTTGCTCCTCCAGGTTCGGACGGATGCCAATTATTACTCGCTCAGGCGAAAGACGAGCACCAAAGAAGTTTTATCGGAAACCAAAGTGGTGGCCGGGTCTTCCTGTTTCTACACACAGATGATTTTGAGCGCGATTACCAAAATTTAATTCGTCATGAAATCCGGATCGTTCGACAACCGGTTCTGGAGGAATGGGGGAAAGTTGCTGTATTTCAGGACATTTACGGAAACCTCTGGGATTTGATCGAAGCAAAATCGTTTTGAAAAAGCACCAGAAGTCATTAATTTTGTAGTTCCCAACAGGTTCGCATGAGAAGCATCTCCACACCCTTCCAGATTTTGATCAGTATTTCACTCCTGTTCAGCCTGTTTATTTACGTTTTTTACAGAACGGAACATACGGTGGTCAATGAACTTTTCATTCAGCTAATCTCTTTGGAAAATTACCGGGATATGAAGCTGGCCATTTCAAACTTCATCCCGCTACACGGCGTGATGGTATATTCCGTCCCGGGAGGACTCTGGGTCTTCGGGTTAACCCTCGCTTCCAGACACTACTACCTTCGGATTTCCAAACTGAAAATTTCCCTCATTACCTTTCCGCTTTGGACGGCATTAAGTTTTGAAGTCATCCAATTCTTTGGACTGAGTCAAGGACAATTTGATTTGTTGGACATCCTCTTCGCTGTACTTTTCTGGGCTTTTGCAATCATCATTCAACCGATCCCTGAAAAGCAAATTGCCCTGCAACCCATGAAGGAAAGTGCCAGCAGACTCTGTCTCGCTGGATACGCTATCGTCTTTCTGGCTTGCGTGTCCCACTAAAAACAGAACCTCACTAAACCTAAAAACTATGAAAAGTCTAAAACTTTCCCTTTTGCTGATCCTAATCCCGCTCTGTGCAGGTGCCCAGATCGAAAAAGAAAGCTATCCGGCAGATTTAAAACTTGAGCGTTGCCTGGATACCGATTCCATGCAGACAACCATGGGAATGATCGATTGTTATTCCTGGGCTCTTAGTGAATGGGACCAGGAACTCAACAAATATTACGGATTGTTGATGAACATCCTAAGTGAAGATGAAAAAACTCAATTGAAAAAAAGTCAACGGAACTGGATTGCTTATCGAGACCAGGAAGTAAAATTCTCCAATGAGTTTCATTACAACATACAAGGGACATTATACCGAATTATTGCGGCAGCCCGCCAAATGGAATTAACCCGAAACAGAGCCCTTGAACTGAAAGACTATTTGGATACCCGAAAGGAATCATACTAAACATGTAAAGCTTTATTTCTATATTTAGGTGCATGCAGCGGACTCGGTTTGTACTCCTAAATATCATTTTACCCCTACTTACGGGCAGTCTCATTTATTTCCTTTTTAGGACGAATCACACCCTGTTTCTTGAATGGTTCAATCTCCCTGGACTATCCGTGAATGTTGGGAACAATGTCATAGAAAACACCGTTTTTTCGGCACTGGTCTATAACCTACCGGATGCTCTGTGTCTTTTTGCGCTCGGAAGTATGCTACACCTCATTTGGAAAGAACAGTTGTTTCAAAATGTGGCCATCTGGATCACCATGCTCCTGTTATTGGCATGTGCTCATGAATTACTTCAGTTATTCAATTACTTCTCCGGGACATTTGACCCCCTGGATGTACTCTTTTATGTCGGAAGCTATCTCGTTTTGTTACGAAGAGAATTCCGAGTCAGAAACATGAAATTTCAATCTATATTCAATCATAATTAACGTCTATGAAAACAACGTTTAGCCTTTTCGTACTTGCCTCTTTCTTATTCTTCGCCTATGCCAGTTCCAGTGGTATTCCGATCAAAAGCAAATTCAAGAAAAAACAAGCCACGTATATCAGTACCGATCAAAAAATGGAAACGACCTATTTTGATATTCAGGTCAATGATGTGAAGCTCTTGGATCGGGTGGATACCGGAAAAGAATTAACGAGCCTGAAAGCTGTGGAAGGTCATGATTTTCTAATCTTCAATGTCACCTTCAAAAATACCGATACGGAAAGCCGCCTCTTTGATGAGGGAGACATTATTGTGGAGCATGATGGAAAGGAACTTAAGTATGAAATAAGTGAAACCATCTTCGAAGAAGGATGGGGTAGTTTCTTTGATCAACTGAATCCGCTGGAATCCAAAACGACAAACCTGGTCTATAAAATCCCTTCCGAAATAGAAGGGCCAATCTACTGGAGGCCTGGACGCAACACCTTGAATCAGCAGTTTAAGCTAGGAACAGCCAAAGAGCTCCGTGCACTTCATTCGGAAGAACAGCAAGCCGATCTTTAATAAAAAACCATCCTAGAAATAGGATGGTTTTTTTACATTTTGCCGATCTAATTATAACACGACCACTTTTTTGGTGATGGGTTGCCCTTCAATGACTCCACTTAAATAATATACTCCACTCGATAAATCGGATAGCTCATTTTTGAACTCAGAAAACTCCGATACTTCAACAACATGAATAAGTTGTCCCAGCTCATTCACTAATCGTAATTGGGCGGTGTGGCTGGAACGAATGATCAAATTCCCCTCGGAAGGGTTGGGAAAGACTTCCAGACTAATCTCTGTCAACTTATGCCCCGAGGTAATCAACGCTTCTGGATCCTGAATCGACAGAGCGGCAGGTGTGTTGACTGTACAACTGTTTCCGTATTCACCCCAGATTCCATTCTTGTAGGCTGCTACACGAACCGTATATGTGGTGTTTAGCTGAACACCAGTAATCCAACCGATTCGAAAGAGATTATCCGCCGAGTTTCGAACAGATAACTTGTTAAATCCTGGACCGGTAACCAAATAACGATAATTCGTTGCACCCGACACTGGATTGCTATATAAAGCAGTATAAAGATTTGGAATGCTTGCATTACATGAAGCTGTAGCCAATTCAGTTTGAACTACAGGTGTAGTAATGGTACAGGCTTCTCCATAAGGTCCCCACTCCCCATTAACTTCCGCCGAAACTCGAACTGTATACACCAGCGCATCCTGTATTCCTGAGCTAAACCAGCTCATTCTGAAAAAGTTTTGTCCCAAGGCACAAACGGAAATTTTGGAAAAACCAGCAGCCTCGTTACTTACATGAAAACGATAACGGGTTGCTCCATCTACGACCTCTGAATGGACTGCCTCACCCATTTCACTCAGTACTTTGCCACAACTCTGCGCATTTAAGGTTGGAGGTGGAGTAGTAATTGTACAACTTTCTCCATATGCTTCCCAGTTTCCATTCACATATGGAGCCACGCGTACATTGTAAGTAGTTCCTGGTTGAAATGGTGAACCTGAAATCCAGGACAAGCGGAAGCTCGTTTGGCCCGAACCACGAATGGACAGGGCCACGAAACTATTATCGCTAGCTTTCCGTATTTCGTATCGATAATTGCTTGCTGCGTTAATACCCGCCACTTGAAGAAGCTCCGACAGCGAGCTTAAAACTTTACCGCATGAAGAAGGATGAAGTTTGACTTCGCAATTAACCAATTCTGCAATCACCGGATATCTTGGCCCTATACATGAACCATCTACTGCCTCTGCATAATAGGTTGTTGTTGTTGTTAAATTATTAATTGTTACATCATTGCCTGACAGATTATAATTCGCGTCGTCTACAATTGCACTTCCTCCCGAAGACACTTCATACCATTTAATTACTCCCGCCGTCGGTGTAGCCGATAAGGTAATTGAACCTTCTCCACAACGATATACAGGTGATGCAGCAATAAAATTGGGTACTTCAACTATTGTGGCTACCACTTCGTTTCTGCTTGCACTTGCACATGCACCATCAACCGCTTCTGCAAAATATGAGGTTGTATTCGAAATGCTTGGAGTAGTATAACTCGTTCCGCTTGCAATACTTGAACCACCGCTAGACAGCGTATACCAGTGAATCGTCCCTCTACTTGGTATGGCTTCCAAATCAACCGTACCCGTTCCACAATTTGATGATGGCGTCGAACTCAACACACTTGGTAACAGCCAACCGACACTATAGGTTAACACAGGATAAGCACCAAGGCAGGCAGGTCCCATTGACCAGATATCATCTGTACCATTTGTTGTTTCCCCTACAAAATCCCAAAGATCAGTTGTAAACGTGGACATCGTGGTCATTTCGCTCGTAGTTTTACCTGTACCTCCCGCACTCGTTGCGTTCCCAGAAGTTTGCGTGTCCCAGTAACTGGCAGTTGTACTTCCGCCATTGTCCACGCCAACCATTCCTCCTACATTCGTTTGTCCATTAGCAGATCCTGTCGAAAAAGCATAATTAATACTTCCCCAATTTTCGCCAACAAGGCCTCCAATTGCATCATCCCCGGTAACGTTCCCGGTGGCGTAACAGCTGAAGACAGACGCTGCTGAGTGAACACTTCCACATAAACCACCTAAGGGTTGACAGTAATTAATTTCATCCAATTCCGAGACGTTGCCCGTTGCGTACGATTTTGAAATAGTACCCCCATGTTGTCCCACACAACCTCCAATATGATTCACTCCTTTGATATTTCCAGTTGCGTAGCAATTTTCTATGAAACTATTGTTCTCAGAATCCCCGGCAAGTCCTCCAACAAAGGAAACTGCTTGATTTATATGGCAGGAAGAAGATGAATTCAGCAACTGGGCGTTTGAGTTCAAAATCCCAACCAGTCCACCTACGTAAGATCCTCCAAGTGCTTCCAATGTTCCCGATGAATGCACGTTGTCAATGACCACATTGGATCCAACCCATCCAACCAATACACCGAAGTATTGACTCACCATATCACACTTAAAATTGTAAACAGAAAGATCTTTTAAGCGTGTCCCTGAACCCTCAATTTGACCGAACAACCCTACATTAGAGGAGCTCCCACCGTTTAAGACGATATTTGAAATTGAATGATTATCTCCATCATAGGTTCCTGTAAAAGACAAACCAGTACCTCTCCCACCTATACTATGATAGGCATCACCACCATTGTAAAAATCACCTCCAATCTGGAAATCCTCCGCGGCAAAAACAATGTCTGCCGTTTGGATAAAGTGTTTCCCCCATTCGCCCGTATTTTCGCACAAATAATTCAGGTCGTTTTTATTTCCGATTTGATACGGATCTCCAATTGTTCCGCTCCCACCTGAGTAGGTTTGAGAAAAACTCCAGGCTGTTGATGCAAAAACAACTATGATTATTAGTAATACCTTCTTCATGTCCAATTATATTTTAATTAAACTGTAAAGCTAGATTCCTAATAGAAGGGGAGCAATGGCTATTTATAACCATTTATCACAAAAAGTGACTTAGTATCCTAAATTGGTCGCTTGCCGAATAAGTTCTGCCAGGTTTTGAACATCAAACTTACGAAACAGGCTGGCGCGGTGATTATCCACTGTGTTTTTGGAGATAAACAGCCTTTCGGCAATTTCTTTGGTAATATAGCCGGCAACGATCAGTTTCAGCACTTCTACTTCTCGCTCCGAAAGATTTACCTGTTCCTGTTCCAATGTCTTTTGTTGAATCAGGTATCGATAATCTGGTGGAACATAAACAGCACCGCTCAAGACTCGTTGCACGCCAAGCATGACCTCCCAAGGTTCCTGTTTTTTGTTGATATACCCCCTTACTCCAAGTGCCAATAAATTTTGAACTAAAATCGTGCTTGTCAGACTGGAATAAGCAATGATCGCCAATTCTGGCATTCGTTTCCGCAATCGGGCAAACATCTCAAGACCCGCCACTCCAGGTACGACCACATCTAGCATAAGTATGTCAATGGGCTGTGATTCCAGCGCCTGATCTATTTGTTCGACTCCTGACAACACAAAAGACACCACCATGGATTGATCTTGTTCCAATAGGCTTTTTAGACCCGATGTAATCATCGGATGGTCATCTAAAATTCCAATCTTAATGGTGTTACCAGTGTCCATCATGTGCAAATATAAAAAGAACGCCCCCCTAAATCGTGGTTACATTTAACCAATTTTATGGATGATAAATGGAAATTTTGCTTCCCAAATCAGGGCCTGAACTTTCTACCTTAATGTCCCAGGAAATCTTACGTAATAATTCAGACGTAATGTACAATCCAATGCCAAAACCCATTTCCTGACTTGTCCCTAAAGAGGAATACATCGGCTTACTGAACAACTGCTGTAATTGCTCCGGCCTTAAACCAACCCCCTCATCCTCAAGCACTATTTGCTTTCTTTCCTTCACGTAGTAAAGGTGGATTTCATCCCCGTGATAACTGTACTTAATGGAATTACTAATCATGTTTCGCAGCACTATACGCAAAAGATCGGGATGAATCGTCAATTCAAGGTCAGATGGCAGTTCATTTTTGAATTTGAGTTCCTTATGGATCAACTGTTCACTAAAGTGCATGAGTAGTTCATCTGAAACCTGTTTAACCTTACAAAGGCGACTTTCACTCAGATCAATGTCTAACTCAGAACGTGCCCAATTGAGCAGGTTGGTCAAAATGTCTTTGGTTCGTACTACCTGTTGCTGTATGTCTTGCGTAAAAGCATGCATTTCTTCCGGGCTCAACTCCCGGTCTTCGAGGCTTTTTGCCAGAGCATTCATGGTGAGCAAAGGTCCGTTGAAGTCGTGTGAGATGATGGAGAAAATATATTTATTTAGTTTATCCATCCGTTCCAGCAAAAGCTTTTGTTTTTTACTTCTTCGGTAGGCTCGACTTAGATAAAAGATCGAAACAGCCATGATTATTGCAAGTATTGTGACAAAGACTATAAACTGCATCCGAATTTTGAGGTCGCGTTCATGACCCACTCCAATTAATTTGAGCCGATTATCAATTTCAATGCTATCTATCTCTTCTTGTCTTTTGAAATCATTATTCAATTGTGCCTTGACAAGTCGTTTGACTTGTTCGGTGTTTCTTATTCTCTCCTCTAAGTCCGTATATATTTCCAGATGCTTCAGGGCCCTTGCCTGTTTGTTTAGCTTCTTGTAAGCTTTGTAGAGACAATCACAATTTTCACGTTGAAGATGAATACTCCCATTCTCAACATTAAGCTGATAAGCTCTCTCGCAATATTTGACGGCAAAATCCGCTTGATCCTGACTCAAATAAATGAGCCCCAGCACACCAATAATTTCAGCCATTTCAGGTTTCGAATCAAGGTTTCGAATGAGATCATAGGCTTTTTGTCCCTGAAACAAGGCTGTATCCAGATTATTTTCTTCCCATTCCAATTTGGCCAACAGGCCATAAGTAACCGCCTCATTTTTGGGAATTCCCAACATCTGATCAACCAATGCAAGCTCATCAATCAGTTTTCGCGTTTCCTCATATTTTTTTTGCTTCAATTTCAGCCGAATAAGAGCCTGCAAAGTCAGGGTTAGCGTATTGTTGTTACTTTTTTTCTTTGACCATTTGATCGCTTCCAAATAATAGTATTCTGCCTTCTCATTTTCCTGAATTGAGGAATTGATGTCTCCCAGATTAAACAGAACACTGGCCATAAACCCCGTGATCCTCTTCTTTTCGCAAAGTTCAAGTGCTTGTTGAAGCTCTGCAATCGCCTCATAATAATCTCCAACAAGCTTATGGATATTCCCTTTGTTAATCCTTGCACGTGCTTCAATCACCGGTTCCCCAGCAGCCACAGCAGTATCTAAAGCTTGTTTATAATGCAATAATGCTTTACGGTAATCTCCTTTTTCTTCTTCATTGCCTCCCACATCAACAAGGGCGTTGGCCACGTAGTAGGAATTATTTGCCAGACGAGCGAAATACAGTTGCTCATTTGTTGCCTTTTCAGCTTGCACAAAGTCCTTTTGTTTTCGATAGTAATAACCTAGACAATGATAGGCATGAGCTACGCGAACATAATCTTTAAACTGTAAAGAAAGCTGAAGGTACTCCTGAAGATCCGGAAGGGCCTCATCGGTACGCTCATATAGGGTAGCCAGAATGTAATCCCGAAAGGCCGGAAGCCGTTCGTCAGGTGATAATTGTTCGTTCGTATATTTCCGTTTTAAAGCATCCAACCTGGCATCCCCCTGGGCAAATAGACTTTCTTTGGTAAATGAGACCAAAACAATAAAAAAAGAAAGAATATAAAGACGCATGTTTACGAATCTAGCTAGCTCACAAACATAGTTGAATTTTACACCATCGCTTGCAAATGGGGCTTAAAATAGTTTAGAATAACTATTCCTTATTCCTTGAAATTTTCTACGCACCGAATAGTTCTGGATCTTCATCCCCTTTGACTTTAAAACTGATTTCGTCAGCGTGATTCATTGAAGATTCTTATTTTTACTGCAATAGGTAGCAAGCAAAGCAGAATGATAGCTTTGTTATACAAAACAATTGATGTGGGCATTTTGGTAACGAGTTCATACTGGAAGCGTAACGCAATCCTTCCCTTGATTTTTACTTTTTCACTCCTTTCCTATTCGTGTAACAGAGCGAGTGATACGGGAAAAGAACTGGCTCAAAAATCAAAAAGGGAACTGCTCAAACAGAGTGGCAAAATGATGGACAAACTCTTCCCGAAATTTGATTCGGCCCAGGCAGACACCGAAAACAACCGAAAGCGATTTAAGGAATTCATCCAGGTTGATTTGACTCCAGATATTCATGGAATCTATTGTTTTGATGATCGCATGGGCATTGACTCAGATTTTAGTTTCGCTTTCTACTGTAACTACGAAACTTCCAGGAAGATTATAGAAAAACATCATTTAAAGGCTGATACCTCAGAAAATAGTCGGGTCTCCAAAGGCCTACAGCACGACTTTCCCTGGTGGAATAAAGACAGTATTGCCCTACTTCCTTTTTACAGTGCAGATAGCGGAAGAAAATTGCATCGAAATTTTTGGTATGATAGCCTACAACAAAAGGCCTATTATTTTGAATACGACTTATAACAAGTAAACATGAACATTCTTATCCTGGCCGGAAGCAACAGCAGCAAATCCATTAATTTTCAATTGTTGAAGTACCTCAGTGCAAAGATCGAAGGAAACCAACTTGAGTTGATCCCGACCAATGCTTTCGAATTGCCACTCTATAGCATTGATCTGGAAGAAAAGGGCTTCCCGGAAGCAGTTAGAGCCTTACTTGAAAAATTTCATCAATGTGACTGTTGCATTCTTTCGGTGGCCGAACACAATAGCAATATCACGGCCTACTTTAAGAATTTACTGGATTGGTTATCCCGAATGGACCGACATTTTCTGTTGAACAAAAAAATGCTGTTGCTCAGTTGTTCAACTGGAAAAAGAGGTGCACAATCGGCTCGTGAGGCTGCCGAACTCATGCTCCCTCGCTTTAAGGGAGA
Source organism: Bacteroidota bacterium (assembly GCA_006226425.1). Classification (GTDB taxonomy): domain Bacteria; phylum Bacteroidota; class Bacteroidia; order Flavobacteriales_D; family Crocinitomicaceae; genus M2408. The sequence continues at coordinate 44,121 of SBGX01000023.1, read as the reverse complement.
GATTATTTATTCGATGGGATTTCCTAATTTTCAGGAGAACTTTCAGGACGGACAGGTGATCAACCCAGAATTGGAACAACAACTCCAACAAGGCCTCGATCTGTTGTTGGGAAATACTGACTGATCTGAATCAGATAACCCATTCGTAAAAATGTAGCCTGACCATTTTTGGTATTTTATGCAGGACAAAGCAAAACAAGTAATATGAATAAAAACCCGGAAGTTGATGAATATCTGCGCAAAAAGGCGCATCCGATGACAGCTGAAATTGAACTGGTGCGCCAAATCATTCTTGAAACAGATGAGCGCATCCAGGAATGCATCAAATGGAGCAGTCCCACGTTCACCTACAAAGGAAACATGGCTTCTTATTTTATGAATGCCAAAAAGTTTGTCAGCCTGATGTTCCATAAAGGGGTTCTCATTCAAGACGAAACAGGACTCCTTCAGGGAGACGGCAAAGAAGGTCGGGTGGCTCGCTTCGAGAATGTGGAAGACATCGAACAAAAAAAGGAAAAGCTTCAATCCGTCGTACGCGCCTGGATCAAACTAATGGATGAGCAGTAATTAAACGACATCGAATTACCATCTCTCCTCCTCCATAAAGCTGGCACTTTTTTTGCTGGAAAATCGTCATGAGGTACAAATTAATTTTCTTCTTCAGCATCTGCTGGATGTTCCCCACGTTGTTTGCTCAACAAGATCATCTGAAACAACTGAGAAAGAAAGCGAACATTATTTGTCTGGCCAAATTTGCCACCCCTCAAGCTCTCAGCAAATCCCCGATCATGTATGTTCAGCGTGAAGTTGGCTACTCAAGTTATGTAACACCTCGAATCAGGAGTGCTTCCTTTGCCCAGCCGGTGCTTCATCAGATCAAAGCGAATGAACGAAATTTTACCGTAAAGTTGGATCAGGATCAATTGTCCAGGCTCTCAAGTGACTCCGTCTATCTTGTCTTCCTGGATAAAAATCAGGTACAATACATCTGTACTTCAGCACAGCAACAGGAATGGTTGGAGCAATTAGATCAGGACCTTCATCAAAAAAAGGAACATCGAAGCTGCCTTGGTTTAAGGAAACGGGTCATTTTGATCAAGCGCTATCCCAATGGGAAAGTAGGCAACAAAAAGGTAATCAAGTATAAACTTCGAAGAAACAAAGTGTATATGGACGCTCATTTCGATCGAAGAACCAGGCCTGTAAAAAAATTTGTTTACCTCCCTTTTAAGGAAAAAATGAGCTTTTACAATGAGCGAGGAAAAATAGTGAACCAGTTCATTGAAAAAACACCTTGATTAGCCGATCGAAAAAGTGATTTCTTAATTATTCGAAGTATTCCAAAACTATTTTATTAGTTATTTTTTTGTTAATCCCTGTTACATTGGTATCAGGGATTGTCTTTTTCCCTATTCTTAGAAGACATAACCTTTTAAATTTTAGTCAATGAAAAAACTAATTGCAGAATTTATCGGAACTTGCTGGCTTGTTTTAGGAGGATGTGGTAGTGCTTTAATTGCAGCTGCTTACCCAGATCTAGGGATTGGCTTTGTTGGAGTATCTATCGCTTTTGGATTGACGGTACTGACCATGGCCTACGCGATCGGGCACATCTCTGGCTGTCATCTCAATCCGGCTGTATCCATTGGATTATGGATCGGTGGAAGAATGAATGCGAAAGAACTCCCGGGCTACATTTTTGCTCAGGTACTGGGCGCATTGGCGGGAGCATCCATCTTATACCTGGTCCTAAGCGGATTGGATGGCTTTGAAGTCGGAGGATTTGCTTCCAATGGCTACGGAGAACACTCTCCTGGTGGATTTAGTATGACTTCAGCCCTGATCACAGAATTTGTACTTAGCTTCTTCTTTCTGATCGTTATTTTGGGAAGCACTGACTCGAGAGCACCCGCAGGTCTGGCTGGAATCGCCATCGGGCTTTGTCTTACACTGATTCATCTGATCAGCATTCCGGTCACCAATACTTCCGTGAATCCTGCCCGAAGCATCAGTCAGGCACTTTTCGCAGGAGGTTGGGCCATCGAGCAACTTTGGCTCTTTATCCTAATGCCCGTTGCGGGCGCGGCCGTTGCCGGAATGGTTTACAAAGTTTGGACCGAAAAATAAACATCTGATCATCCAACGATACCAGGATGTTCTTTTGAAATAAACACAAAGAGGTGGGAGTAAATTCCTGCCTCTTTTTTATTTCCTTATCTTTGAGCCGTGCCTTAGATAAAAAGACTCTTCCAGAAAGCGGAGAAAACTATATACAATAAACCTCCAGGCACAACACCAAAATCATATCATGACAGAAACAAAAGATCTAAAACTGGCTGTACTTATTGATGCAGACAATATTCCATCCGCACATATAGAGGGGATGCTTGAAGAGATTGCCAAATTCGGAATCCCTACCATCAAACGAATCTACGGAGACTGGACGAGCAGTCGCGTTTCCGGGTGGAAAACCAGCCTGTTGGAACACGCTATTATTCCCATTCAACAATACGGGTACACCAGAGGAAAAAACTCAACAGACTCTGCCATGATCATTGATGCCATGGATATCCTACACAGTGAAAAAGTAGACGGTTTCTGCATCGTTTCCAGCGACAGTGATTTCACCAGGCTAGCCATGCGGATTAGAGAATCCGGAAAACTTGTCATTGGAATCGGAGAGAAAAAGACCCCGCAACCCTTTATTGTTGCCTGCGATAAATTCATCTATATAGAAATCATTGCTAGCACTGATCAGGAAACTGAAGAGAAAAAATCAAAGGATGGGGCAAGCACCACCAGACGACCGGCACAAAAACAAAAAGTGGACCGTATCGACAAGTCTTTCTTACGACTCCTGAAACGATCCGTGGACGATGTTGAAGATGATGATGGTTGGGCCTCACTTGCTGCAGTCGGTGCACTTATCAACAAAAAGAAACCGGATTTTGATCCTCGAAACTACGGTTTCTCCAAGCTGAGTACCCTCATCAAGTCGCTCAACAAACAATTGGAGTTAGACGAACGAAAGGATCAACGTTCAGGTGCCAAACACATTTATCTTCGGATGAAAAAACCTTCTTAGGCTGATTTTCAGTGATTTCTAGAGGGGAAAATTCCTCCCAAAAATTTTATTGTTCATCCCCGAAAATCAAACAAAATATCCCTATATTTAACCAAAGCAAAACTCGCGCACCTTATGGGAGATTTTTTTGAAGGAATGACATCATTGGAACAAACTTTTTGGATTGTTGCGGTGATCGGATCAGCCGTATTTTTGGTTGTCTTCGCCATGACCCTATTGGGTGGAGATGTGGACGCAGACGTGGATGCCGATATTTCGGACTTTGAAGCGGACGACGGAGGAGCCGGGTTCCAGTTTTTTACTTTCAAAAACTTCGTTGCTTTCTTTACGATCTTTGGTTGGACCGGGGTTATTTGCCAGGATTATGGCTTATCTACGACTCCAACAATCCTGATTTCCACGGCAGCAGGACTCGTGATGATGTTCCTTACCTCACTAATCTTCTTCTGGATGTTTAAACTATCTCATTCAGGGACCTTGAAGATTCAGAATGCGGTCGGGGCAGTTGGTGAAGTTTATTTGCCGGTAGGAGCCAATCGTTCTTCGATTGGTAAAATCCAGGTCAAAGTACAGGGAGCACTCCGTGAACTGGAAGCCATTACGGATCATCCAGAAGATTTGAAAACAACCACTATTGTAAAAGTAACAGCGGTGATCAGCGCAGAATTATTACTGGTCGAAAAACTATCTTAAAAAATAAGTGAAGTCATGAATATGAGTATGCATTTTCTACAACTTGAAATAGCCAATTCGTCCAATTTTGTTTATCTGATTGCGGCCATTGCGTTCATCTTTGTCGTGTTCATCTATTCGATGTTCCGTCGGTACAAACGCTGTCCATCTGATAAAATTTTGGTCGTTTATGGAAAAACGGGAGGAGAAGGTTCCGCCAAATGTGTTCATGGGGGTGCCTCCTTTATTTGGCCTATTGTTCAGGACTATGCCTTTTTGGATTTGACTCCTATTTCACTCGAAGTAAATCTGATGAATGCGCTGAGCAAGCAGAATATCCGGGTCAATGTTCCATCTCGATTTACCATTGGTATTTCAACCGAGCCGACGATCATGCAAAATGCTGCTGAGCGTCTATTGGGATTGACGTTGGATGCTGTTCAGGATCTGGCCCAGGAGATCATCTTCGGACAATTGCGTTTAGTAGTGGCTTCCATGGACATTGAAGAAATCAATACCGATCGGGATAAATTTCTTTCGCACATTACCCACAGTGTGGAAGCGGAGTTAAAAAAAGTAGGATTGAAACTCATCAACGTGAATATTACAGATATACACGATGAATCAGGGTACATTGAGGCACTTGGAAAAGAAGCTGCCGCCAAAGCGATTAATGACGCCATTATTTCCGTTTCCCAAAAAGACCGGGATGGTGCGGTTGGACAGGCCCTTGCCTTACAAGATCAGCGGATCAAAGTTGCCTCAGCCAACGCCCACGCCGTTGAAGGGGAAAACACCGCTAAAGTGCAAATCGCCCAGTCAGATGCGGAAAGAAGATCCCGAGAAGCAGAAGCAGAAAAAATCGCTTCGGCTTCTGAGAAAGTCCAGGCTGCAAAAGCACTGGAAGAGGCCTATGCTGCAGAACGGACTGCAGAATTAGCCCGCGCCGAACGAAAAGAAGCCGAACAGGGAGCAGACATTATTGTCCCTGCCGAAATAGACAAGAGAAAACGGGAAATAGAAGCCGAAGCACAGGCAGAACAAATTCGTCGAATTGCCAAAGGGGAAGCAGATGCGATTTTCATGAAAAAACAAGCTGAGGCGAAGGGGATATACGAAATTCTCACCAAACAGGCAGATGGTCTTGATCGCATTGTAAAAGCCGCCGATAACAATTCGAAGGATGCTGTTTTGCTCCTTATAGCAGATAAATTGCCTGAACTGGTCAGAACTCAGGCCGAGGCAATCAAGAACATTAAAATTGACAAAGTCACTGTTTGGGATGGAGGCTCCGGAGCAAATGGAAAAACTTCTACTTCTAATTTTATTTCCGGACTCTATAAATCCGTTCCCCCACTTCAGGAGATGTTTAACATGGCAGGAATGCAGCTTCCGAACTACCTAAAAGGTGAAGAGCTTGCGTCTGAAGAAGTCAAGAATGATGATTCTAATACGTCCGAATCAAACGAAGAACAAGACAATGCATAAATTCTTTCAATCAAAAGGCGGATTTTCCCTAATGCTTCTTTTCATTCTGGTTGCCTGTAACGGATCTGTTAAATTTGATACATCCACAGGAATGGTTACGACTGGCGTTGGGCTTTCTTGCAGTGACGTATATCTTACAGGTGATCAGGGGAAGATTAAAAATCGCATCCTCATATACGGGCAATCAGCTTTTCTGAATTTCAACAACATCAGAGGTTTTAAGAAAGAAAATGGCCGGGTATACCCTGGCATGGAAGTTCGAATTCTAGACAAGGACAAGAAAACGGTTGTTCACAAAGATGATCTCTATAAAGATCAGGACGGCTTCGACATTGATCCCTTGCTGCTTCAAACAGACTTTACAGCTGGACGCCCAATGAAATCAGCTGAGAAATATACTCTTAGCGTACGCATCTGGGACAAGAAGAATACAAAAAGTCAGTTTACGGCCAAAGTAGATTTCAAATTGGTGCACAACATTGATATTAAAGTCAAAACAACCGATGCCGAGTGCCAGGAAGCATACTTATTTTCGGACGATCAGGGAAAAACGATTATCGATCAGTGGGTGGGTCCAAGGGAAAAAGTTTACCTCCTCATGGAAGGTCTTGAAGGTTTTACTGAAGAAGAAGGAATGGTTGCTGCTGGTTTGAGTATGCTGCTCACTGACGCCAAAGGAACGAAGATCATTGACGAAAAAGATCTTCTGGAAGACAACCCGCAGTCGGCAGAATCTTTCAAAAAACAGCTTGCTCCAAACTTCCGCCTGGCAGGGGATGAGATCAAAAATCCGGTCAATTGCGTGATCGAAGTTTGGGATAAGAAAGGGAACTCCCGCATCAAAGTAGAAACAAAAGTCAAACTTCGAGCCCTTTGATTTTTGAACTATTTTTTTAATTCTTATTTTCGAGCTAGTTTTAACGAGAAAGAAACTTCATCATGATCAGACAAATTCTGAATTTTATCGATTTGCGTAAAGAGGTCGAAGACCATGCCTCTATTCACGAACAAATCGAAAAGGGAGTTATCTTTCGTGGAACGAATCTCTGGATCCTGGTCTTTGCCATTATTATTGCCTCGGTCGGACTGAATACCAATTCAACTGCGGTCATCATTGGGGCCATGTTAATTTCTCCCCTGATGGGTCCCATTAATGGGATGGGCTACAGTGTCGCTACGTATAACTATCAGCTCTTCCAGAAGTCTCTCAAAAACTTCGGTTTTTCGGTCGTAGCCAGTTTGATTGCCTCCACACTCTACTTTGCCATTACGCCCGTATCAACAGCACACTCGGAGCTCTTAGCTCGTACACAGCCCACCATTTATGACGTGATTATCGCCTTTTTTGGAGGACTTGCCGGAATTGTTGCAACCAGCAGTCGGATCAAAGGAAACATCCTTCCTGGTGTTGCTATTGCCACAGCCCTGATGCCTCCGCTCTGCACGGCCGGATTTGGACTCGCCACAGGACAGTTCAATTACTTTTTAGGGGCCCTGTACCTATTTACAATCAATACGGTATTCATTGGTATTTCTTCCATGCTGGTCTCACGTTTTCTCAAATTTCCGATTCGGACCTTTGTCAATGAATCACAGAAGAAAAAAGTAAAGCAGTCCGTTACAGCACTCACACTCATTACGATTATTCCAAGTCTTTATTTTGGGTATCGCTTTATTCAAAACGAAAAATTCAGGGAAAATGCTAAACTGTACTGTCAAAACGTACGGCAAATGGGAGACGCCTTTCTTTTGGATCATCGAATCGAGGCAGACGGAAGGAACATTACGCTCATTTATGGAGGGAACACCTTACAGAAGTCGGAGAAAGAGAATATCCGAAAGCGCGCTGAACAATTTAATTTGAGTGATGCCGTGATTCAGATCAATCAGGGTTTCTCGTACAATCAAAGCAGTCTAAACGAAGCAGATGTACTACGGAACAAAATTGATCAACTCAGTCAGGCCCTCAAAAACGTCGAGGCGAAACGAGACAGCATCATCCGGAGACCTGAAATCGGAGAGAACTTGCTCAAGGAAATCAAAACTCTTTATCCAATGATCACTTCCTGTTCTTATTCGGACACGAAGGTTTACGCGGACACGAGCAATCAAACCCAAAACACTGCTCTCGTTGTTTTTAGCGTTCCAGAACTATCTCTGGACATGGAATCCAGGGAAGAGCTCAGTAATTGGCTAAAACAGCGCCTGAAAAATGAAAAGGTCAAGGCATTATTTGAAGAATATCCTGTGGATGAAGAAAATCCGGGAAAAGATAGTAGTCATTAACTAAAAAACCTTCTCCGTTCGAACTCAGAGAAGGTTTTTATTTTTTCGGAACGCTTGGTGTTTCAAATCATTTCATCCCGATTGAGGTTAACTGATACCTACCAATTGATAACCTCTACTACTTACTGCTTAATAGTATAACACGCCATTTTTTATTTACCCCCACCCTATTTCAAGAAAATTATTCTTTCTACGTGTGGATTATAAAAAGGCGCCTCCCGTATCAACGGAAGGCGCCCCACTTTCGGAAAGCGATGTCCTTCTTAAGAAGAACACCACTGCAGAGACCACAACCGATACCACAAACTGAAATGATGTGGCCTCTTACTTACTGCTTAACACTATAACACGGGCATTTCAAAACACCCCCACTCTCTTTTGGTTTTTTTTATTTTTTTCTGCGGATCAATTTCATGCCGCTCAAAATCTGATCTATTTCACCGCTCTTCTCAAGCATCACATCCTCCTTTGCCCAGAAATAAACCACATAGTATTGTTTCTTATAGGTGGTAATGTAGCGCCAAACAACCAAATCCCCATCTTCTTCCTTTGTCGATTCTTTCGTCCAGGAAGACCTGGTCAAATACCAACGGGTCTTTCCGTACTTTTTCATCGTCCCCTGAGTTCCCGGATCATCATACTTCCAATCCCAAACCTGACTGCGCTTTCCTTCCCGGATAGACTTTAAGTCCAGAGATGGATAGGCCACCATATAAAGCGTTTTTTCACCATAGCGGTCTCCGATATTGATTGTTCCCGCACATCGACAAACACTACTGCCATAATCGTCCCAGTCGGAACTTCCAAAGCCATCGACTTCCCAGCTTTGAGGCAATTTATATTTCATTCCATAGTAGGACTGATCGATACTTACCCACTTTTCATCTTTCTGTCCCCAAACTCCGGAGGCAATCAACAACATACTCCAAACAATCAAATGTTTCATCATCATTTTATTTTTCTATTATTTCTAACTCTGGAACCCGCTGCTTGAGTTCCTGGATAAACTTTTTCGGCTGAACCGGGGAGATCAACATTTCCCAGGCCCCTTCATAATTCAATACAATGGTCTGTTTCCAGGCCGTGGCAAATTTCAAGCCCACAAAAAGTAAATGATCTCCGAACTCTACTTTCTTAATCCGTTCATAGGCAATCTTTCGCTTAAAAAACACGAATTGAATCTCGAGATGATCCTTTGTGAGGAGGTACTTCGTCCTGGATAGAATCATAAAAAGGATCACCAGCAGCGCAGCCACTGATAGCAAGGCCCAGGCCCCGAGTTCCTCCACCATGAAAAAAGACACCATCATCAGTCCAAAGGCGGGAACCAGGACTCCTATATAAAAAATGGGGGCTAAACGACTTCGAAAACTTCGTTCCATTACCTGACTAAAATCCCTTCACTTGCGTGAAACATTTTCTTCTCCAGGTCAAAATCAAGTCTTCCCAATCTGATCCCGGCCCATCCAGCCTGGTTTACAAGGGTTATCTTTCCTGCTTTGTTCTGCACAGGAGTCGCCTTTTCCAAAAAGGTATGTGTATGTCCTCCCAGAATCAAATCAATTCCTTCCGTAAGTTCTGCCAAACGGAGGTCCGAAATCTTATCGCTTTGGTAAGAATACCCCAAATGAGACAAGCAAATAATCATGTCTACTCCCTTTTTCCTCAAAATTCCCACAACTTCCTGGGTCATCTCCACAGGATCAAGGTAAACGGTTTCCCGGTAGAGCTTTTTAGGAACCAATCCAGCGAGTTCTACCCCCAGACCAAAAATTCCAATCTTCATGCCGGCCCTTTCAATGATTTGATATGGTCGGGTACTCTCCTCCATGGGAGTGTTTGTGAATTCATAATTGGAGCATACAAAAGGAAAATCAGCATACCTGGCTGCTTTCACAAAGCCTTCCATTGTTCCGTCAAAATCATGATTCCCGATCGTTCCCATATCGTACTTCATCGCCGACATCACTTTCATCTCCAACTCTCCTCCAAAACGATTAAAATAAGGGGTCCCCTGGAACATATCTCCCGAGTCAAGCAAGAGTACATGCTCTTCCTCCGAACGAATCTTCTGAATCAAATCATAACGCCGTGCAACTCCTCCAAGCCCCGGATACTTCGCATGATTTTCAGGAAAGGGATCAATATTGGAATGCGTATCATTCGTATGTAAAATGGTTAGTCTACCAGATTTCCTTTTTGCAGGTGATGCAGAGATCAATGAGGGAGCCCCCATGACCAAACCGGCCCCTAACAATGTTTTTTCTACAAACGATCTTCTATCCATAACATCACTAATTTACCAAACAATTCTTTGATCCTGATTATCTTTCAGCACTTTGACATGCTCTACATACTCCAGAAAAACATCTCGCATCATCTTGTTCGATGAAATACGGTTCGTTCCTTTTTGGAAAAAGTCAGCATGATCTCCTCCGTTCATGAGATAATCAGACGTGACTACCCAAACTCCCTGCTCCAAGCTTTCACCACTACTTAATTTCATTTCTTTTCCTGAAATCTTTAGACCTGAAATCGGATGGCCTCCACCAGCCTTAAGCCATTCAAAAAGTTCCTTCGTTGCTTCTTCCGGGAGTTGAACCAAAACCAATTCATTGTCAAAGGGCAATAATTTGAAAACATCTCCTACTGTGATTTCTCCCTTGGTCAGGGATGCTCTCAGGCCTCCATGATTCAGCACACAAACTACTGGGATGGAATTATTAGACACCAAGGTTCTACCATGTTCCAACATGGCATCAGCGACCAGGTTCCCCAAATTTCCCCAGGGGCGCTGCTTGACAAAATCAACCTCTGCTTTTCCGATCACCCGACTCATTTCTTCGGCTAGTTCCCCCTGATATGGTGCCACCAACGTATCGATCCGGTTGCCTGTACTTGTTCGCTCACGAATATCAACATAGGAAGGAGTTCCCCGCTGATAAATATCAAAAGAGCAGGCCGTAAGACCTGCTCCAATGAAAAGATATATTAAATAAATGCGTGCACTCATTGCTCGACACTTATTTCTTGATCACGCGAATATTCGTTACCGAATGATCTTTTTGAATTCTCAAAACGTAAACTCCCTGAGCCATTCCACTCATGTCAACTGACTGGTTTGCTTCCGCATTAGAGACAGAATAAACCTGTACTCCGTTCATCCCCATAACAGACAACTGAGCACCTTCAGCACCTTCTACGTTCAATACAGCTTCAACAGCGTTTGGATATACGCTCAATCCGTCAAAAGTACCTTCTTCTACTCCAACGCTGGTATTTCCCATGTCACTGGCCTTACGAGGCAGGATTTTAAACTCACTGAAAGAGTAATCCACAACCCCCTGGATGTATTCGTAATACAAACCAACACTTGGTACCGTGTACTGGTACATGAAATCATCAACCATTACGTCTCCTGATCCATCGTCTGAATTGAAACGATTGGAAGAAAGCAATCCAGTTACCTGAGCGTTTTCAACACGAACCATCACCGACTCGTAAGCTTCTGTCGAAACACTTCCCGTAGGCAACGTGACGATGTCGTGAATTGTGTTTCCTGTACTCACCTCCATATATTCATCCACTTCAGTCAACTCGGTCAGTCCATTGTATTCTTTCACTTTTGCCACCATTGTCAAACTATCTCCAGTTGATGGTTTATTGATCGTATCGTAAACAAAAACACCATTATATGCTCCGGAGTTATCCTGAATGTAGTATCCATCACTTTTCCACGCCGAAACGATTCCTCCTGTACGCACTCGTTTGTCAATCATCGGAGAATCTCCAGAGGCATCTGCCGTAAACTGAATCTCGTAAATGCTCGCATCAACTGGTGGTGCAACCGTTCCTTCCACAATCGCAACACTATCAATTTCCAGGTGTCCACTAATTGAATCGGTCGAACGGACCGAAAGAATGAATTCAGCCATATCAAAGGTATTCAAAGCTACAATTTGCTGCGTGTATTCTCCCCATTGAGCCGAGTCAATGTTGATGTAACTGTTATAGTTTGTATATCCGAATTGTGACTGTGAATTATTATCCCAAAGTCCGGTTCTCAGGTCTCCTTTTCCTCTCGCCCAAATATGAATATCATAAGCCACTCCATCATTCACCTGAAGTCCCTGAGTAGTCATTCGTTTGTGAGAAGTACCTTCATTAACGAGTCTCATTGCTACTTTAGGCGGAGTTCCACCTTGATGTATAAACTTTACGACATTGCTGTTTGCAATACTCGTTTTAGTTCCTCCCCAGTTTTCCGGCATGGTATCATTCCAAAAAAGAAAGTTCGTTGTCATAAGCTGTCCGTACGCAAATGTTCCGAGGACACCTAATAACGTGGTTAGTAAAATTTTCTTCATAACTCTTGTTTTTTGTTGATTTATATTAATTCTCTTTCACGGAAATGTTATCCAATTCCCAGGTTCTTCCATCTGATCCTGATCCGATGTATTTGAAACCAATGTAAACTTTTGCTGCCTTGTATGCAGAAAGATCTACGGGTCCACTATCTACAAATGTCCATCCACTTGCATCCTGGTCCCAAACCGCAGATGAAGTGATTGAAGTCCATGTTCCCTGTGCAGAAGGATCGGAAGTCCCGTCGTAATCTGTAGAAACATACATCTCCAATTCCGCGCCATTATATCTCTTCGTGTTTCTAAATGTCATGATCGGTGCAACTGCCCCAGACAAATCCATGGATGGAGAAATCAACCAGGATTCACAAGCGGTGTTCGAAGTTCCATCAAAATTGGAAACCTTTGCAGCTCCGTCTGTTGTTCCGAATACAGTCCACTTACAAATATCTGTTCCGGACACCAGGTAATTCAACCAACCTCCGGAAGTAATACTTCCATCGTTAAAGTCTTTACTCAAATAAACCTCTCCTGTTGATCCATCACATCTTACTCCGTTCATGTCTGCCTCATCAGGGGTACGGATATACAATTGCAAGTCTGAGTTATAACGACTTAAAACTCCAATAATGCTTCCTCTTCCTGTTGGGATTTTGTCTCCGGCAAAACTGGCAAAACCGCTCGTTCTCACAAGGATCAGGTTTCCACTACAGTCTGTCAGCGTTCTGTTCTGGCTGGATTGATTCACGGCATCAGCAAATGTTCCTCCTAATTCACCTTCCAAAAACTCAACACCATTTAACTTGATCAATCGAGCCTGATGTGAGTCATTCAACTGATCGATCGTCACTGTAATCGGTGTAACAGGCACTTTTGTTTTCTGTTTGATGATGTTCTTGTCCACATCAACCGAATCAATTTGATAAACTCCGTTGTAAATTGACAACACAGTTCCCTTCAAATAAACTCGAACTGAATCTCCTTCATAAACACCGCCTGAATTCAACAAGCGTACGTTGATTCCTGCGTTTTGATCCTGAATAAAGATATTCTTATAAAGGTTTCCGGTATTCTCATCCATGGAAACTACTCCAAATACAGAATAATCCTCCGTGAACTTCAACGGTGCACCATTGTGCATGGCAATCAACTCGGAAATAGTAATCTTCTTTCCGGTTGGAATGACATTCTCAGGGGGTGAATCAAATTCTTTTTTACAAGAAGTTAATAAGCCTCCATAGACTAATGCAACGGCCATCATCCCGGCTCCGATCCATCTGTTTCTTCCTCTTTTCATCTGTGTTATCATAATTTAAAATCTTAAGCTAAGCATGGTGAAATAAGTCATCCCATAGAAATACCCTAATTTAGGTGGGAACTTATTAATATTAAAATTATCGTATCTCAACTGTTCAAATCCTCCGGTGGCAAAATCCCGGTTGTTCAGCAAGTTGTTTACATTGAGCGTCCAGCTCAAAAAGTATTTTCCTCCTTTTAATCTCCAGGACTTTCCTCCAAACAAAGATACGGTATAATGATTATCCAATTTGGTTTGGTCCAATATCTCACTCCATCCCGGATCAGAAGACACCAAATTCTCAACTGCCTCACTCGTTCTTCTGTCTGGGTTTGGCTCCAAATTAATATCTGCGTAATAGTTAAAGTTTGCTCCGGCAAACCAGTATTTCGGAGACGAATATTTCACCCCTACTGAAAGTGCCTGTTGAGGCATCCCTCCAATTTTGTAATTTTTCAAATACACTTTGCGGTCTTTCGCAATCAATTCAGGTGAATTTGTTCGGTTGATCGTTGCCAAAGGTTGAGAAACGTAACGATGGTCTCCCAAAGCAAGAACAGCGGTTCCAGTCCAGGTTTGCGTGAACTGATACTCGGTACCAAGCTCCAATCCCATTCTTACCTGATCAACTCCGGTCATACTGTAGTTCACCAAGGTCTGGAACTCATCGTGGTAATAACTGTTCAACATGGTGATGTCCTTGTTGCTACTATAATAGATCGAAACACGAGACTTCCATCGAGAGTATCTCATGATGTAATTTACATCAAAAGCCATGATTTTCTCACTTGTCAGATTCGTCACTACTTCATCGCGAATAGTTGGCGCCAAATAAACGTTCCGTGGAAGCGGTGCTCTCGTCAGATAAGAGGCATTGACAGAAAGGAAATTTCTTCCGGTCAATTTATACAAGGCCCCACCTTTTGCTCCGTAATTAAAGAAACTGTGCTTCTCTCCCTGTCCTTTAGACTCATCCGGGAAACGCCCGTTTTTCATATTTCCATAGCGATCAAAGCTCGTTGTTGACACCATCACCGCAGCGTATGTTTCAAATTTCGGTGCTTTGTGCTCAACCTGAGCAAATGTTTCCGTTCTGAACATATTAATGTCATAATCATATCCAAAGACGTCTCCCTCTTTCAATGGTGTATTTGGATTTTCGACATTGTTTTGAGAAAGGTTATCGTCGTTAAAATCACGATCCGCCATGTTGTCAATATCGATCCAGAAATCACCTCCAAGTAGGTCTTTAATCTCTTTGTAGTTTCTTGACTTGTGACTTGTGATATTCGTTCCGGCTGCAAAGTTCATGCGATCATTGATCCGGTTCTTATAGATGGAATTAGCGCTAATAATCTTCGAATTGATATTGCGATTCTCCAATATATACTTGGATCGATTACCCGTAACGTTGTTCCCTTGAATTCCTCCGGCATTTTCTACTGTGTACAGGTTCTTGTAGTTTGCCTGATACAAATCATTCCAGTTGATTTGTCCAAAATTCTCATCCTGCGTCCAGGCGTTCACCAAACGATTATACTCCGCGCGATCTGTCAACTCATAATAACTTGGCAAATAACGATAGTAATCCGGTCTTGGATCTTTTGCGTCAAACCAGTTCAACGAAGAGGATTTACGCTCTCCAAAGGAATATGAAACACTCGTTTCCAACTTGGATTTATCATTGATCGTCCAATAGTGACTTCCAATCAGGACAGGCAAATGTGTTTCAACCACTTTGGCATTTCGTTTCTTTCCTTCCTGATAACCCCAATTCGGGTTATAGTAATTATTATCTTTTAAATCGTAGGCTTCCTGAACAACGATTCCGCTTCGTCCTCTACTTAAAGGAGCTCCAAAACCAACAAAGCCAAGGCTATGTTTTTCGTTCAACTTTTTCTCCAATGAAATAAAGTAACTCCAGGAATCATAAAACGTTCCTTCTACATATCCTTCTCCGGCATACCTGCGTGACGCAGAGGCGGCAATGGCCAAACCATTCTTCATCATTCCAGTAGAAGTCGTCACCATAGCGCGATGTCTGTAACTTCTATTAGAATAAGCATACGAAACACGGTTCCCTTTTCGAATGGCGGAAGCTCTGGCATTCAGGTAAGAGTATCCTAGTACTCCCCCAAATGTATAATCAGAAGCAACCAAACCTACTTTGGTTTCCATGTTTCTGGTGATGTCGTTCAATCCCCCCCAGTTCGACCAGGAAGCCCAACCTAACTCGAGGCTATTCATTCTGATCCCGTTAATCATCACCGTAGAGTTCTCCGAACCAAGACCTCTAATGCGAAAACGAGCGCTTCCAAAGTTATAACCCGCAGTAGACGTAAATACATCCCGGGAAGATTGCAATAAACCCGATACATCCTGGGCTCCAAAATCTCCTTCCAAATCACCTGTACTCATTGAGAAAACAGGCAAACGACCTTCTTCCTTCCTAAGTGTATCCTCTGGCTCCGGTTTTTCTACCTGGGCAAGCAAGGACAAACTACTCAAACCAAATGCAAATGAAAGTGTAGTAATTTTTTTTATCATATATTTTCCTAAAAGCAGCCGTTATATTTTCAGTCTAAAGCTACTGTAAATGCGCAGCAAACATACTATTAAATCACAGCTTAAACCGGTTAAAAATACAGATTTTTCATAAACTTAACGTAGCTGTAAAGCGAAACGTTGGCTCCTATTTTTTTTACCCACAGGATAAAACGGTTTAGAACTGAGCTTTTCGTTCTAAAGAAAGATTTATCAACAATGTTAACAAAACTTTAAATCGGTGCTTTTTTCACTTTAGCACGTTTTTTGCATACTTTTGTTAGAAACAATGACCTTCATGAAATCAATCAGTTATAGCATTTTTCTTTTGGTATTTACGCTCTGTTCTTTTCAGGGATTTTCTCAACAAAACAAGAAGAATTATTATACCACCATCGTCGGCTTTTACAACCTGGAAAACCTCTTTGATACGATTGATAATCCAGACACCCGTGACGAAGAATACCTCCCGGAAGGAAAAAACGGCTGGACTTCTGAGCGCTATTGGGAGAAAATCGGCCAGATGTCACGAGTCATTTCAGAAATTGGAACGGACGTTAACCCGGACGGCCCAGCTATTCTGGGGATTTCTGAGATTGAAAACAAGGAGGTCGTGGAAGACCTGGTCAAAAGTGAAAAACTGAAAGCAAGAAATTACGGAATCGTTCATTACAATTCTCCGGACCGACGGGGGGTGGATGTTGGACTGATTTATCAACCCAAATACTTCAAAGTAACAAATAGTAAGTCCGTCACACTGAAAATCGAAGGGGAACCCGACTTTTACACTCGTGATCAACTGGTTGTATCAGGCTTGTTAGATGGCGAACCTGTGCATATCATCGTTGGGCACTGGCCGTCCCGAAGAGGTGGAGAAAAAAGAAGTGCTCCCAAACGAATTGCCGCCGCCAAATTAGGACGTCAAATCATCGACTCCCTTTACGAGGTTGATCCAACTGCCAAGATCATTTACATGGGTGACCTGAATGATGACCCCACCAATGCATCCGTAAGAAGGCATATTAAAACCACCACAGATAAAAATGACACCGTGAGTGGACGAATGTACAACCCCATGCAAGAAATGTATCGCCGGGGAATTGGTTCATTGGCCTACCGGGATAACTGGAACCTCTTTGATCAAACGATGCTCAGCAATGACTTTATGAAAAAAGACTATAGTTCCTTCCGTTTTTACGGTGCCCGGGTGTTTAATAAAACATACCTGATGCAGCCTGAAGGACGCTACAAAGGATATCCGATGCGTACCTTCTCTGGAGGCATTTACACCGGAGGATTTAGTGACCACTTCCCAGTATATGTGGTATTGGTCAAGGAAAAAAAATAACCATAACTCACTATATATAATATACACACATCGGGATTGCGAGGGTTGCAGTCATCCGAAAAAAAAACGATTATGCTAAAAAAACTACTTCCCTTATTTGTTATTTCTAATCTCATTTTCGTTCCTTCCATTGCTCAACAGGAGTTTACGGTTATGGCCTACAACATCCTTAATTTTCAAAGCACGGACTCAGACCGTGTGGGTTATTTCAAAACCGTAGTAGAAAGTGTTGATCCGGACATTTTGGTTCTCGAGGAATTGAATTCAGAATCCGCTCTTAACCTCTTTCGAAATCAGGTCTTGAACGGATTTTATGCAACCGGAGATTACATTCCCAATTCAACGCATTTTGTACAGGCTATTTGCTACAAGGTAAATAAGTTCAAATTCATTAGTAATACACCGATCTCAACAGATGTTCGAGACATTAATGAGTTTAAGCTGGTAAGCATCGAAACAGGAGACACGCTTCGAATCTATGGACTTCACCTCAAAGCGGGAAGCTCCGATAACGATCGATTTCAAAGAAATTATGAAATTCAGCAATTGCGGAAAGTAACAGATAAACTGAGTGTTGACCAGGATTACCTCATTGTGGGAGACTTCAACTTTTACGGGGCGGATGAGCCGGCCTATAACCTACTCCAAAACATCAATGGAACACAAAACGGTTACGTAGTAGACCCATTGGTCATGCCTGGAACATGGAATTCTCCAGCCTATGCACAACATCACACGCAATCTCCCCGAAAAAGATCTTTTGGAGGAGGTGTAACCGGTGGAATGGACGACCGCTTCGACCTAATTCTCTATTCTCACAGCATCGACCTTCCAGGCGGACTGGAATACGTAGATAACTCTACCTGGGCGGTGGGGAATGATGGACAACATTATAATGATTCCGTGAACGAAATGCCAAATAGCAGCGTCAGTCAGGATGTCGCCAACGCACTGCACTACGGTTCGGATCACCTTCCAATTACGGCTAAATTCAAATATATGCCGGCAGGGGTCTCCGAAAATCCGGAATTTGACCATGTAAAACTTTTCCCGAACCCGAGTAAAAACATCGTTCAGATCAAGAGCAAAGACTATCCAATTAGTCAGATTAAGGTGAGTAACATCTTTGGTCAGGAGTTGATTGATCAGGAGTTGAATGATCGGGAAAGTCAGATTGACTTGAGTCATTTCAGTCCGGGAATTTACTTTTTCAGATTGGAAATCAACGGGAACTTCCGGGAATATAAAATTATCCGGGAGTAGGTCCACTTCATAGATATTCGTTATTTTTAATTCCAAAATTTATTGGAACCATGAAAAATATTGTCTGCATTTTACTGGTATTTATAGCAGCAAATCAAAGCCTTCAGGCACAATCCGGAAAAGAAGTCAGCGTAGAGGACATCTGGAAAAAGTATCTTTTCTATGCCAAAAGTTTCCCTGGATTTCGAAGCATGAATGATGGTGAGCATTTCACCCGAATTAATCGAAACGGAAACCACTTTTCGATTACAAAACATGCCTTCAAATCTAATCAGGATGATGCCGGAGAAACACTGGTAGGAGCAAGTGATCTGCAATACAAAAGCACTCGGATAGAAGTCGACGAATATTCCTTCAATAAGGACGAAAGCAAAATGCTCATCCAGACAAATACCAAATCCATATACAGACACAGTTATTCAGCGGATTATTTTGTTTTGGATTTGAAAAGCAAAAAGCTGAGCGAACTGGATGCCAAAAATCAGCTCAAAACCCTCGCTGAGTTTTCTCCAGATGGCAGCAAAGTAGCCTATGTTTCGGGAAACAACCTGTTCATCAAAGATCTCGAGGCAAACAAGATCATGCAGGTTACCACGGACGGAAAAAGAAATGAAATTATCAATGGAACAACAGATTGGGTTTACGAAGAGGAATTTGCTATTATAAAGGGCTTTTGCTGGTCTCCTGATAGCCGCTATCTAGCTTACCTTCGTTTCGACGAATCAAAGGTCAAAGAATTTCAAATGGCGATTTACGGGAGCCTCTATCCCGATCAATACACTTTTAAATACCCTAAAGCTGGTGAAGCGAACTCAAAAGTTAGTTGCCATCTATTTCTATTGGAGAAAAACGAACACCGGGACGTCCAGTTGGGAAAATACGAATACATCCCCCGACTTAATTGGGCATCAGAAAAGAATCATCTGATCGTACAAACTCTTAACAGACACCAGAACCAAATTCGTTATCATCAAGTGGATGTTACGAAGAATGACCAAATGGCGGTCAAAATGTTCTTTGAAGAAGAAAGCGAAACTTACGTCGAAATTGATGACAATCTGATTATTCTTGAGAAAGAAGATGCTCTATTACGCGTTAGCGAATCTTCCGGATATCGACATATCCACCAGGTTGGATTCGATGGGACAAACAAGCAAATTACCACCGGTTCATGGGATGTTATTGAATTCTATGGCGTGGACGAATCCAAAGGTTACATTTACTATTCGGCGGCAGAAAAAGCACCGATTCATAAAGGCATATACCGCATCAACACCAACGGAAAGAAAAAGGAAGCAATTAGTGATGAAAGTGGTTACAACAATGCTGAATTCTCAACTGGGATGAAATATTTCATGAAATCCCATTCAAGCGCAAATACACCTCCGGTGTACACTTTATGTCAGGCTGATGGAAAAGAACTGATGACACTGGAAGATAACGCCAAGCTGAAAAAGCGTCTGTCCGAGTATCAACTTTCCGAAAAAGAGTTTACCACATTTCAGGGGGCGACAGAACAGTTAAACGCCTGGATGATCAAACCTCCCAATTTTGACCCCAACAAAAAGTATCCGGTCTATATGATGATTTATTGTGGCCCAGGGTCCAATACTGTCCAGGATCAATTTGGAGGAAGCAACTACATGTATCATCAGCTGCTAGCGCAAAAAGGATATATCGTGGTTAGTGTTGACCCACGGGGAACGATGTATCGCGGCACCAAATTCAAGAACTCCACATATCAGCAGTTAGGAAAGCTCGAAACAGAAGACCTAATCGCTTCGGCCAAGTACCTAGCTAAACTTCCATACGTGGATGCAAAACGCATTGGAATTCAAGGATGGAGTTACGGAGGCTACATGACTTCATTGGCGATGACGAAGGGAGCAGAATACTTTAAGATGGGTATTGCGGTTGCTCCGGTTACCAACTGGCGCTATTACGACAACATTTACACAGAACGATTTATGCGCACGCCACAAGAAAATGCAGCCGGTTACGATGACAATTCTCCGATCAATCACGTCAAAAAAATGAAGGGAAAATACCTGTTAATTCATGGTTCCGCCGATGACAACGTCCATTTTCAAAACACCATGGAAATGGTGCGTGCTTTAACGGAAGCAAACGTTCAGTTTGACTTGTTTATTTACCCGAATAAAAACCATGGAATATACGGCGGAAACACACGTAATCATTTGTTTAACATGATGTTAAATTACACCCTTCAAAATCTTTAAGGAAGAGCGGCTTAGCCAGAGTTTTAGAAATCAAATCGTGACATCATTTTTTTCAACGACAAATAGAGCGTATAATAAATTTCTTTACTAATTTAGAAGCCGAATAACTAATACATTTATAGTCAGGTCAAATGAGCGAGATAGCCAAAATTGAAATTGAAGGAAAACAGTACGAATTCCCAGTCGTTACCGGAACAGAAAACGAAAAAGCGATAGACATTTCAAAACTCCGTTCAAGTACGGGCTATATCACCCTGGATCCAGGATATAAAAACACTGGTGCAACTACGAGTTCCATCACTTTCCTGAATGGAGAAGAAGGAATTTTAAAATATCGGGGGTATAGCATTGAAGATTTGGCGGAAAAAGCTACTTTCCTGGAAGTTGCTTACCTGCTCATTTACGGTGACCTTCCGAACAAATCGGAATTGGATGTTTTCACAGCGACTATCACCAAACACACCTTGGTGCATGAGGATATGAAACAGTTTTTTGAAGCTTACCCGGCGAAAGCACACCCTATGGGAGTTCTTTCCTCAATGGTTTGCTCATTGTCTACATTCTATCCAGAGTCACTTGACCCGAACAGAAGTCATGAAGCAAAGGATTTGACCATGATGCGTCTGATTGCCAAGTTGCCAACCCTGGCTGCCTGGTCGTACAAAAACGCCATGCGTCATCCGTTCATGTATCCGAAAAATGATTTCGACTATTGCGAGAACTTCCTCCACATGATGTTTGCCATGCCAACGGAAGAGTATAAAGTTGATCCGGTAGTTGTCAATGCACTAAATAAATTATTGATCTTACATGCAGATCATGAACAAAACTGTTCAACATCAACAGTTCGAATCGTAGGTTCATCGCAGGCAAACCTTTTTGCATCCATTTCAGCTGGAATTTCCGCACTTTGGGGTCCTCTTCACGGAGGAGCAAACCAGGCCGTCATTGAAATGCTGGAGCGCATCCATCAGGACGGAGGAGATATTGATAAATGGGTTGAGAAGGCGAAAGACAAAGATGATTCATTCCGTTTGATGGGCTTTGGACACCGCGTTTATAAAAACTTTGATCCAAGAGCACGAATCATCAAAAAAGCATGTGACGATGTTCTCGACAAATTGAATATTGAGGATCCACTTCTGGATATTGCCAAAAAACTGGAGAAAGTCGCTTTGGAAGATGAATACTTCAAAGACAGAAATTTGTATCCAAATGTCGATTTTTACTCAGGAATCATTTACAGAGCTTTGGGGATTCCAACCGAAATGTTCACCGTTATGTTTGCTCTCGGACGTCTTCCTGGATGGGTAGCCCAATGGAAAGAAATGACTGAGAACAAAGAGCCTATTGGTCGTCCAAGACAGATTTATACAGGAATTGTGAAACGTGAGTTTGTTGAGCTAGAAAAGCGCTAACGGACTCAATTAGATATCTTGAACGGTGGCCATTGGTCACCGTTTTTTTGTCTCGCATGTAGAAGAAATCGACTTTTTTAATTTAAATATCTGAATACACTTAATCGGTTTTGCCTTTTTGTTGTTAAAAACTATTGATATTTTTTCTATCTAACCCAGGTTTGGAATATTCGTCTTGCATAAGATTCTGTCTGTCTAGATTTAAACCGTTTTAGTCCAAAAGTCGCCATTTTTTATTTCCTTTTTATTCATGAAAACTTAACTCCAACTTCACCTCGAAAAGGCGTAATTACTTGGTAAATAGCTATTTTTGTCATACATTTGTTATAATTAGGATGGAGTGAATTGGGCTCTGAGTACCTAAGAAATTAGTAGACAATGTCAGGCACTAAAAACATGGTTAACCCATGGAAGATTATCAAACTTTCGCTGATAGTCTCTCTTATGTGGTTATCTACTACGATGGAATCTTCCCTACTTGCAGCGGGAACCATAGTGTCTATACAGGACTTTGAATCTCCGGCCGGAACTCCAACAATGACCTTCACCAGTTCGGGAGGTGCGACGATCACAGGAAGTACCGGAACCGGTGACCGCCCAGCTTCTTCTCCTTACTTCACTTCGGGAACAACGGCATGGGCAGTGAGAAACGGTACTTCAGTCCTCACCTTTTCAAACAATTCGAGTTTAGGTTTATGTACCGACAAATATTTTCAGTTTGACCTCGCAGCCTGGTCGATCAGTTCAACCGGAAACGGAATGGATGCCGCAGATGTGGTAACTGTTGAAATTTCATTGGATGGAGGGTCTACCTGGTCTCGTGAAGCAACCATCCAGGGAAACAGCAACGCCAATTGGAACTATTCAGCTTCTGGAAGCGCCACCGTCACTTATGATGGGGACAATTCACCGACAAACTTTCAACCGGCAGGTGGTGGAACGCGAACGACAGACGGTTATTCGAAAGTGCGCATTGACCTCCCCAATTCTTGTACACAAGCCCGGATCAGGATTACCATGTTGAACAACTCTTCCGGTGAACGATGGAGCATCGATGACGTAGAACTCATTGCAACCTGTACGGCTTCCTGCTCGCCAGCAACTCAACCTACAACCAATGCTTCTGGAATTTCGGTTTCCCCAGGGTGTTCATCGGCTCAAATTAACTTTACTGGTGGAAACGGAGCCAATGCGATCATTCTGATGAGCACTTCCTGCCCTATCTCAGGAACTCCAACAGATCAAAATGCTTATTCTTCCAGTGCCACTTTTGGTGCCGGAGCTACCATTGGTGCCGGGAATTATGTCGTTTATAACGGAGCCGCTGGATCGACAATCGTCACTGGACTTTCTCCTGGAACAACCTATTGCTTTAAGATTTTTGAATACAACGGAGCCATTCCAAACTGTGAGGAAAACTACCTAACATCGGGGGTTACCACAACAACTTTCACAACATCAACTTCCTGTGCCTCTCCGGAAATCAGATCTATTCTGGTGAATGCCTGTACGGTTTCGGAAGGTTTCGATGAACTGGTCATTTTTGAAAATGGTGCTTCAGCCCTGGATATTGATGATATCTCTATTGACTTTCCGAATGGAGGAACTTTTTGTAACTCTGGCTGCTCTTCCAAGACGCTTACGAACAATGCAACATACATCAACAGCCTGAACACACTTGCCGGTTGTACTTTATTCCAATATGCCAACCCCATTCCTGCTGGAGCCATTGTGTATGTATTTACAGGACTAAATCCAACGATGACCTTTGACTTTTCATCCGAATGTCCCGGAGGAGGTCCCTATTACGTTATTTTCGCCAATAACACCACCGATAGTGGAGGTCGTTTTGCCAATAACGCAGGTGCAACAAGAACTCTCAGCATTGACTTTGGTAGCTCTACAGATAATGTGACCTATACCTCCAATAGTTCCAATACAGGAACCGATGGTGATTATGTTAGTTTTGACAATGGTGGAACTCCGAGTTACGGAAATTTCGCCAACTGTGCAGTCGTCTTACCCGTTGAGTGGGGTTATTTCAATATTGAACCCAAAGGAAATTCTGCCTGGATCAACTGGTCAACACTCTCCGAAAGAGAGAACGATTATTTTGTGATCGAATATGTTACGGAGCCTGGAGTTCCTTTCAAACAACTTGGGAAGGTTAAAAGCCAGGGAGTTTCGTCCACGGAACAACACTATTCCTTTTTCGCGGAAGATCTTCCAGAAGCGCTTTGCTACTTCAAGATCAAGCAAGTGGACATGAACGGAGAATATTCTTTCAGTGATATCGCTGTAGCTGAAATTTCTTCAATGGACATGCAGCCTGTCAAAGTGGATGTTCTATCAGATCAGACGACCATTCGTTTCAATCATGAAATTAAGCGAAATTCCACCGTTCGAATTACCGACCTTGCGGGAAAACTGCTCTACAATGAAGTCTACTATCAGGGAAGCAAAGAAATCAAACTGGATGGTGAAGTCAACGGATTGATGCTTATTTCGATCGAACACCCTATGCAGGAACCGAAGTTCTTTAAGTTAATCGCACCGAAATACAAACGTTAACTCGATTGATTTTGTCGGGTTTTGAACTCGCGGTTACTCCCACTGAACATTTCAAATTTCCGGAAGCTACATTCCAAATCCCCGTTAAACAATTTTATTTTCGTACTTGGTTTTAAACCAATGCACTTCAAGGCGTCCAAATTGGATGAAATAATCCAGCAATTAAACCCACTCAGCTCCTGCTTAAACCAGTCGCCTAATCTTCCATAAAGTTCCTCAATTTCTTCGTCTCGTTCTCCACTCCCCAAACGCTTTCCGTAGGGTGGATTACTCAACAAGATTCCTGGTTTTTCCTGATCTAGCTTTAACTCTTCAAAACTTCCCACAGACAAACTGATCAATCGTGCGATCGGCAAGCCCCGAAGGTTTCTTTTTGTTTTCAGAACCATTTGTTCCGACAAATCGGAACCAATCAGCTTAAAGCCCAATTGTTCTGGAGTCCAGTTTCGAATTTTTCGACGAACATTCGTCTGTAACTCTTCCCATACTTCCTCGTCAAAGCTTTTGAAATTTTTAAAGGCAAAATGTTGTCTTTCGATACAAGACGGAATTCCAGTCGCCAAAAACGCCGCCTCAATCAATAAGGTCCCTGATCCACAAAAAGGATCCACAAAAGGCGTTTTTCGATCCCACTTACTCATCCGAATCATTCCGGCAGCCAATACTTCATTCAGGGGAGCTGTTCCGGTTTCCTGACGGTAGCCCCTCATATATAATGGCAATCCACTCGTGTTCAACGAAATGGTCACCTCCTTCTCTTTGATATGCAAATCAAATAATACCTGTGGATTCTTCACTGAAACATCTGGACGTTCACCGCAAGCCTCTCTGAAAGTGTCAACAATCGCATCTTTGACTAACAGGTAGGGATACTGAGAATGGGAAAAAACCTGAGAAAATACAGCTCCCTTGACAGCAAAGCTCTTATCCACGTCAAAATAATCAGTCCAATTAATCTTCATGGCCTGCTTATACAGGTCTTTTTCTTCCTTGATCCAGAATTCTTTGACCTTCACCAACACCGCCAGTGCACAACGAAGATGCAGATTCAAAAAATAGACATCTTTCCAACTTCCCTGAATTTCCACGGCCCGATTCAACATCTTTACCTCTCCGTAGCCCAATTCTTCTAATTCTTCACGCAGGACTTCCTCCATTCCGTAAAGTGTTTTGATGATCAATGTCAATTGCTGCATAAAATCCAAATAA
Organism: Bacteroidota bacterium; assembly: GCA_006226425.1. GTDB lineage: Bacteria > Bacteroidota > Bacteroidia > Flavobacteriales_D > Crocinitomicaceae > M2408. The sequence continues at coordinate 18,336 of SBGX01000023.1, read as the reverse complement.
GTTCGACAAAAGTACACTATCTGGAATAGCAGTCCTAATTTCGTCTTTGCGAACTTTCTGAATGCTTTCAGGAAAATTTTATTTTTGTATAAATCCATTTCGTTTTGAGAACGCTCTTAGTTATTGTATCCCTACTCATCTGCACTTCTTTCTGGGCGCAAAAAGTCGGGCTTGTCCTTAGCGGCGGTGGTGCCTCAGGATTCGCACACATCGGAGTTCTCAAAGCATTGGAAGAAAAACAAATCCCTATTGACTACATCGCCGGAACTTCTGCTGGTGCGCTGGTCGGAGCACTATATGCTAGTGGTTACTCTCCCCAGGAATTAGAGAATTTTGTGCTTAGTGAGCGTTTCCAACTAATGACCAAAGGACAGCTTGAGCGGGGGCAACAATTCTTTTTCTTTGAAGATGATCGGGATGCCAGTGTCATGGACATTCCTATTTCCAAGGACAGTTTCCTGCTGAAATCACTCCCAACCAGCGTAATCAGTTCCACCTTGTTGGATTATGAAATGATGCGACTTCTTGGAACTGCCGGAGCTCGTGCCCAGGAAGATTTTGATCAGCTAATGATTCCCTTTCGTTGTGTGGCATCAGATATCCGCAATAAAAAAAGTGTCTCCTTTCGCCAGGGCAAGTTAAACCAGGTGGTGAGAGCTTCCATGACCTTTCCCTTTTACATCAGCCCGATCGAAATTGATGGCACTCTTTTTTTCGATGGTGGACTTTATAATAACTTTCCGCTGGATGTCATGTATGAAGAATTTGATCCTGATTTCATTATCGGAAGCAATGTGACTTCCAATGCAGACCGCCCGACAGAAGACAATCTGATTAGCCAGGTAACCAATATGCTGGTTTCACAAAGTAATTTTAAACTTCCCTGTCCAAACGGAATTATTATCCAGCCAGAGACCGAACTGAATACCTTTGCTTTTTCGGAAGTCGAAAGCGCCATTCGTACGGGCTATGAAAGTACCCTAAAGCTCATTGACTCCATTTACGGACAAATCCAACAGCGCTCCACTCCTGAAGAAATCAAACTAAAACGTCAGCAGTTTCGTTCGCAAATTCCGGAACTTAGAATTGCACAGGTCAATACGACCAACAAAAACAGAGATGATGTTCAGTTTGTCCGAAGGTCAATCCTACGTCCACAAGGAAATAAAATCGTCCATGAAGACAAACTTAACAAAAGATACTTCCGGACTTCAAGCTTTGAACAGGTGGATAAACTCTTCCCAACCCTGGATCTGATGGACTCACTCTATCATCTCAATCTACAGGTCAGTAAAGCCAAAGAATTTAAACTGGAAGTTGGGGGGCATTTTTCTTCCCGACCAATTAACACGGGGTACATTGGACTGAACTACCTGTACATCAAAAAAGTAGCCCTTAAATTAAAAGCGGAATCCTATTTCGGTCGTTTTTACGGCTCGGTCCGAAGCTATGGTGACCTGACCATTCCGAATTATTATCCGATTTCCCTGTCTCCCTACTTTACCATGAATCGCTGGGACTACTATCGAAGTAGTGCCACCTTTTTTGAAGATGTAAAACCCTCGTTCCTCATTCAAAATGAGCTTTACTACGGATTAAAAATTAAAAATCCGGTTGGAAATACTGGGAAAAATGTACTGGATGCCCGATTATTTGATTTGAGAGATTCCTATTATCAAACGGATATATTTACCAGCAAAGACACTGCAGACCTCACCAGGTTTAAAGGGATTCATCTCAGCTGGTCACTAGAATTCAATACCCTAAACAAGAAACAGTTTGCCAACGGAGGACACCTTGCCAGCATTAAATTTCGCTATATCAACGGAAAAGAACACAGTATTTCGGGCTCTACAGCGATCATCGACTTTGACAGTGAGAAAAACCACCAATGGATTCAACTGAACGCTGAATTCAAGACCTTTCCAATCGATTACAAACATTTTCATTTCGGAGTACATCTGAAAACAGTACTGAATAGTCAGTCCCTTTTCAATAACTATACAGCCACCTTACTAAACACGACCGAATTCGCTCCGATTCCAGACCTGATGGGATACTTCCTCCCCGATTATCGTTCACCACAACATGCCGGCGCAGGAGCCAATCTGATCTTCACCATCAAATCCAATTTGGATGTGCGCCTGGATGGTTACTACTATCAGCCATTTAAAAAACTGATTCGCTTCGAGGATGGCACCTTTGGGTACTCCAACCTCTTTAAGGGAGACCGCTACTTATTCTCTGGCTCGCTTATTTACCATAGTCCCATCGGCCCGATGAGATTTACCACCAATTACTTTCCGAATCAACCTAAACCATTTGCCTTCCAATTAAGCTATGGCTATCTGATTTTCAACGAACGGGCGATTCGCTAAAAACCATTACCTTAGCGGCCAAAAGTTCAGGCATGGAAAAAGTGATCTGTGGTATTCAACAAATGGGAATTGGAGTTCCCAACGTTTCTGAAATATGGCCCTGGTATCGGAGCTATTTTGGAGTTGATATCAAAGTTTTCGAAGATGCGGCGGAAGCTCCATTAATGACCAGATATACCGGAAATGAAATCCATAAAAGAACAGCCACCCTGGCATTGAGTATGAACGGAGGTGGTGGTTTTGAAATCTGGCAATACACTTCCAGAAATACCGAAAAGGCAAATTTTGAACTAGGACTGGGAGACTATGGTCTATATGCTTGCCGAATCAAATCCTACAATCCCGAAAAAACGTACGAATATTTCCAAAAAAACAAGCTTAATCTGGTCAGTCCACTCCTGGAAACTCCGGAAGGGAAAAAACACTTTTTAGTGCGCGATCCGAACGGGAATCTTTTTGATATCGTCGAAGGACTTGGTTGGTTTGGTAACACGGGGCACCCAGCCCAAACGGGAGGTGTAGCAGGAGCTATGATCGGTGTCAGCAACATCGAAAAAGCACTTCCACTTTACCAGGGGGTACTTGGATACGACCAAATCGTCTATGATCAAACAGATAGCTTTGAAGCCTTTCAAAATCTGCCACGCGGAACCCAGTCAGTTAGACGGGTACTACTTCGCCATAGCCAGGAAAGAAAGGGGCCGTTTTCAGCCCTACTTGGACCCAGCGAGATTGAATTGATCCAATCTAACGACCAGGCATCTTGCCGAAAAATATTTGAAAACAGGTATTGGGGAGATTGGGGGTTCATCCACCTCTGCTTTGATATCCAGGGCATGGAACAACTGAAAAAAGACTGCGAAGCAGCAGGATTTCCTTTCACCGTTGATTCCGGAGAAACATTTGATATGGGAGAAGCCGGTGGAAGATTCAGCTATATCGAAGATCCTGACGGAACCTGGATTGAGTTTGTAGAAACGCATAAAGTTCCTATTCTCAAGAAGTTGGGATGGTACATCAACCTCAAAAAAAGGGATCCGAATAAACAACTTCCCAAATGGATGTTGAAAACCATGGGACTCAACCGGGTCAAATAAGTAAACCATTGACTAAAGCAGCTAAAATCTTGATCTTCCGGTAAGGAAAAATTGAAAGGATTTAGCTAAATTTGACATTCGCTTTATAAAGAATTATGAGAAAATTACTTCCGCTTTTACTCGTTGTATTGACTGCTGGCCTGATGACCTCCTGCAAAGAAGAGGTTGTTTCAAAAAGTGACGGCAGACAAACAGCCGTTATTTATGGTCTGTTAAATGCCAGTGAAGAATTTCATTTTGTGCGTATTAACAGAGCTATTTTCGGAAGTGGAAATGCCCTCGAAATTGCAGCTGTTCCAGACTCTAGTTATTTTGATCAGGTAGATGCAACAATTCAGGAAATCGTGAACGGAACGGTTACCAGAACATGGGATTTGAAGGACACCATTATTGACAACAAGGAACCTGGAGTGTTTTACTATCCGGAACAAAAACTCTACTATTTCAGAACTCCGGTTGGTACCGAGCTAATTGATGATGGAAAGACGATTTATCGTCTGGAAGCCAAAATCAACGGAGGAGAATTCTCTGTTATTGGAGAAACAACTCTGGTCTCGAATATGTTCATCAATGCTCCAAAAGAAAGTTCTCAGTTCAATTTTGCGAATCAGGATGTTAGCGAAAATGGTTACGCCAATACGACGATTAGCGTGAATACAGGAAATGCCTCCAAACTGGAGGTCAGTTTAACTGTTTCATTTGAAGAGTTTATTGGGCAGGATCTCTTCGCCACCAAATCATTTAAGTGGGTGATCCGTGAGTTTGAGGGAGGTGACCTGAACGGTACAAGTGTTTCGACTGTGGCAAACGGGAAAACTTTTTACGAATTGGTCAAACAAAACGCCACAAATAATCCTCAAATTACCAAGCGTCAACTGAAGTCTATCCTTATTTCCGAATACGGAGCGGATGAAAATCTACAGAAGTATATGCTGGTCAATAAGCCTTCGTCCAGCCTTACTCAAAGTAAACCCATCTACACCAATTTGACAGCGACGAATGATATGCGTGTTCTGGGGATTTTTTCTTCCCGGGGAGATTATGAGCGCTTAAAACCGGATTGGGTTCAGGTAGGTCCTACCTACTACCGCTGTTTGAACAAGAATTCAACCCGCGAATTGTGCAGTGGTACAATCACCGGAGAATTATTGTTTTGTAGTGACAACCCGGCAGACCAAAGCGAGTCGTATTTCTGTAACTAGTACGATACGGAATGAGCGAACGCAAAACCTTCTTTGCCGAGGTCATCATTCCATTAGCGGTAAAAAACGAGTTTACGTATCGCGTCCCCTATGAGCTAAATGACATTCTTGTGCCTGGAATGCGGGTGATTGTTCCCTTTGGACGGGGAAAACTTTATACCGGAATTGCCACCAGAATACATGAAGAAGTCCCGCAGGGATATCAGGCAAGATACATTGAACACCTGTTAGATGACGCTCCTATTATTACCGGAACTCAATACCGTTTCTGGAAGTGGATTTCGTCTTATTACATGGCTCCAATCGGAGACGTCATGAACGCCTCCCTCCCTTCTAACTTCAAACTGGCATCTGAGACCAAAGTTATTTTGCATCCGGATTTTAATGGAGACACGCGAGCTCTGAACGAACGACAGTTGCAAATTGTCGAAGCGCTGGAAATTCAGGAAATACTAGATTTAAAAAGTATCTCGGAAATCGTTGGGATTAAGACCATTCAGCCAATTATTAAGGAACTAATCGACCGAAAGATTATTCTTTCCCAGGAAGAACTGAATCATCGCTACACACCTAAAACGGCAGTTTACTATTGCCTGGACGAAGGTTTTCATCAGGAGGAAGAGTTACACAAATTGCTAGAAAGTCTGGAACGTGGAAAACAGCTTGAAAAACAACTTGAAATCGTTCTTTACTTCGCTCAGAAAATGTTTGGTAAAAAAGGGGCCGAACCATATATTTCCAGAAAAGAATTGCAGGAGGCATCCCTATCTGTTTCCGCCATAAATACACTCGAAAAGAAAGGTGTCCTGAGGTCTGAACGTTTGCAGATCGATCGTTTGACAACAAATCAAAAGGAGCTAAACGAATTAAAAACGCTCTCAGTAGAACAACAACGAGCGCTGAAGGAAATACGTATTGAGCATCAATCCAAAGATATTTGTTTACTACATGGAGTCACAGGGTCGGGAAAGACTGAAATCTATGTCGAATTGATCCGAGAGCAGTTGGAAGCAGGAAAGCAAGTATTATTCCTGCTCCCGGAAATCGCCCTGACCACCCAACTGATCCAACGTTTATCAGCCTACTTTGGTGATTTAGTTGGCGTATACCACTCCAAATTCAATCAGAATGAGCGAGTCGAAATATGGAATCACATCCTAAACGATCATCCGGAACGTTTTCGAATCATTCTGGGAGCCCGTTCTTCCGTCTTTCTTCCCTTCAAAAACCTGGGATTGGTCATCATCGATGAAGAGCATGAGTCCTCCTTCAAGCAATATGATCCTTCTCCAAGATATCACGGAAGAGATTGCGCGATTGTACTCGCGCAGATGCAAGGAGCAAAAGTCCTGATGGGATCCGCAACACCTTCCGTCGAGAGTTACTATCATGCGAAAAGCGGAAAGTATGGGCTCATCGAACTCAAAGAACGCTATCAGGGGCTGCAACTCCCTGAAATTTGCTGTGCCGATGTTCGGAAGGAACGGAAACGAAAAACCATGCATTCCCATTTCTCTTCTTTCTTACTGGAAGAAATCAATCATACACTGGAACACGGAAAACAAGTTATTCTATTTCAGAACCGACGGGGATACACCCCCCTCTGGGCTTGTGAGGTATGTAACTGGTCTCCAAAGTGCGAAAACTGCGATGTTTCCCTAACCTATCACAAACACTCGAACCGATTAAAATGTCATTACTGCGGATACACCAGTGCCCCCATCGGAACCTGCCATCATTGTGGAAGTAATCGCTTAAAAATGATCGGTTTCGGAACGGAGAAGATCGAAGACGAACTGGCCATTCTCTACCCCGACAGGCAAGTAGCACGTATGGATCTTGATTCGACCCGTTCCAAAAATGCCTATCAGGAAATCATTAGTCAGTTTGAAAACAGACAGATCGATCTGTTAATCGGAACTCAGATGCTTAGCAAGGGACTCGATTTTGATCATGTAGGACTCGTCGGGATTCTAGATGCTGACATGCTTCTCAATCGCCCGGACTTCAGAGCTTTTGAGCGCAGTTTTCAGCTCATGACCCAGGTAGCAGGGAGAGCGGGAAGAAAAAACGAACGGGGGAAGGTCATTATCCAAACCGGAGATCCCGAACACTGGATCATTCAGAAAGTGATCCAACATGATTATGAAGGTTTCTACACAAATGAGATTGTCGAGCGAAGAAATTATTTCTACCCTCCTTTTTACAAAATGATTCAACTCACCTTAAAACATAAGGATGTAGATACCCTCAATCAGTCGGCACAAAGCCTTGCTTCGAGTCTTCGAAAAGTATTTAAGGAACGGGTCCTGGGACCGGAGTTTCCCATGATCCAACGAATCAATCAATACTATCAGAAACAAATCATTCTTAAAATTGAGCGGGAAGCCTCCCACACAAAAGTAAAGGAACGCTTAACCGGTCTGATTGACGAGTTTTACAGCGTTCCTTCAAACAAGGCTGTTCGAGTAGTTGTCGATGTTGATCCTGCCTAACCCAGGTATGATCTGAGCATCCGACTTCGAGAAGTATGCTTTAATCGGCGAATTGCCTTCTCCTTGATTTGTCTTACTCGTTCTCTTGTCAGATCAAAACGTTCTCCAATTTCCTCCAGGGTATGTGGTGGGCGACCATTCAATCCATAATACAAACGAACGACTTCTCCTTCCCTCATCGTCAATGTAGAAAGGGAACGCTCAATATCCTTGCGGAGTGATTCCACGACCAAATCCTGTTCCGGACCAGCCAGGTCATTGGGTAAAACATCATACATGCTGGAAGAACCTTCATCCCCTTCAAGCAAGGGCGCATCCATGGAGACGTGTCTCCCATTATTCCGAAGTGATTGTCTAACATCTTCCGTTGAAAGCCCCATGTGTTCGGCCAATTCTGAGGCAGAAGGGGGACGTTCCAAATGCTGTTCCAATTCGGAATATGCTTTATTGATTTTATTGATCGTACCAATTTTATTCAATGGTAATCTGACAATCCGAGCTTGTTCTGCCAATGCCTGTAGAATCGACTGACGAATCCACCATACGGCGTAAGAAATAAACTTAAATCCACGGCTTTCATCAAAACGTTCGGCTGCTTTAATTAGTCCTACGTTTCCTTCATTGATCAAATCCGGTAAGGTCAGCCCCTGATTCTGGTATTGTTTGGCCACAGAAACCACAAATCTCAAATTTGCCCTGGTCAATTTCTCCAAAGCTTTTTGGTCTCCCTCCTTGATTCTTAACGCTAATTGAACTTCTTCTTCAGCGGAAATCATCTTTTCACGGCCTATTTCAAGTAGGTATTTGTCAAGTGATGCGGCTTCCCGGTTAGTAACTTGTTTGGTAATCTTTAACTGTCTCATGCTGTCGGTATTTAGGTGTGGTTATGTTCTTTCGAAACTTTCTTATATTATTATACGTATGAAGCACCCGTTTAGTTACTCCTATTTAAGCTTTTTTAACGTTCAATGAGCAAATGTTGGTTGCCATTATGTAAACTATGCTTTTTATTGAACAAACAGATTCATCAGAAGTTGTAATTTTGAAGCAAAACAAGGACAATGAAAATACTTTTTGTATGTCTCGGAAATATTTGCCGGTCTCCACTAGCAGATGGAATCCTTCGAAAGAAAGTCACCGAAAGCGGACTTGATGCAGAAGTTGATTCGGCCGGAACGGCAGGATACCACATCGGAGAAGCCCCCGACCCCAGGATGATCCAAACGGCGAAAAACCGGGGGACAGATATTTCCTTTTTGCGTGCCCGACAGTTCAGCCAAGGCGATTTTGATGCTTTTGACCGAATCTATGTCATGGATCACAGTAATTATGGGAATGTAGTCCGACTGGCAAGAAACCAGGCTGATGAACAAAAAGTAAGTTTGGTCCTCGAACTCCTCGGAACTGATTCCGAAGTTCCTGACCCTTATTATGGAGGGCAATCGGGTTTTGATCATGTCTATGATCTTTTGGATGAGGCAACCGACAAAATCATGGAATCACTTCACTAATGGCTATCGGAAACTTATATTTATTCCCCAACACGCTCGGAAGTGAACAAAGTGGGCATGTGATCCCTGCAGAAGTGGCCGGGCTCATCCAGCATATCAGGCATTTTTCCGTAGAAGATGTACGTTCGGCCAGACGCTTGCTTCGTAAGTTGGACCGTCAATTTCCAATTGACGACTCCCAGTTTTATGTGCTGAACAAAAAGACGGAAGGAGGTGCTATCGAGCAACAAGCCAAGTGCCTGCTGGCCGGAAACGATCTGGCCATTATTTCCGAGGCCGGCTGTCCGGGAGTAGCAGACCCTGGAGCTCGATTGGTTGCCAGGGCGCATGAGCTTGGAATTCGGGTACAACCTCTCGTTGGCCCTTCAAGCATCTTATTGGCGCTCATGGGAAGCGGTTTTAACGGGCAACATTTTAGTTTTCACGGTTACCTCCCCAAGGATCGCAAAGATCGAATTAGAAGCTTGAAACAGTTTGAGTATCTGAGTCAAAAAGAAGGTTCTACGCATCTCTTTATGGACACTCCATTCAGAAATATGAACGTCCTGGAAGACTTGCTCAACGAACTCCACGATGAGACCAAATTGTCCATCGCCTCCAACCTGACCCTCCCAAATGAAAAAGTGCAAACATATACCGTCAGGGAATGGAGGAAGCTTGCCTACGACCTGAATAAGGTTCCAGTCCTGTTTTCAATCGGCATTTCACAGTCCTAGAAAGGCAAAAAGGAAGCCTGATTCATGCCTTTTGTTCTGAAAATATTTACTAATTTTGCTTGCTAAATTTTTTAATCACTATGGCTCACAATATCAAACCAGGAGTTGCAACCGGAGATCAGGTTCAGGAAATTTTCAAATTAGCTAAAGAAAAGGGATTTGCTTTACCAGCTGTTAACGTAACAGGATCAAATACGATTAATTCTGTCCTGGAAACAAGTGCAAAGTTGAACGCACCTGTTATTATTCAGTTCTCGAATGGTGGAGCACACTTTAACGCGGGAAAAAGTCTGTCTAATGAGAATCAAAAGGCAGCTATTGCCGGAGCCGTTGCCGGGGCAAAACACATTCATACCCTTGCTGAGGCATACGGGGTAACTGTGATCTTGCATACGGACCATTGTGCTAAAAAATTACTTCCATGGATCGATGGTTTATTGGACGCTGGTGAGAAATTTTTCGCTGAAACCGGAAAACCTTTGTATAGCTCACACATGATTGATTTATCGGAGGAACCAATCGAAGAAAACATCGAAATCTGCAAGAACTACCTGGAGCGTATGAGCAAAATGGGGATGACCTTGGAAATCGAGTTGGGAATTACCGGAGGTGAAGAAGACGGTGTGGACAATACGGATGTAGATAGCTCCAAACTGTACACTCAACCTTCTGAAGTTGCCTATGCTTATGAAGAATTGTTGAAGATTAGTCCACGTTTCACCGTAGCGGCCGCATTTGGAAATGTTCATGGTGTTTACAAGCCAGGAAATGTGAAGTTAACTCCGAAAATCCTGAAAAATTCACAGGACTACATCCAGGAAAAATACCAGACTGGAGTGAATCCCGTGGACTTTGTTTTTCACGGTGGTTCAGGATCTTCTTTGGAGGAAATCAGAGAAGCGATCGGATACGGTGTGATTAAAATGAATATTGATACGGATTTGCAATTTGCTTTCACAGAAGGAATCAGAGATTATATGACCTCAAAAATCGATTATCTGAAAAGCCAAATTGGAAACCCTGAAGGCGCTGATCTGCCAAATAAAAAATATTACGATCCGAGAAAGTGGATTCGGGAAGGAGAAATGACCTTTGTCAAGCGATTGGAGCAGGCTTTCTCTGACCTTAATAATGTGAACACACTTTCATAAATCGTCCGAAAGGGCTTAAACCCGAACACGATGAGTTGGTTTAAAAGAAAAAGAGAGGGAATTACAACCTCTACCAAAGAGAAAAAAGAAACTCCGGAAGGATTATGGCATAAGTGTCCGAATTGTAAAACCGTTTTTACACAGGTCGAATTCGAGGAGAAATTTTATGTGTGTGACCGTTGTTCTCATCATGAACGCATTGGTTCAGAAGAATATTTTCACATCATTTTTGATGATGGGAAATACAAGGAATTGGATGCAAAACTGGGCTCCGGAGATCCTTTGAAATTTACGGATACCAAAAAATACGTGGATCGAATCAGTGATACGCAGAAAAAGACTGGCCTGAAAGACGCCATTCGAACGGCACACGGAAAAATCAACGGGATGGACCTCGTTGTGGCTGCCATGGATTTTGCCTTCATTGGGGGGTCTATGGGTTCCGTCATGGGAGAAAAAATTGCGCGCGCCATTGACAAAGCGATTTCCTTGAATGCCCCTTTCATGATCATTTCAAAATCTGGAGGTGCACGAATGATGGAAGCAGGTTTTTCCCTGATGCAAATGGCGAAAGTAAGTGGAAAACTGGGAGAACTTTCCAGACATCAATTGCCTTATATTTCTTTCCTTACTGATCCGACAACCGGAGGGGTAACGGCTTCCTTTGCCATGCTTGGAGACCTGAACATCGCAGAGCCTGAAGCTTTGATCGGTTTTGCCGGACCACGTGTTGTACGTGAAACGATTGGACGCGACTTGCCAGAAGGATTCCAGACATCAGAATTTGTACTGGAGCATGGATTCCTGGATTACATCGTAAACCGTACGGAATTAAAAGAACGCCTGAGCCTGACATTGAAGATTTTTGCCAGCTAATCAGGATTTCCTGTTTAAATTTAGCTGATGAAAGCAACGATCTCTTTTTACCAGGAACTTGCCCAGCAAAAAAGAGATGAGGTTCTCCGTCTAAAAAAAGAAATTCGGAAAATACGCCTAATCAGGCTTTTCCTTTTCATTGCGGTAGCAGGTGGAGCTTATCTACTTTGGAAGCATTGGCCTTTTTTTATTGCCACAATTGTCGGAGGAATCGCCTTGTTTTTATGGGCTGTTTCCAGGACAGTTGACCTCAAGCTCCAATTGGAGAAAGACCAAATGCAGATCAACTTTTGTGAGGAAGAATTGCAATGCATGCTGGAACGAAGAACAAGTTTTGATCAGGGAGCAGAATTTATCAACTCACTTCACCCCTATTCTTCAGACCTGGATCTCTTTGCCCCAAATGGGATTTTCAACTTTTTCAATCGAAGCACCTCTCAACAAGGGAAATCCATCCTGGCCACTCTTTTGCTAAAAGGTTCGGAGCATCCTGAAAAAAACAAGGAACGAGTCGAATTATTCTCACATGAAATGGAATGGACGCAACGCTTCAGAATTGCAGCTTCCATTGCCAGTCGTTCTGAAGCCTATGACCGAAGATTAACCGACTTTTGTCGAATTCGTCCTGACAATCCTGCCTTTACCAGCCTTCTCCGTTGGTTTATTCCGGTCATTGGGATCGGAGGAATCATCCTCCTTTCTCTAAATCTGATTTCTTCTACTTTGTTCATGGTCATCATGTTCCTCAACTTTGGCTTGGTTGGAATGGATTTGAAACGGACCAATCTTCAATCAAGTATCCTTGGACGATTCGAACATCGTTTCAAGAGTGCCTTTGAGCAAACACAATTGGTTTCTGAATTGAATGCCAAACACAAACATGCTTTATTTGACCAACAGCAACTTGCTAACGCTGAAAAAGGCCTACATGAATTGATCCGTTTACACCAGCGATTTGAATTCCGAATGAACTTTTTGATTTCCATTCCTTTGAACCTCCTCGTTGGTTGGGATTACTGGCAACGAATTGCCTTGGAGCGCTGGATTGATCAATACGGTGAAGCAACAAAGAACTGGGAAATCCTGCTGGAAGAAAACGAGGCATTTATCTCTGCGGCCTGTATTCGTTACAATTTTCGAGAGGAAAGTTGTTATGCCAAATTTGCATCTTCGGATTCCACGGAATTTCATTTTCTGGAAATGAAACATCCCTTGTTAAGTCAGGAAATCAGTGTCCCAAATAATCTGGATTTTGGCAATCAGGATCATTTCATGATTCTAACTGGTCCTAACATGGCTGGGAAAAGCACTTACCTCAGAAGCATTGGGATCAATATCATGCTTGCCAATTGTGGCTTTCCTGTTTTTGCGCACTCTTTCACCTTACCAAAGGTCAGGCTCTATACGAGTATGCGAGCTTCTGATGACATCACCCAAAGTAGCTCGTATTTTCATGCCGAATTAAGTCGTTTGAGCGCCCTGAAAGAATCTGCTGGTCAAGGAGACTTACTATTTGTTTTACTTGATGAAATTCTTCGGGGTACGAACAGCAAAGACAAAGCGGAAGGCTCTCAGAAATTTTTGGTAAAATTGCGAGAACTCCCTATCAAGGGTGTCATTGCTACACATGATCTTTCTCTTTGCGGCCTCGAGGATAGCGAAACAGGATTTACATGTTACTATTTCGATTCTACAATAAAGGGAGACGAATTATCGTTCGATTATCAAATCCGGCCTGGAATTTGTCAAAATATGAATGCGTCCTTTCTTCTGAAACAAATGAATTTGATCGATTAAATATGCGACCCTCGTCTCCATATTTTAAATTATTTCTTTTCCTGCTTGTTCTCTCAGGTCCGCTCAATAGTCAGGCACAAGAATCATTAAACGATTTCGGTCAGATCAAAGCAAAACACAGTTATCATGTCGACCTTGCACTCCCTGGAATTCTTTCCAATCAGGCTTTTAAAGACTTAATGCAGGGAGTTGTTCAAAGTGGTGCCGGCTACCGCTTTAGTCTCCAAAATGGGTTGTATCTAGGGGCTGATTACCAGTATTCCATTTACAAACTAGATCCATTTCAATTGGCCGAATCATTCGCCGGAAATGTTCAAATACACGGCACAATGCTTACACTCGGAATCGAAAACTATCCTAATGAACGACTCGGAATCGGCTTTCAATGTGGTTTCGGACCTTCCTGGACACAATTTCGTTCTGATTCCTTGCAGGTAAATCCTGAACTAGGACCAAAGCAAATCCAAAGTTGGATGTTGCGGCCAGAATTTTCTTTGAGTATCAGTGCTTCCAATCAAACGTCCGTAAGTTGGTCTGTAGGTTATGCACTGCTTGGTCATCATTTTGCTCCAGGAAATATGGGTATTCAGGATGATCTGGGATATACTCCTTCCAGCCTGTCACGTCCGCTCCAACTCATCTATTTTGGCTTTAAATTCACTCATTATTTTGTTCAGTGGAATTAAGTCCGCTGAAAATTGTGAAGCTGGACACAAAGGATTAACTTTGGCCCAAAGTCGATATTGAATATGCAGCACAGGCAACAAAGAATGATCGCGATGGCAGCTTTTATGCTGTTAACAGGCGTTGTTTTGGGTGCCTTCGCTGCTCATGGACTGGAATCCAAATTAAGTGCGGAAAAACTGGCTTCCTTTGAAGTTGGAGTACGATACCAAATGTATCATGGGATCGCTTTGTTAGCACTGGCGGCTCTCCTTCCGCATCGGGATCAGGGAGTTCAAATTTGTTACCGCTTTATTTCCTGGGGAGTTCTCCTTTTTTCAGGCTCCATTTATATCCTGGCTTTAAGCGAGCTGTTTATGCCGAATTTGGGGAAATATCTTTGGCCTGTTACACCGCTTGGAGGAGTCTTGTTGATCCTCGCCTGGGGATTATTATGTTGGCATCAGTTAAAACCGAATAAGAGCATAGAATCGTGAAAATTACCATCCTCGGATCAGGAACTTCACAAGGTGTGCCGGTAATCGCCTGCGAATGCCATTCATGTACCTCAAATGATCCCAAAGACAAACGAACACGGGTTTCTGTTTTGATCGAGTACCAGGGAGAAAATTTTGTGATTGATGCGGGACCGGATTTCAGACAACAAATGCTTCGGGAAAAGGTTAAAAGTCTTCGGGCCATCATGCTCACCCATGAGCACAAAGATCACATCTCAGGACTGGATGATGTCAGGGCGTTCAATTTTAAGGAAAAGCGCCCGATGGAGATTTTTTGTTCCGAACAGGTACAAACAGCTTTGCACCGGGAGTATCATTATGTATTCATGAAGGATCGTTATCCAGGGGTCCCCAGCTTCGAAATACAATTGGTGGACCGGGAGCAATTTCAACTACCGGATGGCCCACAGGTGACTCCCATCGAAGTCATGCACTACAAGATGCCGGTAAAAGGCTTTCGGATCGACGATTTTACCTACATTACGGATGCCAAAACCGTGAGTCTGGAAGAACGTGAAAAAATCAAAGGGAGCAAAGTTTTAATCATTAATTGTCTGCACGAGAAAGAACACATCTCTCATTTCAATTTAGAAGAAGCCTTGCAGTTCATTGAGGACATGCAACCCGAGCGGGCTTACCTGACACATATCTCCCATTATTTCGGACGACACGAAGAGATTCTGGAGAAACTTCCTGAAGGAGTATTACCTTGTTACGACGGAATGACGATCGAGATGTAATCAGGAAGCTTCGATCATTTCAAAATTACATTAACTTTGTCTCAAAGATTGAAATCTATGGCAACAAATTTATTAAAAGGAAAAAGAGGAATCATCTTCGGTGCTTTGAACGAACAATCCATTGCCTGGAAAGTGGCAGAAAGAGCTCATGAAGAAGGTGCCAGCTTTGTTTTAACCAATGCCCCCATTGCCATGAGAATGGGAGAAATTAACCAGCTTGCGGAAAAAACGGGGAGTGAAATTATTCCGGCTGACGCTACAAGCATGGAAGATTTGGAGAATTTGGTAGAGAAAGCACAGGAAATTCTTGGAGGAAAACTGGATTTTGTGCTTCATTCAATTGGAATGTCACCAAATGTCAGAAAAGGAAAACACTATACGGAAAACGATTATCGTTTTTATCAGCAAACAATGGATGTGTCGGCAATCTCATTGCATAAGACCCTGGCTACGCTTTACAAAAAGGATGCGCTCAATGAATGGGCTTCCGTTGTAGCCTTGACCTACATTGCTGCTCAACGAATTTTTCCAGATTACAATGATATGGCTGATGCTAAATCGTTGCTGGAATCGATTACAAGATCTTTCGGGTATCACTACGGAATTAAAAAGAAGGTTCGCGTGAATACCATTTCTCAATCTCCAACAGTTACGACAGCCGGTCAGGGAATTAAAGGGTTCACAGAGTTCATCAACTTCTCCGAGCAGATGTCTCCACTTGGAAACGCTCCTGCTTTGGCATGTGCAGACTATTGTATCAGCATGTTCTCTGATCTAACTCGTTATGTCACCATGCAGAACCTGTTCCACGATGGCGGATTCTCTAATACGGGAGTTACCCAGGAGGTTATTGAAAAATTTGGAAACTAATTAACCAGAAAAAGAATCTATAAAAAAAGGTCTCGCAATGCGAGACCTTTTTTTATATCCTTTAGTCAGCTATTATAAATCCGTTGGGATATCAGCTGTTTTAAGTGACTTTGCTTTGGGTTTAATCTTTTCGATAAATACAACTCTCAATTTTTCTCCATCAGCAGTGTAAATCATTTCAGAAATTCCATTTTCAATGGTTGGGGCCATCTTTTTTGCATTGTTGAATTTCTTGTCCATCAATTCATAGGTGTCATCTTTGTACTGCAAAAAAATCGAAACAATTGTTCCATTTTCGACTCGCACCTTACCCGTTACACATGTTGATCCCCCCTCTTCAAAAAAACTAATAATCACATTTCGATGCATGTCATCAGAAATTGTGTAAGCTCCTCTTTTATTGAATGCTTTTTCCAAACGTGAAAAACAATCATCTTGAGCATAGCTTCCCAGATAAGTAATTAAGGCGAAAACTAATAATAATGATTTTTTCATTCTACTGATAATTTAATGAGTTTCCTCGGTTTCAAATATACTAAGTTTTGTGAAATTTTGGGGCCACATTTCAAATAAATAATTTAATTTTGGCGAACAACAAAATTCCATTTAATGTACCCTAAACAAATAGCAGACCATTTTTTTGAAGCTGCCGAAATTTTGCAAAAATTTAACAAGGCGGAGAACTTTCAAAAAATTGAATCAGCGGGACAATTAATGGTAAACTCCTTAAAACAAGGGGGTAAAATCATGAGTTGTGGAAACGGTGGTTCCATGTGCGATGCGATGCATTTTGCGGAGGAGTTGAGTGGACGTTACCGGGATGACCGGCCAGCGATTGCTGCACTGTCCATTTCGGACCCCGGACATCTTTCCTGTGTTTCCAATGATTACGGCTATGCCTCGGTATTTAGTCGTTACGTTGAAGGGCTTGGACAGGAAGGAGACGTTCTCCTGGCCATCTCGACGTCCGGAAATTCGGAAAACATCTTGAAAGCTATTGAGTCAGCCAAAAAGAAAGGACTTAAAATCGTCGGACTTTCCGGAAAAGACGGTGGAAAAATGGCCTCATTGTGTGATGTTGAAATTCGAGCACCGAAATCGGCGTATGCGGACCGAGTGCAGGAAATCCACATTAAAGTCATCCACAGCCTGATTGATTATATTGAACATCATTTATCAAAATAAATTCACCAAGCATCATGAAAAATATTGCTGATCTATACGAATCGGGATCTCAAGCCAGTCAAAAAGGACACTTTCGAAATCTTGTACTCATCGCCAGAAATGACGGACAGGTACTTGAATCTGAGAGCGCTTTGCTCAAAAACATTGCGAACAAGTTGTCATTGACAAACGAGCAGATCAAGGAGATTTTTAAGAATCCGGAAGATTATCCATTCATTCCACCTGTTTCGAAAGAAGAGCGCATGGAGCGTTTTATTCGCCTGGTTAAGATGGCCATGATTGATGGAAGCATTTCCGATGGAGAGGAATTTCTTGTCAAAAAATTGGGATTAAGTCTGGGCTTCGAACAAGATGAGGTCAATTCATATATGGATCGAATTGTGGCTCGTATTAAAGCCGGACCTTCCACCAAAGAAATTATGGATAGCCTGGAGGCTTAAAAACAGATAACTTATTTTTGAAAAGGCCCTGGAATCCGGGGCCTTTTTTTATGCGACAATCCTTGGGATAAGCCACTCCATTTGATAAAAAAAGGTCAAAAAAAAACCCTCATATAGTTATATGAGGGTTCAAAAAGTGGCGTCGACCTACTCTCCCACCCTCAAAAGGGCAGTACCATCGGCGCAAGCAGGCTTAACTTCTCTGTTCGGAATGGGAAGAGGTGGACCTTGCCGCAATAGACACCTAAAATCATCTGCTGGTCATTAGACAATAACTTCAGCAATATCTTAAGTAAATATGACTATTGGCGATTGAAGTAGTAAGTAGTTTCGAGTCTATAAATCTACGGGTAATTAGTACTACTCGGCTTTGACATCACTGTCTTTACACCTGTAGCCTATCAACGTGGTCGTCTTCCACGGCCCTTAAAAGAAATCTCATCTTGAGGTGAGTTTCGTGCTTAGATGCTTTCAGCGCTTATCTCATCCGTACATAGCTACCCTGCGATGCAGCTGGCGCCACAACAGGTACACCAGAGGTACGTCCACCCCGGTCCTCTCGTACTAGAGGCAGGTCCTCTCAAATTTCTAACGCCCACAACAGATAGAGACCGAACTGTCTCACGACGTTCTGAACCCAGCTCGCGTGCCACTTTAATGGGCGAACAGCCCAACCCTTGGGACCTTCTCCAGCCCC
>SBGX01000004.1 GCA_006226425.1 Bacteroidota bacterium | reverse complement strand
AATAAAATTAAACAACTAATAATCAACAGGTTAAAAAATAATTATTTGGAATGGAATTTGTAAAATATCAGGAATAAATTACCTTTGCATCATGATAAAGTATGCATTTGCAGTGCTGTTATTTTTTGGATCGCTTTCTGTTATCGCACAGGGAAAGGTGGAATACATTCCAAATGCCGGGATCGAGATGTTGATCAAGAAGAAAGGAGAAATTGAGCCTCCTGCCACTTCTCCACAGACAGTGGGTTACCGCTTGCAACTCTTCTTTGATAGTGATAAGGGTCTGGTAGATGATGCCCGGGCACGTTTTGTTGCCCTGCATCCTAAGGTGGATACCTATGTGACCTATACGGCACCTAATTATTTCCTGAAAGTTGGAGATTTCCGGTCCCAATTGGATGCGGAAAGGATTCAGTCTACGGTCGAAGCACAATTCCCAACCAGTTTTATCGTGAAGGAAATGATCAATTTGCCTCGGATCGATCAGGAATAATCTTCCAAAATACGTGTTAAATTCGACTTTTTTTGGCATTTTAGCCAAATGTTAAGAAGTTTTATTTTATCTCTTGTTTTCCTGAGCCTGGGAGCAGGAGTACTTGCCCAAAAGAAAATAATCGACCATCGCGCTTATGACCAATGGAAGCGCATTAGTAGCTCTGCTACAAGTGCCGACGGTCAGTGGATGGCATACGAAATCGAGCCGCTGAAAGGAGATGGATGGCTCTATCTACTTCATTTGGAGACTGGCAAAAAGGATTCTTTTGAACGAGCCCGTCGACCTATGTTTACGGAAGACGGAAAAGCGCTTTTATTTGGGATTTCACCTGGATATGACACCCTGAGAAATTGTGAGTTGAATAAGGTCAAAAAGTCTAAGTGGCCCAAGGGTTCGCTAGGGGTTTATTTGATCGCCCAGGACAGTTTAATTAAGGTTCCGGAGGTTAAATCCTATCGCGTATTGGACGAGTCAGCATATTGGGTATACCAGTCTTTTGAAAACAAAAGTGCCGAAAAGAAGAGCAAGACTCCTGTGAAGAAGAAGAAAAAGAAAAAAAGAAAGAAAAAGAAGAAAAAAGGAAAATCTGAGTCGGATAAAAAGAAGAAGATAAGTTCCGAAGGAAAATTGCTGGTCGTCCGTGATTCCGATTTCAAGCAAGTTTTAGAAACGAAGAATGTCACTTCCTTTCACTATTCCAAAGAAGCTCAATTACTCGCCTACCTGACTCATGAAAAAAATGGAGTCGATTCCTCACAACTGCATGTGATTAAGATGGATGGGACAGAATTGACCAAGGGAAAGATTCGTTATCCTCAAATCAGCCAGTATGTATTTGACGAGAAAGGAAAACAGATGGCTTTGGTCGCTTCATTGGATACGATTGACGAGGGAAAAGTATCCCAGTTGCTTCATTTGAACCTAGAGAACAATGAATTGCTGGTACTGGTTGACACCTTGAGTTCCGGTTTTGCAGCTAACCAAAGCGTGAGCGAACATAGAAAACCTTACTTCTCGCTGGATGGAAAAACATTGTTCTTCGGAGTTGGTCGTCGGCCGGAGAAGAAAGTGAAGGATACACTCCTGGAATCTGAAAAAGCGCAGATCGACCTTTGGCATTGGGAAGATGATCGCCTACAACCCCAGCAGTTACTCGAGTTGAAACGAGACCTGAAGAAGTCCCACCTGTCTGCATATCGTTTTGATACTGGTACTTTCAGGGTGATTGAACAAGATACGCTGGAGTTTTATCATAATTCATTGAATCCAAGTCCTTACGTACTTGCGTACAATAGAAAGCCCTATGCGCATACATATAACTGGGAGATTCCCTATCGTCGAGATGTGTATCGTTTAAACATCGTTTCGGGTAGAACAGATTTGATCATGAAGAGTAGTGGTGCCTCCGTAGAACTTTCACCAAGCGGGGCGTATTATGTGTATTTCAATTATGCGGATAAGCAACTGTATTTGGCTGGATTCGGAAAATCGAACCCTCGTTGTGTGACTTGTGGTACGAAAGCAAACTGGTTGACAGATCTGAACGGGATGCCCATGCCCGATCGTCCATATGGAGTCATTGAGTGGATGAAGCCTTCTTCTGGAGAAGAAGAAACACAGGTGATGATTCAATCGGAATACAATATTTATTTGTACGATATTCCATCTGGAAAGCTGAGCCCATTGACCACAGGAAAGGAAATTGAGTACCATATTACCAGGTGGCACAATGACAGTCTTTATTTTGACTTTCGAGAGGCTTATGTGGCCGGATTTAACAAGAAGGATAAGTCTTCCTACCTGTATAAACCGTCCTGGAATGCTGGTCGTTTAATGCTGGAAGAGAAACACCATTCGAATCACCGAATTTCCTCTGTGTCAAAAATCCAAAAAGGGAACCTGGTGTCCTTTAGACTTTCCTCTTTGCAGAATTATCCGGATGTGTACCGCCTTAACTGGGACAAAAAGAATGATTTGGCCAGAAGAGTGACCGATGTAAATCCGCAGCAAAGTGAGTATAATTGGGCAACGGTTGAATTGATGACTTACCGCTCTTACAAGGGGGATACATTAAGTGCCCTGTTATACAAACCGGAAGATTATGATCCGTCGATGTCTTACCCATTGTTGGTATATTACTATGAATTGTACTCAGACGACATCCACAATCATTATACACCGAGACCAACGGCTTCGATTATCTATCCAACCGAATATGCTTCTGCAGGATATGTGGTATTGATTCCGGATATTCGCTATGACCCGGGACATCCGGCACAAGGAGCCTATGATTGCATCATGGGGGCGACAGACGAAGTACTCAGAAGTCATCCGAATATTGATTCTACCCGAATGGGCTTGCAAGGACAAAGTTGGGGTGGTTACCAAACAGCGCAAATGGTGACCATGACGAAACGATACCGGGCGGCCATGGCTGGTGCACCGGTTTCCAATATGTTTTCGGCCTATGGAGGAATCCGATGGGGGAGCGGTCTAAATCGACAGTTTCAGTATGAGCGTACGCAAAGTAGGATTGGAAAAACCATTTGGGAAGCTCCTGAATTGTATGTTGAGAATTCCCCTTTGTTTCATTTGCCCAAGGTAGAGACACCTTTATTGATCATGCACAATGATAAAGACGGAGCTGTTCCATGGTATCAGGGGATTGAGTTGTTTACCGGATTGAAACGATTGGGGAAAGCGGCCTGGATGTTGAATTATAACGGAGACGCACACAACCTGAGAAACCCGGCGAACAAGTTGGATTTATCCATTCGAATGAGACAATTCTTTGATCACTATTTGATGGGGCAACCGGCACCGGAGTGGTTGAAGAATGGAATTCCGGCAATCGATAAGGGAAAAGACTACCATCTAAAACTGGCTGAGTAAGACGAATGGACGTTCATGAACTTCTGCTGGAGTTAAGGCAGGAAAGGAATATGCCACTTCAGTTGGAGCGGATCTCCAAACAACCTGCGTTAATTGAAAGATTAATGCAGGTGGTCGAAAATGGAGAAGCTTATCCGTATAGTGAGTATGCCTCTTGGTTACTGTTGACCTGGTCGAAGAAAAATAAGGAACAGACCCAGGAATTTTATGAACGTCTTGTCGACGTTCTTTTCGTCAGTGACAACCAATCCGTCTTGCGCAATTGTGCCTCCATACTCACGCGTTTAAAGCATCAGCCATACCGGGAAGGAGAGTTGTTGGATTTGCTTACTGGATTTCTAGCCGATTTGTCACACAATGTGGCCCTCCATGCGATGAGTCTGCATCTGCTGGTACCTTTTGTCCGTAAATATCCGGAACTGAAAGGTGAAATACAGGAAATACTCAAACTGCACGAGCACAAAAAACCAGCGCTCCTCTCAGCGATTCGAAATTTTGAAAAAAAGACTCCGGCTTAGTAGGTCGAAGTTGAACCTCCGATATTTTCAATAGGGTGCCAGGTAGTTTTCACCTCCTGGTAATCCTGAATAAAATAAGGGGATTGACTACTTTCATCCATACAGTTGGCCTCGAAATTTCGGATTCTTTTCAGGTTTCCGGTGGAAAGTTTGTTCAATTGGGTCAAATGATCCTCTGAAGCACCTGCATAGCAAAGAGCATTGATGTCCATGTGTGAACCAAAGTGTTCCAACAATTCCTTTTCATTTCCGGTTAGAATGTTCACCACACCGCCTGGTACATCAGATGTTTGCAGGACTTCTGCAAAGGTGATGGCACATAGTGGAAGCTTTTCACTGGCCAAACAGACCACCGTGTTTCCTCCTGCGATGATAGGAATGATTGTGCTTACTAATCCAATCAGAGAGCCTTCTTCCGGAGCAATTACACCTACGACTCCTGTGGGCTCCATGGCCGAGAAGTTGAAGTGTGAACTGGACACAGGGTTTACGGTGCTGAAAATTTGCTGATACTTGTCGCACCATCCGGCATAGTAAACGATGCGGTCAATGCTCAAGTTGATTTCTTTCTCCGCTTGTTGCTTGGTAGATCCCTGCTTCATCAATTCTTCCAAAAACTGAGCTCTACGTCCTTCAAGCATCTCGGCAATCCGGTACACGATCTGACTTCGGTTGAAAGCAGCACGCTCTGCCCATCCACCAAATGCAGATCTGGCAGCAACCACAGCGTTTCGAAGGTCTTTACGCGATGACAAACAGATGTTGGCCAGGGCTTCTCCAGAGGCGTTTTTCGGGCTGTAATAACGGCCGGATTCAGTTCTGGGGAATTTCCCTCCAATATATATTTTATATGTTTTCAATATTCCTAATCTTTCCATGATGTGCTTTACATTAAGCTAATTTGACATAAGCCTCTAAACCGTGCAGACCTCCTTCTCTTCCAAAACCACTTTCTTTATAACCACCGAAAGGTGAAACCGGATCGAATCGATTGTAGGTATTGGCCCAAATAACCCCGGCTCTTAATTTCCCGGTCAGGTTGAAGATTTTGGACCCTTTGTCCGTCCAAACTCCGGCTGCAAGACCGTAGGGCGTATTGTTGGCTTTTTGAATAACCTCGTCCACTGTGCGGAAGGTTTGTACCGTTAATACCGGCCCGAAAATTTCTTCCTGTACTAATTTGCTGGACTGAGCGACATTGAGCACAAGTGTTGGTTTACAGAAGTACCCTTTGGAAGGCATGTTGCAGCTACTCTCGTAAATGTCATTTCCTTCGTTCTTTCCGATCTCAATATATTTCCGGATGGTATCCAATTGCTCTTTTGAGTTAATAGCTCCGACATCCGTATTTTTATCAAGTGGATCCCCAATGTAAAGATGATCCAGACGATTTTTTAGCTTTTTGATCACCTGATCGGCTACTCCTTCCTGTACAAACAGTCGGGAACCGGCACAACAAACATGCCCCTGGTTGAAGAAAATTCCGTTTACGATTCCTTCTACAGCCTGATCGATCGGAGCATCCTCAAAAATGATGTTTGCCGATTTTCCCCCGAGCTCCAGGGTAGATTTCTTCTTTGTACCAGCGATGGCATTCTGGATTAATTTTCCAACGTTCGTGGACCCGGTGAAAGCTACTTTGTTAACGTCCGGGTGGTTTACAATTTCTGCTCCTGTATCTCCGAAACCTGTAACGACATTCACTACTCCGGGCGGAACTCCTGCTTCGTGAATCAATTCTGCTAGTTTTAAAGCGGTTAACGAAGTTGTTTCTGCGGGCTTAATGACAATCGTATTTCCGGTGGCCAGAGCTGGTGCAATTTTCCAGGCAGCCATCAGTAAAGGGAAATTCCAGGGGATGATTTGTCCTGCAACTCCTAGCGCCTCCACTTTCCGGTTAGGGAAAGCAAACTCCAGTTTATCTGCCCATCCGGCGTAGTAAAAAAAGTGATTTGCCGCCAATGGAACATCCACATCCCGGGACTCGCGAATTGGTTTCCCTCCGTCCATGGATTCAATAACAGCAAATTCCCGTGCTCTTTCCTGGATCATCCGGGCAATACGAAAAAGGTACTTCCCCCGTTCTTTTCCTGACATCTTGGACCATACGTTGTCGTATGCCTTGCGGGCAGCCTTGACTGCTTTATCTACATCTTTTGCATCGGCATGAGCCACATCAGCAATCTTTTCTTCATTGCCTGGATTAATGCTTGGAAAATATTTCCCGGAAGTGGGTTTTACCCATTTTCCATCGATGTACAATTCATATTTCTTTTTCAGCTGAACATGGGACGTACTTTCCGGAGCCGGAGACAAATCCCAGGTTTTTTTCTTGCTGGCTTTCGCCTTCTGTTGTTTATTCTTAGCCATTTCGTTTCAATAAGTATAAGATCGGTTCTAGTCGATGGAGAAATAGTCTCCGGATTGGTACGCACCAGTCTGTTGTTTGACCAGTTGCATCAGGATGTCATTTGCTAAACTACTGGCGCCAAATCGGAACCATTCATTGTCTAACCAATCATCTCCGACCGTTTCCTT
This sequence comes from Bacteroidota bacterium, assembly GCA_006226425.1. Taxonomy (GTDB): domain Bacteria; phylum Bacteroidota; class Bacteroidia; order Flavobacteriales_D; family Crocinitomicaceae; genus M2408. The sequence continues at coordinate 6,828 of SBGX01000004.1, read as the reverse complement.
GACCATGATCAGGTTGTGAAGAGCCAATTTGGATTTGGAAATTCCACCGGCTGGCTTCATTCCTACCATGATTCCTGTTTTATCATAATAGTCCTTGATGGCCATCAGCATGGTATAGGTCACCTGCATGGTGGCGGCAGGCTGAATTTTTCCGGTCGAGGTTTTGATGAAATCAGCACCTGCGTACATGGCAATCTCACTGGCTCTGCGTACATTATCGAGAGTAACCAGTTCTCCCGTTTCAAGGATGACTTTCAATCGGGCCTGTCCACAAGCCTCTTTGATGGCGGCAATTTCGTCAAAAACAAAATCGTAATTACCTGCCAGGAATTCTCCTCGAGAGATGACCATATCGATTTCATCAGCTCCTTGATCAACGGCGAATTTGGTATCATCCAGCTTGATGTTTCTAGGGGCTTGTCCACTCGGAAAGGCAGTCGAAACCGAAGCAACTTTAATGCCCGAATTTCCAAGTGCTTTTTTAGCCGTCTTCACCATGGAGGGGTAAACACAAACTGCTGCAACCGTTGGAAGATCAGGGTAATGATCGTGCAAATGTTGGGCTTTGTAGCAAAGTTGTTTGACTTTTCCGGGGGTATCTTTTCCCTCCAGCGTCGTGAGGTCAATCATGTTGAGGGCCATCTTCATTCCCTCTACTTTAGATTCCTTTTTAATGCTTCTAGACTGAATTCTGGCGACTCGTTCTTCAACTCCAACTTTGTCGATAGTAGGTGTAAAACGGAAGTCCGGAATGTTCAGCTTTTTTGATGCAGAACTCTTCATGTATCTTTAAATCGTGAACCTACAAAGATACAAATTTTCTGCTAGCGTAGTAAATTGATATGCCCGGTATAAAGTCGGTCTGTTTCTTCCTGGACGGCCCGTAGCGAGATTTTATAGGAGTAGATTCCATCCGGACAGGGTTTCCCTTGAAAAGTCCCGTCCCATGCAGCGTTGGAGTCCGTACTACTGAAGACCAGTTGCCCCCAGCGATTGTAAATGTCAATCTGATACCGCAGTGGATCTCGAACCACTGGCTTGAACAAATTGTTGTATCGGTTTCCATCCGGAGTAAAGGTATTTGGAACGTAGATCAAGGTATAAGGATCTACTTGCAAATAGAGGTAACTTGTGTCCGGACAACCATATTGATTAATCACCACCTGGGCTACCCGGTGATAACCGCTTTCATCGAATTTAAGGTCAGGGTTGTCATCTTCCACCCGGATACTGTCATCTACGATGTAAAAGATCGTACTTCCACCTGAGGATTGATCGAAGAGTCTGAAGTTGGGGTTGAAAATATCCGTTTGATACTTGTCTGCATCGAATTCGGAAGTAGGGCTTGGAAAAGTATTGACAAAATCGTCTTTCATGAGCGTCAGCTCACTCACACAGCCTTCTTCCGATTTGATTTGCAGACTAACATCGTAGCTGCCTTCAGCAGTATAAGTGTGTTTTGGATTTTTTTCCGTAGAACTCGTTCCGTCTCCAAAGGTCCAGTAATATGTCAAAGGAGCATAGGAAGTGCTGGAATCACCAAACTCGGCCGTAAACGGAAGACATCCCAATTCCGGATTCATCCCAAAATCAATGATTGGAACATCGTATAGGAAGACCATGTCTGTATATTCGGCATCACAGGTTCCGCTTTCCGCGCTAATGGTGACTTCGTGAAAACCGGCGCTTTCATAAGTGACTCCCACAACACTCAGGGTATTCCCCGTTGCTGGATTCGCTCCAGAACCAAAGTTCCAGGTAATCTCCGGGTTGTTAGGGCCTTCATACTGCCCTTGAAAATGGAGTGAATGGTTTGTAATACAAACGGAATCTTCCACTTCAAAAGAAATTTCCATTTTTTCGTAAACCTTGAAGATTTGAGTGGAAGTATCCGTACAGGGCCATCCGGGATTAACGACGAGGGTCACCAGATATTCCCCAGGACCGGGATAAGTATAAGTTGGGGTTTGTTCGGTACTTACATCGGTGTCAATGCCTTGAACGCCGAAGTCCCACTTATAATTGGTTCCTCCAAAGCCTTTATTTTCAAATTCAGTTGTAAATCCCTGACAATATGAGATGAACGTAGACGACTCTTCTTGAGGAGTAATGTCCGCTTTCAGTTCGATCACACAGTTCACTACTTTGAAAAGAAAATCGCGATCTGACTGACCAATCAACACGCCATTACGGTATTCACTCACCCGGATTCCAACAACGAAAAGTCCGAGCAACTCTGGGTCGGCAGTCAAAATCCCTGTCTTAGGATTCAGTTCAATGGTAGCCCCTGGTCCTAAAGGATTTGAAGGTGCATAGCCTCCTGCCCAATTGACCTGTTGATAAGGTGGAGCGGGAATGGGGTTTGGAGCCGGATCAATGTCTGAAGCACCTGCTAACGGAGTGATCAACTGATAGGCTAGTGAATCACCATCCGGATCAGTAGCACTATGATCAAATACTAACTCGTCATTGTTACAAATGACAAGTGGAGGATAATTTTTAAAGCGTGGGGAACTGTTATTACCAGCAATCAAATTGGTCCCTGGAATAATCGTTTGAAGCGTGAGTCCGGTGTCTTCCGGAAAATTCAGGTTCGTTACGTTCGGACCACGACAGCAGCGCTGATAAGAGACAATGTATCCGTTCGTTGAAGGTCCCAGCGTGATTACTTTGGTATAGGTCGCCCGTTCCGTGCAAATTCCAGTGGGGGGAGTGACACAGGGGTTACTCAGGATCACGGGTAATTGCTCATCTCCTGGAAAAGGGATGTCATGATTCGAAATCCTTGAAAATGTCACGGCATCAAATACGGAAATGGGCATCGGGTCATCGAACTGGGCTCCGGAAGAAGCGCAATCCCGATATAAAACCACTGTAATTCGGTATTGATTCTGCCCTAAATAATCGTAATACATATCCCCCCCAACAATGTGGGAAGCCCGTAGTTGCAAAGCGAACAGGGTGGTGAGGATCAGAAGTCCTGGTTTCCGAAAGACAGAAAATACCATAACAGACAAAGTTATTCAAAATGAAGCTCGCTTCAAAACCGTTTAATCATTAATGTTTATATTTGAATCATTACCAAAATTCGTTCCGCTATGAGACTGATTTGTTTGATATTAAGTTTTTTTCTGATCGGATTTTCGAATGCACAGCTGCTCGAAGAGTTAAAGTCCAGATTGAAAAACACTGCGGTGACCAAGGCTTCGGACTTCAATAGCTCCAGGTCGAATAAGCAAAAAGGGCTTACCAAAAGCAATTTGACAGGAGAAGGAAATACAGAAGGAGAAAAACATCCAGAAGGATCACCTACTCCGGCCACTCCGGAGAAAGGATATGACATTCAAATCAAAGCGAGCTATCACATTCAGAATCTTTCTACTGGTGAAAACACCCAATTCGATTATTTTGTTGGGGAACATTCGTTCTTCAAATACACGGATGATGGGAAGGATATCTACGATGCCTCTAAACAAGAGTTGATTGCTGCGGATGAGTTTGTGAAGGAAATGAAAGTTTCTCCATTAGACCCAATCTTGGGAGCGACAGAAAATGCGGAAGCATCACAGGTGATGAAGGCTACCGGGAATACTCAAACGATAGGTGGTTTTGTTTGTCGGGAATTTGAATTGCTGGAAAAAGGACATAAACTTTGGATCAGCGAAACCGTCAATTTGAATGGAGGTGTGCTGCAAAGACTCCGCGAAGTTGAAGCAATGAATTTGGGTCTTTCTTATTCGGCGCTTTCTGGCTTGAATGGGCTGGTAATGAAAATTACCCTAAGCGAAGGAGATCAATATGAATTTGGGGTGGATCAGTTAACTCCACACCAGGAAAAAGTGGACCTGACAGGTTATCAGGTCCGTCCTTAAAAGCGGTTTAGCGATCCCTGACGAGGATTAGTTTTCCACTAATTAATTTGTCTCCCTTCGGGTAGCGGAGCAGGTAGATTCCGGAAGCATAGTTGCTCAAATTCACCCGCTTGATTTCATGTGCCCTAACCCGTTCGATGATTTGTAGGATTTTTCCGTTCATATCGGTGAGGTAGATGGAATCAATGTCCTGATTACTTCTGATATTCAACATTCCGAAATTAGGGTTTGGATAAAAGCTCCATTCCAGGGTTTCCGGTTGTGTGGTTTCAAGGCTGTCTTTTGGAGGCACTACTTCGACCAGCGAATCGGGATAATCGGGGGCAACGTCAGGAATATTCTGCTCACAATCTGGCATGACCACATAATTGGTAATGATTCGCGTCATGACATCCCTGATTTTTTCTGTTTTCAAAGAATCCGCGCTTGGTTTGATATGCGAATTTCCGACTCCACTATGGTCGCTTAGGTACAGGTAAGTACCGTTTGTACCAAGGGCCAGACAACGCATGAGGTATTCCGTGCTTTTGTTGATTCCACTTGCGGCAAGAGGAACTACTCTTATTCCTTGTGAAGCAGCCTGTCGCATCAACTCTTCGAGCTTTTGCAGGGTGCGATCTGTTCCGTGAGGAGGAGCATCAAGTACCAGGAACAAAAGACGGGTACGTGCTTCTTCACTCCAACTCAAGGTATTGATAGCACTGTCAAGCGCTACATCGACAGCTTCCGGATAATCTCCACCACCCTGGGCTCCTTGTTTGTCAATAAACTGGGCGGATTCCGTTAGGACTCGGGTGAAATTTTGTTTTCTGACCAGGTAACTGTCTCCGCGGTCCCGGTAAAATACATTAGCAAAACGGAAGTTCAGCGAGGAATTAATCTTTTTACTTTGAAAGATGATCTCGTTTAGTTCCTTTTTAAGGAAGTCAATCTCGTCTCCCATGGATCCGGTGGCATCGACCACAAAGGCAATATCGACATTTTTGTTTTGATCACAAGAAGCTTCCAGTTCCATCGTGTTGATCCCATCCTGAAAGGCTTTTGCTTTTCGAATGCGCTGGGTCATGCCCTGATAATTAACAATCAGTTCATAATTTTCGTTTTCGGAGACTTCCTGTTGGATTCCAGTCTGTCTCCACAATTCAGCCTTTCCGGTATTGTCCGTTCGGGCCTGATAGAGGAGGTCGTGAGATGAGTTGACCAAACTGACCTGCGCATCGGCCAAAGGAATTCCATTTTGATCCATCAATTGGAGGGTGTAACGTCCCATAGGGGAGATTTTCCATGCTTTTTGGTAGGTGTTCAATTCGGCTTTGACCAGGTCATTCCAGAAGGAGATTTTGGCAAAGTCGTTTACCTCACCACCAGTTAGGACACCGGCCGAAGCTCCTTTTCCATGATATGCTTTCGCACTGGATGAAATATCTTTTCCTCCAACGGCATCCAGTTCAATTTCGTGCGTGACGATCGGTGGGGCTGAAAAACTTTCTTTGACGATGTTTCTCAAAGTGACGGAAGAGCGACCGGTACTTTCATAGCTTCTGACCCGCTTCTCCGATTTGTCTGATACTTTATATTCGTATTTAAGCAATTTGCTGTCTTCAGTGACTTCAGTCTCTCTGGATTTGTCTCCCTCCATGCGGAAATTGGTATTGACATCTCCTCGGACACGCACTTTTTGAATGATGGGTTTAAGTCCTGAAAAACGAATTTCACAACGATAATCGCCAGAGTCCAGAGCAACGTTGAAATTCCCTTCTGCATCGGTCAGGACGGAAGAAACCAGTTTTTCCCCGTTATAAATATCGACCGTACCGTAATGAAGCGCTTCATTGGTGGCCTGGTTGACAACATTTCCGTTCAGGGATTGCGCATTCGCCTCGCCAAAAAGGCAACAAGTAGCTAGCAAACATGTGGATAGAATAAAGTTTTTCATGACCGTTGAATTTCTTATTTAAGAGTCAGTACAGTCATGATCAGGATTGGTTCAGGGAAAGCGTAATTTTTTTTCGTAGTGGAATCCAAAAAGACTTTTGGAAAGGGAATTATTGATGGTTTTCCAGGGTCCTTTTTCGGAAATAAATTGCGGGAGTGGGAGCTGAAGCAGGGAGCATGTCTGGAGATAATATTCCTGGCGTTCCGGATGCTCGTCGGTACATAGATTGACGGTTCGTCCAAATAGCTGATGCTGGATCAATAAAAGAATGAAGCGGATGCAATCTTCCAAATGGACCAAATTGACGGGATTTTTTCCGTGTTTCAAGTTACTTTTTCCACTTAAGAAATAAGCCGGGTGCCGTTGGCCTCCAAACAGTCCTGCCGGACGAAGAACGGTGACTCGCGTGTCGCCCTGCTTTTTTAGTGCATGTTCAGTCATGACCAGCGGATGATCAGGAATAGGAGCATCTTCCTCCGTGACTTCTTTGTTGAGGTCGGGATAAACCCCAGTGGAACTTACAAAGATCAACTGAGCCTGCTTGCTCAGCGCTTTGAAAATTTCAAGACAAGCGTCTTCATAGGTGGCTTGAGGAATTTTTCCAGGGGGAATGTTTAAAAAGCAATAATCTGCCTGTTCCAATTCCGTTTGCAGGGAAGAAGAAATTCCGTCCTCCATGCGATAGACAAAAGGATGAATGTTGCGAAGGGACAGGTCCGGGATTTTTTCCCGCCTACTTGTGCTGCCACTGACCTGAAATCCGGACTCAATCAAAGCTTCTGCCAGGGGAAGTCCGAGCCAACCGCATCCAATGATGACAATTCGTGGCATCAGAGAGACTTGGTCCTACCACCGTCAACCGGAACATTGATCCCGTTGATGTACGATGCAGCAGGAGAAGCCAAAAAGACAATGGCTGCAGCTACTTCGTCGGCTTCAGCGATCCGACCCATAGGGGATTGTTTGGCCATTTCCTGATAAACCTGATCCACCGATTGACCTGTTTTTCCAGCTTTCGTT
>SBGX01000002.1 GCA_006226425.1 Bacteroidota bacterium | reverse complement strand
CAGGTGAAAATCCGAGGGTTCAGAATCGAATTGGGAGACATTGAAAGTCAACTCCTGAAGCTTCCGGAATATGAAGAAGTAGCGGTGATTGACCGAATGGATCAATCGGGAGACAAGTATCTCTGCGCCTACCTGGTAAGCGGAACGGAACCAAATGTAGATTACATCCGGGAAGAACTCTCGAAGAACTTACCGGATTACATGATCCCTGCTTTCTATGTTCGTCTGGATGCCATGCCATTGAACAACAGTGGTAAACTGAATCGAAAGGCATTACCGGAACCGGACTTGAGAAGCAGTAAAGAATTCGTTCCAGCAAGTACGGCAACGGAAAAAATTCTGACAGAAATCTGGCAAGAAATTCTGGGATTAGAGCAAATTAGTATCCTGGACAACTTCTTTGAACTGGGGGGACACTCCCTGAAGGCCATGAATCTCAGTTCCATGATTCAAAAACAAATGAAGCGAAAGATTAGTTTACAGGACATCTTTGCTCATGGAACTGTTCAGCAACTAGCCCGACTGATAGATGCTCAGCAAGAAGTGGAATACACTTCTATTCTGATTCAATCTAAGCATTCCCATTATCCACTTTCCCCCTCGCAAAAGAGAATGTATCTTTTGAATAGCCTGGAAAGTGATTCTTCTGTGTACAACATCCCGTTTGCGATGAATATTCGCGGGAAAATCGATGTTCAGCGGCTGGAAACAATTTTTCAGGATCTAATCCAACGACATGAAAGTCTCCGGACTTCGTTTGGAATCGTACATGGAGAGCCCGTACAATACATTCATGATCAGCTTCCTTTCCACATAACGCAAAGAAAAGCGAATCAGAAGGACTGGAAAAAGGAGACAGATCATTTTGTTCAGTCCTTTGACCTTCAAAATGCTCCGCTCATTCGCGTTTGTCTCGTATCAGAAGATGAAGAACAGCACTTGCTTCTATGTGATATGCATCATATCATCTCGGATGGAAGCTCCCTGGAAATTCTGAGTAAGGAGTTTATCTCGCTCTATCGCGGACAAAGCCTGGAAGCGACAAAAATTCAGTATCGCGACTACGCTATGTGGCAAACAGAACAAATTGGTTCCCAGGCCTATTTGGAAAATGAATCCTATTGGGTCGATCGTTTTCAGGGGGAACTCCCAGTGTTGAGCATCCCGACAGATTACCAACGTCCAGCTGTACAGCAGTTTGACGGAAAAGCGGTTTACCATGAACTTTCCACCGAAGAGTCACGATCTATTAAACAGTTTCTTCATGAGGAGGGAATTACTGAATTCATGTTCTTTTTGGCGGTTTATCAGTTACTCCTCAGTAAATACTCCGGTCAAAATGATTTGGTCATAGGTACTCCGATCGCTGGAAGAGAACACCCTGATGTAAAAGATTTGGTCGGACTTTTTGTCAACACACTGGCACTTAGAAGTCAATTGGACCGCCAAATGTCATTCCGAGACTTTCTTCAGCAAATCAAACGAGAATCTCTGGAAGCCTTTGAATACCAGGACTATCCTTTTGAAGCACTCCTGGAAAAACTGGATATTCAACGCGATATCAGTCGAAACCCTTTGTTCGATACGATGTTCAGCTATGAAAAAAGAGATGATAAACTCAGCTACAGCGAAGAAGAGCAGTTTTCATTTGTAGAGATGGAAATTGAAAGTTCCAAGTTTGATTTGGATCTTGTTGTCATCGAGCTACAAAATAAGATCACCCTACAGCTATCGTATTGCACCGCCCTCTTCCGCGAGGAAAGAATGGAAAATATGATGGGGCACTTTCAGGCTTTACTAAGCAATGTACTGCTAAACCCTGACGCACCATTATCCAGCTATCTGATCCTCAGTTCAGAAGAAATCAGCAAACAACAGGAACGAGCGAACAAAGTCCGTTTTGCGACAGCAGAAAAGACCATTGCAGGACATTTTATCGAGAACCTGTCTAAAAACAAGGATAAAACTGCCCTACTCGACTTTGATCGCACCTTGAGTCATCAGGAATTCGCTTTTTACATGTCCGAGGTTCAACAAATCCTTCGAGAAGCAGGAGTTCAAAAAGGAGATGTCGTTGGGGTTCACATGAATCCTTGTATCGAACTTCCTCCAATTGTTTTTGGAATCTGGGCTTATGGAGCTATTTATCTCCCGATTGACCTGCAATATCCTGAACAGCGAGTGGATCACATGATTGAAGATAGCCGCTGTCGCTTCCTCTTCCTGGATCAGAATGCTTTGCTGAAAACTGAAATTCCGCACACATTTAAGGAGAATTTAAGTGGTAAAAATCAGGAGCTTCCGATTCACCGGGCCTCGGCAATGGATGATGCATATATCATTTATACCTCAGGGACCACCGGAATGCCCAAAGGAGTAGTCATTAGACATCACAGCATTTACGATTATATTGAAGGTCTGGTCGAATTAATCGGAATTCATGATCAGGATTGTACGTTGCAGCACGCCTCGATTTCCTTTGACACCTCGATGGAAGAACTTTTATCCACCTTGTTTGTTGGTGGAAAAGTCTTTGTACTCGATCATCAGAAAGATCTGACATTGATCTCCAAAGCCATTGAAACAGGACATCCAACCCTTTTAGCAACATCCCCACAAGTAGTCAATTTCCTCAATCAACCGGGATCTGATTTAAAGAATATCAGAGTTATTTTATCTGGTGGAGAAGAATTAAAGGCAGATTATTTCACACACCTGGATCACAAAATAGAGGTCTGGAACGGCTATGGCCCCACCGAATCAACGGTTTGTATCACATTCAAGAAAATTGATCGAGCACATCCTGTAATTAGCCTGGGACATCCCATCCGAAACAGAGAGGTCTATATTTTGGATCAGGATTTGAATCCGCTGCCTGATGGTTTCCCTGGAGAACTTTGTGTGGCCGGACTCGGATTGGCCAAAGAGTATTTGAACGCTCCGGGAATTACGGCAGACAAATTTGTCCCTCACCCATTCAAAAAGGGAGAAAAAATCTATCGCACCGGAGATTTATCCCTATGGAATCGCCAGGGAGAATTGGATTTTCTGGGGCGAATTGATAAGCAGGTAAAAATTCGAGGATATCGTGTAGAAATTGGAGAAATTGAGGACCACCTGCTGAGCATTCCAGAAATCAAAAACGCCGTCGTTCTTGATAAAAAGCAGGGGCATACCACTTATCTCTGCGCTTACATTGAGACGCTAACAGAGATTGAAAATACGTTCATCAAGGAGCGTCTGGCGGAACATTTACCAGCTTACATGATTCCAACGGTCTTTATTCATTTGGAAAGTTTCCCGTTAACTTCCAATGGAAAAATAGATCGAAAAGCACTTCCCGAACCAGAAGAAGCCTTGATTCAGCGGGATTATACTCCTCCTAGAAACGAGCGAGAACAGTTGCTGGCTGATATATGGGGAAATGTTCTAAACAAAGAACAAGTTGGAATTGACGATGATTATTTTGAACTGGGAGGTGATTCGATCAAATCAATTCAGGTACTCTCCAGGCTAAGAGATCAGGGACTCAATTTTGAGATGCGACAGCTTTTCGAACATCCAAACATCCGAAAACTAGCGCCACTTTTGACTGAAACAGCTATTCTGGTAGATCAAAGTGCGTTCGAAGGAAGTTACACCCCGTCGCCGATTCAGGTGGACTTTCTGGAAAACTATCCGAAACCAGATCATTACAATCAGTCTGTTTTGTTGGAAAGCACAGAGGCGATTTCCATGGAGTATCTCGAACAATGCATTTCTGAACTCTCGAATCATCATGACCTATTCCGCACCAGATATGAGAATCAAAGCTTAACCGTTCTTCCCGAAGGCACTCGAAATTTTGCATTGAACAAATTCAAGTGTGAGGACCGGAAACTGGACACATTCCTCGCGAAACAGGCACAATTGGAGCAGGAATCACTGGACATCTCGAATGGTCCGCTTATGCGGATTGCTATTTTTGAAACGGATCGAAGAACATTTCTGTTGCTCATAGTGCACCACCTGATTATAGATGGGATTTCGTGGAGAATTTTGCTCGAAGACTTCCAAAATTTGTACGAGGCAAATGTGAATGGACAGTCATTTAAGCTTCCGAATAGAACCCATTCCTTCGCCGAATGGACCAAACAACTGAAAGAATATAGCTCGGGAAAAAGTATTCAGACGGAAATCCCATATTGGAAAGCCTTGGAGGGTAATTTTGCAGATGATCAACAAGAGAGCAAGGCAAAAACGTATGAGGTCGGAATTCAGGAGCTAAGCTTAAGCAGAACACTAAGTATTTCCCTACTCTCAGACGCACATCGAGCATATCAGACCGAAGTCAATGATCTGCTTTTAGCCGCTTTGAGCCGGGCGTATGCAAACTGGAGTCAAAAAGATCAGGTATTGATCGATCTGGAAGGACATGGTCGGGAAGATCTTATTCCGGGAATGGACATTTCCAGAACCCTCGGTTGGTTCACTTCCCTGTATCCGGTAGGATTACATGTTGATTCTAATAACTCCCTGTCCCGACATATTCAGGAAACAAAAGAATCGTTGAGAAAGGTTCCATCAAAAGGAGTTAATTATCAGATTCTGAAATACTACAGCCCAAAAGAGATTATTTCTGAGTTACAATTCAAGCTGAAGTCTCCTATCCTATTCAACTACCTGGGCGATTTTGGAAATCTACAATCGGGAAACGAATCGATCTTCAAGCCATCATCCCTGGATCATGGACAGAATAGTGCTCCCGAAAATTTGGGCACCCACTCTCTGGAAATCAACGCGATTAACACAGAAGCGGGACTTCGGTTCAATATTTCATATAATTCACTGGAATATACGCCGGAAGAAATTAATCGATTCTCCGAGAGTTTACTCCTTCAATTAGAGGAAGTGATCGTTCACTGCCAAAGTCAGAAAGGTAGAATAAGTACCCCTAGTGACTACGCTCTGGCCCACATCGATTTTGAAGAACTGGAACAAATCCAAACTCAATTCAGTGATTCTGAGATCGCTGATATTTATCCTTTAAGTCCGATGCAGGAAGGAATGCTCTTCCATGCACTCATTGAACCAGACAGTTTAGCTTACCGGGAACAAACAATTCTCCACTTAAAAGGCGTCATTGATGTCGCTTGTTTTGAGCGAAGTCTTCAGCAACTCTTCGATCGACACGAAATACTGCGCACACGCTTTGTTTATGAACAGAGTCAAACTCCGCTGCAGGTCGTTCTGGAGCAGGTAAAAGTTACGCTCAATTATCAGGATTGGAGCCAGGAATCATCAGAGGTTCAGGAGGGAAAAATCACGGATCTAAGTGCCCGCTTACATCAGGAAAAAGTTGATTTTTCTGCCAACTTGTTGCAGGCTGTCCTAATCTGTAAGTCCCCCGAAGACCATGTATTGATTTGGAATCACCATCACATTTTGATGGATGGATGGTGTAATAGCTTGTTGATCAAAGAATTCCTCGGAATTTATGAAGCGGAAGTAGATCAATCTGAATTCAAACTCCCTCGTCCGAAAAAGTACGCTGACTACATTAAATGGTTGGCGAAGCAGGATGATCGGCGTTCGGAAGAATTTTGGAGTGAATTCCTGAGATCCTATGATCAGCACGTTAAACTCCCCGTCAAAGAAGAATCCGACCGGAATGATCTCATCGAAAGGCACACCTTGACCATCAATGAAGACTATTTTGGGAAAGTACAGGAACTAGCACAAGGACTAAAAGCGACTCCTTATAATGTGCTACAGGCCATTTGGGGAATCCTGCTTCAGCGTTATAACAATTCGGATGATATCATTTTCGGTTCGGTCGTGTCCGGAAGGCCATCCGAACTGGAAGGAGTTGAAGATATGATCGGATTGTTTATCAACACGGTCCCTGTACGAATTCAGAACCAGCAACAAAGTTTTGAGCAATTGGTCAGCGAACTTCAAAAACAGGCTCTTGAAAAATTAAACTTTGAGCACTATCCCCTGGCCAAAATCCAGAATCTGAGCGAGTTAAAACAAGATCTGATCACCAACCTGATGATCTACGAAAACTTCCCGATGTCTGAAGTCGGGAGTGTTTCCGGGAACAAAAAACAGGTCTTTGAAATTGTAGGAACAGAAACGCTGGAACAGACGAATTACGATTTAAGCCTCGTATTGGTTCCGGGTAAGGACTTAAAAATCAACTTTGATTACCGCTCTTCGATATACGACAGCAGGCTCATAGAACGTATTTCAGGACAATTTTTACACCTTCTGGAACAGGTGATCGAGAATCCATCGGTGACCTTACCGGAACTAAAAATCCTGAACGCCCAGGAGGAGTATGAATTGCTCAAATCCTCTCTAAATTTACCTGAGTACCAGAATCCCGATTTCATTGAATCGTTTATGAGCTGGGCCAAAGAGCATCCGGAGGACCTGGCCCTCAGTTTTGAAGATCGCGATTGGACCTACCATGAACTCGATCAGCTTTCCGGGCGAATAGCTCAGGCACTGGTTCAGCGAGGAATTGATCAGGATGCCATTGTCGCTATGCTATTCGAACGTTCGGAAAGTATGTTGATCACCATTTTGGGAATCCTAAAAGCCGGAGGTGCTTACCTCCCACTCGATCCGAATTATCCGAAAGACCGAATCAATTATGTCCTGGAAGACAGTAAAACTTCGCTACTGATTGGAAACATGGAATTGGAAGGGATTCAATACTCCGGTGAGCAATTGAATTATGAAGAATTATTAGAAGCGACTCAAGAAGCAGGAAGCATCCAAAGGAAATACGATAAGTCACAATTGGCCTATGTGATGTATACTTCCGGTTCTACGGGACTTCCCAAAGGAGTTGCCGTAACGCGAGGAAATGTAAGCAGCTTTGTGTCCTGGTCAAATAATGAATTCCAAAAAACTCCATTTGATGTCGTTTTTGCAGGAACCTCTTATTCCTTCGATCTTTCTGTATACGAGTTCTTTTACTCTTTACAAGCCGGGAAACGAATCCGTTTGTTGCAATCTGGTCTGGAGATTCCAAAATACCTGAAACAGGAAAAGAACATTTTATTGAACTCCGTTCCTTCCGTAATTCACGAGTTGGTCGTGGCCGAAGAGGACTTTAGTCATGTGAATGCGGTTAATATGTGTGGGGAACCTGTTTCCTTCACAATCAAAGAAAAACTGGAGTTTGATCGGATAGAAGTCCGCAACCTGTATGGCCCTTCTGAGGACACCACCTACAGTACCTGTTTCATTATTGACGAACTAGATGAGCGACAATTGATCGGGGTGCCTATTGAACAAACACAGGTGTTTGTGGTCGATCAGCAGCTAAGACTCGTACCAAAAGGAGTGCCCGGAGAGTTATGTCTGGCTGGTGAACAGTTGGCCCGTGGGTATTTGCACAAAGCCAAATTGACGGAAGAACGATTTGTAAGAGAGCCATTCCCAGGTGTTAAGCGCATGTACCGCACTGGTGACCTGGTGCGCATGAGAGAACAGGGAGACCTAGAATTCCTCGGGCGTTTGGATCATCAAGTAAAAATCAGAGGTTTCCGGATCGAATTAGGAGAAATTGAAACACGTCTCCTTCAGTTAGACAAATTGAAAGAAGCCGTGGTTGTTGATCGTGAACTGTCCGGAGTCAAGGTCTTGTGTGCTTATTACGCCAGTAGCTCCCCGGTCACTGTGGATGAAATAGAGGCACATCTTCAGGAAAAATTGCCTGAATACATGGTTCCTCAGTACTTCATGGAGTTGAGTGAATTACCTCAAACGCCAAACGGGAAAGTTGATCGCAAGGCCCTCCCCGATCCTGATTTTAGCGACACCCGAAAATATGTTGCTCCAGAAACGAACACAGAGCAACAATTGGCTCAGATCTGGCAACAACTGCTGGAGCTGGAAGAAGTGAGTGTGTTGGATAATTTCTTCGACCTTGGCGGACATTCCCTGAAGGCGATGGGACTAGGAACTCAAATACATAAAGTTTTTGGAGTAAAAATACCATTGAACCTTGTTTTTGAAGCCCCGACGATCCGGGAACTATCAAGGGAAATTGATGCCCAGGGGTCAGATTCTTCATTTGAGCAAATTCCAAAGGCGGCTATAGCAGCATATTACCGAATGTCATCGGCTCAAAAGAGGATGTTCCTACTACAGCAGTTTGAGGTGGATAGTACCGCCTATAACATGCCGGGAATGGTCAGGGTCACAGGTGATTTACAGGTAGATCGACTAAATAAAGCCTTTAACTCAGTAGTAGCAAGACACGCATCACTCCGAACAAACTTTAAATTGATCGACCAGGAACCTGTTCAGTTTGTAAACGGTCCGGTAGAGGTCACTATTGAACGGATCCATGCAAAGAATCAGAAGCCGGAAGAAATACTGGAAAACTTTATTCGACCATTTGATCTTGAAAAGGATTCATTGATTCGCCTCGGACTCGTCGAAACGGATAATGGTGAGCGTTATCTGATCATGGATACGCACCACATCATCTCGGATGGTGCTTCAGGAGCTATTTTATTGGCTGATCTTTTGAGTGCTTATGGAAATCATGAACTCGCCCCACTCCATTTACAGTATGTTGACTATTCCGAATGGCAAAATCAGCGATTCGAGGCAGGAACTTTGTCAAAGTCTAAAGAATTTTGGTTCAAACATCTGGATGGAGAAATTCCAGTGCTCAATCTACCTTATGACTATCCAAGACCACTCAATCAGGTGTTTGAAGGAGATGTTGTCCGTTTTGAATTAGATGAAGAGTTGACAAACTCCTTAAAGCAATTCGCTCAGTACTCCAACAGCACGCTGTTTATGGTCCTCATGGCAGCCTATCAGGTCCTGCTCTCACGTTACAGCGGACAGGACGACATTATTGTTGGTACTCCGGTGGCAGGGAGATCACATCATGATCTGAATGAGCTCATCGGATTGTTTGTGAATACCCTGGCCATTCGAGCATACCCTGAAGGTGAAAAATCCTTCGCACAATTTCTAAACGAAATGAAGGAACGTAGCCTGGAAACTTTCGAACATCAGGACTATCCTTTTGATCAATTGGTTGAAGAGCTTGATCTCAGACGAGATTTGAGTAGAAACCCTTTGTTTGATGCTTTCCTGGTACTTCAAAATACAGATCGCACAAAGCTGGAAAGCAAGGATTTGAGTTTCGAAACTATCATTCCGGATCGAAGAATCGCCAAGTTTGACTTAAACATGGAGGTGACCGAAGAGGAAAGACTAATAGCCATTTCCCTGGAATATGCTACTTCCCTCTTTAAAAGAGAAAGTGCAGAGAAAATATCGCGACATTTTGTCCAATTACTTCGGGAAGTTATTCAGTCACCGCAAACAAAGATTGGAGCACTAAAAATCCTCGATCAGCAAGAAAATCTGCAAATTCTGAAGCTTTCTTCCGGGATTAGAAAACAAATTGAGCAGGAAAGTATCCTGAAGAAAATAGCAGACCAGGTAACGGTTCAGGGAGCATCAAGTGCACTGATTTTCGGAGAACAACGAATGAGTTACCAGGAATTGGATCAGCGTTCAGATCGTTTGGCCAAGGTACTGAATCAATGTTATGGTGTCACAGCCGGTCAACGTGTTGCCATCCTTATGGATCGTTCGTTTAATCCGATTATCAGTATGCTGGGGATTCTAAAAGCGGGAGCGGCTTATGTCCCAATCGACACCGCTTATCCTGAGGAAAGAATAAGTTATATCCGGGACGACGCGAATGTTCGAATGGTTCTCTGTGATACAAGGTACACAGACGAGAAAAACTATTTCACGCTGGACGAACTATTGAAAAAAGAGATCGATGAAACAGTTGCCCTCTCCAAACCAGGTACATCTGATTTGGCCTATTTGATCTATACTTCCGGATCAACTGGACGCCCGAAAGGTTGTGAGTTAACGCATGCAAACCTGAATCATTACATTTCCTGGGCGAATGACTATTATTTCGAAGGAATTCAGCCACAATTTGCGCTTTTCACGTCACTATCCTTTGATTTAACCATTACCAGCATTTTCACAACCTTAAGTCTCGGTGGTGGAATTCATATCTATGAAAAGGAAATGGATATGTCCGAAATTCTCGGAAATTTGTTCCAGGCCGATAGTTCGGTCAATGCCATCAAATTGACTCCTTCTCATCTGGCACTCCTCAGTCACCTAGATGTTGAAAAGGCTCCATTAAAGGTCGCTATTTTGGGAGGAGAACAACTAAGTGTCGATCAGGTCTCCCTGCTTCGTCAGCATGTCACATCCTGTCGAATATACAATGAATACGGTCCAACAGAAACTACGGTTGGTTGTATCGTCAAGGAAGTTCTTCCAGAAGATCATCAAATCACCATTGGTAGACCTATAGCCAACACAAATGCATACGTTTTATCTTCTGGACTACAATTGCTCCCTACTGGTGCCGTTGGAGAATTGTTTATCTCCGGCGCTGGGGTTGGAAAAGGTTATTATGAGCGTCCTGAACTGAATGAAGAACGATTCCTGGATGATCCCTTTATAGGAGAAGGAAAAATGTATCGCACCGGGGACTTAGTTAAATGGCTTCCCGACGGTGAAATGCAATATTTGGGCCGAGTTGATCAGCAAATCAAAATTCGAGGATATCGTGTCGAATTGGGAGAGATTGAGTCTGTCCTGAAAAGCGCTTCTTCCATCAATCAGCTTGTCGTTATTGATCGGGAGTCAGCGGATAAAAGCAAATACCTTTGTGCGTATTATATCTCTGATAAAGAGTTGGATACTGAGTCGGTTCGCAAAGAAGTAGCTGGTAGCCTACCAGACTATATGATTCCTTCCTACTTCATTCGAGTAGATGAGATCCCGCTGACTTCCAACGGAAAGTTGAATCGACAATTATTGCCCGAACCAAATGATCATGAGCTACGAGAAGTCTATCTTCCAGCAGAAAATGAAACGCAAGAACAATTAATTACGATCTGGGAAGAACTGCTTCAAAAGGAGCAAGTTGGGATCACCGATCACTTCTTTCACCTAGGAGGGCATTCCCTGAGAGCCATGATCCTCAGTGCTCGAATCCAAAAGGAGTTTGAGGTAAAGCTTTCGCTTCAGGATATTTTTAGTCATCCAACTGTTCAAAGTCTGAGTCAAGTAATTGAATCCACTGAAACACAGCAGTTTCAAGGAATCTCAAAGGCAGTAGAAAAAGACTTCTACCCTGCCTCTGCAGCGCAAAAAAGGATGTTCCTACTCCAGCAATTTAATCCGGAAGGAACTGCTTACAACATGCCGGGCATCATCCGTGTCAAAGGATCAATTGAAAAAGAAAAGCTGACAAAAGCCTTCAAAGAGTTGGTCAAGAAACATGATTCGCTTAGAACGAACTTTAAATTGATTGATCAGGAAGCAGTGCAGATCGTGAAAGGGCAAGCGACGACCTCCCTTGAAGTAATCGATGCACAGAATAAGAGTCCGGAGGAAATACTCGCTGCCTTTATCCGAGCCTTTGATTTGGAGAATGAGGTGCTCATTCGTCTGGGATTGGCATCAGTGACCGATAAGGAACACTACTTACTGCTCGATAGTCATCACATCATTTCGGATGGTGTTTCTTCTTCATTGATTCTCCGAGATCTAATTCAGGCCTACAGTGGACAGGAACTCATTCCTTCCAATTTGCAGTACGTTGATTTCTCTGAGTGGCAAAATAAACGTTTTAATTCAGGGGTATTTGAGAATATGAGCAAGTTCTGGACCACTCAGTTCCAGGATGAGATTCCGATACTCAATTTGCCTTACGATTTTGCGCGTCCGGGCAACCAAAAATTCGAGGGAAGCGCCGTCAGACTTGATTTGGATTCAGCATTGAGTAAGCAGTTAAATCAGTTAGCTCAAAAACAGGGCGTGACGCTGTTTATGTTGCTTCTTTCGGCATATAAAATCCTGTTAGCGAAATACAGCGGACAAAATGACTTGATCGTTGGGACACCGGTTGCAGGTCGTTCACACCATGACCTGGAAGACATGGTCGGACTCTTTGTGAATACACTGGCCTTGCGAAGTACTCCCGAACAGGAGAAAAGTTTTAGCCAATATCTTTCAGAGATTAAGACCTTAAGTCTAAATGCATTTGAACATCAGGAGTACCCTTTTGACCAATTGGTTGAAGAACTGAATTTGAGAAGAGATTTGAGTCGATCTCCCCTCTTTGATGCCTTCTTTGTTCTCCAAAATGTTCAAGAAACGAAGCTGAATGCAGGAGGATTGGAATTCGAGACAGTAGAATCAAGTGGTCGCGTGGCGAAGTTTGACCTGAGTCTTCAAGCCTTTGAAGATGGAGACTCCATTCACCTGGATTTCGAGTATGCGAATTCCCTGTTCAAACAGGAGACGATCGAGCGTTTGTCCAGGCATTTTGTGCACCTGCTCCAAGAATTAATTGAGGCACCGGATAAGAAGATTGGCCTGCTCAATATCCTGAATCAGGACGAACGGAAACAAATCCTGCTTGAGTTTAATGAGACAAAGCACGAATTTGAAGATCAAGTCACCCTTAAAGACCTCTTCGATCGACAGGTAGCTAGAAATCCAGAAGCCATTGCCCTGGTCTTTGAATCTGAGGAAATGACCTACCGAGAACTGGATCGAAGATCCAATCAACTGGCTCATCACCTCATTTCCCATGGTGTGGAGTCGGATCAACTGGTTCCGTTAGTACTTGAGCGAAGTTTTGAAATGGTCATTGCCATGTTGGCAATTCATAAAGCCGGTGGAGCTTATATGCCAATTGACCCGCAGGTTCCGTCTGAAAGATTGCAATACCTGCTTCAGGATAGTCAGGCCAAAGTCGTGCTCTGTGATCGTGATTTGACACTAGAAAATCAGGGGATTCGCCAGCTAAACTTATCTGAGAAATCATGGTTCGAAGGAACGAAAAGTAGTCCGGCTACCCGAATGACTCCAGACAATCTCGCGTATGTGATCTACACTTCCGGTTCTACCGGAAATCCAAAGGGAGTAATGTTGGAGCATCGGGGGGTGATCAACCGAATCCAGTGGATGAAGGAACATTATGGCTTTAGTGAACAGGAAACTGTACTACAAAAAACCACATACACCTTCGATGTTTCCGTTTGGGAGTTCTTTATGACGCTTTCATACGGGGCAAAACTCGTTCAGTGTCGCAAAGAAGTGATTGCTGACGTACCACTTCTAATTGATCATATTGAGCGACACCAGGTCTCGGTGCTTCACTTTGTGCCGAGTATGTTCAAACTTTTCCTGGGAGGAATAAATGAGGCTAATCAAAGTCGACTCAAGTCAATCAGGCAAATCTTTGCCAGTGGAGAAGCTCTAAGTCCTGAATATGTTCAAAAGCACCATCAATTACTGAATGCTGAACTTCATAACCTCTACGGACCAACAGAAGCTTCGGTAGACGTCAGTTACTATGAAACACAGGCGCATGATCAATTGGTTCCTATCGGTAAGCCGGTTTGGAACACCCAATTGCTGGTCTTGAACGAACAACTGCAATTACAGGCGGTTGGCGTGCCCGGAGAACTCCACATTGGAGGAACTCAGGTGGCCCGAGGTTATCTGAATCAGCCTGAACTGACCGCAGAGAAGTTCATTGAGAACCCTTATCAG
>SBGX01000020.1 GCA_006226425.1 Bacteroidota bacterium | reverse complement strand
GTATAGGAACTGCTCCTCCGATTCCCGGGGGAGTATATATACCTAAAACTGTAGAACATTTGGAGTTTCAAGGGGCGGCAGTCAATGGACAATTATTGTTTCCGGCCGGCTTGAAAAAACTAGTTGCTAGTGATTGCAATGATGAGTTAGAGTTAGGGGATTTACCAGATAGTTTAGAAGAAATTCTCTTGTACAACACGAATTCAAAGTACATAACTCATATCCCTAAATTCCTCAAAAGATACTACCAGGCGCAGGCTTATTTTCAGGAAAAATCAATTTTTCCTGATTTCCGTCATTGTGTTCAATTAAAGGAAGTCGAGGTAGTCGCTTTGTTTGATAAGTTTGATATGAGCTTCCAATATAAGTTGCCAGAGGAAATTAATAAATTGAGGATTTTTGATTGTAATACGTTTATGGACACCATTTTTAAACTTCCTGAACATTTAAAGTCCCTTGACATCGGAGCCAGACATATTACTTACTTTCCTCCTGAACTGATCGAATTGAAATTATCTTGTTATAATGAATGTTTGCCTGAGTACCCAGTAACTTTGCAATCTGCAGCTATTGATTTTTGGGGGAAATGTCATCCCAACTTTGTTCCCGGAATGGATCTTCAGTGTTTGTATGAGGCTGATCAGGTTTGTGGCATGGTTGGGGTATCAAATCCAAACAATTGCTCTTCAAATACAAATGTGATTAGTGGGATTACCTATCGGGATTTGAACGAAAGTTGTATCTATGATGCGAATTCGGATATTGCCTTGTTCGGAATGCCGGTTGCATTGTATGATGATCAGGGAAATTTTTTGCAGAAAAGATACACAAATAAGGATGGTGTTTATTCATTTAGTGTGCCTGACGGATCTTATCGGGTTGTTTTGGATACCAATGAAATAACTTTGCGTAAAAGTTGTGTGAATCAGGATCACGTTTTTGACATCGTTTTTGATGCCTCCAATAATCATGCGTCGTTTGATGTCGAGTTAAAGTGTGATACACTGATAGTTGCACAGGTGGACTCTTTTGATTTGAGGTTAAGAAATCTCTCAGGTGGACTTTTGCGCCCTGGAATCAAAAGTGTAATGTGTGCAACAATTGACGATGTGAGTTATGTGGAACAATTGAACTGTGCTTCGGGCTGGCAATCCGAAACAGACAGTCTGGTGCGAGTGGACATCAAGGCCTGGGGAAATTTTGATTTGCTAACGGACAACCTGCCGGAATATCCTTATTTCGTAAATGGGGATACTGTTTTGATCAGTTATGTGGATAGTAACTTTCAACATGAGCCCTTACGTCATGTGTGCTTCGATATTTTAGTCGACACAACGGCACAAATCGGGGATTGGATTTGCATGGAAGCCATGATTACTCCTCCGGCCGGGGATATCAATTTAGCGAATAATTTCATGGAACAGTGTTTTGAAGTCGTTAATTCTTACGACCCCAACAAAAAGGATACCTGGCCAATGCGGGTAGAGCCAGGTTACGAAGATGAATTCCGCTATACCATCCATTTTCAAAATACCGGAAATGCCGAGGCGATCAATGTGTTGTTAGTAGATACCCTGGATCAACAGTTGGATTTGAGTACGTTTCAGGTGATTGAATCGAGTCATGAAGTACTGCCGATGTTGGAGGGACATCGCCTGCTATTTAAGTTTACGAATATCAATTTGCCGGATAGTATGTCTGATCCTCAGGGTTCGCAGGGACACGTGAGTTATAAGATCAAGCCGAAAGCAGCGATGGAGTTGAATGATGAAATCCATAATACAGCGTACATCTACTTTGATTTCAATGAGCCGATCATCACAAATACCTCAGTCAACTTGTGTACAATAGAATCAACCAGCGGACTGACGGCCAAGGAGCGCACGGAGGCTTTGGTAGTTTATCCGAATCCAGTAAAAGGAGGGCAGCAGTTATATGTGAACGGATTATCCGATCAGTTGACCGAAGTTCATGTTTATGCGCTAAGCGGACAAGTTCTGGGGACCTATCAACTCAATCAACAAAAGAACACGCTTGATTTTGAGAACTACCGACCTGGAATCTATTTGTTAGAGTATGCGTGGAAGGGGCAACGAATCACCCAGCGGGTAATCAAGCTTTAACGAAGAACAGCATCTACTATAAGTGTATGATAAAAAAATCCCGTCATTTAGCGACGGGATTTTTTAGTTAAAGGATTTCCTTCTATCTGGCGAAAAGAATTTCTCTGAATTTTGGCAAAGGCCATTGGCTGTCATCGACCAGGAGTTCGAGTTTGTCGGCGTGATAGCGGATAGGTTCAAAATACTTTTTAACCTCGTCGCAATAAGCGGTGGCTTTTTCCGCAGCATGATCCAGTTTATTGGCTTTTTTACGTGCCAGGAGCATTTGGTCACAGTTCGACTTAAGTTCATTGAGGTGACGGGATAAATCTTCCAGAATCAGGAGTTGTGTTTTTCCGGCCTCTTTGGCAGCTTTGGCTCCGAGAACATCATTTAGTCCCTGGATATTTTTGATGATTCGGTTCTGATAGTCGATGACTGCCGGAATGATGTGACTTTGAGCCATGTCATTCATGATGCGTGCTTCAATCTGCACTTTTAGGATGTACTTTTCGTATTCGATCTCCTGACGGGCTTCGAGTTCGCGCTCAGTCAAGATCTCCAGTTCAGCAAAGAGCTTTTTAACTTCTTTATGGCCCCATACCTCCAGTGCTCGTGGAGTATCCTTTAAGTTGGACAATCCTCGTTTCGTTGCATCTTTGACCCAGTCCTCACTGTATCCATTTCCTTCGAAACGAATCTTTTTGGAGGCTTTGATGTCTTTTTGAAGTTGCTTGAGGATGGCTTCATCTTTCCCTTCTCCGGAAGCGATGCGTTTGTCCACTTCTTTCTTGAATACACGCAATTGTTTGGCGACAATCGTGTTTAGTGCAATCATGGCTGAGGCACAGTTGGAAGAAGATCCGACAGCTCGGAATTCGAATTTGTTTCCAGTGAAAGCAAAGGGAGAAGTTCGGTTGCGATCCGTGTTATCCAACAGGATTTGTGGAATTTTTCCAATGTTCAATTTGAGTTCCGTTTTGTCTTCCGGTGTCATTTTTCCTGCCTTCACGCTTTTCTCCAGGTCGTCCAGAACCTGGGAAAGTTGACTTCCGATGAATACGGAGATGATGGCTGGAGGAGCTTCGTTGGCACCCAGACGGTGGTCATTCCCGGCGGAGGCAATGCTCGCTCTTAGGATATCCGAGTAGTCATGAATGGCCTTGATTGTGTTGACAAAGAATGTCAGGAATTGCAGGTTGGATTTGGGATTTTTACCTGGAGCAAGTAAGTTGACTCCCGTATTTGTTCCCAGGGACCAGTTGTTATGCTTCCCGGAACCATTGACACCTGCAAAAGGTTTTTCGTGGAGGAGTACCCGGAAATGATGCTTTTGCGCAATTTTTTCCATCAAGTCCATCAACAGGAGATTGTGGTCATTCGCAAGGTTACATTCTTCGAAAATCGGGGCACATTCAAATTGATTGGGAGCGACTTCATTGTGTCTTGTGGTCACGGGGATACCAAGCAATAAGGCTTCCGTCTCAAATTCGCGCATAAAAGCCGTGGCACGTTCAGGAATTGATCCGAAATAGTGATCATCCAGTTGCTGTCCTTTGGCTGGCGAATGTCCGAAGAGTGCACGTCCAGTCATCATGATGTCAGGTCGGGCATTGAATAAGGCCTGATCGATCAGGAAGTATTCCTGTTCCCATCCCAGAGTGGCATTTACTCTGGTGACTTGCTTGTCGAAATACTGGCAAACTTCGCTGGCTGCGTTATCCACTGCATGCAATGCTTTTAGTAAAGGCATTTTATAGTCAAGCGACTCTCCTGTGTAAGAGATAAAGATGGTTGGAATACAAAGTGTCTTTCCAATGACAAAAGCTGGAGAAGAAGGGTCCCAGGCCGTATATCCTCTGGCTTCGAAAGTGTTTCGGATTCCTCCGTTTGGAAAAGAAGAAGCATCTGGTTCTTGCTGAACGAGTAAATCTCCATCAAAGCGTTCAATGGCCTTTCCAGGTCCGATTGGTTTGAAAAAGGCATCGTGTTTTTCGGCAGTAGCTCCGGTTAAAGGTTGAAACCAGTGTGTGTAATGAGTGGCTCCTTTAGTGAGGGCCCAATCTTTCATGGCAGAGGCCACTTGATCAGCAATTTTACGATCTAAGGTAGCTCCGGTTTGGATTGCCTCAATGATCGAATCAAATGCGTCTGAGGGGAGGTATTCGCGCATGACGTCGTGGTGAAACACGGAATTTCCGTATAAATCGGAATTTTTCCCATTGAATTGGATGTGTTTGGGGCTCCGTCCCAACATGTCCTGATAAGCTTTTTCTCTTTTGCTTGCCATGATTTTTTGTTTGATTTTGCAAATCTACTTAAAAAATGAGGGGCATACCTGGTAAAAATGATGTTTTTTGAACAATGACCCCTTAAAAAGGGTGGGTGTAGTTTGAAAATTTAAATAAATAATAGGTTTCTAAGAATGGCTTCAAAATAGGTAAAGCTCGCATTGCACTTGTGCTTTCAGAGATTTAGATTTGCAATCAAACTAAAATGATTTAGCATGAAGCGGTTCTTGTTGATAAGTTTCTTTTTGGGAACACTTTTTTCTTTTGCTCAGGATACTACCTGGGTACAAACCTTCAGTTTTGATTCCATTTCTACACGGAGGGCTATTTTTGATTTTCCAGAAAGCTTAAATGGAAAGCGCTTTGAGAAAGTGCTGATGTACTATAAGTTGAAATGTAGTCCCTTGACTCCCTGGGATCAATACAACTGTGGTGAATGGGATTACTTGACTTATACACGTGTTTTTGATCATACCGGAATTTATGATTCGACCATGGTTCGGGATAGTCTCTACCAAATCAACCTGGAAAAACCTAAGAGTATTTCTTATCTATCGTTTCCTGCAAGTGTATTTGATACCTACCAGCGAACGGAGGCCAGCATGGGAGGACAAATATTGTCTTTCTCTGAGGTAAATCCAGGCAGTACACTAAAAACATCGGAATATCCATTTCAAAGATCGCTGCACGGAAATCGTTTCCAGGTATTGCTCACAGCGGATGAATTGACGAACGCAGGCGTGCAAGTTGGAGAAATTCAGGCACTAGCACTTTCAGTGAATAATCTGGGGGCTAGCGGAGATTTAAATTTTCCGAGCATTTATATGAAATTGACATCAAACACAGAGTTGACAAGCTTTGAAACCGATGGATTCACGGAAGTCTATCGTTCCTCCAGAGGGGCTAATGGAAGTTCCGCTGCCTTAAAAGTTGGTCGAAATGAACTTGATTTTATGCAGGCCTTTACTTGGGATGGCGTTTCCAATGTGGTGATCGAATTTTTCTATGAAAATCCAATGGGTGATGGCTCAAATTTATTGTTTGATTCGGAAGATGCAGGCACAAATACCGCTCTGAATTATACTGGACGAAATGGCTACCTGAATTTTGATGGTACCGCTTCTTCACTCTCTTCTTTTTCAGACAGCTATGTTGGAGGTGCCATGACCGTGAGTTTTTGGGCAAAAGGAAGTGGATCTGCTGGGACAAATACTTCTGTGCTGGAGGCGTATGACACGCTGAACAACCGAATTTTGAATATTCACCTGCCATGGAGTGACAATACACTCTACTTTGATGCAGGTGTTCAGGGAGGATACGACCGGATTTCGAAAGCCATGTCAATAAATGAAATAGACAACGAATGGAATCATTGGGCCTTTGTCAAAGATCAATCGGCAGGAACCATGACAATCTATAAAAACGGAACCTTGTGGCATTCAGGGACTGGAAAAAATAGAGATGTTGGTTACCTGCATCGTTTGGTGATTGGAGCTAACAAAAACCATCAGAATAACTGGAAAGGGAAGTTGGATGAAGTGCAAATGTATGGAGCGGCATTGAGTCAGGCAACGATTCAGGAATGGTACCGAAAAAAGCCGGATGCAAACCACCCAAATTGGTCTGATCTGATTTTGTATCATGATTTTGACGAGGTAAATTATACGGTGGGTCGTTCGGATAATAAGCGCTATTTGATGCACTCCACAGAAGGAATGATTCGGTGGGATGAATATCCTCAAGTGGGACATGAACAGGTGTCTCTCAGACCAAAGATGGAATTGGGGCAGGGAACATCGGGATCATCAGCATCGGTATTAGTGAATATGAGCACTCCAAAGGAGCCGGGAGTTCTATACAAGTACGCTCCGGTTGGAAGACATTTGGAGATTAGTGAGGTGCAGTTACTAGTTCAGGAAGGAAACGAATTGACCTATAATCCGGCGGGAGATGTGATTTCTCAAACTCCTTTTGCCGGAACCATGCAATTGAGTAATGGGGAAGTGAGTTACTATGAGAAACCAGTGGAGCGTGTCAATGATGTGGAAATAGGGAGGTACATCACGCCTTATGGGATTGGATTTGATTTGGGTGCAGACGGATTCAGTTATGTGTACGATGTGACCGATTATCATCAGTACTTACGCGGAGCGGTTGATCTGGCAGCACACAATACACAAGAACTGCTTGACTTACGTTTTGCTTTTATCGAAGGGATTCCTCCAAGAGACGTGCATAATAGACAGGCGATCTGGTCTGATTTCAAATCGTATAAATATGCCGATATGGATCAGGATGCAGTTTTAAGTGCTGTAGATGTTCAGTTGGCAGATACTTCGAGTCAGTTTAAGATCAAAACAAGATTCACCGGACACGGACACAATGGATCGGTGAACTGTTGCGAGTGGGACCCGAAAACTCACCAGATTCTGATTAACGGGCAGTCACAGTTTAACTGGGAAATCTGGCAGTACAATGAATGTGGTGATAATCCAAATACCGGACAGGGAGGAACCTGGCCTTATGCTCGTGAAGGATGGTGTCCAGGGGATATGGTGAAAGATTTTGATCACGAATTGACCCCCTTGGTTAGTCCGGGACAAACCGTGACGATTGATTATGACATCGAGGATGTACCAGCAAACGATCAGGATCAGGGGAATGGAAATTACATTGTTGCCATGGACTTAATTTCCTATTCGGCACCAAACTTTCAACATGATGCGGCGATTATAGATGTGCTGAATCCGAATAATTACGAGTATTACGGGAAGTACAATCCTACCTGTTCTTACCCAAGAGTGATTCTTCAGAACACTGGAGAGCAGCCCTTGACAAAGTGTACAATTAGCTGCTGGGTCAATCCGGATCGCCTGGTCAACTATGAATGGACGGGAAATCTGGCCTTTTTAGAGAAAGAAATTGTCGAAATTCCAATTCCTGACGTGAGTTGGTGGAGTGGCATGAAGGGGCTATACACGTTCTCGGCGGAGATCATAGATATTGAAGATGCTTCGATTCAGGATGAATACTTTAACAACAATAAGTTCATCACACGCTTTGAATCACCGGAGATCGTAAGTGGTGAGTTTTTTGTTTGGTTTACAACAAATAATAAGGCCTCGGAGAACAAATACACCCTTCTGAAGGACAATGGGGAAGTCGTTTTTGAACGAACGAATATGACTAATACCACCCAGTACCGCGATACTTTTAACCTGGATCCGGGTTGCTATAGCATTGTATTAGAAGATTCCGATCACGATGGAATTTCTTTTTGGGCATCGAACCAGTATGAGGGGGAATCTGCAGGTTCTTTCAGGTTGCGTTATACGGGAGGTTCTGTATTTGAATCCTTCCCTGGAGATTTCGGACATTATCATCGCTTTAACTTCTCGGTTGGCTTAGACTATTTGGAAGTAGAGGAGAAAAATGCAAACGATGATCTTTTCGTATATCCGAATCCCACGACAGATATCGTACAGATAGACCTGGGAGGCTTGAAAGGGGGAGAGGCCATCCTGAGAGTGCTTGATTTACAGGGGAGAGTGGTCCTGGAAGAAGCGATGCAAATGCATAGTTCTTATGCTACCTCCGAACTAAATCTGACAGGAAAGCCCAGGGGAATGTATCTGGTAGAAGTGAATGCAGGAGGACGTATATATACGAAGCAATTGCTGAAACAGTAGATTTTCAAGGGATTTTGGGGATTTTGCAAAGTCGTTGAAAGGTGGTATATTCGCAGTAGAGCCTGATGTAACAGCATGAGAACGAATCCCGAAATTTTAAAGAGCCTGATTAAGGAAGGCAGCCTGGTTCCTCAGGAGGAAATGCTTGAGGTGGCACGGAAAAAAGCAAAACTACAAATTGGGATTCCCAAAGAGATTTCCTTTCAGGAAAGGAGAGTTGCTTTGGTCCCGGAAGCAGTTTCACTTTTGGTAGCCAACGGCCACGAAGTTTTGATTGAATCAAAAAGTGGTGAGCATGCTTATTTTTCTGATACGGAATACAGTGAGGCCGGAGCAGAGATTTGTTATGATCGCAAGGAAATTTTTCAGTGTGATCTGATTTTTAAAGTGGCACCGCCTTCGGAAGATGAGGTGGAGTTGATGAAGGGAAATCAGACGCTGATTTCGGCCCTTCAGTTGTCTGTTCAACCGAAAGTGATCTTGCAAAAATTGATGCAGAAAAAGGTAACGGCGATTGCCTGGGATTACATGCAGGATGAAGAAGGGGTCTATTCTGTGGTTCGTTCCATGGGAGAGTTGGCTGGGACAACGTCTATTTTGATTGCGGGAGAATTACTGTCCTCGTTTCATTCGGGAAAAGGATTGATGTTTGGTGGAGTTACAGGAGTACAACCGACAGAGGTCGTGGTAATCGGTGCTGGAACCGTGGCCGAGTATGCTGTGCAGGCAGCCACAGGTCTAGGAGCATCCGTCAAGGTGTTTGACAATTCACTCACGCGTTTGAGAAGATTACAGAGTAATATTGGCAAACGCATATTTACGTCGGTGATTCAACCGAAGGTATTAGCGAAGGCAATTCGGCGAGCAGATGTCGTCATTGGCGCTTTAAGAGCTCCACTTGGAAGAACTCCATGTGTGGTGACTGAGAAGATGGTTTCGGATATGAAAGCGGGTTCCGTGATTGTGGACGTAAGCATTGATCAGGGCGGTTGTTTTGAGACTTCCAGGATCATGAATCACAATAATCCGACCTTTGTCAAACATGATGTGATTCACTATTGTGTTCCTAATATTGCATCCAGGGTTTCCAGGACCGCTTCATTTACAATCTCCAATATCTTTTCACCAATCCTATTAGAAATGGGTGGACAAGGTGGTTGTGGTGATTTGATTAAGAATGATCCGGGCTTTCGGAGTGGGGTATACATTTACCGGGGAACACTGACCAGTGAAGTACTGGGGAAAGTTTTCAATTTGAAATATAAAGACATTGATTTGCTTGTTCTTGGAATGTAAAGTGAAAAACTTTTTTCCCGAAAATGAGTGGCAAGTCAAAAAGCTTTGTACCTTTGTTTAGAATTATTCTAAATAGATGAAGCAAATTCCTTCAGAGTCTCCTTTTAAAAAAGTCGGACACTTTTGTGAACTGGCTGAGATTTGCGACAAGAAAAAGAATTGTTGTCGGAAATACAAAAAGAAGGGGACACACTGTAAAAAGTGTCCAAAGCTTTAAATCATTCTATTTTGCGGCAGTTACAAAGGCCCGAATTTCCACTTTGGATTCTTTTGGGTCCGTATTAGCAACCACGGTCACTTCCTTGATGATTTCATTTACCTGTCTTGGCTTCGGGTGGAATCCAACCTGAATAACATCAGATTGACCGGGCAGGATTGGTTTTTCCGGCTTTTTCGGCGTGGTACAACCACAGCTGGCTGACACTTTCTCGATGATCAGAGGTTGTTGTCCGGTGTTGGTTACCACAAATTCACAGGTATTATCCGAGCCGGGGCCGACGTTTCCAAAGTCATGACGCTTCTTGTCGAATTTGAGGCTTGTCAGGGACTTTTGCTTCTCCAGCATCCGCTGAACTTCTTGGTTCTCGTATTCTTCGAGCCGTTTTTGTAATTCTTCTTCGGATTCATTTCCACTGGCAATTGCCGAAACGTATTCCTCTCCTTTGTCTTTTTCGTTGGATGTTTTTCCTCCTTCCTGACAGGAGGTGATTACAAGGAGACTGGAAAATAAGATCAGAATGTCGGTTTTCATAATTTGATATCAGCTTTCTCAGGTAAATTTATAAAAATTTATGGAGCCAGATTCTTTTCAAGGTAAGCTTCTGATTCAATCGTTTGCAGAGCCACTTGTAGAGCATCATTTTCTGTGTTAATGATCTGATAGAACTCAGAAATACCCCATAGGTCCTGTGCCAGGACAGCTTTAATTCTCGTCTTGAGTAATTGCTCACTCGTCTTGTATTCATTTTCGTTATGTTTTAGCTCCGGATTCTCCTTTTTCACGTAATCGAAGAAGTTTTTCATCAATTTTGTGGAGCAAACATCGGCTTTTTTGAATTCAGCGAATGAAGGGTACTGTTTTTTCAATTCATTCCGATTCTTTTCAATATAAGTGAGCGCGAAGGTGTTGATATAACCTCCCCGGATAATGGACTTGTAGTAATCACTGAGGGAAGTGGTGTCCAATGGAACAAAGATGTCCGGCATGATTCCACCACCACCATAAACTGTTCTTTTGGTGATTCTTGTTTCATGTTTCAGTGAATCCGCAAATTTAATGCTGTCCTGATTACTCAATTCTCCGTGCAGGTAGCGATCCATGTAGTCATTTCGATAGGCTTCCAGATCGTCGTAAGGTTTTTGAATAAAGCGTCCACTTGGCGTATAGTAACGGGCGATTGTCAATCGCAATTGAGAGCCATCTGAAAGATTAATTGGGCGCTGTACGAGCCCTTTTCCAAAGGTTCTTCTTCCAATGATTAAGCCGCGATCCCAATCCTGTACGGCACCTGAAACGATTTCACTTGCTGACGCTGAATTTTCGTTGGTCAGAATCACGAGTCGTCCATCTTCCCAACGTCCTTTTTGGCCTGCTTTTAGCTGACTTCTGGGTTGCTTTCGTCCTTCTGAATATACGATCATTTTATTTCCTGAGAGAAACTGATCGGCTACGTTTTTAGCGGCATAAAGTAATCCACCACCGTTGTTTTGTAGATCAAAGATCAGGTTTTTCATCCCCTGCTCTTTTAGAACCCTGATACTCTCATCAATTTCGCTGGCAGTGGTTCTGGAAAAACTGGAAAGTTTGATGTAACCGGTACGATCATTGATCATATAATAGCTGTCCACAGAATGAACCGGAATGCGGTCGCGGGTGATTGTAAACGGAAGTAATTGTTTCTTTTTTCCACGTTTGATATCCACCGAGACCTTGCTTCCCATTTCTCCTAAAAGTCGCTCCCGGACCTGGTGATTTTTTAAGCCGATTCCAGCCACTGATTCTCCTTCGATCTTTAGAATTTTATCTCCCGCCTGGATTCCCAGTTTTTCAGATGGTCCGTTGGGAATGGTGGCAACAACACAAAGGGTATCTTTCAGAATCTGGAAGCGAATTCCAATTCCGACGAAACTCCCATTGATTCGCTCATTGGCATCCCGGACATCTTCTTTGGAGATATAACTGGAATGGGGATCCAATTTTTCAAGCATGGCAACAATAGCCGCTTCTCCCAATTGCTTATTGTCGATGTCATCTACATAGGCCTGATTCACATAATCCAGTATTTCACCGAATTTGAAGATTTGAGCGTTTTTCAGGCTGTCTTCCTGTGCCTGTGAAAAACTGACCACTATGAGGGAGATGGCAACTAAAATGTATTTCGTCATGCTTCTTGTTTTAGTTAAAAATACAGAATTCGCTGCAAAAAGCCTCTGAAAATGGCTGTTTCGGTCTTATTTTTATATTTTGTTAACAAAAGCCGTGATCAGTGGATTTTAGGTTTTGATAATATGATTAATTTTAAATTGATTTTCAGCTAGCTCATGAACTTATCGCGCAAGCATATTTTATTCATTTTCGGACTTCTGCTAAACTTTTCCTTGCTGGCACAGGTTCGTGAATTCGATAAACTCGAAATGCTGTATGATCAGGGGCACTATAAGGCTGTATATCGGAAATCGGGAAGACTTTTGGATAACCCGGAGTATGATTATTCGCGAATCCCAACCTTTTACAGATGTTTATCCTTGTTTCAATTAGCTCAGAATGAGTACTGGCTCAAAAGAAATCCGGAAGCACTTCGGGAGGCCCGGAAGCTGTTTTTGGGAATTAAATCGGCCTCCGATGGTTTGTTCGTGTTTGAGGCGCATATTTATGAAGTTTCCGCCTTGCGGAGGGATTTGATTTCCTGGTCGGAAGATTTGAGGAGGAGTGAGCGCAAAGAACAACTTTCGGAGTTAAATGAAGTGATGCTGGGACTCTTTGATGGGGTGCCGGATATTGAGAACGAGGGAGAGGTTGTTCCGGAGAAGATAGACCCGGAATTACCTGATGTTTCCGTTGAGCGGGGAGGGACGAAGACACGTAAGCAAGTCATTAAGCTCGCGAAAAAACAAGTTGGAGTGCCCTATGTTTGGGCGGGAAATGATCCAAATGGTTTTGATTGTAGTGGCTTTACGTCCTATATAATGGCAGAAACTGTGGGAACTAAAATTCCGCGTAGGGCGCAGGATCAATTCGAGTCTTCAGTGAAATTGAAACAAAAGGAAGTTCAAAAAGGTGATTTGATCTTTTTCCACAATGGATCGAGGATTTCACATGTGGGAATCGTCGTTTCTGATCCAGGAGAGGAGTTGACCATGATTCATGCAAGTTCAACGAAGGGAATTGTAATTACCAATGTGGAACAATCCAGTTACTGGAAAAAGAGAATCCACGGTTTCGGGACCTTTGTGAATAAAGAAAAGTAATTAGGCTTTCTTGGCTCTCAGCGTATAGTTAACGACCAACAAGATCGTAAACAGAGACAATGCAATGACGATGGGAAGTGGGCTGCTCAGGTAACTTTTCCCGGTCAAAAACAGAAGTATCAGAGCGACGGCTAGACAAAGATACATGAGTAGATTGAGCATTTTGTTTTTCTTCTGTGAAGATCTTCCCGCGAGCGCCAGAAAGAGAGATGCCCAAATACAAGTGAACGCCCAGTTCCAGTGGCTTTGAAAATCAAGATGTTCTGTAAAACACAGGAGCCAGCCAATACTCCCGATCAATCCAATGCTTGGGTAGATTAAGCTCCAGGGCATGGGAGAATAGCAGGATAAATAGATGGTGATTAGCAAGCAAAGTGGTGCAAAGAGAAAGAGGAGGTAGTTGGTGATTTCAATGAAATGAAACCATTCCAGGATGTAACCCAATACAAGGATTCCCAGCATCGCAAAAGCGAGGTAGAGTGAAATGGCTGAAATCTTTTTTAACATACTACACTTTTACTCCGAATACACAAACGTCATCAATCTGTTCGTAAGAACCGATCCAATTTTCAAAGAAGTCTTTGATTTTTTCGTACTGCTCTTCCAGGGGCAGGTGACTGACTTCCAATAACATATTTTTAAAGGGGCGAGATTTGAGTTTTTTCCCTTTTTCACCACCAAATTGATCAATGTATCCATCTGTAAACTGATAAATACAATCTCCTTTTTGCAGCTGAATTTCCTGTTGATTGAATGGAGTAGCGTGCTCAAAATGTCCAATCGGTTGTTTGTCGGCCTTTAACTCAATGATTTCTTTATCCCGAATAATCACACAGTTGTTGTTGGCTCCCGCGTATTTCAGGATCATGGTGTCGAAGTCGAGCGTACATAAAGACATGTCCATTCCGTCCTTGACATCGTGGTGGCTACTGGAACCAAAGGCCTTTGTCACAATTTCACGCAGTTTGTCGAGAAGTTCAGCTGGTTCGGTCAGGCGATGCTCATTGACACATCGTAGAAGCGCGGCATTACCAACAATACTTACCAGCGCACCTGGAACCCCATGACCGGTACAATCAATAGCTGAGAAAATCGCTTTTGATCCTTTCTGACGCGCCCAGTAGAAATCTCCTGAAACAATATCTTTCGGGCGATAGAAGACAAAATGCTCCTCGAAAATCTGAGGGAGTCGGTCCGTGGGGAGAATGGTTTCCTGAATTCGCTTGGCATAAACGATACTGTCCAGAATATCCCGGGTCTTTTGGGTAATTTCTTCTTTTTGTACCTCCAGTAGTTTGTTCTGTGCGGCAATCTCGCTGGTACGCTCTTTGACAATTCCTTCCAGTCGGATATTTTGATTCTTGACCCGCTGAATACTTAACTGGATGATCAAATAGATCAAGACGAAGAAGACAATAGTATAAATGGTATAAGCCCACCATGTTCTGTACCAGGGAGCCAGAATTTTAAATTTGTAACTCTGAACGGAACTCAGGAATCCGTAACAGTTTTTGGCCTGGACTTCAAAGGTATAGCTCCCTTCAAAAAGTTTCTGGAACTCGGCAAAGTTCAATTCAGACCATTCGGACCATTCGCTGTCTCCCTTCAAACGGAAGCGGTACTTCATGTGATCTTTTCCCATAAAGGAATTGGCCTGGAAAATAAACTTTAGCGTATTCTTTTCGTATTCAAGGTCTCCGATTTTATCCGCAAAGAATGGGTTGTATACCATGGTCTTGTTGTTGACCTTGATTTCATCAATCGATACCCGGAAGCTTTTCTTAAAACTTTTTAAGCTATTTGGATTGAAGAGGTAAATGTGCTTGTTGGTACTCAACCAAATGTCATCCCCATAGCCTTTTTGAATATCGTAAGCCAGTCCATCTTTCTGAATGGTGATCAGCGCGAAAGGCCAGGATGTCCAGCTCCATTTTTCCTTACTGGGGTCCAGGACATTTGTTTTCTTCAGCTCCAGCCATCCTTGCTCAAAAGAGTTGTCAGCCTCACTGTGCGTTACGATCCACAATCTTTTGTCGTTGTCATTTAAAATTCGGTGGATTTGAAAACCAGAGTTTCCTGCGTAGAATTTACTGTTGAGGATTTTCCAGGGAACAAGAGATTTCATGTCTTCCGAGAGGTAGTAAATTCCTCCTTCCAAACCTGCGTAAACTCTGTTTTTAAAGGTCTGAACGTAGTAGGGACTTCGAATCTTCCCACGTCCTTTCACCTGGATCAAGTCGTGTTTTTTCGTCTTTGGGTCATATACAAAAACCCCTCTGTTTTCTGCTCCAAAAATGACTTTTCCTTGGTGGAATGCCAGGCTGATGATGTTCCCATTGACTTCAGGGATAATTGTTTCATAGGTCCATCCTTCCTTTCCTATTTTGAGTAGTCCCAGAGATTCTTCCAGTCCTACGTAAAATTCATCTTTGTTGTCCGGATTTTGAAAGGTTCGCCAGGCATATTCTTCAGCGATTCTTTCCCTTTTTTTGCTCACATAATCAACTTCATAAATTCCGTTGTAGCCTACGATGAGTGTTTTGGGGCCGAAACTGGTTTGATAGGTTCGTAGGTCAAAGACGGACTCATTGAGAATCTCCAGGCTTTTGAATTTCTTGTGGTTATCCTGTACATAGCTTCCGAAAATGTCAATATTGTTCCCAATATATTCAATTCCATTGGCGAAATCGAAGCGCTCTGTACGTTCACTAATCCCGTCGTTCTTATCAAAGTAGGTGAGGGGGGAGGAAGTTTCAAAAAAATGGATTCCCGTGTCCAGATTGGCCCAAAGGTTGTTTTCGTTATCCAGGAATAGATCAAACACGGAATTACTGGCCAGATCATCTTCAAGATTGATGATTCGTACGAGATCTCCACCCAGGTTTAGGATGAAAATCCCATTGTATTCCGTTGCAACGAAAATGTGTTTTCCATGGAGTTTGACAGCATTGATCGTGTTTCCCTGGAGTACTTTGTCAAAACGGCTGGGGCTATCCAGCCATTTGAGCTTACTTCCTTCAATTCGAAGCTTGTAAACAGCTCCATTTCCACAGAAAACATGCCAGCTTCCATTGATGTTTGCGGTTCCGCGGATATTGGGAGGTGCAGTTCCCGGGCGCTTTATAATTTGAAATGAAGAGGCTTCAAAATCGTAGTAAACGTATTTCCGTTCTTGCGAATTCTCGCTCTGAATATCCTCCGGCCAGAAAGTGAGCAGGGCGCCTTTGCCAAGGAATCCGGAAGTCAGGCAAACGTGTTTTTCAAATTCTTTTCCTGGGTCTAGCGTGGAAATGATTCCCTTTTGGTAACGGAATACTTTCTTGCCCCCAATAAAATGAATGGCTCCTTCCTGATCCTCAAAGATATTCCAGACCTTTCCAAAGGCATTCTCTTCGTCCGTATAAAAAAGGGGCTCATAAACAACCTGCCCCTTACGGTTGTATGTAAGCCGACCAAAATTGTTGTATCGCCCAACATAAGTAACTCCGTCTCTCGCAGTAAAAAGCTTACAAACTTTTGTTTTGGTCACCGCAACAGAATCCTTCTTTCCCTTCTCTGTCCAGGTCTTTACCTTGGACCAGGTCTTGCCGTTAAAGCTTAAGATTTCGTCATCATTTCCGAAATAAATATTTCCATCCGAACCAGCGGTGCCGGTCCAAATTTGAGCAGCACTTCCGAAATCGTCAATGGAATAAAACTGGTTATAGAATTTACCGTAGGTGGAAGTGTTCTGAGCCACTGAAAATACAGTAGACAGGCAAAGACAAAGGATGTAAATGCAACGCTTCAATTTTCGCTTTTGACCCAAAGCGCTAAGGTAATAAAAAATGTTTGTCCGAAAGATATGGAAAGCCGATTCTCTAAGGATTTGTTAACGCATCAGATACATCTTCCCAAAGCCTTTTTTGAAGTACTGATCAATGTCTGAATCGCGATGCTTGATGCTTTCTCCATTGAGTCGACTCTGCACACGGTACAAATAAACCCCATTGGCCAATCGATCTCCAAACTGATCTGTTCCATTCCAACTAAATTCGGTAATGTTTCGACCGATGTGGATAGGTCCCAGTTCGTCCAGGGTGATTTCTCGAACCACTTTTCCGGTGATCGTCATGATCTGGATGAGGAGGTCATCAGGGACTTCGCTTCCAGTTAAGGTAAACACGAATTTAGTGCTGGTGCTGAAAGGGTTAGGGTAATTCGTAAGTGCTGTAATACTCGATTGGTGTTCTACTTCAAAAGAAATGCGGTAATCCAGGTCTCCAGATAAGTTTCCGGAACGATCAGATCCCTGGACGAGTAGTTCATATCTTCCGTCGGTAGGGAAGTAGGCCGGATACACAATCTTAAAGCGTTTATGTTCCGATTCTGCCGGAACCCACTGTAAAACACTGTTTCCTTCACCGTCAATGAACGGAATGCGCTGTTGTGATCCACCTGGGTGTGTCAGGAAAATCCCAAAAAGACTGGTGTCTGAGATGTCATCCATGATCAGATAGGGGTTGTCATCTTTCAAACTGATATAGATTTCACTATGAGGATCAACGATATCCCCGTTGAGGATATGTCTTCCGTTGAAAGTGACATCAAGAATAGGGTTTACATCATCCCGATCTACATAGAAGGGGATTTGAAGTAGGTTATTAAAGTGGAACTGTTCTGGTTGATCTTTTTCTCCAGAACTTCCTTCTTTATATGGATTGATCTCCATCCAGAAAGAGTTGATTCCTCCATAGCCAAGTGTGGAAATCGAAACAGTATCTCGAATGGTTTGTCCAACACGCAGTGAATCCAGTCGCTTGGGAGGAAGGTAATGTCGAATTCGATTTTCATCCTCCACCCAGTAGTTAACCAGGATAGAGTCCATTGGATAATCGCTGATGTTACGGATATCCGCAGCAAACTGGAAGAATTCCCCTTCCTTCAGGGTGTCTTTCTCTGGGATAAAGACGTAACCGTTTGTGCCATCAATCGCTGCTTCCGGAACGGGCTGGAAGAGCACATGCCATCGTTGAAGATCTGCCGGAGTAAAATTGCTGCGGTCTTCGAAGGTTGCTTTTAGCGAAATATACGGATAGGTCGAGGCATTGACCAATTGATTCAGATCGATGATTGAATCGTTCCTTGTGAACAAGGTGTCAATGGTCATAATGATTTCCCCATCGATGTTATGGGCCTGAATTTGAAGCCTGGTACTGTCTCCCGGAGTCAGTTCCGTCGGAGACTGTTTCCAGTATACCGTCTTCCATTCCTGGGCAGGTCCGATGAGCGGAGCTTCTTCTGTTCCCAGGTAATCCGTAGAATGCATTTCGGTCAGGAGATTGAACTTGTAGTTGGTGGTTCCAACCTCATCAAGTGGGACAAGTTCTTCCAAAGTTGTTTCCGGATGACCTTTTTTAGTGAATATGATGAAAGATCGTTCGACGGAAGTTCCGCTAAACGAATTAACTCCCAAATTGTTGAATGTCGTAAATACGGACGGATCCCAAAGCGAGAAGAAACCATTGACGGTTGTCCAGATCATGACATAGTTTCCATCGGGAATTTCATTATTTACAAAATTGTTGAAGTTTGCCATGGATTGCGGATCATCCTGGATATAGGCAAAATATCCCATTGGTCGACCGGCACAACCTCCATCATCGTTCATGTTTCCGAAATTGTTATCCGGGTTTTCTCCCTGGTATCTGGTGAACCATGGTTCGAGGGAAACAGAGTCAATGACTGCTACACAAAGGAGTTTTTTTCCACCACACTGCCCGTAATCGACTTGCAGTTTTTCAATATCATAGTGATAGTTGCTAGGTGAGTAAGCTATATTATGCGTCGCAAATCCCTGGATAGTTTTGGTGATTGGTGCAAAATCCTTTTTGAATTCTGATTTCTTGTAATCGATCGAACTGAAGCGATTGTTTTTGTACTGGTAAAAATGGTCTTGTCCCCAACCTTCTTTCCCTTTAATGTACTGGAAGGAAGTTTCACTCCAAATGAGTACGTTGCTATCTGTAGCCACTCGCCAGAAATAAACGGTGCTATCCGTCATAATTAGCGGGGCTGGGTTGTTGTCTTTGTCCAACCATTGATCGAACGGGACTTCTTTCACCCCACCAACATCCGTGGTGCTGTAATGTCTGAGGAAATCACTATTGAACTCATCAGTAACATCGAGTTCAAAGTGATAGGTTTTTTCTTCTTTGATTGGATTAAGCGTCGATCCTTTAATTGTGATTTTATCTTCTGGAACCACGGCAAATTCATAGGGATACACTGGGACAATGGCATCCAGTTTCAGGAAAAGGGTTTTCTTTAACTGATTATTCATTGTTTCATCGTACTGCTCTTCAATGTATGACGGAAGGTCCACGTTAATGGTGAATTCATTAATCCCGACCGAAATTCCTGCCTGAAGGGGCATCCTGAGCGTGACTGTATCGCTGTAATGAAGTCGATTGATGGTAAAGCGATAGATCGAGTCCACATTCGTTCCAGGGAAGTTTCGAATGATTTCAACTTCAAAGCTATCCATCACCGATTGTCCCAAATTTTTGAGAATAATGTTCAGGTCGATCGTATCAACGGAAAGGTCAATGTTGGCCGGTTCGAAATAGACGTTTTCGTCACGCAATTCGATTTCCGGACGTTGGTGAGAATTGATTTTTACGAGTGGGTCTCCATGCAGGTTGACCGATGCGTAGGTTGTTTGAATGACTGTTCCGATTCCAAGAGGAAGGCTATCCTGTAACAGGGCAATGGTCTTCTGAATTTGCTTGGCAAAGGGCTGTCCGTATGACTTATAGGAGATTTGCTTATATAATTCAAGATTGTAGATATAGAGCACGTTGGCAAACTCCGTATTGGTAGAAGCGAGCATAGCGATAGCCCCTTCTTCAGGAAGTAATACGACCCGCTCTGAAAAGGACTTCTCGTGGCTGCTGTACATGTTCCCGGCGTGACAACCATTTCCTAAGATCACCGGATATTTTCCTTTGTTTTCCCAGTTTCCGGGATCATCAACACTGATGTCAAAACCGCTTGCCGTTGAGTGACCAAAGAAGTTCAATAAGGAAGCTCCTTGCTGCAGTCGCTCATTGATCGTTTTTACCATGGTCGGGTCGTACGGATTACTTGTCGATTTAACAAAAGTGGTGACATTTCCTCCGAAAACAGAGTCTTCAATGCTTCGCTCATAAACGTTCATGTATGCGCGAATCTGATTGATCAATTCATCTGTGTCACCTCCAGAGAAGTGGAGCACCTGTTTTTGCCAGTCTTTGGAAGGAGTGTCGTACACGTCATTGGTATCCTGAAGTGCCTCAAATTCTTTCAGTTTTTCAAGGTAATCCAGTAGTTCTTTTTCGGATTCAGCCGCCACCCTTCCGGTTGGGATCAGTGGGGCAAAACCACTGGATTCTAGCATGGCTGTGTGGGCCACGTCGCTGGATGGATACCCGAACGGAGGAATCAGACTGCTGTTGTAAAAATCTTTGGAAAAACGCGTTTTATCAATTCCGAAGCCCTTTCCAAGAAGCGTTAAGGCAAGAGGTTTGCTAACGGAATTATTATAGGCAAAGTGACAGAATCGGCGAATGGCGGCATTGTGTTTTGGAATTCCTCCACCAAATTGCATATAGAGTTCATCAATGTTTGCTCGAACAACATTGTAGGAGCCACCAGGGCCGGAAGCTCGGTAGTCAGCGTATGACAGACTTGCTGATGCCATTTGATCGTGATAGACAATGATGTCGGCAGCGTTGAAATCCATGGCATCATAATCCGTGAAATTACCGTTGCCATTGATGGCTTTTAGGGTTGAAATCGCGATCAGTTGACTGGAATCTATCACGATGAATTCCTGATCCACTCCATTGGAGGAATTGGAAACGAATGCTCGGATGGTATCATTTTCATTATTAACCAGTAGCTTTTTTGGTTGACTTCCGTGCACCAATACAATGGGATCCGGAATGTTGATGTTTGCATTGCTCATCTCGATTCGGACAGATCCTCTTAGGACGTCGTTCTCAAAAGTAAACTTGTCTTTTTTAGTGTTATATAGGATGGGTTTTCGAGGATAAGTGAGCGACATGTAACTCATGACTTGCTGGTCTGCTTTCAGATCGAGGTCATTGACAACTTCAAAAAGTCCAGGGGTATAAGCATCAACAAGATTGTTGGGTTCTATTTTCTTGTTGAGGATAATTTGCTGATATCCGGAGAAAAGTGTATCGACGACCGTGTAATCGGCCAGCGTGATTCGCAAGTGGTGATTGTAAAGCGGATATTCGCCATTGCTACTGTCGGCGTCCGAATTGGAGGATGATTTACAATGGAATTCCGCAAAGGGGGCTCCTAAATCCGTGTAGAGATGATAGGTCCTGAAAAAAGGTTTGATGATATTTCCTAGTGGTTCATTTAGTGCATTGAGGTTTCCACTCGTAAATCCTTCTCCGGGCTTGAAGAAGGGACTCGAAGTCCCGTTTGGTTCTTTGGCCTGAAAATAGACGGGATTCACAACGGTATATTCCAGTTTGCTCATTCCGAACTTTAGCGGAGGGAAGCCAATGGGGTTAAAATCATCTGCATTTTCGATTTTATACCTCAGGTTATTGGAGGAAGAATTCCAGGTGAAGAAATAATTGATGGTGTCGTTGAAAAGACTGACCTTCGGGTTCCCGATGGTATTTGGGTCATCAAACAAGGTGGAATCTAACCAACCGTCATTGGGGAGCGCATAAAAAATGAAAAAATCTCCTGGATCTAACTTGTTGTCACCACCGTCATATACATGAAGAGCTTGTTCTTGTTGCCTCCCAAAAATCTGGATGTTGTCAGAATTGAATTGAGAAGGGTCGATGCCATTGTCAACCAGCGTTTGATAATCGATTTTGTAAAGTCCTTCTTGGAGAATTTCAAAACGGTAGTACTTCTGAGAGTAATTGATCCACTCATTTCCAAAAGTTTGTCCGAGAGCGATGCTCTGAAGCCCTACCCATACATAGACGATTCCTAGTAGCTTCTTCATGTTATCTCTTCTTAGAATTAGTTGGTGGAGCTAGTTTCAGTCGCAATGAGATGACATGTGAATACAATGCGATCGACTGATCTCCTATATCGGTAAATGCGTAATCAAGATAAAAGTTTTTGATGGCCAACCCGAAACCGATGTTGGGTTGAAGACTGTAGGATACATTTTTGTCAATGTCAGATACCTGTTGAATATTGATCAGTCCGGCTTTGATGGAGAAAAATTCTTTAAAGCCCAATTGAATCCCCAAGGTAGGATCAATACTGGTAAAATTCGATTTAATCAGGGTGTTTCGTTTTCCGTCAAAGGTGAAGGTCAAATCCAGTTCTCCTTCGAGGTAGATTCCTTTTTTACCCAACTCTTTCCGGTATTGAGTTCCCAGAATCATTCTAGGGAGGGTTAATTCCAGCCCGTTGGAGGGCAACTCATTTCCTGTTTTGATGAAAACCTCCTGAGTTTCGTTATCGAGGTCAAAAATCCAGGCGTTAAAAGTGGAAGTAACGTCCCGAAACATCAATCCGAACTGAAGATTTTCATTTTTCTTGTACTGAGCACCTGCATCCAGGCCAAAACCCCAGGATTTAGCAAAGTCCCCTACTTTTCTTCGGATTACTTTGAAATTGGCACCTACATTCAAACCGTCAATAGGCAATTTGCGGGCATAGGAAGCGATAAAGGCAAAATCAGCTGCGGTAAAAGAGGTGACCTGAGAATAATCGATTTGGCCTTGTTGATTAATGAGCTGGGTGGTATTCGGAATATCATCCACGGCAAATCGAATCAGAGAGAAGCCGATGGCACTTTGATCCTCCAATGATCCCGGATCATGGATAGTCTTCGAAAAACCTAAATAATCATACTTGGCAATCCCGGCAAAATATTCGGAGTGCATTAAACCGATTTCGGCAAACTCACTGGAATGGATCAGTCCAGCCGGATTCCAGTAACCCGAATTAACTCCCTTGCTTGAAGCTACGACGGAATTTCCCCGTCCCAAAGCATCGGCACCGATTCCTATTTGTAGAAATTCGTTGGAGTACTTGGGCGCAACCTTGTCTTCTTGAGCCTGAATGTTTTTCAGGAAAAAAAGCAAGCATATTCCTGTGTATAAGTAGTGTTTCATTTAACCGTGAACTGTATTCGGTACTATTAAACTCCGTTATCTTCTGTAAATTGTATTACAGTCCTATAAAAATACGTTTATTTGTGCTAAAAATAACAAAATCTGCGATTTGAAGCGGGATAAAATGACTAAAAGCTCCATTTCACTTTTCAATCTGCCCAATCTGTTGACCATCGCAAATATGCTTTGCGGGATCATCTCCATACTCTTGTCTTTGCACGGAAGGGTTGATTTGGCTCCATATCCATTGTTGTTGGCTGCTCTATTTGATTTTGCCGACGGATTTGTTGCTCGACTTTTGAGGCAACAAGGAGAACTGGGGAAGCAGTTGGATTCGCTGGCTGATATGGTTAGTTTTGGACTGGCTCCAGCTATAATGATGATGGTTTTGTTGACCTACAGCGTTCACCATTTTTACAAGCCGGATTTGTGGAGCGTGGTCCCGGAACAATTCCAGTTGAAGTTGATGTTTTTTGCCTGGTTTGAAAAGGTCATTCATTGGGGGAGTTTTTCCTGGATTCCTTTTTCAGGTCTGTTGATAGCTGTTTTTTCCATGTTGAGATTAGCCAAGTTCAATATTGATGAACGACAAAGCGATCAGTTCATAGGTCTTCCTACTCCGGCAAACACCTTGTTTTTTTGTGCTTTTCCGTTGATTATTTATGCCAATCATGCTTCTGGTGGACTGGCGGGAACCCTGGTGACCTGGATGTTGAATCCTTACGTGTTGATGTTGCTTATTCTACTCATGTCCTTCCTGCTGATTGCGGAGTGGCCGCTGATGGCTCTCAAATTCAAGAATTTTGGGTGGAAAGGAAACGAACTGCGTTGGGGATTCTTAATAACTTGTTTATTTCTTATTGTCTTATTAAGGTTTTGGTCTGTGCCAATTATTATAATTTTGTACCTGACACTTTCTGGTGTGTCTAATTTGACAAAAAAAAGGAACGATGAAGTATAAAGCAGAAATAGACGTGATGCCATTGGATGCCCTGTTGGATCCACAAGGAAAGGCGGTAACGAACAGTATGAAGAATGTTGGCTTACCTGAAATTGAAGGGGTTCGG
This sequence comes from Bacteroidota bacterium, assembly GCA_006226425.1. GTDB lineage: Bacteria > Bacteroidota > Bacteroidia > Flavobacteriales_D > Crocinitomicaceae > M2408. The sequence goes on along the minus strand of SBGX01000020.1, from coordinate 58,434 downwards.
ATTGGTCGTCATATTCGTTTATTTGTGGAAGCAGGTTCTGCCGATGAGGCAAGTGCCAAAGTTGATCAAGCCTGTAAAAAAATACTTTCCAATCAAATTATGGAGAGTTATTCCTTCGTGATTGATCCTGCCTAAAAGGCATGGAAGTTCAAGGGAAGAATATACTAGGTTTTTCCAATGGGGAGGGGGCTGTCAAGACATTCAGGACTTACAACCCGAAACGGAACGAAGAAAATCATTTTGTGATTGAAGAAGCCACGGAAGAGATGGCTTATGAATCGGTACGAAAAGCTCACCTTGCCTGGGAGGCTTATCGTTTTATGCCCATAAGTAGAAGGGCTGAATTTTTAAGGAAAATTGCTGAATCATTTAGAGCAGAACGGGTTTATCTGGAACAAATTTTTTGTCTGGAGTCAGGGCTCTCTGAAAAAAGAGCTGCGGCGGAATTAGATCGTACCTGTTTTCAATTAGAACATTTTGCGAAAGCAATCGAACAGAATCAACGCTTGTTGCCTTCCGAGAGCGATTCGGATGAAGCATGTTTTTTGAATAAAAGATTTCTGAGTCTGGGTCCTGTAGTGGTTTTTGGGGCTTCTAATTTTCCCTTTGCCTATTCCACGATGGGTGGAGATAGTGCTTCGGCACTAGCGGCAGGTTGTCCGGTGATTGTAAAGGGACATGAGATGCATGCCGGCACAGGAGATTTAGTGGCACAACTGGTGAATCGGGCGGCGAAGGAGACAAAGATGCCTGATGGAGTTTTTTCCAATCTAAATGCGAAGGGACATTGGTTAGGTGCTTTTTTGGTAAAACATGAATTGGTAAAGGCAGTAGGTTTTACGGGCAGTATTCCTGGAGGGATGGCCCTGTATCAAATTGCTCAAAATCGGAAAGAGCCAATTCCTTTCTTTGCTGAAATGGGAAGCGTTAACCCGATAGTGGTATTGCCTCAGAAACTGAAAGATGAGAAAGAGCAACTAGTTACTCTGATACGAGATTCGATGACGCTGGATGCCGGACAATTTTGTACGAATCCAGGTTTGGTCATTGGCCTGGCGTCTTCCGAGTGGGACTATTTGGTGCATGAAATGAGTGCGGCTGTTAAGGCGATTGCGCCTCAGGTGATGGTCCACCCGGACTTATATGAGAAGTATTATGGAGGCTTGGAACGGAATGTGCTTTTACTCCAGGAAAAGGGGGTGAACGTGGAGTTGCCAGAAAAAACAGGTATTGCCGAACCTTTTATGGTAGAATTGTCTGCGGAAACCTTTGTCAGCAGTCAAGTGCTTGCAGAGGAGGTGTTTGGTTTGCATACGCTATTTGTGCGATGTAAGGATGAAGCGCAATTGCTGGAAGTATTGAATAATTTAGCAGGGCAATTAACCTGTAGTGTGTTTGCCTCCGATAGTGAATTGAAACAATATCGTTCGGTTTTTGAATGGGGAATGTCGCATGCCGGAAGAATGGTGTTAAATGGTGTTCCGACCGGGGTAACGGTTGATCGGGATATGCATCACGGAGGCCCGTTTCCGGCTTCCAGTGATTCACGGTTTACGGCCGTCGGTAGTGATGCCATAGCGCGTTTTTTGAGGCCGATTTGTTTTCAGGGATTTTCGGAGAAGCAACTCAAAGAATTAATTAGTTAATCGTATATTTGTTTTAAAAAAAGGGAATATGTCTGAAGAAGTTTCAAAGCCCAGAAAAACGGGTGGGATTTACCTGATTGTCATCTTGTTGTTAGCGGCAGGAGTTGGCTATCTGGCATACCGATTGGCAGGAGCAACACGTGAGATCAATGATTGTGCGAGTGCAAAGCAGGAGTTGGAGGCAGACATGAAGGGGATGAATGATATGATGTCCGGTTATGTAGGGAATATGAGCAATGATTTGCGAAAAGATTTTCAACGAATGCTGGATACCTATGACGCGTTAAAGGCCAAAGATGTTTCCCAGTCGGATAGCATTAACAAACAAAAGGAACGAATTCAGGAGTTGTTAAATAAATTGAATAGTCAGCGGAGATGGAGTGCCCGGGAACTGTTTGAATTAAACAAAGAGAATGAGACCTTGCGTCGCATTATGAAGGGCTATGTACATCAGATTGACTCCCTCAATACCCTGAATTTGCAATTGACCTCAGAATTAGAAACCAAGTCGACCCAATTGAGTTCAACCATTGAAGAACGTGATCAATACCGGGCGGAAGCAGAAGATAATGCCGAAAAGGTCCGACAGGGATCGAAGTTGCAGGCATATAATTTCAGTTCCACAGGACTTCGGATGAAGCTGAACAATACAACTGAGCCGACGAATCGGGCGAGAAACTGTGTACAGATTAAATCTTCATTCACCTTATCTGAAAATGCCATTGCAAGTGCCGGAAGAAAAGTGGTTTACTTGCAGGTAACTAACCCGGAAGGACGTATTCTACAAGCGAGAGCAGATTACGTAACGACTGTGGATGGGGTGCAGGTCGCCTATTCAGATAGAAAGGAAATTGATTATAATAATCAACAATTGGATATGGCCGTCTTCTTTGATTTGAAAGGAGAGAAGGCAGTCAAAGGGAATTATCATATTAAGATTTTCTGCGACCAGCAGGTGATAGGAAAGGATAGTTTCACACTCAAGTAAATCAACAGAAAAGGAAATTTCATGAAGCTTGCCAAGAAAGAGGCGATCAAGTTTGATCGTATGGGCTTTGAAGATAAGGAGTTATTAGCCATTTATAAAGCCATTTTGAAACCTCGAATGATCGAGGAGAAAATGCTCATTTTGCTCCGCCAGGGAAAAATCTCCAAATGGTTCTCGGGTTGGGGACAAGAAGCTATTTCCGTCGGAACTGCCTGGGCCATGAACAAGGATGAATACATGCTTCCGATGCACCGAAATCTGGGTGTCTTTACAACGAGAGAAGTGCCCTTGAACAGATTATTTGCCCAGTTTCAGGGAAAAATGTCCGGTTTTACAAAGGGAAGGGACCGTTCCTTTCATTTTGGTTCTAATGAACACCGCATTGTGGGGATGATCTCACACCTGGGGCCACAGATGGGGGTGGCGGATGGAATCGCACTGGCCTCACAATTGAAGGGTGAAGGAAAAGCGACTATGGTGTTCACCGGAGATGGTGGAGCGAGCGAAGGAGATTTTCACGAAGCTGTGAATGTGGCCTCCGTTTGGGATTTGCCAGTGATTTTTGGAATTGAGAATAATGCCTGGGGACTTTCTACTCCAAGTAGAGAACAATTCCGCTGTAAGCAGTTTGTGGATAAAGGAATCGGGTATGGAATCGATGCATTTCAGATTGATGGAAACAATATTTTGGAAGTCGTTTCCGTAGTGCGGAAAGTAGCACAATCCATTCGTGAGAAGCCAAGACCTTTTTTACTGGAGTTCATGACCTTCCGGATGCGTGGACACGAGGAAGCTTCCGGAACAAAGTATTACCCGGAAGGCTTGCAGGATGAATGGGAGATCAAAGATCCAGTGAGCAATTTTGAGAGATACTTGTTGGAGATTGGTTTGTTGAATGAACAGATGATTGAGTTGTTTCGCAATGAGATCAAAGCGGAAATTCAGGAAGGACTTGATTTGGCGTTCAATGAAGAGAAAGTTCAACCCGATACTGATCGGGAAGTAAACGATTTGTTTGCGCCCTATAATCAACAGGTGATTGAAGCGAAAGGAGTAAAGGGAGAGCAGCGATTCATTGATGCCATTTCGGACGGCTTGCGACAATCTATGCGCAAATACCCTGATTTAGTTGTAATGGGGCAGGATGTCGCCGAGTATGGAGGGGTGTTTAAGATCACGGAAGGCTTTGTCGAAGAGTTTGGAAAAGACCGTGTTCGGAATACGCCGATTTGTGAATCGGCGATTGTTGGAGCTGGTTTGGGGCTGTCCATCGCTGGAATGAAAGCAGTGGTAGAAATGCAGTTTGCGGATTTTGTGACCTGTGGATTCAATCAAATCGTCAATAATTTAGCCAAAATCCATTGGAGATGGGGGCAGAATGCAGACGTGGTAGTGCGGATGCCAACGGGAGCTGGTGCTGCTGCGGGACCATTCCACAGCCAAAGCAACGAGGCATGGTTCTTCCATACACCAGGATTAAAAATTGTCTATCCGGCCTTTCCGGAAGATGCCAAAGGTTTGTTGAATGCGGCGATCGAAGATCCGAATCCAGTGATGTTTTTTGAGCACAAGTACCTCTACCGAAGTGTACGCGAAGACGTGACTCAGGAATACTTCACCACAGAGATCGGGAAAGCCTTGTGTCGAAATGAAGGAGATGAATTGACGGTCATTAGCTACGGTTTGGGAGTGCATTGGGCACTGGAAGCCGTTGAGAAGTATCCGGAAATCTCCATTCATGTCCTGGACTTAAGAAGCCTGGCACCTTTGGATAAGGACGCTATTTTTGAGGCTGTGGAGCAAACAGGGAAAGTGTTGATCTTGCATGAGGACAATATGACCGGAGGGATTGGAGCCGAAATTAGTTCCCTGATCCAGGAAAATTGCTTTGAACTGTTGGATGCACCCGTAGAACGAATTGCGGCATTGGATACTCCAATCCCTTTTGCAGCGGAACTGGAAAACAATTACCTTCCGAAAGAGCGCTTCTTTAAGGCATTACAGGAGTTAGCATCCTATTAATTTGGCTTGAGTCCACAAAATTAGTAACTTAGGGGACCATGTGAGTGATTTGAATTCCACATTTTGACCATTCAAAACGTGTTTTTTTTAACTGAATTACTTATTTTTGTGAAAACTCAAAGTCAAAATTATGAAACTGAAATCAGTACTTCTAGCAGTGGTGTTAGCTTCATCGTACTCTTTCGGGCAGCTCGAACAATTTGGGCATACTCCCGGGAAAAGTAAGGTGGGCGTCGCCACTAGTCACGGAGCGACGCACGAAAAATGTGGCTTCGATCTGCGACATCGAGAAATGCTCAAAAAAGACCCTGCCTTTGCTCAGCGAGTAAAGCAACAGGAAGAGCATTATCAGAAATTTTTAAAGAACCCGGTCCAGTCTAAGGCCACGTATACCATTCCGGTGGTTGTACACGTGATCCACACAGGACAGGCTGTAGGTGTTGGTGCCAACATTTCAACGGCACAAATTGAAAGTGCCATTACCAATTTGAATGCAGCGTATTCAAATACCAGTACGGCACATACAACTTACACAGGGGTAGATACGGATATTCAATTTTGTTTGGCGCAGCGTGATGCTTCTGGAAACCCAACTACCGGGATTTTGCGTGTGGATGGTTCCGGAGTAACCCAGTATTCGACAAAAGGAATCTGTGATGCCAATGGAGGAACAGGAACGAATAACGAGGATGCTGTGAAAGCCTTAAGCAAGTGGGATAATACAAAATATTATAACATTTGGATTGTAACTGAGATCAATGACAATAATGCAGGAGCCGGCACGCAGGGATATGCTTATTTCCCAGGTGCTTCATCTGCTAAAGATGGTGCGGTAATGCTTTATAACTCCTTCGGATATGACCCGGATGGATCATTGAGCTACAACCTAAAAAGTTATACGAACCGAAACATTACGTTTGTGCACGAAATGGGACATGCATTGAGTCTGTACCATACTTTTGAAGGTGACAAAGGTACAAATAATGCTGGTTCAGTAAGCTGTCCAACTCAATCGGACGGTTGTACTTATTGGGACTCAGATGCTGGGCAATGGGTGCATATAGGTGACTGTGTTACTGATACGCCACCTCATCAGAGAAGTAATAGTGACTGTAACTCTGGAGGGACAAACTCTTGTGACGGAAACTCTTCCAACGCACTGTTTGTACACAACTTCATGGATTATTCTTCAGATGTGTGTCAAACAGAATTTACCGCGGGGCAAAAAACACGTTTGACAGCTGCGATGACCGGTGATAGATCTAGTTTGACAACTTCGGATGGTTGTAATCCTGTTTATGCATTGGACGTGGGGGTGCATGCAATCGTTACACCAACTTCCACAAATTGTGGTGGTAGTTATGATCCGGTGGTGACGATTAAAAATTACGGTTCTACAACAGTCACTTCAATGACGATATCTTATAACGTCGACGGAGGAACTCCTGTAAATTATAACTGGACTGGAAGTTTAGCATCTAATGCGCAAACGGATGTGACCTTGTCAAGTTATTCAGGAACTTCGGGTTCACATACCTTCAATGTATCTGTATCCAGTCCGAATAGCAGTACGGATGCTTATTCGGCAAATGATGCCAGTTCTTTGAGTTATACGGCAACTCCTCCGGGACCGACTTCAGCCTGTGCTCCTTCTACCACGAGTACAGGAAACTTTGGAACTGGAATTGACCGCGTACAGTTTGTAACAATTGACAATGCACATACGGCCAATAGCAATGACGGAACACAAGATTTTGTTTGTTCCAATTATGCAACGGTTGACGTAAATACTGGTTACAGCTTAACAGTTACCTTAAATGATGGGAACGCTGAAAACTGTAGAGTTTACATCGATTATAATGACGACGGAAGTTTTGCTGCAGGTGAGCAGGTATATAACTCCGGTTCAATTAGTGGAGGTGTTCACACAACGACGATCACCATTCCGGCGGAACCAGATGTAACAGGAAAGATCCTTAGAATGCGTATCATTTCCGATTTCAACAGTATTACAGGTGGATGTAATGACGTAACTTACGGAGAGATCGAGGATTACGGTATTTATATCAATACCCCTCCATGTTCAGCTCCAGCCATAACTTCTCATCCGTCGAACGCAGGAGGTTGTTCAGGTTCAAATGCAAGCTTTACGGTGACTGCTTCTGGAACGAGTAAAGCTTATCAATGGCAGGTAGACACCGGTTCAGGTTACGGTAACGTTTCCAACGGAGGTGTGTATAGTGGAGCAACGACAGCTTCATTGACAATTACAGGTGCAACAGGAACGCACGATGGTTACAAGTATCGTTGTTATGTTTCAAACGGATGTGGAAACGCTACTTCCAATGAAGCGACTTTAAGCATTTATAATACACCAACGGCAGCTTGTACTCCTTCTACCACGAATACAGGAAACTTTGGTACGGGAGTCATCCGTGTACAATTCAATACGATTGATAACAATCATAATGACAGTAATAACGATGGAACTCAGGATTTCACCTGTGCAGCAACTACAACAGTAATGCCTGGTTCTTCTCATAATATTACAGTGACCCTGGTAGGAACTAACGCTGAGTTCTGTAAGGTTTTCATTGATTACAATGATGATGGAGACATGGATGATGCCGGAGAATTGGTTTACAGTAGTGGTAGTGCCGCAGGTTCTCACTCTACTACAATCAATATTCCATCCAGCCCTGCTGTCGTAGGAAAAATATTGAGAATGCGTGTGATGTCCGACTTCGGTGGTGTTGGAGGTGCTTGTGACAACATGGCTTATGGGGAAGCAGAAGATTACGGAATCATCATTCCTTGTGCCATCCCAACGATTTCAGCTACATCTGATGGTTTGAATTGTGGTACCGGAACTGTTAGCATTGGTGCAACACCAAGTAATGGTTCAATTGATTGGTACACAGCTTCTACGGGAGGTTCTTCCATCGGAAGTGGTTCAAGCTTCACAACACCAAGCATTTCATCTACGACTACGTATTATGCGGAAGCGGTTGACGGACAGTGTACATCTGCTGCTCGTTCTGCAGTTACTGCAACGATTCAGAACTGTCAAACAGCTTTGACTTCAAATGCAACCTTGAGTTCCTTGAATGAAGCATTGAACTGTACAGCAGTTTCAGGAGCAACAAACTACCGTTACCTGATTACACATCCGGCAACAGGGTTCACGACGATTTCAGTTCGTGGAAGCTCAAGCACCTTGTTCCGAATGAGTTGGTTGTCTTCCGGAATCAAGTACGGAACAACTTACAATGTTCAGGTAGCTGCATACGTAAATGGACAATGGGAGTCTTATGGAACGACAAGAACCGTAACAACTCCTGCAACGAAGTTGATTTCATCTGATTGTGGTACAACAGTGGCTACATTGGATGAAGAATTGAGCTTCTATCCGGTGGCTGGTGCAACGAACTATCGTATTGAAGTACGTCACTGGGGAACTTCCTTCTATGCACGTTCTGAAAGAGGTTCTGCAAATACGAACTTCCGACTGAGCTGGATTACTGGTGCAACTATGGCAAGAACTTACCAGGTACGAATCGCGGCTTACGTGAGTGGTGCATGGCAGTCTTACGGACCGTATTGTACGGTTACGACACCAGTTCCTGCTACGAAACTAAATGTGGCATCTTGTGGAGTATCTATTCCAGCGATGACCAGTGCATTGTATGCAGAGGCAGTGACAGATGCAACCAACTACCGTTACAAAGTAATGGACGGTGGATCATTTGTAGGATTGTCTGTTAGAGGTTCGTCTGACAACCTGTTCCGTTTGAGCTGGTTGACTGGAACAACGACAAACAAAACGTATACGGTTTATGTTTCTGCGTACGCAAATGGAATGTGGGGACCTTACGGTGATCCTTGTACGGTGACTACACCAGCTGCGATGGTCGCTAACGACCTGACAAATGGAGAGGAAGCAACTCAGTATCTTGGTACTGCCAGTCTGATTGCATATCCAAACCCGAACGGTGGTCAGTTTGTTGTGCAGTCTTCACAAGCAGGACAATTTAAAATTGTAAATGAACTGGGTCAGTTGATCAAGAAGATTGACATTACTCAGGAAACAGGATTGAGATATGAAGTAACCGACATGGCGAGAGGAGTATATTTTGTCAGCGGTACCATCGATGGTGAGTTGATCACCAGAAAGGTGGTTGTTCAGTAAACAATTTCTAAAAGATCTAAAAGCCATCCGTCATCAGACGGGTGGCTTTTTTGTTTAATTTTGTTTCGTGGCAAGTAAAGAGCTCAACATACAGAACAAAAAAGCACGTTTCCTTTATCATCTGAGGGATGAGTTTGTGGCGGGAATTCAGCTGCAGGGCACGGAGATCAAAAGTATCCGAAAAGGAAAGGCAAGCATCATGGAGGCGTACTGCGTGATGCATCGGGGAGAATTATATCTCCGAAACATGTACATCGCCGAATATGAAAATGGTTCTTTTTACAACCACAAGCCACGAGCCGACCGGAAATTGTTGTTGAATCGGAAGGAAATCAAGAAGATTGAAAAGTTCCTGAAAGATCAGGGAAATACCGTGGTGCCTCTCAGTATGTTTATCAGTGAAAAAGGCTGGTTGAAGGTCCGAATAGCCTGTGCTCAGGGTAAAAAAATACACGATAAGCGACAGGATTTGAAAGAAAGGGACGATAAACGTTCTATGGACCGGGCGATGAAACGTTAAAAATTATAGGTGTCCCAGAGTCAGGAGGTGGATGAAACGTTCCTGGTTAATCAGAAAATAGATGACGAAGGGGTAAATCATGTAATTACTGGCCAGGTACCCCAACGTAAACCAATACGTTTTCCTTCGGAAGTAGTAGACTATCAGTGGTACAAAGAACAAAAGGGAGACGATCGGAAATAAATTCGTTACTGAAAAATCCACTTTGAAGTTTTGGGTGTAATTCAGAGTTTGATACCATACGTAGACCGGGTTGTGGAAGATGTACGAGCGTTCCACTTGAATCTCAGGTCTCCGAAATAGCATGACCGGATAAGGATTTTGAACAAATACATACAAATCACGATTCGTTTTGATACAAACGACCTGATCCTTAAAAATACCATTGTAATCGTCTGATACAGCCACAATTCGATGATCTTCGAAATGACTTGGGAGCAGTGGGTCGAGCAATAGTAAGAGACCGAGGATAAAACTAAAAATAGCACCGGAACGAAATAGACTCCAAGTCCACCCGCTGGTTAGTTTTTGGAAATACCGTTCTTGCTTTTCCCATTCGCGACGTTGGTACTGCTTATATCTTTGTTCGGCTTCTCTCTTTCGTTCCTCAAAACTTTTTTCCTTCCGGTCACTTTTTCCTGAGCCTGGCGAAGAAGGGATCTCCGACTCTTCATCTTCGTTCATCAGGATGGAATAGGCTTCCGCTAGATCAACAAATACCTGATGCGCTCTTGGGTCCGGGTTTTTGTCCGGGTGGTACTTCAGGGCCAGCTTCCGGTAGGCTCTTTTGATCTCTGCTTTGGTAGCAGTCTCCTTTAATCCAAATAAAGCATAGTATTTAGCTTTCCGATTCAAAAATGTGTTTTTTGGTCTCCGTTCGTCTGATTTTCCCCGAACTACTTCGCTCAAAAGTAGAAATAAAATAGATTCTTTTGGGACGTTCATAAGAAGTCAGTACTTGTTCTAGTAAACTTCGGATGGCGTTTTCGGGTGTGACTTCTGGAGAAGATTCAAGTGCGAGGCAAATGATTTCTCCAAATTCCGCATTTTTTTGCCCGAAAATGAAGTAGGGAACCGTTAAAAGATCGCCGATTTTCCGTTCGATTTTTTCCGGAAAGAATTTGTATCCACCGGAGTTAATGACGAAATCGGCCCGCCCAATCCAGGAGAAACTGGTTTCAGAATGGACCTCGACCAGGTCGTTTGTCACTAATTTTTCCAATCCTAGATGTGGAGCGTCAATGCATAGCTGTTCGTCCAGATTACTGAAACGGATTCCTGTAAGGGCTCTGAAACGTTGGTCTTCTCCTGCGACTTGACGAAGTGCAATATGGGAGTAACATTCGGTCATTCCAAAGCCTTCATAGACGTTCAAATGAAGGTCTTCGATTTGCTTTCGAAGGGAATCGTCGACAGGCGCTCCTCCGAGCAAGATACTCTCAAAGTAGGAAAGTTTTTCTGGGCTCTCGCTGATTAGTTGAGCAAGTTGGAGAGGAACCAGAGAAACTTGTTTAATCGCTTCTGAAAGTGTCTCAAAAGGATTTCTGCTTACGTCATAGATCTGGACTTTCATTTGGAAACATGCTGCCCGGATCAACATCATTTTTGCCCCAATTGTTTGGATGGAGATACATAAAGCCAGTTGCTCTCCGGCCTGGTAAGAAAAGAAGTTTCCAGTCCGTTTGGCAGATTCGACCGCATACTTTTTCTGCAGTTGAATGCTTTTAGGAATGCCTGTGGAGCCACTGGTTTTTACCACAAAGGAAGGGCTGGAATCGTTCCATGAATGGACGAAACCAAGGATTTCCCTTTTCAATTCCTGATCGGAAGTTTTGAAAATCAGGTCTTGGATTTCAATTTTTGGAACAATATTTGCCACAATTAATACAGAAAAATGCGTTACTTTATGATGCCTGAAGACGTTATAAAGAAAATAATCGTAAAGAAATAAATAAAATAAGCAATGAAAAAGATTTTAATCGGATTGTTTGCGGTGGGGATGATTGGATCCGCATTCGTATGGCAGGAAAGCACGGACGAGAAAACTGGAAATGAGATTTCGGTTCCGGCAGACAGTGAGATCGTATTTCAGGACCTCAGCTTCGAGAAGGCCCTGAAAAAGGCAAAAGAAACAGGAAAACTGGTGTTTATTGACTCTTATACTTCCTGGTGCGGACCGTGTAAGAGAATGGCTGCCACAGCGTTTAAGGATGCCTCCGTTGCCAAATTGTTTAACTCCAAGTTTATCAATTTGAAAATTGAGATGGAAAAAAGTGCTGACGGACCTGTTGTTGCCAGAAAGTATGGCGTACGCGCTTACCCAACACTACTTTTTGTGGATGGTGATGGAAAATTGGTTAAATCGGTGATTGGTTCCCAAACAGCAGCCCAGTTACTGGGAGTTGGGAAATCACTTTAATGGAAGTGATCAAAATACTGAAAGGGGCGTGAGCCCCTTTTTTGGCTTAAATAGCTTTGAAATAGAAGAACTTCCCGGATTTGGTCGTGGCGTAAATTGTCCCTCGTTCATAAGTCATGGCATAGGCTCGTTCATCGCTGATTTTGGTCCAGGTAAGTCCACGATCCAGGGAAATGTCAATTCCATTCGTGCCGCTGGCATAGAGTGCCTTTCCGGTCCAGATGACCTGCGAACGATATCCTCCCGGAGCTGTCTTGGGTTTGAACCAGCTTCTTCCCCCGTTTTTCGTGATCCAGCAGTTATTGCTTCGATCGTTGGGTTTCAGATAGTCTCCTCCGACTACAACTCCCTGCCAGGCATTCCAGAAGAAAATAGAAAAAGCTCCGGAAGAGGCGGCGGTATCAAAGGGGATTTTTTTCGATTCCCAGGATTTGCCAAAATCGTTTGACTCAAATAGGTGACTTTCCTTTCCTCCGCTAGCAAAGAAATAGGTACTGTCGTTGACCATTTGGGCGATTGAACCACTGGCCGCAAAGGCCGCCTCTCCCTCTGCTGCTTTTAATCCGGAAAATCCATCACTCCAACTTTTACCCATATCGAAAGTATAATAGACTTGAAAGAAACCGTTGACAGGATCCGCTACAAAAAAACCATGGCCCAGTGTATTCATGTCCATAGCATCAATAAAAAGAGGATAAGAGCTAACAGTTTTGGTGCTTTCCATGTTTTCACCGAGGTAAATGACCACGCTGGTATCGGCTGACTGTGTGGCGATGACGTCTCCCTTTTTTCCAGGGACAAATAAATCTCTGATTTCCGGATAAGGCATGGCGTTCAGTTTTTTCACCTCTTTCGATTTCAGGTCATAACGATAGACAAAACCATCAGAATTTCCGAGAAAAACCTGTCCATGCGAAACCTGAATGGCTCTCGAATAGGTCGCCTCACTGGCATATTGGACATAGTTAAGTTCAAGTGACTTGGCGTATTGGCCGATGTCATGGCTGGTACCGCAGGAAAAAAGTAAAATAGTACCGATTCCGAGACTAAGAAGTCTTTGCATGCTTATACTTTTCATTGAATTTATTTTTTTGCTCTGTTTTTAAGGTTTCAAGATCGTCTGGACGAGGTCTTTTCCAACGCTTATGTGACCAAACCCAGTAGGAAGGCTGATCTACAATGACCTCTTCGAGTAGTCGCGTATGCTGTTCCGTAATTTCTCCCCAATTCATTTGGGAAGCGTCCCGGCAGATCAATTTCAGTTCAATTTCATAGTGTCCTCGTTTGACCTTGCTTGTATGAAAGAAGACTACGGCCTGATCGTAAGCGTGAGCCAGTTGTTCGCAGCCAAAAAGTACTGGTGTTTCCTGATTCAGAAAATTCATCCAGTATGCCTTCCGTGCATCTCCTGGAGCCTGATCTGAAAGGATCAGGGTAGCGATTGCCTGCTCATGGCTTTGTGAGAAAAAGCTTTTGACATCCTTGGCATGAATGATTCGCATTCCAAAACGGGCGCGCCGTTCATTCACTTTTTTATTCCAGAAGCGATTACTCAATGGTGTTCCAATGCCAACGGCCTGATGCTTGAAAAGAAAATTTTGGGCAGAAATGAGCCATTCCCAGTTATTGTAGTGACCCGAAACAAGGAGGACATTTCGCTTTTCTTCATAGAGCTCATCTAATAACTCGGGATTTGAAACACGTAATCGATTACGTAGTTCTTTTTCACGAATGCTCAGGTTCTTAATTCCCTCGGCAAGTAGGTCGGCAAAGTGTCGGTAAAAGGATCGTCTCAATTGCTTAATTTGCTGGGGTGTATAATCTGGAAAGCTGTTTTGAATATTCCGTACGATGACTTCTTTTCGGTAAGGAAAGACACTAATCAACAGGAGGTAAAAGAAATCAGAGATTAGGTAAATGACTCCAAGGGGAAGGAGGGAGAGCGGGTAAACAATGATATGGTAAGCGATGGCTGACACTAAATCTTGTATTTATCGGGCCAAAGTCGCTGAATCAGCTCGGCTACTTCTTTTTCTTTTTTGCTGCTTCCGGGATGAAAAAAATTGTTCCCCTGGATGGCTTCCGGCAGAAATTCCTGATCTACAAAATTTCCAGGAGCATCGTGTGCGTAGCGATAGTTTTCACCATAACCAAGTTCTTTCATCAATTTGGTTGGAGCGTTTCTCAAATGAATAGGAACAGGTAAATCACCGCTTTCTTCCACCAGTCGTTGAGCCTCGTTAATAGCCAAATAAGCGGCATTTCCTTTCGGAGAACTGGCCAAATAAATAGCGCATTGGGAAAGAATAATCCGACATTCGGGCCAACCGATGTGTTGCACCGCCTGGAAGGTGTTGTTAGCCATGATTAGTGCGGTAGGATTTGCCAAACCGATGTCTTCACTAGCAAGAATTAACATCCTGCGAGCAATGAATTTTGGGTCCTCTCCACCGGCAATCAGTCGGGCAAGCCAGTAAACAGCAGCATTCGGATCACTTCCACGCATGGACTTGATAAAGGCGGAGGCGATGTCGTAGTGCATTTCTCCATCTTTGTCAAACATGGCCCCTGATTTTTGAACGGTGTCCCGCACCAGTTGATTACTGATCTCAAAAGCTTCGTGGCCCCTATGAACTGAAACGACAATTTCAAGATAGTTCAGCAGTTTTCGGGCATCTCCACCAGACATCATGATCAGCGCTTCTGTCTCTACCAATTGGACTTTATGTTCCTGGAGCCAGGGGTCCTCTGCCAAAGCTCTGCTCAGTATTTCCTCCAGTTCATTTCGTTCATGAGACTTGAGGGTATAGACCTGACATCTCGAAAGCAATGCGGAAATGACCTCAAACGATGGATTTTCAGTCGTGGCACCGATCAGAGTAATAATGCCTTGTTCAACCGCGCCTAACAAAGAATCTTGCTGGGCTTTTGAGAAGCGGTGAATTTCATCAATAAACAGAATGGGGCGTTTCCCTTGAAAAAGCCCCTGATTCTGGACGGACTGGATCACTTCACGGACTTCTTTGACTCCTGAAGAGATAGCGGAAAGGGTGAACATCCGTACTCCGATTTCTTCGGCAATCAGGTGTGCAAGAGTTGTTTTTCCCACACCAGGAGGTCCCCAGAAAATCATCGAAGGAATGACCTTGTTATTGATGGCCATCCGTAGGGATTTTCCCTCTCCAAGCAGATGAGACTGACCGATGTACTCGCTCAGTTTTTTGGGTCTCATACGTTCTGCCAGGGGAGCGTCCATAGCCGTTATATTGATTGTTTTAAATCCTAAAGTCGTTCAAGCGGGGTTTTGACTCCGTCCACTAGTGAGTAGCAGGCTAGTTTGTCTTTGAAGACGGAAGCTTTGAAGACCGCCTTTTTCAGGAGCATCCGAACACATTCCTGAATCCCTTCCACAATGGAGGGGTGAGGGTGTACAAGCTCCGAAAGAACTTCGATTCCCACGTTCATTTTGATTAGTAAACCAACTGCCTGGATAGCAGAGGAGGCATGTTCTCCAACTGCTCGCATGCCCAGAATTTTCATTTCCTTGTCGTTGGTGACAATAATTTTGAAAAAGCCTTCGGGTTTCCGCATGGCAATGGCCCGTGCAATCACTGAGTAGTCGATCTTCACCACTTTGATCGGAATATTTTTCTTGATGCATTCCATTTCGTTCATCCCGACCGCGGCAACTTCCGGATCTAGGAACATGATGGTACAGACATTGTCATAAGAAATGCGTTGCTGGATATTTCCGAACATTTTTTCCACGGCGTGTCGGCCTTCGATTTCTCCCATGTTAACCAGGGCAATTCGGCCGGAAACGTCTCCAACGGCGTAGATATGTGGCACATTGGTTCGGGTGTCATCATCACCGATATGGATCCCTCGTTTGGACATGGCCACGCCTGCTTTGTCCAAGTCCAGGTTTTCAATGTTTGGTACCCGACCGATGGATAGCAATGCTTTTTCCACCCGGATGACTTCCCGGCTTCCATCGGTAAAGGAAAGTTCGTATTCTACTTCGCCATCAACCACTTCCATGCGTTCCAGTTGGGCATTGTGGTGGATAGTGATTCCCTTTTCTTCCATCTCCCGACTGATGATTCTGGAAACATCTTCATCTTCGAAGGGTAGAATTCGATCTTTGCGGTCGATGATATACACTTTGGTTCGCTCGAAGTTGGCGAAAATAGTAGCGTATTCACAACCAATCACACCCGCACCGACAATCACCATGCTTTCCGGATAATCTTCAATCCCCTCGATGCCGTCACTTGTCAAAATATGTTTTTCATCCACCTGAATGGAGGGAATGGTTCGTGGGCGAGATCCCGTGGCAATCACGATATTGTCTCCCCAGATTTTCTTAATCCCGTGTTCTCCGCTGATTTCTATTTCGTGATCCGACAGAAATTTTCCATACCCACGTTCGTAAACAAAATGGGTGCTGACCGTTTCATGCTGTAACAACTTCACATGACATGAATATTGAAATTTTCGCTCGAAAATGGCATCGTCCAGGGTCTTTTTAACCTGCTCCCAGGATAGTTTGAAACGTCTGTCCGTTTTGGTTCCAAGGGTTTCATTTACATCATTGACCCGTTTGGAAATCTCCCAAAGTGTTTTGGATGACAAGGCCCCATTATAAAGTCCACTCCCTCCGATTCGTTCTTTTTCAATCAGACAAACTCTTTTCCCGTAATCTATTCCTCGCATGGCAGCAGCGTATCCCGCCGGACCACCTCCTAATACGACCAGGTCATATTTTTCCATCCTTAACTTTTACAAAACACAAAATAGGCTTTAAATTTACCCAAAAATATAAAAGTAGCATCATGTCCCTTTTAAATGAGTTGGAACAGGCAAAACAGCACTACAAGAGGAGCAAAACAGTTCTCGGAAAACTCAGTAAAGCAAATCGCAGGGAGATGGATCAGCGAATTCATACCTGGCACGAAGAAGTTTTCGATGACCTGGATTGCCTGGACTGCGCGAATTGTTGTAAAACGACCAGCCCTATTTTTAGGGATGTGGACATTCGCCGTTTGTCGCGCGCATTGCGGGTTTCAGAGTTAGGATTTATTGAAGAATATCTTCGCCTGGATGAAGAAGGAGATTACGTATTAAAATCTTCCCCCTGTAGCTTTTTGGGGCCTGATAATAAGTGTTTTGTGTACGAAAATCGTCCCTTGGCTTGTCGGGAATATCCGCACACTGACCGAAAGAATATGTATCAGATCAAGGGGCTCACGCATCGGAATACCCTGGTGTGTCCGGCGGTGTGGAGGATTACGGAAAAGTTGCGCCTGGCTACTGAAAAAAATAGTTGATCATTTTGTTTACGCACAAAAAATAGCGTATATTTGATAGAAGAGCCATGCTATGATCGACTTTCAAACTATGACAGTTGCCGAGCGCGCACGCGAAGTTTTCGAGCAGTGCAAGCAGAGTTATGAGCAGGATAAACAGGCGTCCGTCTTGTTATCTCATTTTGGTTATTTCTCACAGGATTTAGTCAACGGATTTACGGAAGGAGTGGAGGAAATGCTCATTGCTGCCGGGGAGAAAAAAGCGCTCATCAAAAGGGTTTTTTCGATCATGATTGAAGGTTTACAAAACATTCGTTTCCATGGAGATGCGGATGAGTTTGGGAAGTATTACGGTATCTTTTTCATTACCCGGAGTGAATCGCAAATCAATATTTGTTTTGGCAGTTTGGTGGAGACCGGGACGGCGCAGGAACTACTAAAGCGTCTTGATCGCCTCAATGAAATGGAAGATGCGGAAGTGAAAGATCATTATCTCGACATTTTGTCCAATGGGAAATTAGGAGTGAAAGGCAATGCCGGACTCGGATTTATTACTATGCGAATGAAATCAAAAAGTCCACTCAATTACCAGATGTATGAACTGTCAGAGGAGCGGGTTTTGTTTACATTGGAGACCGTATTGAGAAAAGAGCAAAATCAGGTGAAAAAAGTAATCTGACCACTGCATTGACACATTCTTATTAAATTTGTCTGATACCAAAAAATATCAGATGAAGAATCGAATCACGCAGTTATTTGGAATTCAGTACCCTATCATCCAGGCAGGAATGATTTGGTGTTCCGGTTGGGAATTGGCTTCAGCGGTTTCCAATGCCGGAGGATTAGGAATACTGGGTTCAGGTTCGATGTATCCAGAGGTTTTGGATGAACATGTACGTAAGTGTAAACAGGCGACAGATAAGCCATTTGCCGTCAATCTCCCGATGCTATATCCGGATATTGATAAACATGTAGAAACGATCATCAAACACAAAGTCCCTATTGTATTTACTTCGGCAGGTAATCCAAAGACCTGGACCTCACATTTGCAGCAGCATGGAATCAAGGTGGTGCATGTTGTTTCCAGTGTGAAATTTGCTTTGAAATCACAGGAAGCGGGAGTAGATGCAGTGGTAGCCGAAGGTTTTGAAGCAGGAGGGCACAATGGAAGGGAAGAAACGACGACCTTTTGCCTCATCCCAGCAGTGGCTGAGAAATTATCAATTCCGCTCATTGCGGCAGGAGGTATCGGAACGGGGAGAGGAATGTTGGCGGCGATGAACCTGGGGGCAGATGCTGTCCAAATAGGAAGTCGTTTTGTTGCTTCTCCCGAATCCAGTGCGCATCAATTATTTAAGCAGGCAGTAGTAGACGCTGGTGAAGGAGATACCCTGTTGATGCTCAAGGAACTGACACCGGTCCGTTTATTAAAAAACCCATTTTTTGAAGAATTGAGAGCGGCCTACGCCAATCAGGCAGATGTAGATACACTGCGTGAAATTCTGGGAAGAGGACGTGCCAAAAGAGGAATGTTTGAAGGAGATATGGAAGCAGGTGAATTGGAAATTGGCCAGGTATCCGCATTGATTCATGAAATCAAACCAGCTGCGGAAATCGTTCGGGAATTAATTGACGAGTATAATCAGGCATTGAGCGAACAACAAAAAATAAATTGACCATGATCCGTTTTGAACGTTTCGAGTTAAAAAATGGATTAAGAGTCCTTTTTCACAAAGATGAGACAACTCCATTGGTGGTTGTGAATACCCTCTATGATGTGGGAGCCAGGGATGAAGACCCGGAGCGAACTGGATTTGCTCACCTCTTTGAACACTTGATGTTCGGAGGTTCCGTCAATGTTCCCAATTTCGATTCTCCCTTGCAAAGGGCGGGGGGCGAGAATAACGCTTTTACATCTAATGATATCACCAATTATTACGATGTATTGCCAGCACAAAATTTAGAAACGGCACTTTGGTTAGAGTCCGATCGGATGCTTTCTTTGGCCTTTACGGAAAAAAGCCTGGAAACACAGCGTAGCGTCGTAATTGAAGAATTCAAACAGCGCTACCTAAATCAGCCTTATGGTGACGTTTGGTTGGAACTGCGTTCCCTCGTTTATAAAACTCACCCGTATCAGTGGGCAACCATAGGCAAGGAGGTTAGTCACATTGAGAAAGCGACGATGGTTGAAGTCAAACAATTTTTTCATGATCATTACCGTCCAAACAATGCCATTTTATGTATTGCCGGAAATAGGGAGTTGGAGGAAGTCAAGCTGCTTGTTGAAAAATGGTATGGAGACATTCCATCTGGGCAAGTTCCAGAACGAGTTCTTCCGAGAGAAGAAAAACAACTGGAGTATCGGGAGAAGACGATTGAAAGAAAGGTGCCTTCGGATGCGTTCTATTATGCGTTTAGGATGCCAGACCGAAAAGATGAATCGTACTATGCCTGTGATCTGCTTTCAGATGCGCTTGGAGGCAATAAATCGTCCAGATTGTATCAACACTTGAAGAAAGACCTGAATTTGGTCACTGAAATCCAGGCATACATTATGGGCTCACTGGATGAAGGGATGTTTCTGATCAGTGGGAAGCCAGCCGAGGGAATCAGTCTCGGGGAAGTGGATAAAGAAATATGGGCATATCTGGAAGTGTTATTGAAAGAAGGCTTTGAAGAAAAA
This sequence comes from Bacteroidota bacterium, assembly GCA_006226425.1. Taxonomy (GTDB): domain Bacteria; phylum Bacteroidota; class Bacteroidia; order Flavobacteriales_D; family Crocinitomicaceae; genus M2408. The sequence goes on along the minus strand of SBGX01000020.1, from coordinate 38,655 downwards.
GAACTGGAACGCCTCAAGAATAAAATCAGGACAGCCCGTGAATTTCAGGAACAGGGAATTTTGAACAGGGCAATGAATTTGTGTTATCACGAATTGCTTGGAGATCCGGAAGGAGTGAATCATGAACTGGAGAGATATGCCGAAATCACCTCGGATTACCTACTACAGGTCAGTAAAAATATTTTGCAGAAAGAACAATGTTCCCTCTTGAAAATTAAAGCCCAAAAAAATGATTGATAGGACGGTAGCCCCACATTTGAGCCCACTTTCGGGCATCGATTTTATAGAGCCTTTCAAAAGACCTTTGGGGGAGCACGCCCATTTGTTTTGGATGAACCAGGTGCCTGACGAAACCGTGAAAGTGGAGTTGTTTTTCAATGCAGGAACGATTCGTGGAAAGTCTGCGTTGGCAGGCATGGTGAATGGAATGCTGTTTGGTGGAACGGCCAATTGGACCAGTCGGGAGATTCAGGAGAAACTGGATGATCTTGGAGCTTATCTGGACCAGGAAATGAGTCTGGAGAAGGCTATTGTGAACGTTTATTGCCTGAAAGAACATTTACGGGAAGTGATGGAGATCGTTTATCAGGCAATGCATGATGCGATTTTTCCGGAAGAGGAGATCAATCTAATGGTGCAGGAGAAAAAACAGCGTTTTCAGGTGTCTATGGAGAAAGTTTCTTTCCTGGCCCGAAGAGAATTTCAACAACGCTTGTTTGAAGCGGACCCAGATTATGGCAGGTTGACAGAAGCAGCAGATTTTGATCTCGTAAGCCGGGATGAGATGATTGCGTTTCATCAGGAGTATTACCTGAAAGGCCTGAAGAGAATTGTGGTAGTCGCGGACATTCCCGAGGAGGAAATTGAGTGGTTGGCTTCCCGTTTTGAAGATTGGACTCATCCAGCACCCCTCGAGTATCTTGATCAGGTATCGGCCCAAGGAGGATCGTATGAAGTAAAAAAGGAGGGAGCCATTCAAACGGCGATTCGTCTGGGAATCCCCATGTTTAACAAACAACATGAAGACTACCTGGATGTATTGATCCTTCAAACGATTTTGGGAGATTATTTCGGAAGTCGCCTGATGTCCAATATTCGGGAGGACAAAGGATATACTTACGGAGTGGGAAGTGCCCTGATCGAACTGAATCGGGTGGGGTACCTCATTGTTGTTACGGAAGTTGCAAGTCAGGTAGCAGATGATACCTTGAAGGAGATTCGGAAAGAGTTTGAAAGACTTCAACATGAAGAAGTCGGAGCGGAAGAATTGGATTTGGTGAAAAACTATATGGTAGGACAGCTACTCAAAAGCGCAGATGGAGCTGGTGCGATGATGGATCTTTTTGTTGGGGTTGAACGTTTCGGTTTGGATATGTCCTTTTACCAGAATTATTTGAACAGAATTAACAGTGTTCAGGCGGAGGATATTCGTCGAATGGCAGTAAAATACCTGGATTGGTCTAATTTTATCATAATAAAGGCGGGATAACGCAACTAAATATGTAGATTCAACGTTATCAAGTTAGTAGAGCGAGTTTTATGCTTCGATTCCGTATTTTAATATGTACTATATTTTTATGTCTGGTGCATCAATCTCTGGCGATTGATGCGGTAGGAGGACATATTACCTGGTCGTGCTCTAATACGGGAAGATTTTTGTTTCGATTGACTCTGTACCGAGAATGCTCAGGACAGAATCTTTCGACGAATCAGGAAAATATCCGCGTCTGGAATCACCCGGATGTGACTGACATTCAGGTGACTTTTGTTTCCAGAGAAGTGATCTCCCCCTCCTGTACACCGGTGGGTAGTGATACCATGCTAAATTGCAATGCAGGAAGTGTAGGGGCCATGGAGAAGATCATTTATCAAAGTGATCCCATGGATCTGTTGGGAACACCTCCCTCTGAGGGCTGGGTTTTCACCTATGAAACGACCGCCAGAAGGCCTGGAATCAATAATCTGGTGGATTCCGAATTATCCGGAATGACTCTTGTGTCCAAAATGTTTGAGATCACTACGGTACAGACAAGTTGTCTGGATGCTTCTCCCAAATTGATGAATAATCCGGTTTTGCAGGCTTGTGCGGGCAGACCATTTCAATTGATGATGGATCTTGGTGATGCAGATTTGGATTCGGTGAGCGTCCGTCCGGTAAGTGCCTGGAAGAACTTTCCAACTGGATTTTATGAAGACGGAGTAGTGCCTGCCCCAGTAAATTATGCATCAGGCTTTTCCTTGTCAGAACCTACTCCGGGAACGGGGATGAACGGATCGAATGTTCCTTTCAGTCTGAATGCTGAATTTGGGGATTTTTCTTTCCAAAGTGCTGACCCTGGTGCCTATGTAATCAAACTGGAAGTGAGTAGTTACCGAAATGGGAAGCGAAATGCCAGTGTGGAGATGGAATTTACAGTATTCGTACTCTCTTGTGAATTCGCTAACAACCCACCACAGGTAGATGGCCCATTCTCCGGAAGTTTTGAGATCGATGTAAATGCCAATACACCGGTTTCGTTCACACTCCAGAGCAGTGACCTGGAGTTCCTCCAGGATGGAAGTCCGCAAGACAATATCATGACTGCATCAGGTGTGATGTTCGGAACGGATTTTACCAGCGTCTCAGGATGTCCGAAGCAACCATGTGCCACGCTCACCCAAACACCTCCGGTGTCCGGAAGTCAGGGGGGGTCCCTAAGCTTTGACTGGCAAACAAGCTGTGAACATTTGAAAAATACCCACGGAAATGAGTTCGAGAAGCAAACATATAATTTTGTGTTTCGCGTACAGGATGATGTTTGTCCGGTGCCGGCCAGCACGTATCAGCGGATTCGGGTAACGGTAAGAACTCAAATTGATTTGGAACCGGCCAAAATCCAATGCCTGGAAGTGTTGGATAATGGTGATCTGAAACTATCCTGGAGTCAGGCAGTTGATCCGGGTGGAAATTTTGTGCGCTATGAATTGCATTCCACTCAAAATGGCTTGCTTCAGACCGTGAACGATATAAATACAGTCAATCATACTTTCACTCCGTCCGGAAGTGGCGATTCCTATTTTGTAAAAACCTATTCGGGAGATCCCTGTGCGATTTCGATCAGCAGCGATACCGTTCGTCCAATGATTTTAGATGTGATTAAATCGGCATCCAATGGAGTGGCACAATTGAAGTGGAACACACCTTTTGAAGCAGCTGGTGGGCATACTGGAAACTATTTGATTTTGCGAGAATATCCTGCAGGACTATGGACTGAGGTTGGAAGAACAAGCTATCTGCAAACCCAGTTTTTTGACACGATCGACATTTGTTCAGCAACGATCAATTATTTGATTTTGTACACCGAGTTGGCCTGTCCACACATTTCAAGCAAAGCAGGTGATGATTTCACAGATGAAACGCCCCCGACGAGCAAACCGGTGATTCAGTATGTGAGTATTGATACGATCACCGGGAATCCAATGTTATCCTGGAATCAAATTTCGGATTCTGACACCTACGGCTACATCGTTTATTTTGGTGGACAGTCAACCGAAATTGATACGGCTATTGGGATCAGTAATACAAACTACACCTATACCCAGTCAGAAGACCGGGATAGTCTGATCTTTTCCATTGCGGCCATTGACAGTTGTTTGACTCCTGGAAAGACGTCACCAGAAAGTAATCGTCACCAAACGGTGTTTTTGAATGGAGAATATGATTTGTGTGGAAGAAATGTCGTCCTGCAGTGGACGGCCTACAAAGGCTGGGATTTGATTCGGGACTATCAGATTTTTTTCCAGGAGGACGGAGGTCCCTGGCAAATGGCTGGAACCGCTAAATTCAGAAACTTTACGATGGCATTGGAAGAGCGGAAGAATTACCGCTTTGTGGTGGAGACCAGAGATAGTTTGAGTTCAAACACGAGCTTTTCAAATTCGTTCTATGTTTATGCCAAATCTCCAACCAAGCCAGGAGAGCACTATACGAGAGCTGTTACGGTAGAGGATGGTGTATTGGTGGTGAAACACATGATCGAGCAGGTGTCTGGAGTGACCGGATTGCAATTGGAACGACTGGATGAAGAGCAGGGAGAATTCATTTACATCGGCGATTTTCTATATTCGGGGAGTCAGGTGAGCTATGAAGATGAGGAAGCAGATCCATCCGAAAAACCATATACTTACCGCGTTCGTTTGGTGGATAGTTGTGGTCGACCCAATGATGTGGCGAATGAGGTGACAAGTGTACATTTGAGCATTGATACGGATCATTTGAGAATGACGAATTACCTGACCTGGACACCCTATGAGGGATACAACGGGAAAGTGTTACGCTATCACGTATTCAGGGGAATTGAAGGCAATTACGGAAGTTTGCCACAGGCGACCTTGAATTCAGATGAATTTTACTATCAAGATACCTTGTTTGAGACGATACAGTACAATGGAGAGATTTGCTATTATGTCGTGGCAGAAGAAGCCATGAATGTCTATGGTTTCAGAGAGTTAGCCAGATCAAATGAAATCTGCGTGATCATGGAGCCGAGGGTTTATATCCCCAATACATTCTCGCCAAATGAAGATGGAATCAATGAAGTTTTCCTACCGGTAGTTTATAAATTGGTGGTGGACGACTATGAACTAGCCATTCTGGACCGTTGGGGACAACGGATTTTCAGATCCAAAGATCTGGCGATCGGTTGGGATGGAAGCCTGGAAAATGGAATGAAATGCCAGGATGGGATTTATCAGTATGTCATGAAGTTTAAAGATGGGGGTGGCCAGGAAGTCATTCGACGCGGTTTCGTTAATTTGAGCCGATAGTCGTATATTTGGCTTACCTAAAACTCTCAATATGCTGAAAAGAATAGTATTTTCGGTGCTATGCTTGTGGCCCATATCTTCCTGGTCACAGAACATCAAAGAAATCAGGGAAGGCTTTTACCGTGCGGATGACCATTGTTTGGATTATGCCGTTCAATTACGGGATTATTACTTCGAAAATGATGTGGATTCCTTGCGTCCTTTGGGGGAATTCCTAATCAGTGAGGGAATTCGGGAAGAAAGAAAAAGCTGGATGTATTATGGAAAATTCCTCCTGTCATATTACTATAACAACCACAACGAATTGGCATTTAGTTATGCGAATCTGAAAGATTGCCAACGTTACTATGAGCGAAATCGAGACCTGGAAATGGAGTCTGAGGTGCAGAATCTATTGGGACATACCTATTTCAGAGATCAAAAGTATAACCAGGCCATCTTATGCTTTTTGTCTTCGATGGAGTTGTTTTCAGATTCTCCTGCGAAGGGAGGTCTTTCGGTGGCACAGTTGAATTTAGCTGAGGTATTTTATGCAAGAGGACGCTATGATATGGCTGAAAGAGAGGGAAGATCTTTTCACAAGCGGGCAAAACAATTGGGTTTGCTTCGCTCTGAACGAAGAGCAGTTCAACTTTTGGGGAAAGTCTATCTCGAACAAAAGAAACTTGAAAGAGCCTTTGATCAATTGAATGAGAGCATGAAGCTGGCTCTGGAAATAGGGGATCATGGAGCCCTTGCCTCGGCACACAATGCCCTGGCGATAGCCTACACTCAAAGTGGAGATCTGGATCAGGCACGAAAGCATTTTTTGCAGTCCTTGAAGCAAAGGAATTTGCAGGGAGATATCCGGGGTAGATGTGAAAGTCTCTATAATCTGGGAGAATTATGTTATCTGGAGGGAAAGTGGAAGCAAGCTATGGAGTACTATCAAGAAGAATGGAAGCTTTCGGAAAAATTCAGTTTATCCCGGGAAGGAAATGATGCCATGGAAGCCATGGCCTATACCCTGGAAGCAATGGGGAAGATAGACAGCGCATTTGTTACTTCGATGAATTTGGTAGAACAATTCCAAAAGCAGCGTGCGGAGGAAGAAACGAACAAGCGCAAGCTTGGAAATGAGTTTTATGAGCAGCGCATAGAAAGCATAGCGGTTCGTCAAAGAGAAAGGGAACGTGTGTTGGAATCCAGAATCGCGAAAGAATCCGGTAAACAACTTTTCTTTTGGATCGTAATATTCGTGAGTGTGGGGCTGAACCTATACCTGTTTATTGGTAGATCAATTCAGTTTTCCCGGAAAGTATAAGTAAAAGCGAGGAATAGCTACTCGAAAGCGATGACCTGTTTTCAGATTTTCAAAAATGTAATGTCCCTCCATATAACCGATGTCACTCTTAAGTTCACAATAACTGGTGTAATGGTGGTTGTCTCCTTTAGACAGAATAGGCTGCTCTCCGACCACGCCTTCACCAACAATGCGTGAGTGTAAGTTCAGGCTGTCAAAAATAAGCCACTCCCGACTCAACAATTGAACGGAATCAGGATTTGAATTTTGAATCTCTACGTGATATTCAAAAACGTAGGCACTTTCTTCCAGGTGAGAAAGTCTGGAGTTATACCCTGCCTGTACAGAGATCATAATACCGGCCGTTGTTTGCGTATTCACAATCGAATCTTTAACTGATAAAATTAGAATAAATTTTCAAAAATCAAAATGAACTAGATGAAATCTACCAGGACAATTCCATCCCGATCGATCTCTCTTAGGCTTACTCTTCCAAAGGAATTGATCAATTCCTCCCGGAAGCTGGTTTTTACTTTGACATAGTTTTCCGTAAAGCCATACATCATTCCCAAATCATTTTCAGCTTCCCAGAGTACCGTTCGTTCACTTCCCAAGTTTTGCTCATAAAAGGCTCGTTTCTTCTTGTCGGAAAGAATATGAAGCATTTTGCTCCGCTCTTTTCGAACTTCCATGGGAACTGCTTCCCCCAGTTTAGGCGCTCCTGTATTGGCGCGTTCCGAGTAGGTGAAAACGTGCAGGTATGAGATGTCAAGTTCTTTGATGAAATTCATGGAGTCCAAAAATTCCTCCTCCGTTTCTCCCGGGAATCCGACGATGACATCCACTCCGATGCAACAGTCGGGACGAATACTTTTGATGTGCTTCACACGCTCGGCATAAAGTTCCCGTTCATATTTTCGGCGCATGACCTTGAGAATGCGGTTATTCCCAACTTGCAAGGGAACGTGAAAGTGGGGAACAAAGCGTTGGGAGTTGGAAAGACAAAAATCAATGATTTCATTGCTCAGCAGATTGGGCTCAATAGAAGAAATTCGATAGCGATCGATCCCTTCTACTTTGTCCAGTTCCTGGATCAGGCCATAAAAATTTTCCTCTCCACCCTGGCCAAAGTCACCTATGTTGACTCCGGTAAGAACAACTTCTTTGATCGCTGTGTCAGCTATTTTCTGAGCTTCCTGAACGGTGTCTTGAATACTTGCATTTCGACTGCTTCCTCTTGCAAGCGGAATGGTACAAAAAGTACAGAAATAGTCACAACCGTCCTGGATTTTCAAAAAAGACCTGGTTCGGTCACCCATCGAATGGGAAGGAACGAATTCTTTGGTTTTCTTAATGTTTTGATATGAAACCAGGGCCTGGTCGCTGCGATCGTGTTCTTCAATGTAAGAAAGGATGTCAAATTTCTCGTTGGCACCCAATACCAAATCCACTCCTGGTATCTGACCAATTTCCTCCGGTTTTAGTTGAGCATAGCAGCCAATGATAGCCACAAAAGCATCGGGGTTGATCTTTAGAGCACGACGAACCAGTTGTCGACATTTTTTATCCGCATTTTCAGTGACCGAACAAGTGTTGATCACATAGATGTCCGGAGTGTCATCGAAGGATACTTTGGCAAAGCCAGCCTGTTCGAAAACCCTTGAAATGGTGGAAGTCTCCGAAAAGTTCAGCTTGCAGCCCAATGTATAAAATGTCACCTTTTTGAAGGGGTTCATAGCGGCGGCAAAAGTACGAAGTTTTTTTACTTCGGGCAAACCAATCAGAGAGCTTCCGATAGTTCTTGTTTTGTAAATCAGAGAATTATCGTATTTTTGTCGCCCCCTAAATCGGAGGTATGAAAAAATCAATAAGTATCAGTTATACGGAGTTGGAAGACTACAAGACACTCGATCCAGCTGATCAGGAATTATTAGCCTCGGCCAAAAAAGCCTGTGAAAGGGCTTACGCACCCTATAGCCAATTTCAGGTTGGTGCGGCATTGCGTTTGAAGAGTGGAGAGATTATTGAAGGGAACAACCAGGAGAATATAGCCTATCCTTCAGGTTTGTGTGCCGAACGTGTGGCTTTGTTTCATGCCGGTGCCAGTTATCCGAACGAAGCGATCGAAACGCTGGTGATTGTGGCAAAGGGAGACCTGATTCAGCCAGACGATTGTCTTTCTCCATGCGGAGCTTGCAGGCAGGTGATCGCCGAGTCGGAGATGAGACAGGAATCACCCATCCGAATCATTTTGGTTTCTGAATCCAACAGAACTTTTATCTTTGACAGGATCAGTGATCTGCTGATTTTTCCGTTTGGGATGAAGTAATGAATAAAACAGTAGCAGTATTTTATGGAATCGTTATTGGAGTCACCTTGTTGACTTCCTGCCACGAAACAAAGAAGATTAGTGAGCCTGTTGTTCAGGAGGCCGTTTTACCGCCCTTGATCGATACAACCCACAGCTGTCGTCATTACAACCAATATGGTACGGATAGCGCCTACTTTGATATTCAATATACCTGTTATCGAAGGCCCTCGGAAAGTTGGCAGGAACGTGTCAATGAAGTGCAGCAGCAACTTTATTTGGATGCTTACGACTTTGAACTGGAGAAAGACCAGGATATGAAGTCATTTTTGAATCGCTTCGTAGATAGTTTGTATCAGGAAGCTGGAAAGGAGACCCAATCAGGAGATTCCCATGCCTTATGGTATTTCAAGAGTCAGATAAGCGTACGGGAGCAGGATTCGACCTGGGTAGAACTCTGCTATCAGGAACACAGTTATCTTGGTGGAGCCCACGAACGAAATCAAATTCGTCATATTTATTTGTCTAAAGTTGATGGGAGTCAAATGAAGCTGGAAGATTTTTTCAGAGAATCAGAAGGCTTTTATCAGGTCTTGGAGCAAACATTTCGAAAGCAACAACAGATTGAAGCAGGAAAAAGTCTGAATGAAGCAGGTTATAGTTTTCCGGATGACCAGTTTAAACCAGGAGACCAGTTCCATTTCGATCAGGAGTTCTTATACCTCCACTATGGCGTTTTGGACATTGCACCGAGGGAATGGGGAGCGATAGATGTAAAAGTCTCTTTAAAAGACTTGTCCGAATGGATGCTTTATTCCCCGTTGAAGGAGGAATAGCACAGAAAAAAAACCTTCTTTTCGAAGCTTGATTCGGGAGTTCCGGATTTTAATTCTTCTTATTATATTTGCCTTTCGTATCTGAAAGAGAAACAATGGCAAAAACAACAAAGGTGAAGCCGGCTGTCAAAGCCAAAAAGGCCAAAGCAACAGCACCCAAATTTTCGAAGGAAACATACGTGAAGTGGTACAAGGATATGTTGCTGATGCGTAAGTTTGAGGAGAAGACAGGACAACTTTATATCCAGCAAAAATTCGGTGGTTTTTGCCACTTGTATATTGGTCAGGAGGCCATCGTAGCTGGAACCGTGAGTGCCAGCAGACCTGATGACAAGCATATGACAGCATATCGGGACCACGCTCATCCGATTGGATTGGGAACGGATCCTAGGGTATTGATGGCTGAATTGTACGGTCGTCAAACTGGTTGCTCCAAAGGAAAAGGAGGTTCCATGCACTTTTTTGATAAGGAAAAGAACTTCATGGGAGGACACGGAATTGTTGGAGCTCAAATTGCCATGGGAGCAGGAGTTGCTTTCGCAGAACAGTACATGGGGACGGATAACGTTACTTTCGTCTCGATGGGAGATGGGGCTGTGAGACAGGGAATTCTGCATGAAACCTTCAATATGGCGATGAACTGGAAAATTCCGGTTGTATTTATCATTGAGAATAATAACTACGCCATGGGAACATCCGTGCAACGGACGACCAATGTGACAGACCTTTCAAAAATAGGATTGTCTTATGACATGCCTTCCCGTTCAGTGAATGGAATGCGACCGGAAGAAGTGCATGAGGCCATTGAAGAGGCGTGTGACCGGGCAAGAAGGGGAGATGGACCGACTTTGTTGGATATCCGGACCTACCGTTACAAAGGACATTCCATGTCAGATCCACAAAAATACCGTTCGAAAGATGAGGTAAACGAGTGGATTGAACAAGATCCGATCGAACATTGTTTAAGAGTCATTCAAGAGAATAAGTGGTTATCCGAAAAGGAACTGAAGGAAATCCAGGACTGGGTGAAAAATGAGGTAGAAGAATCGATCAAATTTGCGGAGGAGTCACCATATCCGGAAGCAGAAGAACTTTACAAAGACGTTTACGTTCAGGAGGACTATCCGTATATCAAAGAGTATAATTAAGAATTTAGCAGTAGCTTACAAAGCATTTAGAATATGGCGGAAATCGTATACATGCCGAAATTGAGTGATACAATGACTGAAGGAGTCGTTGCATCCTGGAATAAGAAAGTGGGGGAAGCCGTTTCTTCCGGAGAAATTCTGGCCGAAATAGAAACAGATAAGGCAACGATGGAGTTCGAGTCTTTCTACGATGGAGTTTTATTGCACATCGGGGTTGAAACCGGACAGGCTGCACCAGTAAATGCTGTATTGGCAATTATTGGGGAAAAAGGAGAGGACGTAAAAGCGATCTTGGCAAATGCCAAAGTAGCTGCTCCTGCTGAGGAAAAGCACGAAGAGAAAGCTCCGACATCCAAGGAAGAAGTTCCTAGTCCGGTTCCTGTAGCAGAAAGTAAAACCGAAAAGCAAGCAGCTCCGGTACAACCGGTTGCTGTAGTACCGACATCGAATGGAGACGGACGTGTGCATGCTTCTCCATTGGCTAAGAAACTGGCGGAAGAGAAAGGCATCGATATCAACCTGGTACGTGGTACCGGAGATGGTGGTCGCATTGTGAAAAGAGATATCGAACATTACTCACCTTATGTTCCTGCTGCGGGAGGAAGTGTGCAGGTCACAGCTGGGGTTGAGTCTTACACAGATGTTCCGAACTCTCAGATGAGAAAGGCCATTGCCCGAACCTTATCCGCATCCAAGTTCTCAGCTCCACATTTCTATTTAAAAATGGAAGTGGATATGGACAATGCAATTGCTGCCCGAAAGGCAATCAACGCACAGGATGGGGTGAAAATTTCTTTCAATGACATGGTGATCAAAGCCGTTGCCAGTGCTTTGAGAAGACATCCAAAAGTCAATGCGGATTGGTTGGGTGAATCTATTCGCTACAATGATCACATCCACGTAGGAGTGGCCGTTGCGGTAGAAGAAGGACTGGTTGTTCCGGTTGTTCGATTTGCGGATACGAAAGGAATTGCCACCTTGGGACATGAGATCAAAGATTTGGCTGGACGAGCACGTGATAAAAAGTTAAAACCGGAGGAAATGCAGGGAGGAACTTTCGCTGTATCGAATTTGGGAATGTACGGAATCGAAGATTTCACCTCGATCATCAACCCACCAAACGGTTGTATTCTCTCAGTAGGACAAATCAAGCAAACGCCAGTTGTCAAAAATGGGGAGATCGTTCCTGGAAACGTGATGAAATTGAGTTTATCTTGCGACCATCGGGTGGTGGATGGAGCCATTGGTTCGGAGTTCCTTCAAACGCTGAAAAACTATTTGGAGAATCCGGTCATGATGTTGGTTTAAGACTTCTTAGACTTAATATTTTCCCAGGTTTGATAGAGCGCTTCTTGCTCGGGGCGATTGGCTTCAATTTCTTCCAATGCCTCCGTTTCACGAAGTGATTCGTGGCATTCACGTGGTAATTGCTGATAGAGTGCTGTACCCTGAGTTTTCCAGGCAATCATTTCATCAGAGACTTCTTTGACGATTCGAGCGGGATTTCCAACGAGTAAACTGCGTTTCGGTACGTGCATCTTGGCCGGAACAAAACAAAGAGCTCCAACAATGCATTCGGCTTCAATTTCGACCTCGTCCATAACAACGCTATTCATTCCGATCAGGCAATTTTCACCAATAATCCCTCCGTGGATAATGGCTCCATGGCCAATATGAGCACCTTTCCTAAGAATGGTTGTGGTTCCCGGAAACATGTGAATTGTACAATTTTCCTGCACATTGCAACCGTCTTCAATGATAATTTGTCCCCAATCACCTCGAATCGCTGCACCCGGACCAATGTAAACATCTTCTCCGATAATAACATTTCCTGTTACGGAAGCTTTTGGATGCACAAAACTGGACTTTTTGACCACGGGGACGAAGCCCTTGAAAGAATAAATAGACATAACTATGATCATGTATTTAGTCTCAAAGGTAACTTATGTTGATGGAACGGAGGTCCTCGTTGATTGATAAATTAGCAATTGAAAATGAAAAAATGTATATTTGTATAAAGCCCGATCCATGAAGAAGTTGATAGTAAGTACCCTGTTAATCCTGGCCCTGACTCCCGGGATCGCTCAGATGGGATTAATGGTCGGGTCAAGTTTTGTAAAGCCTTTTGGTCAGGAAGGGATATTTCCCGGTTTTCATATTGGATTGGAATTGGGGCAGGATGATGTTCAAAGTTTTTACGGAAAGTTTTCTTTTCTTCCAGCCAAGTCCTTTGATTTAACGAACGGAGTCTTCGCTTATGCAAAGGATGCAACGACAGTTCCATACAGTTTGGTATTGGACGCGGAAGAACGCTTTAATTTTACCGTACTGGAATTTGGAAAGCGATTTTACTTTGGAGAAGGTTATGATAGCGGCTTCAGTCCGTATGGTGGAAGCAACATGCAGCTCATCTTTAATAAAGTGAAGTTGAACGTGACAGATACTTATGATCAGGATAAGTATCAGATCGATGGGGCAGAGAGTGATCGCATTGGTTCCATTTTTGGACTTTACCTTGGATTGAACGGAGGACTGAAGAAAAGCTTTTACTTTGGGACGATCTACCTGGACCTTGGGATGAGTTATGCGCTTTTTGCTGTTCCAAGTAATAATGTCGCTAGCCAGACCGAAAACTTCAAAAGCCTGCTCTTTAACTTTGGCTTAGGATTTAGAAAAGATTTTTATTAATCTATTCCAGATTCCCGCATCACTTTCCCGATGTAGATCAAGGGAGTGAATTTCGTGTATCATTTCATCATAAGAAGAATAGCGTTGATTGATTCCTCGTTGTAGGATTTGTTCCAGTTCTTGTTTGCTCAACATCTGAGGTGGTTTAGGAAAAGTTTCTTTGGCACAACAACGATGGAGGATAGCTTTGATTTTCTTAGGAATGGCAGGAGAATCTGGTAAGGGATGAGTCAATTGAAGATTGGTCATAATTGCCGGATTTGGGTGGTGCCAGGGAAGTTTCCCTTCCAATAATTGATAGACGCTCACTCCAAGGGCAAAGAGGTCACTATGAGGTCCAGCCAGATGCAATTGTTGTAAGATCAGTTCGGGAGGAGAGTATGCAAGTGAGAAAATGAGCTTTCGTTGCCCGGGGTCATTTGGATGAAAGGCCATACCAAAATCAATTAGACTAATGGAAAACGAATCGTCATTCTTCTGGATAATGATATTGCTAGGCTTGATATCAGCATGGACCACACCCCTTTCTTCTAGATGGCATAATAGGGGAAGTAGTTTTTCTAGCATGGAAACTAGGAACGAAAGTCGATCCCGTTTTTTCAACTGCTGCCAGAATAGATCAAGGGCCATTCCCTCCTGGAAAGATTTAACCAGTAAAATTTCCTGTTCCGTTTCGCTGAAGGCAAGTGTTTCGGGAAGGCCCATGAAATGAAAGCTGTGCAAAGCCTCATTGCGCAAGAACTGCTGCAGGTGTTCCTGCCCCTTGGTCTTTTGGTGATGCTTGAGCACACCGAAAATTCCCAGCGTCTTGTGTTCAACCAGAAAAACCCGATTTAATTTTCGTTTTTGTCCGGAACGAAATTCTTCCCGGATGAGGAAATCAGAAATAGGATGGGAAAAAGTAAAAGACATGTCCAAAACCGAAATCTAAAATTAAAAAAAATAGTAATTTGCCTTCATGCTAAGAAATGCACTTATTGGAGATAGCGGAGGTAGCGGGACCACCTGGTGTCACGTTGACCGGGAAGGGAGGAGGCGACAGTTTCAAGGGCCGTCCTATCATCCGGCGTATTGGTCAGATGATTTCTGGGGACAAAGCTCGGAATACTGGAAACAAAGTGGCATAGAAGGAGGTCCGGAAGTGTATCTCTATGGAGCGGGACTTGGGAATGAAAATCATTGTGCTTCTTTGAAGCATCATTTGGAAGGAATTGGTTTTCGCGTGAAGGAGATGTCTTCAGACGTGCAGGGAATTGCTCAGGCAGCTTTGGGGAAGAAGCGAGGATACCTGGCGATTTTGGGAACCGGGTCCGTTTATCAGGAATATGATCAGGGGAAAATGCTTCGTCAGTTAGGAGGATATGGCCACCTGTTCGGTGATGAGGGGAGTGCCTATGGATTTGGAAGAATACTGGTTCGGAAATATCTGGATGGCTTACTACCCGGGAGCCTGTACAAGTGGATGGAAGAAAAGTATCCGTCCAGAGAATCATTGTTAGCAGCATTGTCGCATTCCAGTATGAAGTATGAGTTAGGGCAATTGGCTGTTCAAAGTCAGAATTGTCAGGAGAAAGAATTCATCGAGGAAATCCACCTGGAGAACTTAAAAGCCTTTCAGGAAAGTTGTTTGAAGCACCATTCAGAGGATCTTAAAACAGGCTATTTTGTGGGTTCCTATGCTGTAGCACAGTCCGGAAAAATCAAACAACTTTTGGAAGAAGTCAATTTGGAAGTGGAGGAGTTTGTTGCTGAACCGATAGAGTTGATTGTTGACTTTTTGGATTGGAAAAGTCTTAATTTATGAAATCCATTGATTGATTTGTTAAAAATCCTGATTCATCTAAATAATTTGCAGATTGTTCGGGGCAGAGTCTTTGCGTTTCATTTTTTTTTTGCAACTTGCGAGTAGGATTGAATAACTAAGTGAGAATGGTAGATTTCGTACGTGAGGCAACCCTGCAAACACCGGCAATAAACTTTCAGGCCGGAGGGGAAATGGAAATTAAAGGTAGAGCAATCCCGGACAATCCGGAGCCATTTTGGGGGGATGCTTTAGCTTGGTTTGACAAGTACGCAGAAGATCCGAGCCAAACAACCGTTTTTAAAATTGATTTGGAATATTTCAATATCTCCTCTTCAAAACGGATATTGTTTTTATTGTATAAATTGAACGAGATTGTTGAGCGTGGGTTTGAAGCACGAGTAGAATGGTATTATCGAAAAGCGGATGAAGACATGTATGAAGTAGGTCAGGATTACGCTTTTATGGTAAAAGTGCCATTTGAGTTTAAGGAATATAATGATTTGGATATGGCTTACGCCATGTAAAAGTCCCAATCGAGAGCATTTGAAAACCACCTGAGAAGGTGGTTTTTTTGTTTCGATAATTCTGGCTAATTTTGGCCCTAAAAAGGAGGTGAGAGTAGTCGCGGATATACCACATAGTAGATACAAGATTCAGGTCTTTCATTATAATGCTAGGTATATTGTAAAGATCGAACT
The DNA here is from genome assembly GCA_006226425.1 of Bacteroidota bacterium. Taxonomy (GTDB): domain Bacteria; phylum Bacteroidota; class Bacteroidia; order Flavobacteriales_D; family Crocinitomicaceae; genus M2408. Next base: position 23,085 of record SBGX01000020.1, on the reverse strand, counting down.
GGGACAATTTGAGCAGGTCTTCAAAATTTCGGAAACGGATGTCATGGGGCTGGAGGAAATCAAATCAATGGTGAATCGCGAACTCCTGAATAACAGTCTGGATCGCTTTGTTTCGATGCGGTCGGATTGGGAAGAAGCATTTAAGAATAAGCATATTGAGGAAAATGAAGAATAAATTTTATTGGCTGATAATCAGCGTGGCAATGGTGGCGGTTTCCTGTTCATCGAAAGAAAAAGAAAGTAGTGATGCAAGCACGACAAAAAAGGACACAACTGCGCGAGTACCGGTGGTAAAAGGGGGAATGAAACTGGCATTCTACCATCTTGATAGCTTGAAACTGCATTACAAAAAGTATGTGGAGGTAGAAGCAGATGTTCGTAAAAAACAGGAGCGTTTCCAAAGTGAATTGGCCCGAAAGCAAAAATCACTCGAGGATTACGTGGTGACCAATGAGCAACGCATGAAAAGCGGCCAGCTCTCGGACAATGAAATTATGCATGTTCAGCAGGAAGCACAGAGTCGTCAGGCGACCTTGTTGGAATATCAGCAGACAGAAGGAGTAAGACTGGAAGAAAGCACTTTCAAAGCTTTTGATGTCCTCAATAAAAGAGTTCAGGCTGCCGGAAAAGAGTATTGTGAAGAGAATCAAATAGATGTGCTGTTGATCAATGGGGAAGGAGGACAAATCAACTTCATGAGTCCCTCAATGGATGTGACCAATGAATTCATTGAATTCCTGAATCAGTACCAGGAAAAAATAGACAAGGACCTGAAGGGGAAGAAATAATCGGAATCGATGATTTGGGCGGAAGACAAGAAGCAGGAGAATATTGCTGAATACATGATTTACATGTATCAGACCGAAGATTTAATTCGCTCCTTTCAGTTTGATTTGGATGCCTTGATAGAACATTATGTGCGTCCTCAATTGGCCGATGATTCCTTTTTAGAAGCGAATAGAGCCTGGTATGCGGAACTCCTCGCTCAAATGAAACGGGAGAAACTGACGGAGAAAGGTCACTTACATCAATTGAATGAAATTCTGGTAGAACTGTCATACCTCCACAATACGCTGCTTAATATCGCTAACGATCAAAAGTATAGGGAGTTGTGTGAACGAGCGGAAGAGCATATTGCCATGTTCCGTGAGAAATCCAATTTGAAGGAAAAGAACAACATCGAGGTGATGTTTCATGCCATGTATATGAAACTATTGCTTCGTATCAAAAAGCAGGAAATTTCATCTGAAACCGAAGAGTCTTTCGATGCCATGCGGATTTGTCTGGCTTATTTAAGCCGGATTTATCACTCTATGAAGCGCGGAGATATGAGTTTTATGAATAATAACTAGGCTTTTCTTCGGCTTAGTTCAGCTGCGCAAACCAGTTCCCAAAGCGCCCGTGCACCAACATTAGCATCCCATTCGGAATTTGGATCCGGGGCTACTTCGTTGAGGTCAAAACCAATGATTTTTCTCCCCGAATGAACCAATTTAAACAGCAAAAAGCTGACTTCTTCCAGCTGAAAACCACCTGGAACAGGAGTTCCGGTGTTGGGACACAATTCTGGTCTCAATCCATCAATATCGAAAGAGAGGTATACGTGTTCCGGAAGTCGTTCCAGGATTTGGTCACATAAATGGTCCCAGCTTTTTCCTTCGTATCCGGCCTTTTTAAGGTCCCAATCAAAAAAACAGGAAATTCGGGTAGATTCTTCCGTCAGTTCATATTCAGCATCACAAATATCCCGTATTCCAACTTGTACAAGTTGTCTCATATTCTGGCAGCTCTTTAGAACATTGAACATGATGCTGGCGTGAGACTGCTCAAAACCTTCGTACGCATCGCGCAGGTCTGCGTGAGCATCAATCTGTAGAATTCCAAAATGCTCGTAGCGTTCATTGATGGCCTGGATATTTCCCAGGATGGTGCTGTGCTCCCCACCTAATACTGCGGGAATTTGTTGCCGATCAATTAATTCGAGGGCTCGCTCCTTCAGGTGTTCTTTTAATGCATTTTGGGCCTCGGAAACTCGTCCAATGAGGCCTTGGTATTCTTTCGAGTCGCTTAATTTTCCTCCCTGCTCCAGATAATCCAGATAAGGAACGACTTCGAGACATAGTGCTTCATTGATTTCTTTCCATTCTTCTGAAATAGGAGTCATGAAGACCGCTGTTTCATAAGCCTTGGGAAGTTCCGGATGGAAAAAATCGAGTTGGGTAGAAGCCTGCAAAATGGCTTGAGGTCCGTCGCTAGTTCCTTTACCATACGATGCTGTTGCATCCCAGGGGACCGGAATAATTACAATCTTGGCTTCCTCTTCCGAAACGGGAAATCCAAAGATATTCCCATTGGCAATCCCGATATCATTCGGGTCAAATTCGGGCTTCATCAACGAAGCATTTCCTTAACGAAATTCGGGGTAGCAAAACTGGCCCGGTGAATTTCCGTGTTGTAATATCTGAGACCCTGAGCAGAAACAAACTGTTCGGCTTTTGACTCATCTTCAATGCTTAGAATGTTCAGGTCGCCCTTGATTCCGTATTGGAAAGACCACATACCAGTTGGGTAGGTCGGGACGTAGAACAAGGAAACCGGAGCTTTTTCCTTCCCGAAAATCCCTTGCAACGTGAAGTTAAGTTCGGCAAAGGCCTTACCATTGAATTTGGGGGATTCTCCCTGTGCCACCAAAATCCCTTTTTCTTTCAGGGCCCGGTGACAGTTCTTATAGAAACTTACGGAGAATAGTCCTTCCGCAGGACCAACCGGATCGGATCCATCGATAATGATCAGGTCATAAGCAGCGTCTGTCGCATTTTCAACGAAGGCGATTCCATCACCAACAATAAGTTCCAGTTTCGGATGATTGAAGGCGGCGGCAATTGTTGGTAGATGCTTCTTACAGGCATCGATCACTTCCCCATCAATTTCAACCATGGTGACCTTTTCAATCTGCTCATGGCGAAGTACCTCACGGATTGTTCCTCCGTCACCACCACCGATCACCAAAACATTTTTGATAGAGGGATTGGAAATCAGGGAAGGATGGCTGATCATTTCGTGATAATGGAATTCATCATTTTCAGTGGTCATGACCATGTCATCGAGGGCCAGCATCTTACCGTATTTGTATGATTCCAGGATGCGAACTCGTTGGAATGGACTTTGAACGTCGTGAAAAACCTCTCCGGTAAAACGGAGGGAAAGTGCCTGATCTTCATCTTTATCCGTGAACCAAACGTTTCGCGTATACATTTCTGGATTTCTCCATTCTCCTGCTTTCTCTCGCATGCTGGAGAGATCAAAATCAGTACGGGTCAACAATTGAGTAGCTCCACGTTTCATTTCGATGGCAGAATATTGCTTGGCACCGAATTTTTCTTTTAAATGATCGAAGGAAATCCAGGCGTTCATCTCTCCACAGGTGAAAAGATCAACAGCAGCATAACCGTATTCTGGCCAGGTATGAATAGCCAAATGACTTTCCTGAATCACGACCACACCAGAAACTCCATAGGGAGAGAAATGATGGAAAGTCGAATTAATGACTGTTGCGCCTGCTACTTGAGCTGCACCGACCATGTCGCGCTCGATTGAAGAGACATCGTTCATAATGTGCGGGTCGCATCCCATGAACTCTACTAAAATGTGGTTTCCTAAAGCCGTACTCATACCTTAATTGAACTAAAAATGTTGGGTCAAATGTACAAAATGAAATCTTTGTAAAAAAGTAAAATGACGCTCATAAAAATGCGTGTGGTTGGATGAAAATAATTAATATTAAAGGATGGCTGAAGCACTTGTCAGAATCGCAATCGTTGATGATCATCAGTTAATTGTAGATGGGATCAAAAAATTATTGGAAAAGCAGAAGCGATTTCGCTTTGTAGTAGAGGCAAATCAGGCTGATCAGCTGATGAATTATCTGAAAGTGGTTTCCGTGGATGTGCTGATTATGGATATCAACATGCCCGGAATGAACGGGCTTGATTTGCTCAAACAATTGAAGATAGAATTCCCGGATATAAAAGTGTTGGTTTTGAGTGTTCATGAAGAGAAATCAATTGTTTCGAGGGCCATGCGATTGGGGGCTGCAGCCTATTTGCTTAAGCGTTCCGATCCGGAAGAGATATGCGAAGCGATTGATTTGGTAGTGGAAGGGAAAAGCTATTTTTCCGGGGAATTGACACTCCAGGAAGATCCGCCAGATGCAGCTGAGATGATCGGAAAAGATGAACAGGGAGCGCTGAGAATTCAATTATTGACAGATCGCGAGCAGGAAATCCTGAAATACATTGTGGACGGAAATTCAAATCAAAAAATTGCGGAGGAATTGGAAATTAGCCGTAGAACGGTTGATACGCACCGGAACAATTTAATGCAAAAGTTGGATATTCACAACACAGTTGATTTGATCAAGTTTGCTCTAAAGGCTGGTTTATAGCTACGTACATTCGCTTAGACCAAAAGCAAAAGGGAATTTTATCTTTGAACAATGAAGGGAATAAAAGTACTTTTCGGGCTCTTTTTGCTTTGCTTCATGGGACTAACTGCCATAGGGCAAAAAAAGTATCAGTTTTATGAGTCCAAAATGAAGTCAGAACCGCAAAGGTATCTGGATTCCCTAAAACAAATTGAAGCTGATTGGAACCGGGACTCCATCCTTTGGTACCGTGCCCTTCTTTATGACCAGCTCACCGATCGGAACAATGCCCTAATCAATTATCGACTGTCGCTGGATCGTGCCTTGCATCAAAATGATACCATTCGTGTGCTTCGTTCTTTTATCAAGCTGGCCTGGCTCCGTTTCGGGATGGGAGATTATAATCGGGCACATGATTATTACCGAAGAGCTTATCGCTACATTGAACATGGAGACGACTGCTCCCGGCAATTGACCTTTTTGCACAGCATGGCGATCATGCAGAGTTATTTAAAGAATGAAACGGCCTTTGCTCGTCAGCTAAAAAAGGTAGTTAATAAGGCTGAAGAGTGCGGCGATCTTTCGGTGTTGTCAAAGACCTATAAAAGTTTAGGAGTTCATTATACACAACGCAACAAGGCAGACTCTGCATTGCTCTATTTCGAGAAGAGCGAAAAAATCCTGCAGAAGCTAGGAGATTCACTTGTGCTTGCCCATGCTTATGCGCTCATGGGAGACGTGTATTACAATGTCAGAAAAGATAAGAAGGAAGCGCTCAACTATTATTTGAAGTCAGATGAATTATATACACTGAAAAAGGAGGCAAGCAGGGCCTTTTTAGACATAAAACTGGGGACCTATTATATAGAGAATGGTCAGCCGGCTCTAGCGAAAAAATATGCGGAATCAGCTTATCGTTTTTATCAGCAGACCGGAATCATGGACGGTTTGTCAAGAAGTACTTCTTTGTTGGCCTCCATCGCATATCACATGAAAGATCCTGAAGGAATGCGTAGGTATTATGAGGAACATGAAAAAGTTAGAGATTCGGTATTTAAGCTAGAAGCAGCCAATACCTATGCAACAAACCAATTGCGCTTTGAAATGGAAGCAAAGGACCTTGAGTTGGCAAGAGAAAAACTTCACTTACAGTCAGAAAGACGGAAGTCCGCAGAATTGCAATTGAAGGACGAACGGAAACGATTTTGGCTCATCCTGTTGTTCGGATTGCTGGTCGTTGGAGGATTGGGAATTTTCTTTTATTCCCGGTCGAGGAGAAACCGAAGTGAATTGCGTTTTCAGCGTTCATTGGCACAAGAGCGTAAACTGGGCATTCAATCAGTAATTAATGCACAGGAACAGGAGCGGGAACGAATAGGGAGAGATCTGCATGACGGAGTTTGTCAGTCATTAAGTGCTTTACGTCTGGAACAGCTCCATCTGATTGGGGAAGAGGAGAGTGAACCGGAAGCATGGAGTAAATCAATCAAAAGACTGGAAGGGATTTATGAAGAGGTTCGTAGATTGTCACATTTATATACCCCGGAACTTTTGGAGAAAGTAAGCCTGGAGGAAGCCATTGAGGAAAATCTGATCAATACTTTTGGGAAACAGGGGATACGTTATGAGTTTGAGTCTAATTTAGAGCCAGGTTTGATCATTCCACCCCTCGTGAGAACCAATCTTTATCGGATTATACAGGAATTGATTCAGAATGTCATAAAGCATGCTCAGGCTGATTTTGTGAAGATGCAGCTGTATAAGCGGGGTGATCGCCTATTGTTTGTGATGGAGGACAACGGTAAGGGCTTTGATCCTGCTGAACAGTCTGGCGGAATTGGCTGGAAAAATATTCGGACACGAACCGATCTGTTGCAGGGAAGTGTTGAGTTAGAAAGTCAAGCAGGGAAGGGGTGTTTTGTCTGTGTTCAGTTTTCCTGTTAAATTCACTTTACTGAAGTTCCGCTAGCGCCTTTTTAGTTCCGATCGTTCGAGTAATAAAATCCTTTTCTCGTTTTGGTGATCGGGCCGGAGAATATTCCCTTCCGTAAAAGATGATTTGCAAGTGAAGCTTATTCCATTTCTCTCGAGGAAAAATGCGCTTGGCATCTTTTTCCGTTTGAACGACGTTCTTTCCATTGGTGATTCCCCAACGCGTCAGAAGGCGGTGAATATGGGTGTCGACCGGGAAAGCAGGCACTCCGAAAGCCTGGGACATAACAACTGATGCTGTCTTATGTCCAACACCCGGAAGTTCTTCGAGCAGTTCAAAGTCTGCCGGAACCTCTCCCTGATACTTTCGGATCAGGATATCAGACAATTCCCAAATGGCTTTTGATTTTCGGGGGGAAAGTCCACAAGGACGGATAATATCCCTGATTTCATCCACTTCCAGTAGGATCATTTCCTGCGGACTGGTTGCTCTGGCAAAAAGGAGGGGGGTGATTTGATTGACTCGGACATCCGTACACTGGGCGGAGAGTAAAACGGCAACAAGGAGGGTATAGGCATCCTGATGATCGAGGGGAACAGGTGTTTCCGGGTATAGTTTTTCCAGTTCTTCAATGATGTAGTCTGCTTTTTCCTGTTTGGTCATTTTGTAGGGCTCAATCAGTAAATAATGGTTAAATTTAATGTTAAAAATGAGATCAGAATGAAAAAGGTGATTGCCGCGTCGGTGTTTTTGGGAATTCTGCTTGCTTGTGGAGTGACCAAGGATTCGGCAGAAGAAAAAGAACGGATTTTGGATGACACATTCAAGTCGTACTGGTATCAGGGAGGTGCTGAATTGAATGTATATGATCTGCATCAGGCGCGATATGGTGAGTACCGGAAAGGGCAGGCGGTGATGGTTTTTGTAACGGAGCCATTTCAATCGGAAAAGCTAGTGAAGGCCGATCAGTCTTCCCCAAAAAACAAACAGGTACTTAAATTGAACTATCTCAAAAAATTCAGTACAGGGGTGTATGATTATTCCATGATGCTGAGTGATTTCTTTCCCTTGAAAAGTGGGGCACACGCATTGAAGGTAACGGCATCCTCTCAGGAGTGGTGCGGACATACATTCATGCAGCTAGAGAACCGAAAAGATTTTGAAATTCAATTACATTCCTACTTTGAATCGGAGGGAGAACAAGATGTGAAATTGAAATCACTTCACCTGGAAGATGATGTGATGAATCAAATTCGGGTCAATCCCGAGCTGTTGCCTCAGGGGGATTTTGAAATGTTACCCTCTCTTTTTTACATGCGTTTAAAGCACAAAGAGGTAAAAGCTTATCAGGCAAATGCGGAACTTACATCTGTTAGTGATACGCTGCAATTGTATCACCTGACTTATCCCAGGGAACACCGAAGTCTAAAAGTCTATTTCGGAAAAAGTTTCCCGCATACCATCTGGTCCTGGGAAGAATCCTATCCGGAAAGCTGGACAGACGACTCGAATATCATGACGAGTACTGCGACATTGACCAAGCAGATGCGCTTACCTTACTGGGAACATAATAAAGAGAAGGATAGTATTTACCGCAGGGAATTGGGGCTTCCAAAATTGTAAATATGGAAGAACACGTTCAGTATCCCGCTTTTCGCAAATTGGCCAACGGAAAAGTCCTGTACAAAATCAATTCAAAGGATCATTTTGAAGAGCTTCAGCCAATGGGAAAGCGCTATTTGCATTTTAGTATGCAGGCCAAACAGTATCCGGAGTTACTTCGTATTCAAGACATGCTTCAATGTCTGGAAGGACATTACGTCGAAGCGTGCGAAACGGAATGGGAGTTGGCCTATGCACTAGGCGGTAAGCCGGCTTAGACAGACGTGGCTATCATTTCAGCAATAATAGGTTTCAGACCACTGAAGAAGAATTCGACGGCAATCACCATCACAATAAGTCCCATGAGACGCATCATGACGTTGTTTCCTGTTTCGCCGAGGAGCTTGATGATTTTGGAAGAACTATAGAGAATGAGGAAGGTTAGGCACATGACCAGAAGCACACTGATCATCAAAGCGATTTTCTTAGGGACACTATTTGCATCCTCCATCATGACAATGGCATTGGTCAGCGCACCCGGCCCGCAAATCATGGGGATGGCCAATGGAGTAACGGAAATGTCGTTGACATAACTTTTAACTTCGGAATCTTTGATTCGAACCTTCCCCAATCGGGCCTGCAACATGTCCATGCCCATCAGGAAGAAAATAACCCCACCTACGATTCGAAAGCTATTGACTGAAATGCCAAAAAAGTCGAAGAGAAGTTGTCCGGAAAAGGCAAATAAAATAATGGTGATCAATGAAACAATGGATGCTTTTCTTGCTGTTCTGCTTCGGTCTTTCACGTCCAGTTCGGCGGTCATGGTCATAAAGATAGGCATCGTTCCCAGTGGGTTGATCAGGGTAAAAAAGGATGTAAAGGAAAGCAGTCCAAAAGCCAATGCCTCATTCATAGTTATGACATTAAAATCCAGTTGCTAAAATACCTTTTTTTCACATTTGTTGATGACTTTGGTGCGAATGAAAAAAAGAAAGGTCAGCCCTTGAAAGAACTGACCTTTTTGCTATATGAACACACATTAAACTATTTCTTCCTGTTCATTAATTGCCTTGCGGAAAACTATTTTTCCATCAAAAACATCCATGACAACCACCTGATCGGTTTCGATGCTTCCAGCCAGTAGGGCTTTGGAAAGCTCGTTGAGGACCTGTTTTTGAATGACTCGCTTGACTGGTCTGGCTCCAAACTGAGGGTCATAACCTGCTTCGGAGATCCACTCAAAGGCTTCGTCGGTCACATGGAGACGGATATCCTTTTTCTGTAACAACTGTTTCAAATGGTCTATTTGAAGATGTACAATGGCACTCAAATCTGTTTTCGTGAGTGGTCTGAACATCAGAATTTCGTCGATTCGATTCAAGAACTCAGGTCGGATGCTTTGTTTTAATAGCTCCATGACCTTGAATTTGGCGCGCTCTGCTGCGGCTTCCAGCTCCACTTCTTTGATCCCGTCAAATTCCTCCTGGATGAGGTGTGAGCCCAAATTGGATGTCATGATGATAATCGTGTTCTTAAAGTTCACAACCCGACCTTTATTGTCTGTCAGACGACCATCGTCCAGTACTTGTAACAGGATGTTGAAAGCATCTGGGTGAGCCTTTTCGATCTCGTCCAGTAAAACGATTGAATAGGGTTTTCTCCGAACGGCCTCTGTCAATTGACCGCCCTCATCGTATCCAACATACCCGGGAGGCGCTCCAACCAATCGGCTGACAGCGTGTTTTTCCTGGTATTCGCTCATGTCGATCCGCGTCATGGCATTTTCATCATTGAACAGGTACTCCGCGAGTGCTTTGGCCAGTTCAGTTTTTCCGACCCCAGTGGTACCCAGAAAAACGAAAGAACCGATGGGGCGTTTGGAATCCTGTAATCCGGCCCGACTTCTTCTGACGGCATCAGAGAGGGCGACGATTGCTTCTTCCTGTCCAACGACCCGTTTGGCCAGTTCTTCTTCCAGTCGCAATAGCTTGCTTTTCTCCGATTCCACCATTTTTGAAACGGGAATTCCGGTCCATTTGGAAACGACTTCAGCAATTTCCTCGACATCCACTTCTTCCTTGATCATTTTGGAGTGACTCTGCATTTCGGTCAATTGAGCTTTTGCTTGTTCCAGCGAATTTTCAGCTTCTTTGATTCGACCGTATCTGATCTCAGCGACCTTTCCAAAGTCACCGTTTCTTTCGGCGGCATCTGCTTCCAGTTTCAAGTTCTCAATGTCCTCTTTATAATTCTGAATGCTTTCAACGACATCTCGCTCTGCTTTCCATTTGGCTGTGAGGGCGTCCCTTTGCTCGTTCAGGTCGGCGAGTTCCTTGTGGATGGCTTCCAGTTTTTTCTCATCCTTTTCTCGCATGATGGCAGCTTTCTCAATTTCCAGCTGCATGATTTTTCGTTCCAACTCGTCCAATTCTTCTGGTTTGGAATTGATTTCCATCCGAAGTTTTGAAGCAGCTTCATCAATGAGATCGATGGCCTTATCTGGCAAATGACGTTCCGTGATGTAGCGTTGTGACAGTTCCACGGCCGAAATGATCGCGGCGTCCTTGATGAGCACCTTGTGGTGATTCTCGTACTTTTCCTTGATTCCACGAAGGATGGAAATAGCATCTTCCGTGCTTGGTTCGTCTACCAGGACCGTTTGAAAACGTCTGACCAGCGCCTTGTCTTTCTCAAAGTACTTTTGGTATTCGTTTAAGGTAGTCGCGCCAACTGCCCGGAGTTCTCCTCGTGCCAGTGCTGGTTTTAGAATGTTTGCGGCATCCATGGCTCCTTCACCACCTCCGGCTCCGACCAGGGTATGAATTTCATCAATGAAGAGAATGATTTCTCCGTCAGCGTCAATAACTTCTTTGACGACGGCTTTCAGTCGTTCTTCAAATTCTCCTTTGTATTTGGCCCCGGCCACAAGTGCTCCCATGTCCAGTGAATATACCAGCTTTGATTTTAGGTTCTCTGGTACGTCTCCGGAAACGATTCGGTGTGCCAGTCCTTCCGCAATGGCAGTTTTACCAACACCTGGTTCTCCGATTAGAATGGGGTTGTTTTTTGTTCTTCGGGTAAGAATTTGTAAGACTCTTCGAATCTCGTCATCGCGACCGATCACTGGATCCAGTTTTCCGGATTCAGCCAATTCATTTAGGTTTTTGGCGTATTTGCCCAGGGACTTATAGGTTCCTTCCTGACTGTGTGAGGTAACCGATTGTCCATTTCGTAGGTCCATAATTGCTTCTTTTAATTTGTTAGGTGTGATTTGATTGTCTTTCAATAGTTGCTGGATAGCATCCGAAACATGCAACATGGCATACAGGATCATTTCGATTGATACGTATTCATCTTTGAATTTTGCTGCTTGCTTTAAAGCTTCCTGCAACAGTTTTCCCAAATTCTGGGAGGCATGTAACTGGCCACCCGAAACTTTCGGATAGCCATCGATGATCCGGTCTGCGACCTGGATCAGTTGTTTTTCGTTGACCTGTAGTTTGTTTAACAGGTAGGGGAGGACATCCTGATCTACCAAAAATAGAGCGCGGAACAGGTGTCCGGTGTCAATGCTACCATGACCTTTGGACTCGGCTAATTGCTGAGCTTGCTGGATGGCTTCCTGACTTTTAATGGTGAATTTATTTAAGTCCATATTCAATTATCTTGTCTTGTTCTCTTCTATCCGGTCAATTTATGTTCCAAAGCGCAATAACTGCCAAAATGACATTTAAAAACGATTTAAAGTGCCAAAAAGTCATTGTTTTCCCCTCACCTTATAAACAATCATGAAAAAAATGTTAATAACTTGTAACTTTATGTTGATAAACCTCGTTACAATGTATGAAACTGATCCGAAAAGCTATGAAACGATATGTTGTATTAATGGTATCCTGTAGTCTGGCCAGCAGTTTAGTTGCTCGCACAACGCCACAGGAATATGTTGCCAAATGGAAAGATGCTGCGATTGAGCAGATGAGAAGTCATCGCATTCCGGCCAGTATTACACTGGCGCAGGCCATTCTGGAGAGTGGAAGTGGAAATTCTCTGTTGGCGAAGGAGGCAAACAATCATTTTGGAATCAAATGTCACAATACCTGGGATGGTCCTACTTTTCATAAGGACGATGACCGGAAAAATGAGTGTTTCAGAGTGTACGATCGTGTGGAAGCTTCTTATGAAGATCACAGTCAAATCCTGAAGAAAAGCCGTTATGATGAATTGTACACATACGATATCACCGACTATAAATCCTGGGCAAAGGGATTGATGAAAGCGGGGTATGCGACGAGTCGGACCTATGCGGTTAAATTGATCGATATTATTGAGCGTTATGAACTGAATCAGTATGACAAAGTGCAGGAGAAAGAGCTGTATGTCACGCGAAAAGTGGAGCAAGATCCTTTATCTCCGGTCGTAACAGTAGGTCAGAAGGGGACAAAGCGCCAAGCGATGATGCATCGGAATAAGATCAAATACATTGTTGCAGAGCGGGGAGATACTTATTACCGAATTTCCAAGGAATTTGGGATTGCACTTTGGCAATTGTACAAGTACAACGATTTTGGAGATAGAAAAGACTATTTGCGTCCTGGAGATATTATCTACCTGGAACCAAAGAAAAGAAATGCAAAAGATACAGGACACATTGATACGGAAGAGCGAATGTCTTTGCGTGAAATAGCACAAAAAGAAGGAGTTCGTTTGAAGCGTTTAATGCGTATGAATAGAGTTAATTCCCCTAATCACATGTTTGAGAAGGGACAACGAGTTTCGCTTAAATAAAGGCTGGTTTTAAGTGAATGTGCTGGAGACTCGGAGCGTGAATTGTTATTGGTTTTAAGCCTTCCTACGGGGAGGCTTTTTCTTTTGGGATTTCAAGAAAAAGTGACCATTCTGTGCGTTGGGATACCAAGAATTGTTTATTTTTGTTTAGTGTCAAATGAATTGAAATGAAGCCCTCAACAGAGTTATTTAAGCTGGTGAAATCGCTTTCCAAGTCGGAGAAACGCTTTTTCAAATTATCCTCCTCTCTTCAATCAGGTGAGAAAAATTACCTGAAGATTTTTGATGTGATCGAAAAGCAAAATAGCTATGATGAAGAGGAGTTAAAAGATCGCTTCAAAAATGAACGTTTCATTCGCCATCTACCTTCAGAGAAGAATCACCTGTATAAGTTAATCCTGAAAAGTTTAAGGTCTTTTTATGGCGAGCAATCGATCTCCAGTATTTTGAAACAGGAGATTAAAAATGTTGAAATTCTCTATAATAAGGCTCTTTACAAGGAATGTGAAAAGTTTGTGGCGCGTGCAAAATCACTGGCTGCTGAGTACGAAAAGTTCTATTACTGGTTCGAGCTGATTTCCTGGCAGAAAAAATTATTGGAAGAAGCCTATCAGGAGGGAGAGTTTACGATTAACCTGGATGAATTAGTGGCAGAAGAAGAAATGGTGATTTCGAAATTGAGAAACCTGGCCGAATATCAGATCATTTACTCACGGATCAACCTCATCTTTCGAAGTGGAGGTTTTACAAGAAATGAGAGCGAGCGGAAAATTGTGGAAGACATCGCCGATTATCATTTGATTAAAGGAAAGAATACAGCGATCTCCACCAGGGCATCGTCGATGTGTTATTATATCAAGGGACTGTGTGCCGCAACAAACCGGAATTACGAGGATAGTTTTCAGTTCTTTAATCGAACGCGTGAAATCCTGGATAACAATCCAAAGATCAAGGCGGATTCCCCACAGCGATACATCGCGACACTCTTCCACCTGCTTCGTTGCTATACAGATAACTCTGATTTTTCGGAGGCCAGAAAGTTGATTGATACGATACGGTCTCTGGGAGAACGCAAAGAATTTGCGGCGACAGGGGTTCAATTGAAGATTTTCGCCAATTCATACATTCAAGAGTTGAATCTGCTGCATAGTCAGGGTGATTTTGCCAAATCCATTGAATTGATTGAAGAGATCGATAAGAAAGCAGAGGAATTCCATGGAAAACTGAATAAAGAACAGGAAATCCTCTTTTTGTACAACAAGGCCTATAGTTTTTTCGGTGTTGGAGAGTACAAAAAGGCGCTTTCCTACCTGATCGACGTCTTGAACGACAATGAGCAAAAACTCAGACAGGATATTTACAGTTTCAGTCGTTTGTTGAATCTGATCGTTCATTTCGAACTGGAGAATTACGATTACCTGGAATATGTGATCAAATCAACCAATCGTTATTTGTCGAAGTACGAAAAAGACTACAAGATTGAAGAGGTGTTGATCAAGAATATCAAAAAGCTGGCAAAAGCTTCCAATTCGATCGCGCAGTTGGAAATTTTCGAGCAAATGAAGGGGGAAGTCGAAAATTTGTTGCAGGATCACAACGAACGCGTACTGTTGGATTATTTCAACATTCAGGCCTGGATTGATTCCAAGTTGAATAAAACCAATCTGAGTCAGGAAGTTAAACGTTCTCTGGAAGAGGCTTAAAAGCCAATCTGATAATTTAAGGAGAAGAGCTGTCGCTGTGAGCTGAGGTCTACGCTGCTTTCAGGAAAAGCAAAATAAGGATAATTCCGTTCTTCAAAGCGAAATGCAAAATCCAGGCTGCTTCGTTTCCATTTAAAGCCCAGTCCAAAGGAGTAGATTTGAATTGGCTTGATGTGATAGAGGTCTTCTTTATATGCAGAAGGGTATATGGCATATCCGGCCCGCAGAAAGTATTGAGAGTGAAAAACAAGCTCGCCACCTACTCTCAGGTTGATGACTGAACGAACCTGATCACGCGCCTCGCGATTAATATCGGAATAGTCGTAGGGCTCATAGTTTTCGTCTTGAGTGGTCTTCAGGTGAGCAAGTCCATAGCCCATCCACTCGGCGTCCACATTGATCGCTCCCCGGGTTCCGAATACGTATGCCAGTGATGCCACCAATTTGGGAGGAGTCCGCAAACGATATTTGTATTCTCCTTCAGGTTTATACTCTTCCAGGACGTAGTAAGTTGTGTCTTTGTGGTAACTGACCATGTCTGCACTGAATTCATCTTTAAATTCAAAAAAGCTAGGAGTATGAATGCTTAGCCCCATGCGCAGTTGTTCAATTGGCAGGTAGATGGCCCCAATTCGGAATATGTTTCCGGACCCTCTGGTCTTAAGATGGTACTCGTACTGGAATGAATCCAGTGAATTAAAGTTGTTATTTACGACTTCTTCCCGATGCTCATAGTCTTCGATGTAACGACCGGTTCTGATTCCCCAGTTGAAGCCAACATACAGTTTATTCATGTAGTTTCCACTGGCGCTGAAATTGTATTCAGACATTCCGCCACGTGTGTTGACGCTTCGTTGATGAATGACTTCAGCCCCCTGATCAAGTCTCGGAAAATAACCTCCAGATCCATTCGGATCAATGGCGTAAGTGTCCCAGGCAAGTCCGGAAGTAAAAGCCAGTGAAGTGTACAGGTCGTTCACACTCATTCCGTTGGCTGAAGAAGCAAAGTGGTCTAGCAGTGATCGATACTGTTGTCCTTTATAATGAAAGGCATCTTTAAAGTTTTCAATGCGATTGTAGCTGAATCCGAATTGATTGAAGATAAATCCTTTATTGTTTTTGGAGATGTCATTGGTCAGTACAAAGCCCAGGTTGTTGAGTCGAAAAGCATTGACTTTTTCTTCACTCTTAATTCCATTAAATAGGACGCTGTTCCTGGTGTAATTATGTCCGAAACTCATTCCGAAAGTGGAAGATGAGTAGCGACCATAACCCGCTGGATTGATCGTGGAAGTACTTAAATCTGCACCTAGGGCGCCAAAGGAACCCGCCATGGCCTCGAAACGCGCCGACCCATAAGTTTGAGTCTGAGAGAATCTGACCAAATCGCGCACGTCCTGTCCCAAAACCATGGGAGCGGCAAGGATGGTAAAGAAAAGAAGGTGCTTTTTCATGAATTATCCGCCTCTACGACCTTTTGATCCGCCACCTGAAGAAGGTCTCGGACTTGAAGTTGGACGGCTACCACCTCCTGAAGAGGAAGGTCTCATGCCGCCACTGTTCCCAGATCCGGAACGATTCATCTGGCTTCCGCCGCTTCGTTCCATGGAAGACCCGGATGGCCTGCTGCTTCCAGTACTACGAGCATTGTTCGTCGAAATTGTTCTTCCCGGTTTCGAAATAGCAGTTCCGTGCTGAACGGGTCGCGATCGGTATGTTTTGTCCGTCGAAGAAGCACTGTGAACAGGTCTTCCTCCTTTAAGATGTGCATTGGAAAGATGGTCATCTTGTGTGATTGACGCTCTTCGTCCCTGGCTGTTTCCTTGGACGATCATTCCAGCCATTCCCGGCGAATTAGGTCTTCGCCCAATATAGTTTCCTGAAACCGAATTTCTTGGTTTATAGTGTTTGTTCAGGGAATTTGAATTATTCCCTGATCCTGAGTTATTCCCATTGTTAGCCCAGGAGCCGTATCCGTAACCACCGTAATAACCATAGTAAGGATTGTAATACGGATTGTATCCAAAGCCGGAATAAGGGCTGTAGTACCAGGAACCAGGATTGTAATAAGGGCTAAAAGGATCGTTCCATGCATAAGGAGAATAAGGATGTCCGTACATGTATGGATTGTAATTATAACCATAAAGACCAAAGGAACTGTAAGGAGATGACCAGTACAGGTAAGGTCTCCACAGCATTCTGGAATGACCGTAGTAAACGTCAAAATCTTCGCGATCTCTGCGGTAACGATAGTTCTCGTAGCTACTCTCGTCGTTCACTTCATCTGTCAGAGGAAGTACCGGACTTTTTACGACGTACACATCGTCATCTGTTACATGCGAAATTCCGGCACAGGAAGAAACCAGTAGGACAAGTCCTCCGATAACCGGGTATAAAAAGTGCCTTTTCATAAGCAAAAATGATCGATTCATGGTATAACCAAAGATACGCTGAAATTTATACATTTGCAAAAATTAAACACTTATTTAACAATTCGAAATGGCACAGAAATTAACAAAGCGTGCGGATGATTATTCCAAATGGTACAACGAGCTGGTTGATTTGGCGGATTTGGCCGAACACTCCGGAGTAAAGGGTTGCATGGTGATCAAACCGTATGGCTTTGCAGTATGGGAAAAAATGCGTGATGTATTGGACAGAATGTTCAAAGAAACAGGGCATTCCAATGCCTATTTCCCCATCTTCGTGCCGAAAAGCCTGTTTGAAGCTGAAGAACAGAATGCAGAAGGATTTGCGAAAGAGTGTGCTGTGGTAACGCACTATCGCCTCAAGAACGATCCAAATGAGAAAGGAAAGTTGATGGTGGACCCAGAGGCCAAGTTGGAAGAGGAGCTGGTCGTTCGACCAACGAGTGAGGCGGTCATCTGGAATACTTACAAAAACTGGATTCAATCCTATCGGGATTTACCTATTTTAATTAACCAATGGGCAAATGTAGTCCGTTGGGAAATGCGTACCCGTTTGTTTTTGAGAACGACCGAATTCCTTTGGCAAGAAGGGCATACGGCGCATGCCAGCAAAGAGGAGGCTTTGGAGGAAACGGCCAAAATGTTGGATGTATATGCGGAGTTTGCTGAGAAATATATGGCGATGCCAGTGATTAAAGGAATTAAGACGGAAAGTGAGCGTTTTGCCGGTGCGGTAGAAACCTATTGTATTGAGGCCATGATGCAGGATGGAAAAGCATTGCAGGCAGGGACATCCCACTTCCTGGGACAAAATTTTGCGGAGGCCTTTGATGTGAAATTTGCGGATGCCAATGGGAAACTGGAACACGTTTGGGCTACTTCCTGGGGTGTTTCGACCCGTTTGATTGGGGCCTTGATCATGACCCATTCGGACGACGAAGGTTTGGTATTACCTCCTTTGTTGGCTCCGATTCAGGTGGCTATCATACCGATATACAAATCAGAGGAAGAACTCGATCGAATTCGAGTAGTAGCCAATCAGGTGAGTGAAGAATTGAGATCGATGGGAATTTCGGTGAAGTTTGACGATGATGATAAACGAAGACCAGGATGGAAGTTTGCCGAATATGAAGTGAAGGGAGTGCCGGTGCGTTTGGCAATGGGACCAAGGGATCTTGCCGAGAATAAAGTGGAGGTGGCACGTCGCGACACCAAAGAGAAGTTTACGAGGGATTTGGATGGTTTGGTTGTTTACGTTCAGGAATTGCTGGAAGAAATTCAGGCCAATCTGCATCAGCGAGCGCTGAACTATCGAGCGGACCGATTGCAGAAAGTAAATGATTATGAGACCTTCAAACAACGCCTGGAATCTGAGGGAGGTTTCTTTGCTGTTCACTGGGACGGAACCGCGGAAACGGAAGCCCGAATCAAACAAGAAACACAGGCGACGATTCGTTGTATTCCATTTGAAAGGGAAGAAGAGCCAGGGCAATGTATGGTTACCGGAAAGCCTTCGGCTGGTCGGGTAATCATGGCCAAAGCATATTAGAAAGATGATAGAAAAGTATAGAGAAGAGGTACTGGAGATTTTGCATCAGAAAGCAGCTCTGAAGCAGGATATTCATTTCGATACCCTGAAAGTATTTGACCGTTTCAAGGAAGTGATGCGGGAAGAAGTAGGTATTTTGAGAAAGAAGATTACAGATCAGCGCGTGCGAATGCAGTACGTTGATAAAGGGAAATTTGAGTCTCAAATCTTTGTTGGGAGTGATATGCTCTTTTTTCACATGCACCCGAACGTGTTTTTGCTTCCGGATGGGCATCCTTTTTGGAAATTGGATTACTTAAAAGAAAACCCAGATAACGGTTATTTCGGGATCATCTATATCTACAATTTCCTGGCACAATCTGTATTGCAAAACCGCAGTGAAGATCCGGGATACCTGATTAGTCGCATTTTTGTGAACCGGGAAGGTCACTTTTTTATCGAGGGACACGGTTTGTTGGGCAAAGAGTTTAAAGATGTGGAAAAAGAGGTGTTGAGCGATGACAATCTGAGAACCATTTTGTACCGTTGTTTTGGTTTTGCCACACAGTTCGAATTGCTGACACCACCTTACGAAGTAATGTCCGAAGTGAATGTCCATCAAATTAAGGAATTAAGCCTGAGTTTGAGGCTGAAAACAGAGAAAAGGGTTGGCTTCCGATTTGCAGGAGAACAGCAGGAATTATAGGAAGTTAGGAGAAAAATGAATTTCTACGGAAAATTAATCTCGTTTATTTGGGATTTCATTTTTTCTAAGTATATTTGCACTCCCAAATTCGACGGAATTTTGTGAGGGCCCATTCGTCTAGTGGTTAGGACGCCAGGTTTTCATCCTGGAAACAGGAGTTCGATTCTCCTATGGGCTGCCAACTTGAAATAGGCAGTAAAACAGCATAATTTGGCCCATTCGTCTAGTGGTTAGGACGCCAGGTTTTCATCCTGGAAACAGGAGTTCGATTCTCCTATGGGCTGCAAATAAGAAAAGTTAAAAAAGAAAAAATGGCGAATCATCAGTCAGCAAAGAAAAGAGTAAGATCTAACGCAGTGAAGGCATTGCGCAACAAGTATCAGCACAAAACAACTCGTAACGCAGTTCGTAAACTGAGAGCTACGAAGGATAAAAAAGAGGCTGAAACATTGTTTCCATCAGTAAGTGGAATGCTTGACAAACTGGTTAAAAAGAATATCATTCACAAGAACAAGGCAGCGAACTTGAAATCAAGTTTGGCGTTGCATGTGAATAAGTTGTAATTCAAATCGAAAGATTTGTGAAAGGGAGCTCTTGGCTCCCTTTTTTCGTCTTCAACAAACGCTTTTCGCTTTTTTTTCGTTCCTTTGATCGTGTTTCACCGAAATACATTCATACTCCTCCTTTCTCTGCTTTCTTTGCTGTCTGTAAAGGGGCAGTCACTTCTATTTTTTGAGCAGGATACCATTCGGATTACAAATCGGATTGGGGGAGAGCATCTCGATTCAATTGATTTTTATCCGGGAAGAATGACACTGACGCATCCGGGAGGAGCGCAGGAGCATATTTTCGGAAGTGATCAGACAGATTATGTGCATTACCTGGACCGGGCAAGAAGAACTTTTCCGGCAAGAAGTACGATGAAGCAGGCTTTCTCAGCACTTCCTCATTTGGGATTCTTCTATCAGTTTGGTTCCAAAGGCCTGCAGCAATTGCATCTGGATTATCAGCAGCAATGGGGAAAACGGACGGCTTTTAACTTATTACTGGAGCAAGATAAGTTGGGCGAAATGATGCGCCATGGTCGTTTCAATCAGCAGCAGTTTCAGTGGAATATTTATCATCATAGAGAACAATTTCGTGCATTGCTGGAGTTCTCGATGCGTCAAAGTGAAGTCGGGTATAACTTTGGTCTGAATGACAGTTTATCGGCGAATGACTTTGCACTCAGTATTTTGAGGGTAGGGAATACGGAGGCTCAGGTGAAAAGAAGACAGTTTTTGGTTCAGGGAAGCTACGAATGGGATTGGTTGAAAGATTCTCTGACGGCTTTCGGCTGGACTCAGCAGATGAACTGGCAGAATCAGCACCGGGAGTACCGGGATTCTCTGAACATGACCTCCAAATACAGCTTGTTTTATTTAGATAGCAACCGAACCAGGGATCAATACCAGCTAGCAAGTGCCAGTGCGATGAGTGGTTTGTTCTGGAGAAAAAAGGGCCTGTCAACAGAGTTACTGTATGGTATGAAGTACTGGGACTACCAAAATCTGGGAAAACACCTGGATACAGTTGAAACAGCTGTTCACTGGAACCTTCGTTGGGATCAGGGGGCATGGCGATTTCGAAATCAGGCTTCGGCTCATTTGAGTGGAGCCATCGGAAGCTGGATGTCGGTCGGAAATTTGGAGTATCGTCAAAAGTCCTGGAGGGCCATGCTTCATTATCGCTTCCAGGAAGCACTTCCCGATCCATATTGGCGGAGATACTATGCCAATAGTTCCCGGTGGAAATTGGACCAGTTGTCCACTGAAGGACAGCGTGAGCTAGGGGCGAAGATAACAGGGGTAGGAACCTGGAAGTCACAGCTGGGAGTAGTCTATAAGCAGTGGTTAAATCCTTATCTGTTCGTGGTAGATCGCTGGCGAAATGATAGTTTAACTTCTTTAAATGCTCTTCAATTGCAAGTGCGTACAACGATTCCTCTACGGGCTTTTGGTTTGCATCTCTATGGAGCGTTGAATCCTGTAAAAGAAGATATTGTGCCCCAGTATGATTTTCGGGCGCGTTTATTTTTCCGAAAGAAATTATTTAAAGCACAGAAATTTGATTGGGTCATCGCATTGGAAACCCGTTATCAAGACCGCTTTCAGCTTTGGTCGATTGATCCCGTATTGGATTTGAACCGTTTGGATGTTCCAGGTGCTGTCATGAAAAAGGCCGTGGTAGAGCTGAATGTGATGACGGCATTCCAAATTGACGAGTTCCGCTTTTTTGTAGCCCTGGAGAATGTGGATTACTTCTGGAATGACGCTGATCGGATTGATTTAATGAATTATCCGGTCACACCAAATGTGTTGCGATTAGGACTGAGTTGGGACTTCTTCAATTAATCGGAGCAGGATCGGAAAGCACTAAAAAGAAAAAGAGTGAGGCGGGAGCCTCACTCTTTTAACCTAACCTAACCTACCTTTTACAACTAAACCTGACACAAATATATAGGAATAATCCGAATGATGCAATGAAATTTTTAATTTTTTTGACAAAAGCCGCTTTTTAATAGATAAAGGAATTGAAATAAGCTATATTATTTATCTTTGGCGGCTAAATTGAAAGGTATGAAGTTATTAGAAGGAAAAGTAGTCCTGATTACAGGTGCTTCTCGTGGAATCGGGAAATCGATCGCACAGGAATGTGTGAATCAGGGAGCAAAAGTTGCTTTTACATATATGTCTTCTGCGGAAAAGGCAAAAGCTTTGGAAGCAGAGTTGAGTGCTCAGGGTGGAGAAGTAAAAGGTTTTCAGTCGGATGCCAGCAATTTTGAAGCCGCGCAGAAATTGGTTGATGATGTGGTCGCTGCCTACGGAACGGTGGACGTATTGATCAACAATGCGGGAATTACACGTGATACACTTTTGATGCGAATGACAGAAGAACAGTGGGACGAGGTAATCAATACGAACCTGAAATCGGCGTTTAACCTGACAAAAGCGGTTCAGAGACCGATGTTGAAAGCGAGAAAGGGATCGATTATCAATATGTCTTCAGTTGTTGGAGTGAGCGGAAATGCCGGGCAGTCGAATTATGCGGCATCCAAGGCCGGATTGATCGGATTCACCAAATCAGTGGCTCAGGAATTGGGATCTCGAAATATTCGTTGCAACGCGATTGCACCAGGATTCATTGAAACCGAAATGACCGGTGCCCTGGACGAAAAAGTAGTGGAAGAATGGAGAAATTCAATTCCATTGAAACGTGGTGGACAACCGAAAGATGTAGCCGATGCGACGGTGTTTTTAGCATCTGATATGTCATCTTACATTACAGGACAGACCATCCATGTTTGTGGTGGAATGCTGATGTAAGAAGCAAAGAAATAGAGTTGAACAAGAGCCGGTTGTAATAACAGCCGGCTCTTGTCGTATTTTAATAGTTTACTGTTTCAACATCTTCTTCGTGATTCCTGCCTGTCCATCTACGATCAGTTGATAGCTGTAGACGCCTTCACTCAGATTTTGTCCAAAGACACGGATGCTTCCATTCCCCCGATCTTTAAGGATTACCTCTTTGATCATCAGACCCTGCTGATTGAAAAAACGCATTTTGGCCTCCTGGATTAACTCAGGAATGAAATAGCTAATTTCTGTGGACTCCGCAAAGGGATTTGGAACATTTTGTGAGAGCGTCACCACCTGATCGTTGACCAGTTCCAATTCCATGGCCACCTTGATCTTGTCTTGCGTTTCCGAATCATTTTGCTGGATCATCCCCTGGTTCATGCTACATAAGTTTGGGAAAGCGTTTGCCAGACAATTTTCCAACTGGGTCAGACGAGCATTTAGATCGTTGATCAGGGAATCTTTTTGTTCGATTTCAGCTTGTTGTTCCTGAACTGCCTGGGTTAGGATGGCGATGAAAGCATTGTAATTCAAAGATTTGTAATCTACGGATGGGGCAATTTGGTTTCCCTCAA
>SBGX01000011.1 GCA_006226425.1 Bacteroidota bacterium | reverse complement strand
AATGATGACAAAGACTTCGAAGATGCCGGAGAATTGGTATACTCAAGTGCCGGAACGACAACTACTGTTAGTGGTTCGTTCACTGTTCCTTCAGGAACTTCAACCGGAGCCAAGCGGATGCGTATTATCATGAAAGATGGTTCAATCTCCGGACCATGTATCTCTTACACCTATGGTGAAGTAGAGGACTATACAGTGAACATTACTGGATCTGCCCCAGCACCATGTAATGCTCCAGGTGGATTGGCTGTCAATAACCTAACGTCCACCGATGTGACGCTGAACTGGAACGCTGTAAGTGGTGCAAATGATTATACCGTGGACGTGAAAGTTTCCACTTCTTCATCATGGACCAGCTTCTCAGCAAGCAGCAATACACTGAACCTGACAGGTTTGAGCGAAGGGACTACTTACAACTGGAGAGTGAGAACAAATTGTTCTTCTACAAACAGTTCATTCACAAACGGAAGCGACTTCACAGCTCCAACTTCCGCACCAGTTTGTTCTAACAATTATGAATCCAATGAGACTCGATCTGCTGCGGCAACGATCTCTACAAACACTGATATCATTTCCATGATCGGATCAAACGGAGATGTGGATTACTTCAAGTTCTCCAATACTTCAGCTGCGAAGAACATCAAAATCACTTTGACAAATCTTCCTTATGATTACGATCTGTACTTGTACAACAGTTCAGGATCTCTTCTGTACAAGAGCGAAAACGGTTCCAATAATTCGGAAACGATTACTTACAACGGAGCTCCTGTCTCTACGTACTATATCCGTGTGATTGGTTACAATGGGGCCTATTCTTCAAGCAACTGTTACACGCTTCGTGCAAACATCAGCGGAAGTACTTTCAAGATCAATCCGTATGCACAAAGTGTTGCGAAGGAAAATGCTACAAGCTTCCTGAACGTAATGCCAAACCCATCTACAGATGGACACTTCACCCTGAACCTGGAAAACGTACACGTTGGAAAGGTGAACATCGAAGTGTACGATGAGGCCGGACGTTTGGTTGTTTCCAAAGTAACTGACAAGGAAGAGAACTTCATGAAAGAAGCGATCGACCTGAGTGACAAGAAACGAGGATTATACATCGTTCGAATTTTCAACGAGCAATTCCAACAAACGGAACGTATCGTTTACCTGAAATAGATCTTAACTAACATCTATGCAAAGGCCGGCTTTCAATGAGAGCCGGCCTTTTTTTGTTGATTGCTTCTTCACGAATGAATAATTTACAAATCACTATTTTTAAGCATCTAATCAATTTTGAACATTATGAAACTTTTATTCCCTTTACTACTATGTTTTCTTTTTCTTAGCGCCTGCTCTTCTGAAGCTATTCCGGAAACGGAGCCAACCGAAGATCAACGAGTCAATGAAACGGAAAGCAACGGAGACCAATATGCCCGAACAGGAATTCAAGCTTATCGGGATCGAAATTATGAACAAGCCGAAGTGGACTTTAAAAAAGCGCTGGAAGCAACTACCTTGAGTTATGACCGAAAAGAGATTTACACCTTGCTCGGAAATGCCTATAACGAGCTGGAACATTTTGACAGTTCGATCGTCTACCACAAAAAGGCCCTGGAACTAGATTCCAATTATGTGGAGGCCTGGGTCCATTTGGGGATCGTATATCGATTGACCGCCAAATTTGATCAGGCGGAAAACTGTTACAAAAGAGCCCATCAAATTGATCCGAACGACCCTGAGCTAAACGCTAGTATTGGAGCCCTATATGTCATTAAAGGCGAACCTCAAAAGGGCATTTCATACCTTGAAAAAGCCATTGAAAAAAATGAGCAACTAGCCGTCGCCCACTCCAATTATGCCCTGGCGCTGGCGATGGTCGGGCGCTATGATGAGGCCGACGCCGAATTAAAAAGAGCTGTTGCACTGGGATACTCAAGTGGAGATATCATCAAGCAACGCATCGAAAATCTGAAAGCACTGGATCACTAATTCTCCACAGACCAAATACAAAAGGCGACCTTCTCAGGTCGCCTTTTTTCTAACCAAAAATTACCAGCTGTATGGATTAATCCTGTTAAGTAGATCAGGCATCTTCTTTACAACAAATCGAGAACGGCGTAAAAGAGGTTGTAAAAAGATAAAAACAATAAAACAGCAATGACAATTAGCTTGGTCAGGTAATATTTGTCAGTTTCAGCAGCTTCTAGTCTTTCGTAGTCCATTGTTCCTTAATTAACCAGTGGTATGACAAAGGTACGAACGTCCTCCTCTACGAAACATCACATAAAACCGTGATTTTAATGGATAAAGCCCATTTTTTGAGCCTGAACCAGCAATGAAGCCATATTCGTTACATCGAATTTTGCGAACAGATTCTTGCGGTGACTTTCCACCGTGTTGGTTGAGATGAATAGTTTTTCCGCTATTTGACTCGTTTTCATTCCTTCCGAAATGGCCTGTAAAACCTCCTGCTCGCGTTCAGATAGTTCGATCAACTGCTCTTTCGTCGAAAAAAGGGAGCGAAACTCCTCGGGAAGGTAGCGTTGTCCATCTGCCAACTGATGAATCGCTTTCACCAAAACGTCCATTTGATCACTTTTGGAGACATAACCCTCTACCCCCGACTGAATCAGCATACTGATCAGCGTTTTGTTCGCTAAGGATGTATATGCCAAAACCGTCTGCTCGGGAAAATGATTTTTGAGCTCTTTGAAATTACTGATTCCTTTAGCACCAGGCATGACTACATCCAGAACAAGCACAGATACCTCATTCTCTTTTAGTCCTTCCAAAGCCTCTTCCATACTCCCTGCTTCCAAAACAACCTCACAGCCATTATCTTCCAAAAACATCCGGATTCCAGTCCGAACAACCGGGTGATCATCGACGATCCCGACTTTAACATTCATCATGATTCAAAAATAAGGGAAAATACGCTCCCTCCCCCTTCTCGATCCTCATATTTTAGGCGCGCTCCCAATTTGGCAGCCAATTCTGCGGAAAGTTTGAGTCCAAGTCCGAAACCAGTCTCTAAATGCGTCCCTGCCTTACTTTTTACACTTTGTTCAAACAATTGCTCCCGAATCTCATCGGAGACTCCTTTCCCACGATCCATGATCTGAATTTCATCAGGCCCTTGATTTTTAATCTCGATCACCGAAGCTTCCGGGGAGTACTTGATCGCATTGGAAAGCAGGTTTCTCAAAATAATTCGTAGGACCTCTGTTGAACTCTCGATCTCCAGTTTCGAATCCACCCCATTCACAATTTCCAGTTTCTTCTCTGAAACCATCGTTCCCGTATGAAGAATTAACTCATCACATAAGTTCTTCATGCGGATATTGCTCTTACTGAGATCCGCCATTCGCAATTCTTCCCGGGCGTATTGAATCAGGTTTTCCAGCACCAACTCGGATTGCTTCAACTGATTCTGAATATCTCCTATAATTTCATTGCTGACCCCTGTTTCCTGGTGATGTTCCCCTAATAAATCCACCAGTATTTCCAGGGAATTTAGCGGACCTCGAAAATCATGGGAAACAATCGCAAATATTTTTTGATTCAACTCATGTGCCTGTTCCAGTCGCTGTTTTTGATCTGAAATGATTCGGTTCTGCTTTCTGATTCGATTATATCCAACAAAAACGATAAACGAGACTGACACCAATACAGTAAGGATTAGTACAATGACCAGGATTTGCTGGTTCATCTGTTGTTGTTTGACCTCTGACTCTAACAAATCATTCTCCTGTTGATTGATAATTTCCTGTTTCTCCTGCAGTTGTATTTTTGACTCCAGCTGATTGATAAAGTGGATTTTTTCCAGGTTGAACAAGGAGTCTTTCACAATCCGGAGATCTGCACCTACTTTTTGCAACTTCTCCTTCTGTCCCATTTCCGCATAGAGCTGTTCCAGGGCTTCCAGGGCATCTTTATGTTCTGGTAAATTCCGTTGACCAATTGCTTCTTTCCTGGCCATCAGAAGGAATTTCTCTGACTTCCCATAATCTTTCAATTCCATGTAGGTTTTCCCCAAACCAATATAAGTGGTTGTATAGGCATCCACCATTTGCTTCTTCTTTGCAATCTGTTCGGCACGCTCAAAGTAGTAAATAGCCTGGTCGTATTCCTTTTTTCGCAAATAGAATAGGCCCTTATTGTTCTGATGAAAGAAACTTTCTTCGCTATTAGGACTGGTCTTTGCCTGAATATCCAGGTACTTTTTGGCCAGATCCATTTTCTGGTGATCCAAATAGTATAGAAAGAGATTTCCAGCCATCATATTGATCCCTTTGGAGTCCTTTATTTGCTGGTAAATCCCCATCGCTTTTAGCGAATAAGAGAGGTTTTCCTCATCCCTTTGAAGTTTATCATTCAAAATGGACATCAGGTTATAGCAAGACGCCACTTGTTTCTTATTTCCCAACTGTTCGAAAATCGGAATGGCTTCATTCACTAACAGGGAAACTTTTTTAAAATCCCCCTGAATCAAATGTGCTCTCGCTCTCAGGCGAAGACTCTCTGCATAATAATACGGGTTTTGCTTTTTCGTCCGGCGGGTCAGTCGCTCTCCCAAAAAAATAGCTGAATCCAGATTTCGGTATTCGACCTCATTAATTTGTTCGATCAGCTCCTCCCATTCCCCTTGTACTTCCTGACTCCATGAAAAAGAAGTCATTCCAACTCCAAAGAACAATAATACGTTCCGAAAGACTGATTTCATAATGCAAATTACTAGACTAAAATAACCAAATTCCTGTAACTTTCAGGCCGCTTTTAGACTCCTTTTTAGATTGACCAGGATTCCTTGTTTGTGTTCAAACTTTTTATTGTACCTTTGTACTTAGTTCTTTCTAATAACTTATTAAGAAAGGTGGAGGGACAGGCCCTGTGAAACCTTGGCAACCTATCAATTTAATTTGAAAAGGTGCCAATTCCGATCCGGAATCTATTGATTTCGGAAAAGATAAGTTTATATCTCAATCTTTCTTAATTTCTTATTGGCTGCCTGCTTGCAGGCCTAACTTTTAATTGAAAAAAAATGAACATTGAAGAAGCATTAGAACAACGTATCCTGGTCCTGGATGGTGCCATGGGAACGATGATTCAGCGTCACAAACTGGAAGAGGAAGATTTTCGAAAAGGATGGTTTGAAGACCATGATATGCCACTGAAAGGAAATAATGATCTTTTATCTCTGACCCGACCCGAAATCATCGAAGAAATTCATCGACTGTACTACGAAGCTGGTGCAGATATTGCAGAAACAAACACGTTCTCTGGAACAACTATTGCTCAGGCTGATTACGGTCTGGAGCATGCCGTATATGACATTAATTATCACTCGGCCAAATTGGCAAGAAAGGTGGCGGATGAAATGACGGCCAAAGAACCTCACAAACCGCGTTTTGTAGCCGGATCAATGGGGCCAACTAACCGAACAGCCAGTATTTCACCGGATGTCAATGATCCCGGATTTCGAGCTATTACCTTTGATGAGCTCGTAACCGCTTATCGCCAGCAGGCAGAAGCCCTGATCGATGGAGGGGTGGATGTGCTGCTCGTTGAAACGGTTTTTGACACGCTGAATGCCAAAGCAGCCCTGTTTGCCATCGACGAAGTTTGTGAAGAACGCGGTATCAGAGTTCCAATTATGGTTTCCGGAACGATCACAGATCAAAGTGGACGTACATTGACTGGTCAGACGACAGAAGCCTTTTTGGTTTCAGTTTCACACATGCCTTTGCTAAGTATCGGACTGAATTGTGCTTTGGGGGCCTCTGCTATGCGACCTTATTTGCAGGTACTGGATAAAAACGCTCCCTTTGCGGTAAGCGCTCACCCAAACGCTGGACTCCCAAATGAATTTGGGCAGTACGACGAAACTCCAGAAATGATGCAAAAGCAAATCGAGGAGTTTCTTCAGGAGAACCTGGTGAATATCATTGGTGGTTGCTGTGGAACTACTCCGGACCACATTCATGCAATCGCGCAGGCGGCTGCCAAGTACAAACCGAGACCTTTTAAAGCAAAAAAAGAATCAACCTTAAACGTATAACACGACCAAGATGAGTGAAACTACACCATTAAAATTGTCGGGGCTGGAACCACTAACCGTAACCCCGGAATCCAATTTTGTTAACATCGGTGAACGAACAAATGTTACCGGATCACGCGCCTTTCTGCGAATGATCAAAGAAGAGCGTTATGAAGATGCTTTGTCCGTCGCCCTGGATCAGGTTCAGGGAGGGGCACAAATCATCGATGTCAATATGGATGAAGGGATGATTGACGGAAAAGAGGCCATGGTCAAGTTCTTAAACCTGATGGCTTCCGAACCTGAAATCTCCAGAATTCCAGTCATGATTGACAGTTCCAAATGGGAAATTATTGAAGCCGGATTGAAATGCATTCAAGGGAAAGGAGTCGTCAATTCCATTTCCCTGAAAGAAGGGGAAGAAGCCTTTATTGAGCACGCCAAAAAGGTCAAGCGATATGGAGCTGCTGTCATTGTGATGGCCTTTGACGAGAAAGGACAGGCTGATAGCTACGAACGAAGAGTTGAGATTTGTGAACGCTCCTACCGCATCCTGGTTGATCAGGTACACTTTCCTCCTCAGGACATCATTTTTGATCCGAACATCTTTCCGGTTGCTACCGGAATGGAAGAACATAACAACAATGCCCTGGATTTCTTCAGAGCAACAAAGTGGATTCGCGAAAACCTTCCGGGGGCACATGTCAGCGGTGGAGTTTCCAATGTATCCTTTTCCTTCCGCGGGAACAACAAGGTAAGAGAGGCCATGCATTCTGTATTCCTGTACCATGGAATCAAACACGGCATGGACATGGGGATTGTCAATCCAACCATGCTGGAAGTTTACGACGACATTCCCAAAGATTTGCTAGAGCATGTAGAAGATGTGATCCTGAATCGACGATCTGATGCGACGGAAAGACTTCTTGAGTTTGCTGAAACTGTCAAGGGTGACGGGAAGAAAAAAGAAGTCGACCTGAGTTGGCGAAACGTCTCCGTACAGGAACGTTTGTCGCATGCCCTGGTGAAAGGAATTGTTGAATTCATCGAGGAGGATGTCGAAGAATGCCGCCAGCAATACGAGCGCCCGATTGAAGTCATCGAAGGACCTCTGATGGACGGAATGAACATCGTCGGGGATCTTTTTGGAAGTGGAAAAATGTTCCTCCCCCAGGTCGTTAAATCTGCGCGGGTTATGAAAAAAGCGGTAGCGGTTTTACTTCCTTATATTGAAGCGGAAAAAGATGGAAATATTTCGTCTGCCGGAAAAATTCTTTTGGCAACGGTCAAAGGGGACGTCCACGACATCGGAAAGAACATTGTAGGTGTTGTTTTGGGCTGTAATAACTATGAAGTCATCGACATGGGCGTGATGGTTCCTGCCGATAAAATCATCGAGAGGGCTATGACGGAACAGGTGGATGTCATTGGTTTGAGTGGTCTGATCACCCCGTCACTGGATGAAATGGTTCATGTCGCCAAAGAAATGGAACGTGCTCAAATGGAAATTCCATTGCTGATTGGTGGTGCAACTACTTCCCGCGTTCATACGGCCGTGAAAATTGAACAGAACTATCCAAAGGGACAATCAGTACACGTGCTGGATGCTTCACGTTCAGTCACGGTAGTCGAAAGTTTACTCGGGTCCAAAAAGGAAAATTTTGTGAAGGAGCTTAAATCTGAATATGAGCGAATTCGGGAAAATCACCTGAAAAGTCGTTCTCAGAAAGTCATCCTCCCACTGGAGGAGGCCCGGGCGAATGCCTTGAAAATTGACTGGAAAGAGCAGGATATTGCTGTGCCGAAAAAGCTTGGAACAACCACACTCAATGACTTTTCACTGGAAACGTTGAGAACGTACATTGACTGGACTCCCTTCTTCCAGACCTGGGAACTCCACGGACGCTATCCAAAAATTCTGGAAGATGAAGTTGTTGGAAAAGAGGCCCAAAAATTATTCGCGGATGCGAATGAAATGTTAGACCGTATTATTGCCGAAAAATGGTTGGAAGCACGTGCCGTGTTTGGACTGTTCCCGGCTAACGCCATTGGAGACGACATTGAAATCTATGCCGATGAGAACCGGAACCAGGTACTCTACACTCAGCGTAGTCTACGTCAACAAGGAAAAAAGGCAGATGGGGTTCCGAACATTGCTCTGGCAGATTTCATCGCTCCCAAATCGAGTGGAATAAACGATTACATCGGTGCCTTCGTGGTCACAGCAGGAATTGGACTAGATGAAAAAGTAGCGGAGTTTGAAAAAGATCACGACGATTACAATTCAATCTTACTCAAAGCAATTTCCGACCGTCTGGCAGAAGCATTTGCAGAATACCTGCATGAAAATGTACGCCAGGACCATTGGGCTTATGCCGGAAACGAAGACTTCTCCAATGACGAGCTGATCAAAGAAGCTTATCGGGGAATCCGACCCGCACCAGGATATCCGGCCTGTCCTGACCACACTGAAAAAATCGGGCTTTTCGATTTGCTCAAAGCACAGGATCTGATTGGAGTGACATTGACAGAAAGTCTTGCCATGATGCCGACAGCTTCAGTAAGTGGTTGGTACTTCGCCCATCCTCAAAGTAAATACTTTGGTCTTGGAAAGATCAACGAAGAACAAGTACGTGATCTGGCGAAAAGAAAAGGAAAAGATTTCGAAGAAATGGAACGATGGTTGAGCAGCACACTAATCTAAGAAAAGTTGCTGTTCGTTAATTTAAATATGCATTTCACTAATTCGTTTTAGGAAATGTCGAATTAATTTCCTTTCTTTGATTCGTGGTCTGGTTAAAAGATCACGATTAATGAGGCAGAAGGTTGCACCCGATGGGTGCAACCTTTATTTTTTGGAGCTTTCCAAATCCCTAAAACTTCCGTAAATTTGCCCTAAGCAAATCATCTGTCGCGCTTCGTTCTCGAACGAAGTGAGGAAAGTCCGGGCAGTACAGAGCGCCGTACTTCCTAACAGGAAGGTTCCGAAGAAGTTTGGAAACAGATAGTGCCACAGAAAGGTAAACTACCTCTGACTTGTCAGGGGAAAAGGTGAAAAGGTAAGGTAAGAGCTTACCGCTCAACTGGTGACAGTGGAGGCATGGTAAACCTTACGGACTGAAAGACCATGTAAACCGGGGTTTGAGGGCTGCTCGCCCGACCCGGAGGGTAGGTCGATGGACGCTTTCAGTGATGAAAGTGCTAGATAAATGACAGATTCCAGCGTTTCGAGTAAACAATGGATACAGAACCCGGCTTATGATTTGCTTTTCTTTTCTTTTTTTGGAACTTTGACACCGCATTTACGTATTCCTGCGTATGAGAACTAAATACATCGATCTGATTGATCAAACTTTTGATTTCCCTCAGGATGAGTTTAACCTGAACAGTGACCATTGTCTGACCTTTCATGGAATCGACTTAATGGAGCTCATCGAAAAACACGGAACTCCACTGAAATTCCATTACCTCCCTCAGATTTCCAATAATATTCAACGGGCGAAGGGTTGGTTTCGGGAGTCTATGATCAATACCGGATATTCGGGGCAATATCATTATTGCTACTGTACTAAAAGTTCCCATTTCTCCTTTGTCCTGGACGAAGCACTTAAGAATAATATTCATATTGAGACTTCCTCTGCTTTTGACATCGACATCGTCATGAATCTGTACAAAAGTAAAAAGCTCAACCCGAAAAGTTACGTGATTTGCAATGGTTTCAAACCGGAGAGGTACCTGCAAAAAATTGCTCAACTCATCGAAGAAACCAATCTAAGAGTCATTCCAATCGTTGACAATATTAAAGAATTAGATGATCTATGTCGCATCACCAAGAAAAAACTGAACATAGGGATTCGGATTGCGGCGGAGGAAGAACCGAAATTTACATTTTATACTTCCCGTCTGGGAATCCGTTACCGGGATATTGTTCCCTTTTACAACGATTTTGTCAAGAACAATAAGCAGGTGGAGATCAAAATGCTCCATTTTTTCATCAACACCGGGATTACCGATACTGCTTATTACTGGAACGAATTAACCAAGTGTTTGCGCGTGTACAGTCAATTGAAAAAAATCTGTCCTTCGCTCAACTCCTTGAACATTGGTGGAGGATTTCCCATCAAGACTTCGTTAGGTTTCGAGTTTGACTATGCTTATATGGTCAAAGAGATCATCATGCAGGTTCAGCGGGTCTGTGAGGAAAACGAAATTCCTGAACCCGATATTTTTACGGAATTCGGATCTTTTACGGTGGGCGAAAGTGGCGGAGCAATTTTCAGTGTTCTGCACCAAAAGCAACAGAACGACCGGGAAAAATGGAACATGATCGATTCTTCCTTTATGACCAACCTTCCGGACACCTGGTCCATTAACAAGCGCTTCGTGATGCTCCCAATCAATCGATGGAACGACAATTACGAACGAATTTTGCTGGGTGGACTTACCTGTGACAGCGACGACTACTACAACTCGGAGCAGCATTCCAATGCCATCTATCTTCCCAAATTTGATCGGGAAAAACCTCTATACATTGGATTCTTCAATACTGGTGCTTATCAGGAAACCATTGGTGGATTTGGAGGTCTGAAGCACTGCTTGATTCCGGAGCCCAAGCATGTTTTGATTAAAAGGGATCGAAATGGAAAGTTCCTCAACGAGGTGTTTTCAGAAGAGCAGACACCGGAAGACTATCTTGCCATCCTGGGGTATCAACAAACGAAATAAGAAATATGGTTTTTTTGGGGGCGTTTTCTCGGGAATGCAAGCTACTCTGCTATGAAAAAAACCTAAAACTCTACTATAATACTATTACAAAATAGTTAGCACTCCCTCGAAAACCTCTTTTGACCTCTCGATCAATATTTTGATGGTCTTTGTGTAAAGACCCGTGCTTCAACTTAACAAAGATAGTAAAGTTTCGTATCAACGTACTTTTTTTGACTGCCTTTTAGAGCAACGGGGTATTTTTACTTACCAAATGATTGTTTTGGCTTACTAAATGGCCCAGAGCACTCATCTAAATTTGAAATAAAGTCCGCGAAGCACTCAATTGAGAATTACGAAAAAATACCTAGTTTGGGTAAAAAAATTACCAAAGCTACTCCCACCGAGAACAAAGCCGCAATGAGTACGGCCGCTGCTGCCATATCCTTCACCCACTTGATTTGTTCATGCTTCTCCGGATGCAGGCGATTCGCCAATTGTTCAATCGAACTATTTACTGCCTCCAGTGCAAAAACCATCGATGAACAGATTAAAACAGCGATCCATTCGTATTTGTTCAATTCAAAGTAAAAACTACAAGCCACCAACATTCCGAAAAGCACGAGATGCAGACGGAAACTCTGTTCCCGCCGAATCAGGAAATAGAGCCCTGAAAAAGCATGGTAAAAACGCTTCAACAAACGCATTTCAAAAACTTTTGAAACTATCGGAAAAATGAACTTTGTTTCGATTGACCACCTGCTCCAGCTCCTCCCTAAAGCTCTGACGATCTTCCTGCTCAATACAGCTCACCGGAAAGTCCAATTGCAAGTCATTCCCGTAATCAAAAAATATGCTTTCCTGCTGAACACTTACCGCTTTTAATCCTTGCAGATAAATGGCAGTTACCTGTCTGTCCGCAACAACAATAGCTTTCCCGGTCAGGCCGACCCGAAACCATCTTTTACTGCTGGATAACAATGCGAAAACCAGGTGGTCCAGGCCAAGAATTGAAAAAGCCAACACCACCGGATAGGATCGTTCGGTCAAAGTCCAGAATCCATAGGCCATGATCAGATGAAGAACTCCTTCCAGGATCAAATACAGGTTGCTCTGTCGATACCTTCCCAAAGACATCGTTTTATTCCAACGGAAGCGAGTTACCTGATTAACCATTCGTAAGCCCATCCACCTGCGGATAGACCTCCTGGCTCCCAGCATAAAGACAATAGCTGCAAAGGACCAAAACAATTCTTTCTGATATGGAAGATTCGCCCCACTGATCTTAATGATCTCCAAAGGCATATCAAAACTAATCGCCAGTGTAAAAGCCAGTATGGGTAAACTGAACAGAAACAGTAGAATATTTGTTGATTTATTCATGGACAAGCATTTTTAACTTGCTCCTATACTCCTTGATTTTTTCTTCCGTGGCTCGAATTTTCTTCTCCACATCTTTCCTCAAACTCTCTGCTCCTTTAGAGTTTGCCAAAAATCCGAGGTTATTCTCAAACAGGTTGATTTCTTGTCTGAGTTTATCAATTTTCTGGCGAATTTCCCGGCGCTCCTTTTCCAGTAGGTGATCTGACTTAGGACTTGCTTTGATGGTATCCAGGTGAGCCTGAAACATCACCTTTTCCTTTTCTTCCCCTTCAAGCTTCATTTGTTGATAAAGTCCATCCAGACATGTTTTATATCCCTCATAGACCTTGTCCTTTTGCTTAAATGGTACTTTTCCGATCTCTGAAAAGCGCTTTGAAAATGCTTTTAAATCTTCCAGGGCCTGCTTTTTATCTGCTGGCAATTGATACGCTTCCATTTCTGAAATCAGGGCTTTTTTAGCTTCCAGATTTTCTTCGTTCTGCTTATCCTCCCGATCAAAATGTGCTTTTCGTGCATCAAAAAAGTGATCACATGCCGCTCGAAAATCCTTCCATAAACCGTGCTCCAAACGTTGGCCAGCACTTCCAAGCTGCTTCCATTCCTTCTGCAAACGAATCAATGCGGCACTCGTTTCTTTCCAATCAGTGGATTCTTTCAATCCGTGCGCTTTCTCGATTAGTTTTTGTTTCTGATCTGCTACCTGATTAAAGCTTTCCTTCAGACCGTCAAAAAACACCTTCTTTTGCGCAAAAAAGCGATCACAGCGTTCACGAAATTGCTTCCACAATTCCTCATTTTCTTTCCGCGTTCCAAAACCTACTTTTTTCCATTCTTCCTGAAACTCGAGGATTCTTTTCGTCTGTTGATCCCAGCTTTTCGCTGAGTCAGGTTCCCCCAATTCGGAAAGGAATTGATCCACCTGTTCAAGGAGAGCCTGCTTCTTCTCTATGTTGGATCGCATCTGCTCTCTCCGCTCATCATAGTGAGCCTGGATTCGGGTATATATTTTCCGAACCTGATCCCAATAGGTCTGCTTTAGCGTTTCCCATTCTTCCTGCGGAACAGGACCAGTTTCTTCAAATTCATTCTGCAATGCCTTGATGGAACTTTCCAGGTCTTTTACTGACTCCACTCCATCCAGAGCCTGCAATTTTTCCACGACCTCCTGCTTCAATTGCAGGTTTCTTTTCAGGTCATGATCTTTTAGTTCACGGTAAATTTTGATATTGAAGAAAAAAGACTCAAGCAATCTGGAATATTCTGATTGCACTTCCTGGCGACTATCTCTCGGAATATCTCCCACCTCTTTCCAGGCCTCATGAATTTTCCGATACTCAGCCAGAGCAGCCCCAATGTTCTCCTCTTCTTCCACCAATTTTTTCAGGCGATCAATAAAGGACTTTTTTAGTCTCAGGTTTGCTTCTTGTTCCAGTTTAAGCGCACTTTTTTCCGAAGCCAGACGCTCCCGGAATTTCTCATATTGCTCAAAAAACTGATCCTTCAGCTCCTTTAACTCTTGTTCTTCCGGAGAAATATCACGGCCCTCACTCTCCTCTTCCTCTTCAGAACTTCCCTGTCCTTGTTGAAGCTTCATTTCTTCGTCGCGAACAAAATCCAAAAAAGTAGTCTTCAGTTCATTGGCCTCCTGACTCTTTTCAATCACTTGTTCTTCTCCAAGCAGATTTTCCAGCGCAAGTAACAGTTCTTTTCCCTTCATTTCTCCTGGCTAATTGATCAGAGTTGGTACGTCATTTGAAAATCGGCAAGAGCCACAAATTCCTGAATTCGACGATCCAAATCTTCATTGTTAATTTGAACCAATTTTTCTGTTCCGAATTTTTCCACACAGAAAGATGCCAATGCCGACCCGGCAATTACCGCACGTTTCATGTTTTCAAAGGAGATGTCCCCCGTACTGGATAGATATCCCATGAAACCTCCTGCAAATGTATCACCTGCTCCTGTTGGATCAAACACTTCTTCCAGTGGCAAGCCTGGTGCACAAAAAACTTCATTTCCGTGGAAAAGCAAAGCTCCATGCTCCCCTTTTTTAATAATCAGGTATTTTGGTCCCATTTCACGAATGACCTTAGAGGCCTTCGCCAGGGAATTCTCACCAGACAATTGTCTTGCCTCTTCATCATTGATGATCAACAAGTCGATCTTTTTCAAGGTCGCTTTCAAATCGTCCATGGCGATATCCATCCAGAAATTCATAGTGTCCATGGCCACCAGTTTTGGGCGTTCATTCAAACGATCAATCACCGTGGACTGCACCTGTGGTGTCAGGTTCCCCAACATCAGGTATTCAACCCCCTGATAACTATCTGGAATAATTGGATCAAAATGTTCGAGAACATTCAATTCAGTCACTAAGGTGTCTCTGGAATTCATGTCGTTGTGATAGCGTCCAGACCAGAAGAAAGATTTCTCTCCTTGCTTGATTTGCAATCCATCCAGATTCACATTTCTACTGGACAACAGATCCAACATAGACTGTGGAAAATCGTCACCTACGACGGCTACAATGTTTTGGTTTTTTTCAAAAAAAGATGCGGCAATCGCAATATATGTTCCGGCACCACCGATGATTTTATCTGTTTTTCCAAATGGAGTTTCAATCGCATCAAAGGCAACACTTCCTACTGTTAAAAGACTCATAATTGATGTAGTTATTTTAGATAGCAAAAGTAGTCAAATTCAGGCATAATCCGAATTTTTACCCGTTTTTTTACCGCCTTTTAAAGCGACACAAAATAGACTTTCCAAAAAACATCAGTTTCCAAATAATTTAGCTAGATTTGCTGTAGAATAAACTCATGCACAAGCAAAGATTATGAAAAACAAGGTTTTTATAGTTCCCCACGATTTTACTCCGGTTGCCGAAAACGCATTCGAGCATGCTTTATCAACCGCCAAAATAGTTTCTGCTAAAATTTACCTGCTCCACGTCGTACAAAAGGAAAAGGCTATTGCTGAAGCAGAACAGAAACTTCTTAAACTCATTGAAGAAAAAAACACCACCATTGAAATTGCCCCGGTAGTGCGCGTTGGGAATATTTTTGATGACATTGGTGATTTCGCTGCTGAACATCATGCAGACCTGATTTTCATGGGTACTCATGGTCGTCACGGATGGCAACACATCACAGGAAGTCACGCACTGAAAGTGATCACTCATTCTTCCGTACCTTTCATTGTTGTCCAGGAAAAGGGCATCAAAGAAACAGGATATGATGACATCGTTGTTCCACTTGATTTGAACAAGGAAACCAAGCAAAAATTGGCTTACGTTGCGAACATTGCGACTTACTTCAAATCCAGAGTTCACGTGATTACTCCTAATGAAGATGATGAGTTCTTGCAACATCAGGTTCAAACAAATATTCAGTTTGCTCAACGCTTTTTTGTAGAAAGAAATATCGAGGTAACCACCAAGGTGGCTCCTTCCAGTGGTTTTGACAAAGAAGTCGTAAAACACGCCGTCGCACTGGACGCTGACCTGATCGCTATTATGAACCTGAACAGAAACAACCTGTTGGGGGTCATCACTGCCAACTATGAACAGTATATTCTTACCAACGATGCACAGGTTCCAACCCTGATCGTGAACCCTATTGAGAGTCCATACGGACAAAGTGTTCTTTTCGGTTAAGATTCAAATCAGATATCATGAAAGGGTTCCGTCTGGAGCCCTTTTTTTGTATCTTGCTATTTATGAAATTCTCCTTTCTGCTCATTCTGACCACCATGCTTTCCTTTTCCTGTCATCTACAGGAGAACAAGAGCGGGTTGTTGGAAAATTACCTGAACGACCTTTTGACCGCACTTCCGGGCGAAAACGAAGACTTGTATCAAATTCCGGATTCTCTCCAATTGGAACAATGGGCAACTATCATTCAGGCCATCCAGGAAGAAAATACTTCTCTGGCTCATCAGTTGGCAGCAAACCTCAATTACCAAATTCTACGCTTTTCAGATAGCTCTCAACACCAGGAAAGAGAATTTTGGGTGCTGGAGGAGAAAAATCCCCAACAACATTATTGGGGCAGTTACATATTCAACCCAAATGCCTGTCGTTCTTCCCTCGTCTTACAGGCACCACACAGTAAATACGATTTCAATACCGGAAAGCAGGCCGTCTATAATTTCATCCGACTTGATTGCTATGCGCTCATGCTGAATGGCGCACATCGATGCAACCATACTGCATATTCCTCCTGCTCGGGAACTACTTCCGTCTGTGACGGTTCCAGTGCCTCTTTCCGGGCTTCTGACCAGGCACACATGAGTTTATCCTGTTTTCAGAAAACGACTGAAGTCTTGCTCGAAAATCACTATTTCATCCAGCTTCATGGCTTCAGTAAACTAGCCTCCGATCCTTATGTCATTATTAGCAATGGCACACGAAATAAACCGGTAGAAGACAAAATTTCTTCTCTGGTTTTAGCTCTTCAGACAATTGATCCAACGCTGACTTTCAAAGTGGCTCACGAGGACCTGGACTGGGACCGACTCCTAGCTTTCACCAATGTACAGGGCCGCATGATTAATGGGAATAGCTTCATAGAAAGCTGCACCAAAAGTGCCGATCAGGCTTCCGGGCATTTTATCCATATTGAACAGGAAAAAGAGCGATTGAGGGCTGACAGCAGCGGATGGCACAAAATGTATCTCGCCCTCTCTGAAACATTTGACTGCCAGGCTTCCGCCCAGCTGAAAGAACTTACGTTTCAAATCTATCCGAACCCAAATCATCAGGGAGTTTTGATGCTAAAAAGTCAGGCCAAAATCCAAAAAATCAAACTAATCAATGAATTGGGACAGGTCGTCCAGGAATGGGAACACCCTAAAAGTGAATTGCAATTGCGCGTACCAAAGGGGTTGTACCTCATCTGGATTCAAACCGATCGGGGGTGCTACTCTGAAAAAATCTACATCGATCCATCCTGATCCAATCGACCAACCACTGTAACAGGGTAATTTCTAAAAAATTCACCCTTTCTTTTGGTCGATTCACCAAGTTTTTAGGTGTTACTGCCCAAAACTGTCTATATACAGTTATACAAGGACCTATCTTGCTTTCGTATTCATCAACAATCACACACCATGAAAGCACGAATTGGAATCGTATCCTTAACACTTGCCTGTTGCTTTACCGCATCATCCTATGCCCAATTGGGAAGACTTAAGGATCTAAAAGAAAAGGCCACGAAATTGTCCGTTCAGAAAAAGGGACCGCTCAAAGCCGAGGAAATAGGAAAACTGGAATACAATGTTCCCAAGCTTCAAATCGGAGAGAGTGACCTGGCTCTTAAAATCAGTTTACCCAAACCTCCAAAATACTACGCTATGCGCTGGTGTGCTTCTTCTTCATGTGACTACGATCATGGGGAAATGTTCTTCCTTGTCGAATTGGATGGAGAAATTCTGGCACATTTTGATCACACCTTCTGGAATGACGATTACGAAACAAAAACAGAATTTCAGCTCCTTCTGTTACCCAAAACTGATGGAAACATCAAGGAAGACGGAGTATTTCCAGGACTTCCGGCCGTCACTAAACGGGGAGAAGTTTATATGCCTATGCTAGATATGGTTTATGGACCTCTATTGAAAGAAGGAACCCACAAGCTCAGAGTCAGAATGTTCAATCCTCAAAACAGTCCAAAAGACATGACCTATGAACTGGGAAATCCTGAATACTTCAACGCCTGGGACCCGGTCATTGATCAAATCGTTGAATTTGAGGTTACGGAAGCCGGACGAAAAAAGATGAAAGATGCAGCATCCCTGGAAAAACCGGTCACCCGTAAAGGAGGAGAATGGACTGCCATGGAAGAACTTCTATTGAGTAAATCAGAAAAGTATCCAGAAGGGAAATGCTTGAGACTGGTTTCTTCCTCTGACTGGACAATCAATCGAAATGCCTTTGGAATCATTTTGAACCGGACTAGTTATGTCCAAATCATTTTCGAAAACAAATGGGGATGTCGTGTGACTTACAACAAGGTCACTGAACAATACGACGGCTCTTCGTACGGAAAACCCAAAATGGGGAACATGCACGGAACGATTAAGACCCCGCCACATATGCTAGTAGAACTGACTAATGATAAGCCTATTCCATGCGAAAAAGCGAATGAATAGCAGCGTGATAACCTACCTTTGTTTTTCATTCATAATCGAAAGCCGGCCTGTTCTACAGGTCGGCTTTTTCTATCTCTCAATAAAATCAGATGATTACAACTGCATCTCCGGAACTTCTGCTGGAATGACCAGATCCCCTTCTGTTTTTTCTGCAATTTCTTCGACCGATACACCAGGTGCCCGCTCCACCAAATGAAACTTTCCATCCCGGATATCCATGACAGCCAAATCTGTCACGACTTTCTTGACGCAAGCTACTCCTGTCAGAGGAAGGGTACATGCTTTCAAAATTTTGGACTGACCGGCACGATTCGTATGCATCATGGCCACAATAATATTTTCCGCAGAAGCCACCAAATCCATGGCTCCTCCCATTCCCTTTACCATTTTCCCAGGAATTTTCCAATTAGCAATATCCCCATTCTGAGCTACTTCCATGGCTCCCAACACGGTTAATTGCACGTGTTGTCCACGGATCATGGCAAATGAGGTCGCCGAATCAAAATAAACTGCTCCAGGAAGCGCGGTGATTGTTTGCTTTCCCGCATTGATCAAATCGGCATCCTCTTCTCCCTCGAAAGGAAAAGGGCCCATTCCTAATATTCCATTTTCAGACTGAAACTCCACTTCAATTCCTTCCGGAATGTAATTCGCTACCAGAGTCGGGATTCCAATTCCCAGATTGACATACCATCCATCTCTTAATTCCTGTGCGATTCGTTTTGCAATTCCGTTCTTATCAAGTGCCATAATGTGTCTTTAATTTTATCGTCCCGTCTGTCAATTTGACCTGTAGGCCATAGCGATTTAACAAATATAGATGCAATTCCCTTTCCTTCGACAATCTTTCGGGAAAAACATAAACTGCATTCAGATCAAAAGTGCGTTGTCCACGGCGATGATTCCAACGCAATTCCGTATAAGTCCATTGCATTCGTTTTCCTTCTTTTCCTGTGGTCGAAAGTACAAAAGTTAGTCGCTCCACTTCTTCCTGGCTACTTACTTTCCCTTCCACCTCAATCCTGAGATGCTTTTCTCTCCAGGAATCTTCCACCGGAATCTTCAATAATGTCAGGGTGTCCTTCTGAGAATCTTGTTTTTTTACCCGAAAGCGTTCTTCCTCTTTCCAATTTAGAGCTTTCACTCTTCGAAAGGCTTCCTGACCACTTACGGGATCACTAGCAATTTTTTCATACCCGAGGGAAGCATAATTAGCTGGCACCAATTCCGTTCTCATCACTATTTGGTCATAAATGGGGATAAAGCTTCGAATGCCATTGGGGACTACCGCCTGTGTCCGTTCTCTCTCCAGATAATTCCACACAAGATGCATCGTTGGATACAGGGCCAAACTCTCCCCTGAACGCATCTTTCCCCGGACCTGTTCATAAAAGGGTCTGTGCATCCGCATATCTGGAGAAAACACCGAAGTTTGTAAACTCATTTTCCAACATAGACTCAAGGGAAAAAACAAATAGATGAGCAACAACCACTTTCCCCATACTACCCGATCCAAAAAGTAGGTAAGTACAAGCAAGAATAAAGGAACCAGGTACATCCCAGCTCTGTCTTCCGGATAGTTCACTCCAAGGATCAGTGCCATTAGCAATATGATCGCCAGATTACCGAAGAGAAAATAGGCGAACAGGTTCATTCTGTCCTGCACAAAGGTGTGGAGTCTGTCTTTGTTCAGGCGCGCCAAAAAATAAATTACCCCTGCCAGCAACAGAATCTCCAACAGGTATTTTAGTATTTCCCCATCATAAAAGAGAACATAGAGAGATAGTGTGCTTCCTGTCACTTTCCACAGGCCATCCAGACTTCCATAATACAAAGCTCCTATTTCTTTCAAAAAGAAGGTATAGGCAAATAAAGGGGCTACTGACAGCATCAAAACTCCCAAGGTGAGAACCAATTTTCGCTTCTCAACTTTTGAAAAGCTCTCTTTCTTCAGAAAAAAGATCAGGAAAGCCCACAATAGCGTCAGCATGAAACTTCCTGTAAAGATCAAATTCGCAAGCAGGGTCAAATAACTGAAACAAGCCAACAACATAGCATTGCGCGTTCCTGTATTCTGAGTCCATTGATACAGGTAGTACACCTGCCAGGTAAAAAAGGCCATCGCCATGCCATAGCCTCTCGCATAGGCAAAATATTCCAGAATAAATGGGATAGAAACCAGGGCTACAAGCACCAGATTCCTAAAAAAAGAGCTCGAAATTCCTTCCAACAACTTCCGAATTCCCAGAAAATAAAGTGGAAAAGCCAGCACGTTTCCCAGGCGGTACATGAAGAAATCATCCCATCCGACCAGGTAACAAAATCTCCCCCAGAACGAATTCAGAAAATGATTGTTTGCATCGAACACCATTCCCCTTTCGAAAATTCTCCCGGTCTCAAAATAGTGATAGGAACTGGCAATTTCATCGTGCATGGGTACCACGTACCATGCTCTCAGCAGTAAATAAACAAACAAAAGGGTCAACAGGCCTACCTGGAAAATATGCTCCCTTTTCGAATACATCTTCCGCCTTTTCTTGATCAGGATCTTGGTCGTACCGTACGTTGCTCAATCCGCTTTTCGAAATTCTCTCCCTTAAAAATACGCTGTACAAAGATTCCTGGTGTATGAATTTCATTAGGATCCAACTCTCCTGCTGGCACCAATTCTTCTACCTCGGCAATCGTGATCTTACCTGCCATGGCCATCATTGGATTAAAATTCCGGGCCGTCGCCTTGTAAACCAGGTTCCCTTCCGTATCTCCTTTCCAGGCCTTCACAATCGCGAAGTCTGCCGTCAAAGCATGCTCCAGGATATGTGGTTTTCCGTTATACTCTCTAATTTCCTTTCCTTCAGCCACTTCTGTTCCGTAACCTGCCGGTGTGAAAAATGCTGGAATCCCAGCTCCTCCTGCACGACAACGTTCTGCCAGTGAACCCTGTGGAATCAAATCCACTTCCAATTCTCCTGAAAGCATCTGACGCTCAAATTCATCATTCTCCCCCACATAAGAACTGATCATTTTTTTGATCTGCTTTTTCTGAAGCAATAAGCCCAGTCCAAAATCATCCACCCCGGCATTGTTGGAAATACAAGTCAGGTTCTTCACTCCCCGAGCAACCAATTCATTGATGGAGTTTTCCGGGATTCCACATAAACCGAATCCTCCCAACATCAATGTCATTCCATCTTCAATGCCCTGAATGGCCTCTTTCGCATTTGCTACTACTTTGTTCATCCTAAAAATTTAATATCCCGTTTCCGTTCAGGCTATCGGGTAAATCCAAAATAAATTCTCTCCCTGTTAAATCAAACACAGAATTATCATATCCTTCGGGCATTTCAAACTCCCCAGTCGAAATTTTAATGCGCTTATCCGCATACACCCCATTCATATAATACCCATAGATCGGCATGGCTGTTCTGGCTCCCTGTCCATCGGCAGTCCAACGGAAGTGGACACTTCGATCCTCTGCTCCAACCCAAACACCTGTTACCAAATCCGGAGTCAGTCCCATAAACCAA
This sequence comes from Bacteroidota bacterium, assembly GCA_006226425.1. Taxonomy (GTDB): domain Bacteria; phylum Bacteroidota; class Bacteroidia; order Flavobacteriales_D; family Crocinitomicaceae; genus M2408. The sequence continues at coordinate 197,369 of SBGX01000011.1, read as the reverse complement.
CCATCCGAGTTGTTCTGTGTCGTTCCTGTTTTTCCCGCGGTCGGATACTTGATTCCACCATATCCTTCTGCCCAACGCAAGCGATTTCCTGTTCCACCGTCAACCACTCCACGCATCATCTTCAGTACAGTATACGCCACATGTTCGTTCATCACTTCCCGGGATACTGCCGGTGCATTGTAAATCACATTTCCATTGCGATCCTCTATTCTCAAAATGGCCGTGGGCTGATTGAAAATCCCCCGGTTCACAAAAGACGCCTGTGCCCCTACCAGCTCATACAGTGAAAGGTCCATGGACCCCAAACACATCGCCGGAACAATGTCTTCATCCCGCAAATCAATATTCAGTCCCCGCATGATCTTAGCGACGGTCTGCGGACCCGCCTTCGCTCCCATCCGTGACATCACATAGGTTGCCACATTGTTTTTAGAGAGGGCCAATCCTTTACTGATTGATACGGAACCTCCACTTTTTCCTCCCGAATTGGAAGGACACCATTGTTTTCCATTCGGGTTCCCGTCCGGTCCAAACAAATCCACACAATAACGCACATCCGGAATAACCAGGCCCGGTTTAATCACATTCATCGTAATTCCGGACGCATAGACAAAGGGTTTAATGGTGGATCCAACCTGTCTTTTCCCTTGCCGCACGTGATCATAAGCAAAATGGTCAATATTGATTCCTCCTACCCAGGCTTTCACAAAACCTGTGGACGGTTCGATTGAAACCAAACCTGCCTGAAGATAAGACTTGTAATAACGGATTGAATCCATCGGAGACATAATAGTGTCTATCTCTCCCTGCCAACTAAAAATCCGCATATTGGTTGGCAAACTGAAATTTTTTCTAATCTCACCTTCACTTAATCCGGCTCTGACCAGTGACTTATAACGATCAGATCGGTGCATCGCCGAAGTAATCAGTCGCTCTACATCTTCCTCTGAAATGGCGTTCGAGAAAGGAAAGCGCTTCATGTGCTTATTATTTTCGTCAAATTTCGGCTGCAGATTCTTTTTCAGGTGCATTTCAACTGCCTTCTCCGCATGATCCTGTAGGTTTACATCAATAGTCGTGTAGATACGAAGTCCATCCTGATAAATATTGTATTTGCTGCCGTCCTTTTTCTTGAATTTCAGGGAACCATCCTCCTTTTTCTCAGATAGAATTTTTGAAACTTCCTTTCGCAGAGATTCACGGAAATACGGCGCCATTCCGCGTTTGTGGTCAACGACCTGATAATCCGTGACGATCGGTTCCGTCTTCAATTTTTCATACTCTTCCCGGCTGATCTTCACCCGCAAAGCTGAATTATTCTTTTCGCTATTTCTCAACCACTGAAACAAGACCTGATTCCTTCTTTCAGCTGCCCGAAGACTGTCATTTGAACGTGCTTCCCGAATGTCTTTTTGCGAGACCTTTTCAGCAGGAACACCCTGTCGCGCTGCCAACCAAGAACGATAATCTTTCACCTGATAAGTGTGCGGATTGAACAGGGAAGGATTCTTACACATCCCTATCAACATGGCCGCCTCTGCCTTTGTCAGGTCTTTGGGCTCTTTGTTGTAATATACCCGGGCCGCATTTTCCACACCAACTGCGTTGTATAGAAAATCAAACTGATTCAGGTACATGGTGATGATTTCCTCCTTCGTATACCGTTCTTCCAGACGTTTGGCAATGATGTTTTCCCGAACCTTCTCATCTAACCGACGAAAAATCCGTCCCATTTTGGAAGACGGTCCGGCCGACTCTTCATTTTCATCATGAATTTCTTCCCTCGCCTGAATCGTAAATAATTGCTTGGCCAATTGTTGCGTGATTGTGGAGGCTCCTCCAGCCTTTCCCATTTTAAAAATGGCTCGTGCCAGGGCTCTAAAATCGATTCCAGAGTGCTCATAGTAACGCTCATCTTCCGTGGAAATCAATGCATCAGTCAGGTACGGGGACAATTCATTGTACGTCGTATTTGTCCGATTCACTTTCCAATACCTTCCCAATTCAGTCTTACCATCATCTGCAAACACGATAGACGCCAGCAATTCTGGTGGATCATCCAGCATGGATACCGGAGGTAAATCTTCTTCCGATTGAAACATGAACAACAGGATAAAGGCGAACAAAGGTCCCAGCGCAAAAATCCACAACAAAACATTCAGTCTTTTACGACTTTTTCTTGACAAAGCCTCAGACGTTTTTTCTTTTGTTGTTTTTGGATGACTCATGCTTATTTACAACCGTTTAAGCTAGCTGTAAAAATAATCATTAATTCGACGCAGCCTGAAAAGAAATTGCTAAAAAAAGCAAAGCGCATCCCAGGGGACACGCTTTCATCTATTGCATTCAAAAATGCTTTATTTTTTCTTGGTTCCGATCTTGATAAAATTCTCAATGGCCGCCGTCATGGATGGGGCATTTGGTTGCGGAGCATGCACATCAAGTCTCATGTTGTTCTTCACCACCGCATTTGCCGTAGTCGGACCAAAAGCAGCAATCAATGTACTGTTTTGCTTAAAATCCGGGAAGTTTTTCAGCAGAGATTCGATTCCCCCAGGGCTAAAAAACACCAACATGTCATAGTACACATTCTCGAGATCACTTAAATCCGAAGCGACTGTCCGATAGAGCATTGCCTTCGTAAAATTGATCTTATTATCCGAAAGCGTTTCCGGAATTTTATCCCGCAAAATATCTGAACACGGCAACAAAAATTTTTCGTTCTTATGCTTCTTCAAGGTGTCCATCAAATGATCAATCGTCTGCTTTCCAAAGAAGATTTTTCTCTTTCGATAAGTCACATATTTTTGAAGATACAAAGCAACAGCTTCCGAAATGCAGAAATACTTCATCGTATCCGGCACTGTGAATCTCGTTTCTTCCGAAATTCGGAAAAAATGATCCACCGCATTCTTTGAAGTAAGAATGATGGCTGTATGCTCTGGGATATTTACCCGCTGAGAACGGAATTCCTGTGCCCCGATTCCCTCCACATGAATAAATGGCCTGAAATCAATTTTCAACTTGTACTTATCAGCCAGGTCAAAATATGGAGATTTTTCAGACTCCGGTTTCGGTTGTGAAACTAATATCGTTTTAACGCTCACAGCTCTGAGAATTTATTCGTTCAACTTCTCTTTTTCTCTTTCTAATTCGCTCTATTCGAAGATAAATTTCCGAATTTCGCGGGTGCAAAAATACACATTTCTTCCAAAATTCACAAATCGAAGGAGAATCATTGGCCTCTTTTCTTAATTCCAAATATCCGGTAGGAAGATATATACACAGCAAAGTGGCAAAATCTCTAAGGTCATGAGGTACAATACGATATAGTACCAGGGAATCCGATGTTGAAAACTGAAAAGCACTCCTCTCCACACACGAAACAACCACATAAAAGCCATCAGCAACACAAAGGACAGAAAAAAGTAATGGGTCCATTGCGGGTTAAATGTCCAGATTAGTACGAGCAGGGTAAATAGTATTCCAAAAATCTGGGACAGGAGGATCACATTTTTACGATTCTCCGAGAGTTGCTTTCCTTCTCCGCTCACCCATCCGACAAACACCAACCAAAACAATGGCCAAACAAAAATGTAGAGTGGAATCAGCGGTAAAAAGTAGTATAAGTCAACAGTATTCCTTTCCGAACCGAATATGGCAAACTGACTCAAATAGATCAGGGTCGAGGCACTAATCACAAAATTGAGTAACAAAAGCAGGGAACTCATGGACTTTAGGTTATATTCTTCATCCACAATTCGTTCCACCGAGGCATTTTTGACCAACACCCGTGAAAACACGCGTAAAATCCTATTCGGCCCCATGTCCGACATGGCAATCAGAACAAAAGAGATCGTAAGCCCTCCAATAGCAATCCACCAGGTGGAAGATGCCCTTTGACTCAATTCGTCCGGAACCCGAACTTCCGAAGCACCCGGAATCCACTCCAATCCTCCAGCCAGTGGGCTAAGAAAGCTTTCTATTATATCGGGCCATGTTGCTATCAATGTCATTCCTGCCAATCTCTTCCTGCAAAAGTAGAGTTTTGTGAATACTTCCGGGATAATTTAGACGCTTTTATCCATTTAATTCTTAATTTTGCGCATTCTTTAATAGCGTAAATAAAGACTTTAAATATGGCAACAGATCAGTACGTACACCCCGATTACTACAACTTGGATGACCTTTTGAGCGAAGAACATAAACTCGTTCGTGAAGCGGCCCGCGCCTGGGTTAAAAAAGAAGTTTCTCCGATCATCGACGAGCATTATGAAAAAGCTACGTTTCCAAATCACCTACTTCAAGGTCTTGGTGAGATTGGTGCTTTCGGGCCTTATATTCCAGAAGAATACGGTGGACCTGGCCTGGATCAGATTTCTTACGGATTGATCATGCAGGAACTGGAGCGCTGTGACTCCGGATTGCGTTCAACAGCATCCGTACAGAGTTCTCTGGTAATGTACCCGATCTGGAAATATGGTTCGGAAGAACAAAAAATGAAATACCTGCCTAAGTTGGCTACTGGTGAAATGATGGGTTGTTTTGGTTTGACAGAACCTGACCACGGATCCAATCCGGGAGGAATGATCACCAATTTCAAGGAAGACGGAGATCACGTGATTCTAAACGGTGCCAAAATGTGGATTTCCAACGCCCCTTTCGCTGACATCGCCGTTGTTTGGGCAAAGGATGAAAGCGGACGAATTCACGGACTCGTTGTTGAGCGTGGAATGGAAGGTTTCTCCACTCCGGAAATGCACGGAAAACTTTCTTTGAGAGCTTCCTCTACCGGAGAATTGATTTTTGATAATGTTCGGGTTCCAAAAGCGAATATCCTTCCAGGAAGAAGTGGTTTGGGCGCTCCATTGAGCTGTCTGGACTCTGCCCGTTTCGGAATTGCCTGGGGTGCCTTAGGTGCTGCCATGGATTGTTATGATCAGGCCCTCCGCTACTCGAAAGAACGTACTCAATTCGGCGTGCCAATCGGCTCTTTCCAATTGATCCAAAAGAAATTGGCTGAAATGATCACTGAGATTACGAAAGCACAACTTTTGACGTTCCGTCTTGGACAATTGCGTAATGAAGGTAAAGCAAGCAGTGCCCAAATCTCCATGGCGAAACGAAACAATGTGGAGATTGCCTTGAATATTTCGCGTGAAGCACGACAAATTCACGGAGGGATGGGAATTACAAGTGAATACAGTATCATGCGTCACATGGCCAACCTGGAATCGGTTGTGACCTACGAAGGAACGCACGATATTCACCTGTTGATTACCGGAATGGATATCACAGGAATCCCTGCTTTCAAGCGCGATTTGCCAGAACTGTAACATGAAATCGCGGACATGCGTCTGTTCTATTTCGTACTGAAGGTTACCTTGCAATATGCCATACGGGTTTATTATCCGCGGCTTAAAAAGGTAAATGCTCCGAAGCAATTTTACGGACGTACTATCTACGTTAGTAATCACGCTGCCTCGTTCATGGACCCTTTGGTGATTGCCGTACTGCAACGTCCAATCGTCTTTTTCATGACCCGTTCAGATGTCTTTAACAAAAAGACCAATGGGATTCTTTCTTCTGCACACATGCTCCCCATTTACCGGGAACAGGATGGTGAGGACACCAGACAAAAAAATGAAGAGGTCTTCGAAAAATGTAGTACGATTCTGGAAGGAGGGCGCAATCTGCTCATTTTCGGAGAAGGATTTACTGATGATGTCTTTATCCGCAGACTCAAACCGATTAAGAAAGGGGCCGCACGAATTGCTTTCGGCGCATTGGAAGCCTGCAACTGGGAAAAAGATATCTACATGGCCGCCATTGGGGTTAATTACGCGAATCCAGGAGTCATGGGAAGCGAAGTCCTTGTTTCCAATTCGGAGCGCTTTTGTCTTAATGACTATCGAGAGCAGTACGAAGAGAATCCGGTAAAGACCATTATTGATGTCACCCGACGAATAGAGCAGGACCTTCAGGATCAACTCACCCATGTCAAAAACAAAGATTGGGCTCCCTTCCATGAAGCCGTCTGTCGATTAAGGCGAAATGGCTTAAATGCCATGGATACGGACTACAGAATCAAGTTCAAGCAACGCTGGAAAAATTCGCAAGCCCTGGCCACATGGATCAATCAACAGGATTTGAAAGGTAATCAGGAACTTATTCAATTGAAAGAAGATCTGGAAAGTTATTTTGAACTACTAAAACAGAAAGGGCTGGAAGAACATTTTGTCAGTGAGTTAGACCGCACCGGAAAACTCGAAAAGAAAGAATTGCTACTCAAACTCGTCATCCTAAGTCCCTTCGTTCCATTTGGACTGATTCAATTTTACCCGCTCTACCGGCTGATCAAGAACTTCGTAGAAAAGAAATTTAAACGAAAAGTATTTTGGAGCTCGGTCAAAATGGTCACTGGGATGATCCTGATGGGCTTCTGGGGCTTAATCTTGTACGGGGCACTTGACATCTTCCTGATTCACTCTTTTCTGATCAGCTTCATGGCTTTTCTGGCCTCGCCACTTATCGGGCTCATTGCTTACGAATGGTTCAAGGTGCTGCGTCTCTATCAACGGAAAAAAAGTATGGATGAATCAAGCATCCAGGAAGCCCTTCCAATCCGGCGTGCATTGATGGCCCGAATGGATGAAATCATCCCGCGTTAAAAGCGCTAGAAGCGGCTAATACCGTACAATCAATGCGGATAACCACTTGATCAATACTTGCTGTGGATTCCACCTTTTATTCGTATCTTATATCATAAGATCAGATGCCATGAAAACAACTAAAAATATCCAAAAAGCCCTCGTCGGATTGATCCTTTTAATTACGTCGATTGTGCTCTCTCTGATCACTGCTCCAATCGGGATTTTGTTCGGCATGATTTTCTCTCTCTTTTCCAAAGGTCTCCGTGGTTTTGGCCACTATTGTACCGAGCTGGCCCTGTCCATCGATAAAACAGGAAACATCTGTCTACAATACCTGTTCAACCAACTATTCATCCGAAAAGAAGGCTACCGCTTTGGAAATCGTCACGAAACCATTTCCAGCGTCATTGGCAAAAACCTGCAAACGGGCACCCTTCGCCCCCTGGGAAAACTACTCAACGCCCTGCTTCACTTCTTTGACCGGGACCATTCCCTGAACTCGATTGACTATACGGTGGAGAAGCCACTGGAAAAAAAGTAAAGCAAAATACCTATTGGTCGTTCGTTAATCAAAATGACCCGTTGGTAAACTAAGCAAAAAAGACTTCTCCTTTTTAAGTACCTTGTACTTAGACTCTTTTCGGTGCCCATAATTTAAAATGTCATTTAGGGGATTCTGGTAAAATAACTGTCTATACTATGAATGCTTTTTATAGCTAAACCATGAAAACACAAAGCAAAAAATTGTTCCAATACTGCCTCCTCTTGCTTTCATTACTTTGCTACTATTTTTCTTTCGGACAGAACTTCCAATTGTTTAATTCGGCGAAGACTTATCACTATTTACGTTCGAATGGGATCATTTATACCTTTCAGGCTCATCCTGATTCAACCCGGATAGAGGAGGCAGACACGATCCTTCAAAACAAATACTCTACAAATCCGAGAGATCTTATTATCAATAATGCCAGTGGCCTCTTTGGCACCGTTCGAATCTCTCCTAGCGGCATTAGTCATGTCGGTATGACGTCATGGCCCTGGAACGGGAAACAGCGCTTCATTAAAACAAATGCCGGTTTAAATGAGTCCTGGTCGGTAGATGAAGGTGATTCCGCCCGAGTCATTGCGATTGAAAACAGAACAATACTCGGTCAAAATGAATTGGTCAAAGTAATCCAATACGATTCCCTTGGAACCATCGCCGTCATCGGAGAAAATCTTGGGCTCATTGAATGGGCTGGATTCACCCTAATCGGACATAGTGACCTTCCTGATCAATTGTCCATCCCAAAACTTGAAGATATCTACGATTTTGAGATCGGTGATGAATTTCACTATACGACGAATGTTACAAGTTGGACATTCCCATCCTTCCAGTCCAACAAAAATGAAGCATTGAAAATTATAGACAAAAATGACCTCCCAAATGACATCGTATACACAATTAGGCAATCGGGTAAATTGCACACAGAAGAAGAAGATGCCATGGCATCTGAAATAATACTTACTGACTCCTATTTTTCTGATACTCTTTATGATACCATTCCCAAAAATTATTTTCTGTACACCACCGCATTCATCACTAAATCTCCATTTTATCCCTACCAGCCATTTCAGGCGACTCTGATTCTGGATAGTCTACAAAAAGGGTTCGTCAACAGTGACCCATACTTCGATGATTCAGAATCAAACGAATCAACGGTTTATCAGTTTGGTCTGGGCTTACGTAATTATTATTACGGCAACAGTATCTATAATACCAATAGGGCAAAAAGCCTGATCTTTTACAAAAAACAAAATGGAGAAGAATGGGGAAATCCTTTAGGTAACCTTCTTCCGGACAGTATTAGTCGCGTAAACGATGGCACTCCAATAAGCTTGCAGATTTTGAACAATGACTTCTTGTTCCTGGATGGATCATTTCTTGACACTGCAACGATTGATCTGAACCAACAAATGGATGGTGTTCAAAACATAATTACCACCGCGGAGGGGAATTGGGTAGCAGACCATGCAGGAAATGTCAGCTTCTATCCCGATGAAGGTTTTTTCGGAACAGCCAAAATTCAATACTCCATGCGCGATGCTTTAGGAAATGAGTCAGACCTTGTAGATATCATTGTCAAGCTGAACGCCCAACCCATCACGAAAGATGATTATGCAATCACGAATCAGAATACTACGGTAATAATTGATGTAATTGCCAATGACCATGATCCTGATGACAGTCTAAACATCCAAACGATTGATTTGAAGCCATCTAACATTGGGCTTCAGAATTTTGAATGGAAAAAAGAAGGTACATGGAAAACAAACAACAATGGCACCGTTTCTTTTTTTCCTGCCACAGGGTTTACCGGAATAGCCACCACCAGATACAAAATCTATGATTATTTTAATGCCCCCTCCAATCAATCCACCATCACTGTTGAGGTGAAATCGGTACTGGGTAATGATGAACTGGAATGGGAGAACAAACTCAAGATTTTTCCCAACCCAACCAGGGATATTCTCCATATCCAAACCGAACAACTTCAGGACATTCAACTTTGGAGCCTGGATGGGAAACTCGTGCTGCGTAGCGATGCTTCTGAGATGATTGATTTAAGTCACTTGAGTAATGGAAGTTATTTACTCGAATTAAATTACCAGGATGGAACAAAGGTTCATCGGCAGGTAATCAAAGAATAAGTATTTATTGCGTCAACGAAGGAACCGGATCAGCGAATGGCTCGGTTTTTTTTTGATTTTAAACTATCTGAAAATCAGTTGATTGAAAATTATTTTTATTTTTTTTCAATTTTTTTTAGGGGTAAATCCTTCTTTGTCGGTCTTTATAATAGGACGAACAATTAGTAAAAGAGAAAAATAAGGAAAACAGAGCACGACTAACCATTCACGCAGCTTATTCTTAAATTATTTACCTAAGCTAACTTACCTTTCAATTCCGTTCTGTTTTCCATTTTTCTTTTAGCGGTAATCCCTCCGAAAAACGTACAACAAACTCCAACCCCGGAAAATCATCCAACACACAAAAGCACTCCATACGGCGTGTAATCCCCATTGGAGGTAATCTGTTAAAAGCAAGACCGGTACGAAAACCAAAAATGTTCCTAGGAACAAGGTGTTTCGAAGCAAACTGGCCCGGCCCAGTCCCTTAAAGATGCCATCCAGCGAAAACGATACCCCATTGATCGGTTGTGAAAAACAGACGTAAAGCAGGATGCTCTCAAAATGGGAAATCACTTCCCCATCATTGGAAAACACTTCTCCCAATACCGGGAACAACAAGACATACACCAGGCCCAATGCGGCTCCGATCCAAACACTAATCCGGGCTATTCTCAATCCAACCCGTCGCAGTTCTTTGGAATTTCCTGAACCGAATAAACGTCCCGCCAGCGCATTTCCTGCATTGGCATAACCATCGATAAAAAATGCTGAGAACAACCAAATGTTCATGGCAATCGTGTGCGCTGCCACCTGCTTGCTTCCATACGAGGTACTATAACGAATTGCCAGTGAGTAGGCCACATTCAAAAAAATGGTTCTCAAAAAGAGATTCAGGAACATTCCCAATAATTTCCGGAATTCTGTATTTAACTTCCAGTCAAAGCGGTAACTCTCGGAAAATCTTCGCCACAAAACCAGACAGGCTAGCAAAAACATGAGCATTTGTGCTACTAGCGTTGCATAAGCAGCTCCAGCGACTCCCATAGAATCAATAGGTCCCAAACCATACACCAGCACATAATCCAATACCAGATTCAACACACCACCAACCAAACTAATTCGCATCGCCCAGGAAGTATTTTGACAGCCACGATACACTCCGAAAATGGTCAGGGTTGCCAGACTAAAAGCATAGCCCCAGGCTCTGATGTTATAGTACAGGACCGATTCATTCAGCAATTTTCCATCCGCCCGATAGAATTCGTGCAAAATCACTTCGGAAAAGGGGATGGTTGCTGCCGTAATCAACAAGCCGATCAGCAAAGCAAAGACAATCGATTGAGGAACCAGGGTGGCAACTTCTTTCAGTGCTCCCCTTCCCACATATTGCGCCACAATCGATGAGATGGCACTTTTCATGGAACTAAGGGTCCAGACAAACAGCAAAAAAAGGCCGGATGCAATTCCTACTGCCCCCAATTGCAGACTTCCGAGATGCCCTACAATAGCGGTATCCGCCAATGAAATCAACGGCTCCGAAATCCCGGCAATAATAGCTGGGATCGCCAGGCGATTAATTTCTTTCAAACTGATTTCCTTGACCGAACTCACTGAACAAAGGTCTGAAAAACTTCGGAGAAGCACATAGAAACAAAAAGACGATTTCTACGTACACTAAAAATAAAAGCTTTCGCACCAAAACATACACCATCCAGTGGCTTGATCAAAATCAATGAGGGCTTCAATTTCCTTTTTCTGATCCCTACACTAGCACTGTGCATTGCCGCTTGCTTTCTACTGCTTGTAGACTCCCGACTTTTTTGGCTCGCCCAGTTCATTCTTTTTCACGGCTATTTCATTCAAAGCGGTGTCCGCCTTGATCCCGTCAATAAACGAGCTCAAAAATACCGTCAACTCTACGGAGTCTACTGGGGAAGTTGGAAGAGCATGGATCATGTTCAGGAGGCCAAACTCGTCCTCAATGCAGAGAGAACGGTTCAACGAGATGGAAGCGCCGGGCCTCTCATCCGGCCGGGAAGTTTCTATGGGAGTACTTCATTCAAAACCTATGACATTCACCTGTATCAGGCATCTGACCAATACGTACTCTATGATTTTAATGAATACCGCAATGCCCGTAAGTGCCTGGAAAGTCTTTTTAAAATGGGAATTCCATGTGAAGATTTGGTAGCAGACAAAATCAGGGAAAATCAACAGCGGAGAACGCGAAAAAAGCGTCTCTAAATGACTATTTCCCAGCCATGTGTTTAGCCAATGCCAGTGATTTCTCTTTTTTCTTATCCCCCAAATAAGCCGGGGAGTGGATTCTAAACATGAACCCATCCTTCACAAAGAAAAAACCAACGATTCCACCTCGCTCATCAGGAATAAAGTAAGCACCCTGTTCTCCCACACCCTCCAGGTACTCTGCCTGCTTGGTTTCAGCCAAAAACTTCACGTCGGCAGCGTTTCCCTTAAATTCATGCATCCGAGTAACCAACAACATGGCCATTCGTTTAAAATCCGTTGGAGGAAGACTATTCACCACCCAATTGGCTGTTAGATTCTTTCCCTCATTGGATTCTTCAACGGAAACTTCTGTCCCCTCAGGAATTCCATAAGCTTTTCTAATTGCAGCCTCATCAATATACGCGGACAGGGTTTTGACCTGTATAAAACTGGCTCCGTTCATTGATGCAAATTTCGATGAAATTCCACCTTCGGACATCGATCCTTTTTGAAAGGAAAAAAGAAGGGAGGAAACAATTAGGAGTAAAAGCATTTTTTTCATTCCGAATCAATTTTTTTCAGTATTCGTCTGCGAATTTACAATTTCCTGAACTCTTGTCAAGAACAAATTATCTGATCTCTACTATTTGAAAACAGCTGAAACAGTCTCCAAAAGCCACTTTTTGTCCCTTGTCCTTCTGGCTTTTCTTCGTATCTTTGGGCTCCGAAAATTTTGAGGTATGGCCACAACTTACAACGAATATAAAGGACTTGATCTGGCAGGTGTTGCACAGGATATGCAAGCTGTCTGGGAAGGAGAAAAAACCTTTGATCAATCCATTCTGTCAAGAGAAGGAAACAAGGGATTCGTCTTTTTCGAAGGACCTCCCTCTGCGAATGGTCTTCCCGGGATTCACCATGTACTGGCCCGGGCCCTCAAAGATATTTTTTGTCGCTACAAGACGCTACAAGGCTTTCAGGTACACCGAAAAGCTGGATGGGACACTCATGGTTTACCAGTAGAATTGGGTGTAGAGAAGGAATTGGGGATTACCAAGGAAGATATCGGAAGTAAAATTTCGATCCACGATTACAACCAGGCCTGTCGGGAAGCGGTGATGCGTTACACCGATGTTTGGAATGACCTCACCGAAAAAATGGGCTACTGGGTAGACAAAGAAAACCCATACATCACCTACGATTCGAAATACATGGAATCCGTCTGGTGGTTACTCTCCCAACTATACAAGAAAGACCTGATGTACAAGGGATATACCATTCAACCCTATTCTCCGGCTGCCGGAACAGGACTTTCTTCTCATGAATTGAATCAACCGGGTTGTTACCGGGATGTCAAGGACACAACGGTGGTTGCCCAGTTCAAAATCAAAGAAGGACAAAACGGACCTTTTGGTACATCAGGCGAAAACGACTTCTTTTTGGCATGGACGACGACGCCATGGACCCTTCCCTCAAATACAGCTTTGTGCGTGGGACCCAAGATTTCTTATGTTCAGGTGGCCTCCTTCAACCCGTATACTTTTGAAGCCATCCAGGTGGTTCTTGCGAAGGATCTTCTTAATTACCAATTCGGAAAACAATTCCACGCTGTAGAAAGTAGGGAAGAACTTGGGAGTTATGAAGCTGGCGCCAAAAAAATCCCCTACTTCGTATTGGGAGAATGCACCGGAAGGGAACTTGTCGGACTTCGCTATGAGCAGCTATTGCCGTATGCCCAACCACATGAAAATGCAGAAAAAGCATTCCAGGTGATTTCAGGTGATTTTGTGACCACAGAAGACGGAACCGGTATTGTACACATCGCACCGACGTTTGGGGCCGATGATGCCAAAGTGGCCGCTGATGCAGGAGTTCCTGCCATGTTGGTGCTCGATGAACAGGGTTCTCCTGTTCCGCTGGTTGATTTGCAAGGTAGATTTCGTCCTGAAATGGGTGAATTCGCCGGAATGTACGTGAAAAACGAATACTACGCCGAGGAGGATGCCCCGGAAAAATCGGTGGATGTGCAAATCGCCATCAAACTGAAAGAAGAAAACCGGGCCTTCAAAGTTGAGAAATACGAACACAGCTATCCACACTGCTGGAGAACGGACAAGCCTGTCTTGTACTACCCCCTGGATTCATGGTTTATCCGGGTGACTGCCAAAAAGGATCGCCTGATCGAACTGAATAAACAAATTAACTGGAAACCGGAATCTACCGGAACAGGTCGTTTCGGAAAATGGCTCGAAAACGTGAATGACTGGAACCTTTCCCGTTCACGATATTGGGGAATTCCGATTCCGATCTGGTCCACCGAAGACCGAAGCGAACAAATTTGCATTTCTTCCGCGGAAGATTTGAAAGCAGCTTGTGAAAAAGCTGTTCAAGCTGGATTAATGGACAAAAACCCGTTGGCCGACTTCGTCGTGGGAGATATGTCTAAAGAAAACTATGCCCGCGTTGATTTCCACAAAAGCTACATGGATGAGATCATTCTTGTATCTGATTCCGGGAAAGCTATGAGAAGAGAAGCCGACCTGATCGACGTCTGGTTTGATTCAGGTTCGATGCCCTATGCCCAATGGCACTATCCTTTTGAGAACAAAGAATTAATCGAACAGAATAAATCCTATCCTGCGGACTTTATTGCCGAGGGAGTAGATCAAACACGTGGATGGTTCTATACTTTGCACACCATTTCCACCCTGATCTTTGATTCGGTCGCATACAAAAATGTCGTTTCCAACGGGCTCGTTCTGGACAAAAATGGACAGAAGATGTCCAAAAGACTTGGAAATGCTGTTGATCCCTTTGAGACCATTGCCAAATATGGTCCGGATGCCACGCGCTGGTACATGATCACAAATGCCCAACCCTGGGACAACCTGAAATTTGACTCGGAAGGCATCGTCGAAGTACAACGGAAATTTTTTGGAACGCTCTACAACACCTATGCTTTCTACGCCTTGTACGCGAATATCGATGGATTCAACTATCGGGAAGAAGATATTGCGCTGGATCAACGACCTGAAATTGATCGTTGGATTCTCTCCAAATTAAATAGCCTGATCAAACAGGTCGAAGAAGCTTATGAACAATACGAGCCCACCCGTGCGGGAAGGTTGATTCAGGAGTTCGTCAATGATCAGCTCTCCAATTGGTACGTTCGTTTGTGTCGCCGTCGTTTCTGGAAGGGAGATTATAGTCAGGATAAAATTTCGGCTTACCAAACATTGTATTTGTGTCTGGAAAGTGTTTCCATTTTAGCCTCCCCGATCGCACCTTTTTATATGGATCGCCTGTTCAGGGATTTGAATTCAGTGAGTCAACGACACGATGTGGACTCTGTTCACCTGGCCGTTTTCCCAAAAAGTAATGAAGCTCTGATCGATCACCAACTGGAAGATCAAATGCAAATCGCACAACGGGTTTCCTCCCTCGTACTGGGACTTCGGAAAAAGGAAAAACTGCGGGTCCGTCAGCCTTTGCAAAAAGTAATGGTTCCTGCCTTAAATGCTGAATTTGAGCAAAACCTCACCCATGTGGATCAGCTGATTCGGTCCGAGGTCAATGTCAAAGAGATTGAGATTTTACAACCGGGAAATGACCGCTTGGTTAAACAGATCAAACCCAATTTCAAAACGATTGGTCCCAAGTACGGTAAGCAGATGAAATCCATCGCCTCCCTCGTTCAGTCCTTTAGTCAGGATGACATCACCCAGGTGGAAAGTCGTGGTGGTTGGCAGGGAGAAGTTGATGGTGTACAGATCGAACTGGACATGAACGATTTTGAGATCAGTGCTCAGGATATTCCCGGATGGCTCGTCGCTTCAGAAGGAGGCATCACGGTTGCCCTGGATATTACAATCACGGAAGATCTCAAACAAGAGGGAATTGCCCGGGAACTGGTGAACCGCGTTCAAAATCTTCGAAAAGACTCCGGATTGGAGGTGACCGACCGCATCCGCTTAACCATTGATTCCGGGGAAGAGATCAGAAACGCGATCGCCCAGAACATGGATTATGTCAGCAATGAGGTCTTGGCCTCCGAAATCAGCTTCGGTATGCTCGGAGAGACCGCACTGGATGTCAATCTCCTGGAAGACAATGACGCGCGAATCAGCCTGGAAAAAGCCTGATTTTAAACTCTTATTTTCGCTTGACCAACATGCCCTCTACAAAATAGAAGTCGGCGTCGAGGTCCAGATTATACACCTTTTGCTGACCTGGAGCTCTGGCAACATGTAAAACCTGTCTCTTTTCCAGTTGCCCATTGAGTTCGTTGTAGCAATATACCCAGTCCTGCGGACGCAACGTTCCAGCCTCCCGAACTCCTTCAGAAGTCATTACCGGGTGATTTGGCGTGACCCGAAGTGGGGCATTCAAAATGCCGTGCTCGAGACCAGCATACATATTGGTCGTCGCCTCAAAACTGATTTCCAGAATTTCAAATGTTCCCTCATGCACCTGCAAGGCATTTAAAGAAACCTGTTTTTCCGTTTCACTTAGCGGATCAAAAGTCAGGATCAGGTCACCTGCTTCCAATTTAGAAATAGCTCGGCTACCACCATCACCCATGCGAACGAGCGCATCTCCCGGAAAGCACGAGTACCATTCATCACTCTTCCAAATGATCTTTCCTTCTTTGTTGATACAAATGGTAATCACCCCTCCCCAATCGCGAATAAGTGGATCTTTGGAGCGAGGATTTGGCTTCGTTGCCAAATGCAACATGCAAATTCCATTGTGATAAGAAAAGTTCCTTGTGACCCCTTCAGCAATGTCTTCAAAGCGGGCAATCTCTTTCAGATCCTGATCAAAAATCACCGCATCGTATTCGTCTGTCAGGACAACCCCTCTTCCGTCACTAAAATCCTGTGCTTGCCTATACTTTGCCGGAACGACTTTCACGCCACGATCATTAATATATCCCTTTTTCTTTCCTTCGTGAAATACTGCATATCCGTGGTGAAAATCCCCCACTTCTTTGAATTGATAGTCAATCACCAGTTCGAGGTCTTCGTTCATGAAGCCCCATTTACGGTCTTTGTTCCGAACTGCAAGCAAACCTCCGCTAAAATCGCGGGCAGACTGAACCCCTTCCAGAGGAACTTCTTTCCCGCTTCGCGTCAAAGCCACATAAACATCCCCGAATTGCGAATCTTTTTTGGCAATTGACCACCCATTTTTAAAAGGTCCGGCTTCCAAATAGATGGCCGGAATGACCACTTCGTTTTTCAGGTTCACAAAACCGGAATGGCGATTCACCTTAATCTCCAACAAACCTTTGTCCGACACTTCTACTTCATAACTTCTCGGCAAATTAGGGATCAGGTATTCTTCACCGTCTTGATCGATGATCAGATACTGATCTCCCTTTTTGACTAGTGCATACCCATTCTCAAAAGGATTCGCCTTGTCATAAATTTCCGGGATCGCGTACGTTCCATTTTTCCGAATGTACCCTGATTTTCCGTAATCCGTGGAAACCACCGCCAGGCCCTCCTGAAAATGTCCGGCCGAAGCGTACTTAAATGGAATTTTCAATTCCCCCTGATTGTCTATGTATCCATGTTTTCCACTATTATGCCCCTTGAATACAGGGAACAAATCCTGTCCATTTCCGAAATGGACAAAGGAAACGAGCACTAATAAAAGTCCCCAAATTTTATTTGTCTTCATCTTCTCTCTCTATTTTTTTAATTGCACGTACATAGCAGCCAATGTTTTTCGCTGTGGTAAAAGCAATGGAATACGAACTATCTGGATAAACAATGAAATAAACGGCCTTCTTCTTCTTTTTATCCTTCCTTCTCCAAAAAGAGGTCTTTTCTGTGGTGAATTTCTCGTCCATTTCATAAGCTCCTCCCTGCTGTTCCATCAGGTGATCGATGAAATCCGGATCGTAGGTCAAACTGTTATATTCTTTCTTAGTCGGGATCGTCCAACCTGTCGGCAATATTCCACGCGCATCATTGATGGCGTAAACATTATACATCTTCCCATACTTTTTCCCATTCTCCTCATTGAAATTCAAATAGCACCAGGCCCCCACTCTCTGCTCAGCATATCGTTCCCAGGAAGCGGAATCCGTCGCTTGCGGGATCTCATCGCCATTTTGATACCTCGTTGCATCCAGATTGTGAGAGGTCACATAAAAGTCTTTGGTTTCAAAGAATCCAAGTGTGATTTCCTTGTACTTCGGAGATTCCTGATCCATCAGACAACGGATATAATAACCTCCCGGAGCGTTTTCTGTGACCATTTGATAATGGGCGTAATCACTGTACAGTCGAAACAATCGCTGACGACCTGCGGAACGCCATCCGTCCACCCAAAAATCGGCTCCTTTTCCTTCGTTCATGCAGTAACCTCCCTTTGAGCAATAACCTCCTGGTAGGGCTTCAAAGCCAGAAGAAGCTTCGGTTCTTTCCAACATTTCGGTCCAACCTCCTGTCGATTTGATGCGATTTCCGACATTCAATTTATCTGAACTTCCCTGAATGGTATTCACCAGAGTCATCCAGTCATCGCCATCTGGTAGTTTGTAGTTTTGAGGGGCCAACTCGCGATCATCCAACAAGACAAATACGTTGTAAATCATTCCGTATTTGAGTCCCATTTCAGCCTCAAAATTGTAATAGCAACAAGCCGGCTCGCGATTTTTCATCGCCTGCTTCCATTCATCCCGATTCCGACACAAACGAATTTGGTCTCCATTTCTGAATTTTTGGGTATCCAGGTTCTTCTTCATCCAGATCTGATCTCCCAAACGGATCGTTTCCTGAGCATAAGTGGAAAGAGCTATCATGATTCCCATTATCAGGGGAATGATCCGGCTTCCTTTACTTGATTTTGTAGACATGCTTTTAACTTTAAGCGATTGCCTAAAGGTAACATTTTTGCCTCGTTGAGGCCTACGACATCCTACGTAATTTGACTAAATTATTCGATTAAATCGCAATTTTTAATCAATTTTTACGATTTTACGAAATTTATTTGATAAATCAACTCGGCGGCGCCTCGCTGACTTTCAATCAGCGCACCTAGTTTTTGCTCCCAATCATTGGCCGATTCAATAGCCTTCAAAATGACTGGGAAATCTGCTTCTTTTCGAAGCTCAAAAGCGACCCCGGATTCCAAAAATAAATCTCCTTCCGGGAAGCGATCATGCTTTGGACCAAAGAGAACCGGTAGTCCAAATACAGCCGGCTCCAGGATGTTGTGAAGGCTTCCTTTAAAACCTCCTCCCACATAGGCAAATTTCCCGTACTGATAAGCGTTGGCTAGTTTCCCGATACAATCAATTAACAAAATGTTTTCTCCCTGATGCTCGCTCATTCGGGAATATCGAATACATTGTCCACGAAAACGTTGTTCAATTTCCTTTAAATGTGCTTCACCAATATCGTGAGGAGCTATGATTACCTTTCCCTGCTCCACATAAGATTTAATTCCGGACTCAAGCATGGCCTCTCCTTCGGACCAACTGCTCCCAAGAATAAAAGCTCGTTCTCCTTCTAAAAACTGTTCAATTACCGTGTCGGAAACCAAACTCTTCCGATGCTCAATCACCCGGTCAAAACGCATGTCTCCCACCAGGCTCAAATTCCTAATTCCAATTTGATGAAGGAGCTCAAGTGATTCCTTATTCTGCACAAAAAAGTGCTTCATGAAAGTCAGTGTCTTCCGGAAAAAAGCACCATACCATTTGAAGAAGCGATGATCTTTTCTAAAAATCGCGCAGACAGCGTAACAGTCCACCGCCCTCTTGTGGGCTTCTCTTAAAAAGAAATGCCAGTATTCATACTTGACGAAATAGGCCTGCTC
The DNA here is from genome assembly GCA_006226425.1 of Bacteroidota bacterium. GTDB lineage: Bacteria > Bacteroidota > Bacteroidia > Flavobacteriales_D > Crocinitomicaceae > M2408. The sequence continues at coordinate 177,981 of SBGX01000011.1, read as the reverse complement.
CGGACGAAAATGATCCAAAAAGGTGCTGGCTCGTGACGGTAGATCGAGTGGTAAATAACAAGCGTAATCCACCTGGTGTTTTCTTTTATGGTAATGCTCGAATCCGGATGGACTAAAAAATGTGAGCAACAAAAAGACCTCAGGGTCCTCTTCCTTTATTCGATCCATCAGGGGAAGGCCCTGATCAAATTCTCCCAGGGAGGCACAATGAAACCAAATCACCCGGCGCCCTTTTGGCACTTCAGGCCAATTTTTCCATTGCTCTTGTCTGCCCCGAACCCATTTTTTTGCCTTGGGATTAATGAGTTGAGCCAAAAAGATTCCTGTACCCAAAAGCCTAATCGCAAACAGATAGAGGAATGACATCAATTGAAATAAAATTCTTTGGGTTTTCTTCGATAGATGGGAATTAACCAGCCTCCTTTAAAGCCGATCTGCAAATCTTTCATGACTTCCTGCGAAACAGGGACATCCGGTTGATCAAAGAAGATCAATCTTCGGTTCTTTGTATAACCTTGTTGCACGTAAAAACCGCCATAGAAATTAATCAAGCCCCGATTTGCCATGAAGCCATAGCCCAAAAAACCGTGAATATTGTATCCGGTGGAAAGCCGATCATAGCCTTTGCGATAATCCAGCTCGATTTGAGGAATGACCTGATCCCTTGTATCAATCCTCATTTTGTGCATCAAATAACCAGCTCCTGCATGGACAAAAATTCCTGAGTTCGGATTTCCTCCAAATACGGGAATGATTTTCCCAATTGAAACATTGACATTTGTTCCCCGTGCAAGCACAAGTACCTGAGCCACCGTTCCATTTACATCAGTGATGTTCCCGTAACTGTCCACTAAATTATCAAACAACCCCCTGGCATTGATCTGATCACCGAAAATAAAATTTCCTTCCAGGCCCAAAAACCAGTTGCTTTTTGTTTTATATCCGGCCAATACCCCCAGATGATTCAAAAAACCATAACGGAGGGCCAAATCCTTCTTCGTCCAGTTCCCACCGTAATGAACGGCTATCCAAGGGGTGGCAACAGCACTATCACGCACATTACGCTGTGCAAAAAATGTACTGCAAAACAGGATCGAAACCAGGACCAACAAGCCTTTTTTCATGTTAGCAAAGATAGGAGAATATTGTTTCTCCGCCAAACATTCAAAATTCCCTGTAAACTGCTCCATTCCTCTACTAAAACGCAGCTTGTAGTATGATATTTTCTATTAATTTTGCTTTCTTACCCATTTGTCATAAAAATTACCTGGGTAAACTAAATAAGGAAGCATGAAAAACATTCAAATGGTTGACCTTAAAAAGCAGTACGCTGCGATTAAAGAAGAGGTTGACAAAGCGATTTCTGAAGTCATTGACAGCACCCAATTTATCGGTGGTCCGGTCATCCAAAATTTCCAGAATGCATTGGAGGATTATCTGGGGGCCAAGCATGTTATCCCTTGTGCCAATGGAACTGATGCTCTTCAGATTGCCCTGATGTCTCTCGGATTGAAAACCGGAGATGAAGTAATCACTCCTTCCTTTACGTTCATTGCAACCACAGAAGTTATTGCTCTTTTGGGGCTCAAGCCTGTCTTCGTAGATGTAGATCCGGACAGCTTTTGCATCGACCCGGATAAAATTGAAGCGGCAATCAGCGAACGAACAAAGGCCATAGTTCCTGTACACCTGTACGGCCAGGCTGCCAATATGGACCGCATCATGCAGATTGCACAGAAACATGGACTCAAGGTGATTGAGGATAATGCCCAGGCCATTGGTTGTGATTATACACATGCTGATGGAAGCATCTCAAAAACTGGTACCATAGGAGATATCGGATGTACTTCCTTCTTCCCTTCAAAAAATTTGGGTTGCTACGGCGACGGTGGTGCAATCTGTACCAACGACGACGAACTAGCCCACCAAATGAGAAAAATTGCCAATCACGGTATGGAAGTCCGGTACTACCATGACATGGTTGGATGCAACTCACGACTCGATGCCATTCAGGCGGCGGTTTTAGGAGTCAAGCTCCCTCGACTGGATAACTACTGTGACGCACGGCGTAAGGCAGCGGATTATTATGACGTAGCATTTGCGGATGTTCCACAAATTAAAACACCGTATCGGGATCCCAAATCGAAGCATGTTTTTCATCAGTACACCATCCAACTGGAAGGCGTTGACCGGGATGAACTGAATCGCTTCCTCGCGGAAAAAGGAGTTCCTTCGATGATCTATTACCCGGTTCCGGCACATAAACAAAAAATGTTTGCCGCGTTTAATTGTGAGGATCAGGAACTTCCTGTAACAGACTGGTTGACCACTCGCGTTCTTTCACTCCCCATGCATACCGAGCTGGAGACAGAAGAACTGAATTATATCTGTGAGTCGATCAAAGCATTTTTGGTAAAATCATGAAGAATATTGCAGTAGTTGGAACAGGATATGTTGGCCTGGTCACCGGAACCTGCTTTGCAGAAACTGGTAACCGCGTTACCTGTATAGATATTGACCAGGAAAAAGTGGCCCGTTTAAAAGAGGGACATGTCCCCATTTACGAGCCCCATCTCGACATGCTGTTCGAGCGAAATATTAATGCCGGGAGACTCCATTTTACCACCGATCTTCGGGACGGGATCGAAAATGCAGAGATTATTTTCCTGGCCCTCCCAACCCCTCCAGGTGAAGATGGATCTGCAGACCTTTCCTACATTTTGGGGGTAGCGGAAGAACTCGGCCAGATGATGACTTCTTACAAAGTCGTGGTGGACAAGAGCACTGTCCCTGTTGGAACGGCTGAAAAAGTCCGGGCAACCATTGAAAAACATGCACGTGTTGACTTTGACGTGGTTTCGAATCCGGAATTTCTCCGGGAAGGTTTTGCGGTAGATGACTTTCTAAAGCCGGACCGTGTGGTGATCGGAAGCAGTTCGATCAAGGCCCGGAAGATCATGGAGCAACTCTACAAGCCTTTTGTCAGACAGGGAAACCCCATCATTTTCATGGACGAAAAATCCGCCGAACTTACCAAGTATGCGGCGAATTCCTTTTTGGCTACTAAAATCACCTTCATGAATGAAGTTGCTAACTTCTGTGAACTGGTAGGAGCGAATATTGATCATGTCCGCGTCGGAATCGGATCAGATGCCCGCATTGGAAAACGGTTCTTGTTTCCAGGAATCGGATATGGAGGGTCCTGTTTTCCAAAGGACGTACAGGCGCTGGTTAAATCAGGAAAGGAAGCAGAATATGACTTCCGCATCCTGGAGGCAGTCATGCAAGTCAATGAACAACAAAAGACGGCCTTATTCCCCAAAATCAAAAATTATTACCGGGGTGAGCTGAAAGACAAACACTTTGCCATCTGGGGGCTCGCCTTCAAACCAGATACCGATGACATTCGGGAGGCACCTTCCCTCTACCTGATTGAAAAATTGTTGGAAGCAGGAGCGCAAATCACCGCCTTCGATCCCGAAGCCATGAAGAATGTGAAAAATCAAATTGGAGATCGCATTGCGTACAGCGAAAATGAATATGAGGCGATTGAACAGGCTGATGCCCTGATCATTTGTACGGAGTGGGGAATTTTCCGAAACCCTGATTTTGATAAGATTTCTGCTGGACTAAAAGACAAAGTGATTTTCGACGGAAGAAATCTTTTTGATCTGGATGAAATGACCGAACGAGGATTTTATTACGCTAGTATTGGACGTAATACCATTGAACGATAGTTTATGAAAAGAGTACTGATCACAGGAGCCGCAGGTTTTTTAGGTTCACACCTTTGTGACCGTTTTATCCGAGACGGATTTCACGTTATTGGGATGGACAACCTGATTACCGGAAGACTGAGCAATATTGAACACCTGTTCAAATTGGAGCACTTCGAATTTTACCACCACGACGTGAGTAAATTCATTCATGTGCCAGGAAAACTGGATTATATCCTGCACTTTGCCTCACCAGCGAGCCCAATTGACTACCTGAAGATTCCTATTCAAACCCTTAAAGTCGGTTCTCTTGGAGTACATAATTGCCTCGGACTTGCACGTGCTAAAAATGCCCGCGTCCTGATCGCATCGACCTCTGAAGTTTATGGAGACCCAACCGTGCACCCACAAACGGAAGATTATTGGGGAAATGTCAATCCGGTAGGTCCAAGAGGAGTATATGACGAGGCCAAACGCTTTCAGGAAGCAATGACCATGGCCTACCATACGTATCACGGGCTGGAAACGCGAATTGTACGAATTTTTAATACTTACGGGCCACGCATGCGATTGAATGACGGACGCGTACTCCCTGCTTTTATCGGACAGGCACTGCGTGGAGAAGACCTAACTATTTTTGGAGACGGTTCTCAAACCAGGTCCTTCTGCTACGTCGATGACCTAATCGAGGGAATTCAGCGACTCCTTTTTAGTGACTACCCGCATCCCGTCAACATCGGAAACCCGGATGAAATCTCTATTCGCGAGTTTGCGGAAGAAATTATCAAACTGACCAATACCACTCAGAAAATTGTGTTCAAGGAGCTTCCAAAGGACGACCCCAAGCAACGTCAACCGGACATCCAAAAAGCCAGGGAGTTATTAGGTTGGCAACCCGTCGTAAACCGTCGGGAAGGACTGGAAAAAACTTATGCTTATTTTTGTGGCTTGAGCCAGGAAGAATTAAATCAAAAGGAACACAACGACTTCGAAAAATACATCCGAAAGTAAATGGACTATTTTGCACACGAAACCGCAGTGATTGATCCTGGTTGTCAGATTGGCACAGGAACCAAAATTTGGCATTTTTCACATATCATGCCCAATTGTACCATTGGTGAAAGCTGTAATATCGGACAGAACGTTGTGATCTCTCCAGAGGTTGTTTTAGGACGTAATGTCAAGGTCCAAAACAATGTTTCAATCTATACAGGGGTCATCTGTGAGGACGATGTCTTTCTGGGACCGTCGATGGTTTTCACAAACGTCATCAATCCACGGAGTGCTGTAAACCGAAAAAGCGAATACGCCCGGACCGTTGTAAAACAGGGAGCCAGTATCGGGGCGAATGCAACGATTGTCTGCGGACATGATATTGGTCGGTACGCCTTCGTCGGAGCGGGTGCCGTAGTGACAAAAAATGTGCCCGATTATGCCCTGGTCGTTGGAAATCCTGCCAAACAAATGGGTTGGATGAGTGCCCACGGTCATCGCCTGGAGTTTGATCATGAAGGATTGGCCGTGTGCCAGGAAAGTGGCGAAAAGTATCAACTCTCAGAAGGGATCGTATCCAAAATTGAAGATTAAACTATGGCGACAAATCACATAAAATTTGCAGTTGTTGGCGCTGGCCACATCGGAAAGCGACACGCGGAGATGATCCGTCGAAACGATGAATCAGAACTGGTTGCAATGGTCGATATCCGGGACAAAAAGGAGTGTGGACTGGAAGATCTTGAAGTGCCCCTTTTTCATTCAATGGATGAACTGCTGGCTTCAGGACTCGAATTCGATGCCGTTTCCATTTGTACTCCGAACGGACTGCATGCTGAGCAATCCATTAAAGCACTGGAGGCACAAAAGCACGTTGTCTGTGAAAAGCCAATGGGCCTGACGAAGGATCAATGCGAAAAAGTGATCTTTAAGTCGCTGCAGATGTCAAAACAGGTCTTTTGCGTCATGCAAAACCGCTATTCCCCTCCATCCGTTTGGATCAAAGAGGTGATTGACAAAGGTATTTTGGGCGATATTTTCATGGTTCAGCTAAATTGCTACTGGAACCGGGATGAACGTTACTATAACAAGCAAAACTGGAAAGGAACCAGCGACCTGGACGGAGGAACCTTATTCACGCAGTTCTCCCATTTCATTGACATTATGTACTGGCTTTTCGGGGACATTCACAATATCCAGGGAAAATTTGCCGATTTTACACACCAGGATCTTACTGCCTTTGAAGACTCCGGTTTCGTCAGTTTTGACTTCGTCAATGGCGGAATGGGAAGCTTGAACTACTCCACTTCGGTCCAACACCAAAACCTCGAGAGCTCCATGACTATTATCGGAAGCAAAGGAAGTGTTAAGATTGGGGGGCAATATATGAACGAAGTGGAAATTTGTAACATCAAGGATTACGAGATGCCCGAACTCCCTGAAGCCAGTCCGGCCAATGATTACGGAGCGTATAAGGGCTCTGCCGCCAACCACCATTTCGTGATCGCAAACGTGGTACAAACTTTGAAAGGAAACACAACGGCTACCACCAATGCTCTGGAAGGCCTGAAAGTGGTAGAGATCATAGAACGAATTTACAAAATTAGAGATGAGCAACTTAATTTACGATAAACTACTAAACAAAGAGGAGAAACTTGCCGTGATCGGCCTGGGCTATGTCGGATTGCCGATTGCTCTGGAGTTTGCCAAAAAAATCAGCGTGGTTGGTTTTGACATCAACCAGGAGCGTGTTGAATTGATGCAAAAGGGAATTGATCCCAGCAAAGAACTAGATGCCTCCGCCTTTGAAAACACAGATATTACGTTCACCAGTCAATTGGAAGACCTCAAAGCCTGCCGCTTTTATGTGGTTGCCGTTCCGACGCCAATCGATGAGACCAAGTTGCCGGACTTAACCCCGCTGCTAGCAGCTTCCCGTACGGTTGGAAAAGTGCTAAAAAAAGGAGATTACGTTGTTTTTGAATCAACGGTATATCCAGGGTGTACTGAAGAAGATTGTGTTCCGATTCTGGAAGAAGAATCCGGATTGAAGTTCCGCGAAGATTTTATGGTTGGTTATTCTCCCGAGCGAATTAATCCGGGAGACAAAGAACACACACTGCAAAACGTCATCAAGGTCGTTTCAGGTTGTTGCGAAAGTTCCCTGGAACAGATTGCCAAAACTTACGAACTCGTCGTTGGGGCTGGTGTTCACCGGGCTCCTACAATTAAAGTAGCAGAAGCTGCCAAAATCATCGAAAACACACAGCGCGACGTCAACATCGCACTGATCAATGAACTCTCACTAATCTTCAACAAGCTGGGCATTAATACCTTTGATGTATTGGATGCGGCTGGAACCAAATGGAATTTCTTGAAATTTTACCCTGGCCTCGTTGGTGGACACTGTATTGGAGTTGACCCATACTACCTGACCCACCGTGCTCAACAAGCCGGATATCACTCCAAGGTGATTAACAGTGGGCGTTATGTGAACGACTCCATGGGCTTCTACATTGGGAAACAAACCGCCAAAAAGATCATCTCGCAAGGAAAGGTGATTCAGAATGCACGAGTCCTGGTGATGGGTGCAACGTTCAAAGAAGATGTCAGTGACATTCGAAATTCCAAAGTGATTGATGTGATTAATGAACTGAAATCCTTCCAGGTGACCGTTGATGTACTTGACCCACATGCTTCTTCAGAAGAAATGATGCATGAATATGGAATCGGACTGGTGGATCAACCTGCAGGAAAATACGATGCAATCATCGTGGCAGTCAATCATGCTGAATACAAAGAGTTAGATGAAGCTTACTTCAAATCTTTGTTGCACGATGGTAAAGGTGTTTTTGTGGACATCAAAGGCCTGTTCCGAAATAAAATTCAGGAACTGGAATACTGGAGTTTGTAAACAAACGCTTTATTTAACAAGATCCAAAACCAGGCTGGGTGGTCGTCCAACAACAGCCTTATTTCCCTGAATAATGATCGGGCGTTCGATCAAAATGGGATGCGCTGCCATGGCTTCGATCCATTGTTCATCCGACAACTCTTTTCCCTTGTATTGCTCCTTGTAAATTGCTTCTCCTTTTCGGATCAGATCATGTGGCGCAATCCCCAAAAGATCAACCAGTTTTTTAATCTCTGATTTATCCGGGGTATCCTTCAGATACTCCACTACTTCTATTTCGCAATTTTCCGCTTCCAGCAAGCCTTTCGCTTCGCGGGACTTGGAACATCTGGGATTGTGATATATAATTGTCTTCATAGGCTTTAATTTCCATATGTCATCAGGTAAGACTTGAGAAATTCATCGATCCCTCCATCCATCACAGACTCAACATTTCCGCTTTCGTAACCAGTTCGGACATCCTTCACCAGTTTATACGGGTGCATAACGTAATTTCGAATCTGAGATCCCCATTCTATTTTCTTCTTACTCGCTTCAATTTCATCTCGTTTCTCCATTCTGGAACGATACTCCAGTTCATATAACTGTGAACGAAGCAATTGCATCGCTTTCTCTTTATTTCCCAATTGGGAGCGAGATTCGGAGTTTTCGATCACAATTCCGGTAGGCGCGTGACGCAAACGGACAGCTGTCTCCACCTTGTTCACATTCTGTCCTCCAGCTCCACCAGAACGAAAAGTTTCCCAGGTGATATCCGCCGGATTGATCTGAATCTCAATTGAATCGTCCACCAGGGGATACACATACACCGACGCAAATGAGGTGTGTCGTTTCGCATTTGAATCGAAAGGTGAAATCCGTACCAGTCGATGTACTCCATTCTCTCCCTTCAAATAGCCAAAAGCGAAGGATCCTTCAAACTCCAGGGTCACCGTTTTGATCCCGGCCACATCCCCTTCCTGGAAGTTCAGTTCTTTGATTTTATAACCATTTCGTTGGCCCCACATCTGATACATCCGCATCAACATCGATGCCCAATCACAACTTTCGGTTCCTCCTGCGCCAGCAGTAATTTGTAGTACCGCACTCAATTGATCCTCCTCACCGGAAAGCATGTTTTTCAGTTCAAGCTCTTCAACTCCTTCCAACAGTTTATGATGTGTTTCATCCACTTCCTGCTCCTCGATGGCTCCTTCTTTAAAGAAATCAACCAATACTTCAAGATCCTCTAATCCGCTCCGCAACTCTTCATGCGCCTGAATCCAAAATTTAACCGCCTGAATGTTCTTCATGTGTGCCTGAGCCTTATTGGGGTCATCCCAAAAGCCAGGGTCCTGCGTCTTCAACTCGGCCTCCTGAAGCTCCACTTTCTTCTGATCGATTTTCAGGTACTTCGCAATGGCACCGATCCGATCATTTAACTCTTTTATTTGATCCTGATTAACCATTCCCTTTACTTAACGGTCCTGACACAATTCCACCAAAACTCCCTCTGTTGATCTCGGATGCAAAAAAGCAATGATCTTTCCATCTGCCCCATCTTTAGGCTCCTGATGGATCAACTCATAGCCTTCTTCCGAAAGGCGCTTAATTTCTGCATGAATATCGTCCACATCAAAGGCTATGTGATGAATCCCCTGTCCTTTCTTCTCAATAAACTTGGCGATGGGACTATCCGGCTTCGTAGCTTGAAGCAACTCAATTTTTGTTTCTCCTATCTTTAGAAATGCTGTTAATACTCCTTCCGATGCTACTTCCTCCTGCTTGTAACAAGTGGTTCCCAAAAGCGTTTCATAAACTTTCAGAGAAGCCTCCATGTCACTAACTGCTATACCCAGGTGTTCGATTTTGTTCATGTTGATACCAAAAAAAACCCTGACTAAATCAGGGTTTGAAAAATTTATTTTGTTCGGATCAGCCTTTAAAGAACTTCTCCGTTTTATTATCAAAATTAATGTAGTAAGCTCCTTTCAGGAGATTCTCACAGTTCACGGATGAACCAAAACCTTTCTTCACAATGTTCCCATAGGCATCGTAAATTTCGTATTTGGTTTCCACCGGACTTCCATTTGCCGTGAATTTAATTTCGTTTCTTACTTTAATTGGATTCTTCTCAACAACGGGCGCTGTGGAAGTAAATTTTACTTCTTTCGAAGATTTTTTCAGACCGGAGTGATCTACTTGTGCAACTCTTACGGTATTTTCTCCTGAATGTGGAATCACTTGAAAATCATAACTATTCTCGTTGCTTCCACTTTTTCCTTTTCCTTGAACTTCACCGATTTCAACCCATTTGTTCCAGCGATACTGCTCAATCAGGAAAGGAAGTTTTCCCTGCTCGTTTGTCGTTTTCCAAACCAGCTTTCCATTTTCTGAAACAGACATCGAAGTCACTTTAAAGGTACTTCTTGGCAGCAACACTTCTGGGTTCAAAATCTTAGGCTTACATCCATCGTTGTGCTCAATCACAATAAAAACTGGATCACCGATTTCAATATTGAACATCGAAAAGTCTATCTCAAATGCACTTGAAGAGGTTCCTCCAGGCATTACATCTCCGTTCACTGTAACTTTAGTAGCGCAGAACCCAAATCCATCACTATCTTCCGGATTCTGGACATAGAGATTCTTCCCCTGATAACTTCCCTCAATTGATAAAGTCGCCCAGGACCAGTTACTTAAAGCCAGTATAAAGGAAACTGCTAAAAATATCCTCTTTCCACTCATCTAAAGTATCTTGCCTTTTTTAGTAGGGTACAAGTTTAAGTACTAATTTTTGCAAAACCAAATTTTGATTCATCATTTTTTGCATTTAGAATCCGACCAATTGCTTATTTCTTTCGACGCATATCAATTTAATGCAAAATTACTCCTGATAATCGCGGCTTTTTTCGTAAACTTGTTATTCTAACAGTGTTTTTATTATACATGAAAAAACTAGCAACATTCTTGTTGGCACTTCTTGTTTTGACCGGATGCGGGGGGAGAAAAAACAAGCCTTTATTTGAACATGCAGGCGGAACTTTCCGAATGTGTATTGGATCCGAATTATCGACTACCAGACCCAATCAAATTATTGATGTGCATTCGGCACTGGTCATCAGTCAGGTTATGGAAGGACTCGTTTCCTTCAATACCAAAGACTTAAGTATCGAACCACGCCTGGCCGAATCCTGGAAGGTATCTAATGATAAAACCTCTTACACTTTTAAGATCAGGGAAGATGTTCTTTTCCATGAAAATGAGTTTTTGAGTTCCGAAGCCGACCGAAAACTGACGATGGAAGACATTATATTTAGCTTTGAATCACTTAGTAAAAAGGACCAGCACGGAAATTCTACTTCGGCGTACGCTTCCTTCTTTCATGGCAGCATTGAAGGAATTGATGAATTTCATGAAGGTACGAGTAAAAAAATCAGTGGGATCAGTTATAAAGGTCAAACGCTCAAGATAGAGCTACAAAAACCAGATGCGAATTTCCTTTCGAAACTTGCCGGTGTCAATGCAGCCATTGTTTCCAAAAAACTGGCTGAAGCTGGAAAAGAAGATGAACTTATTGGAACCGGACCATTCAAATACGATGGTACGGAACAGGTAGACGATCGAAAACAAATTGTTCTTAGTAAGAACGAGGACTATTATCTCTCCGACGAAAAAGGCAATGCACTTCCCTATCTGGATAAAATTGAGTTCCTGATCGAAAACAAAAAACTGGAAGAACTCGATTTATTTGAAGAGGGAAAAACCCACTACATTGAAGCCCTTCCGACCAGTCGGATTTCAGCTATGCTAGAGGGAAGAATCAAGGATTTTAATTCCAAACCGCCTCTTTTGATTCTCAGAAATAATCCGCTATTGGCGACCAATTACTACTTCTTCAATATGAAGGACCCCCGTTTTCAAGATATACGGGTACGTCAGGCTTTCAACTATGCCATCCGAAGAAACAGAATTACACAAACCATTCTGAAAGGACAGGCCTACGAAAACGGTATTTACGGGATTACCCCTCCTATTTCAAGACAATTCCGCTCCTATGATTTTAAAGCCATCAAGGCCGTCTCCTACAGTTATGACCCGGAGAAAGCCAAAAAATTGCTTGCCGAAGCTGGTTATCCAAACGGAGAAGGTTTCGGAACAGTCACACTCCGCCTAAATGTTGGGGATGTGCACGCTGCCGTGGCTGAAGATTTCTCTTACCAGATTTTTCAGGTCCTTGGCATCCATGTCAATATCGATGCTTCCTCCTTTGAACAAAAAAGACAGGATGCTAACTACTTGAAAGGAGACCTCTTTCGCACCGCCTGGTTTGCGGATTACGTCAGTCCGGAATCTTTCCTGACCAATTTTTACGGAAAAATTGTTCCCAAGTCCATGTCGGAAGCATCCAAAATGAATCAATCGAGGTATGTAAACCCTGCTTTTGATCGCCTCTTCGAAGCAGCGAAATCAGAAGAGAAAAAATCGAAACGAATGGAACTCTTTGCCAAAGCAGAGGTTGAGCTGATGAAAGATCCTCCACTCATTCCACTTTGGTACAATGGTGATATTCAACTTCTTTACTCCAAGGTGCGTAATTTACACGAAAACCCCTTGAATTACTTCGATTTCAGATCAGTCTATCTACATGAGTGGACGAAGGAGGAATACGAAAAACACGTCCGTAAGAACTAATCAATTCTAACATTGTCTGCATGAAAGCTTTTGCTGCAATCTTAACGATTCTGTTTGCACTCATTTCAATCGAATCTCAGGCTCAATTGACGCAATCGGTCAGAGGTACGGTTTTCGACCGGGAAACCAAAGTCCCCATCACCGGTGCCAAAATCCAGATCTTCACTTCCGACTCGACCAAATTACTGAGAACACTAACAGATCTTGATGGAAACTTCGAAATCAAAGAAGTCCCCATTGGGAAACATGATCTACGTGCCTCCTACCTATCATACCAGACGAGTAGTGTCACCATCGTTGTCATTACCGGAAAGGAAACCGTTCTGGAAATTCCACTGATCGAAAAGTTTCAGGAAGCCCAGGAAGTACAGGTCGTCGGAAGAAAAAAAGGAGAAACGATCAATGAACTCGCTATCGTTTCAGCACAACAATTCAGTGTGGAAGAAACGGACCGTTATGCCGGATCCCGTTCCGACCCCGCTCGAATGGCCTCCAATTTTGCCGGAGTTCAGGGAGCGGATGATTCTCGGAATGATATCATCGTGCGGGGAAACTCCCCTCTAGGAATCGTCTATCGAATTGAAGGAGTGGATATTCCGAACCCTTCCCATTTCGCCATTTCAGGAAGTACCGGTGGACCTGTTTCCATCCTGAACAATAAGCTACTGGGAAATTCGGATTTCTTCATGAGTGCTTTCCCAGCAGAATACGGAAACAGTATCTCCGGCGTTTTTGATTTGAAACTCCGGAACGGAAATAATAAGCGGCATGAGTTCACTGGTCAGTTTGGTTTCCTCGGAACTGAATTCCTTCTGGAAGGACCACTCTCCTCCAACGGAAAATCGAGCTATCTAATCATGGGAAGATACTCCACCCTTCGCCTCTTCCAGGTACTCGGAATTCAAATCGGGACAGACGCTGTTCCCGAATACGGTGATGCTGCCTTCAAGTTCAACTGGAAATTGGCCAAAGGAGGAAACCTTTCCTGGTTCGGAATTGGTGGAAAAAGCAATATTGCCATCAAAATCTCAGATTTGGAGGAATATTCCACCGAACTGTACGGAGAAGGAGATCGCGACCAGTACTTTGGAACCTCTATGGGCGTCAGCGGACTGGTGTATAAAAAATCGATCAATGAAAAATCCTTCCTGACAAACACCCTGGCCTATAGCCTGGAAGAACAGCATTCGAAACACGACTTTTTACTCCGACACCTCGACACCGTTCAGGAGAACAATCAGGAGATTTACCGAATCATTGTCGATTCCATTTACCAGTTAATGGGCTATCAGTTTAAAACCCAACGCCTGTCTAACTACATCAGCCTGAATCACAAGTTCAACACTCGCCACCTCATCAAATTTGGTGCTAACGTGGAATATCAGTGGATGAACATGAATGATTCCGTCCTGGTCACCGACCACAGTCAATTTGTGAATCGTTGGGATTTCAATGGAGGTGCTTTACTCGTTCAACCTTTTGTGCAATGGCGCTGGCGAATTACGGAAGACATGGATTTTACCAGCGGACTGCATGCCCAATATTATTCCCTGAGTAAAAGTTTCTCTCCGGTTGAACCAAGAGTTGGATGGAAATGGCGTTTCAAAAAAGGTCAGGCTATTTTTGCCGGAGCGGGTCTGCACAGCCAAACCCAACCTCTCTACACCTACTCCTACCATGGAGATTCCCTTGGAGGTCCCAAAAGACGATTTAATCAAGGGATGGATTTTACCAAAAGTATCCATCAGGTGATCGGTTACCAAAAGAATTTTTCCAAAAACTTACAGATCAAAACGGAAGCTTATTACCAGTACCTTTTCCAGATTCCGGTTACCTATTACCCTTCTGCCTTTTCATTACTCAATCAGGGAAGCGGTTTCGCCCGCATTTTCCCAGATAGTCTGGTCAATGAAGGGACTGGCAGGAACTACGGAATTGAGTTAACGGTTCAGAAATTCTTCGATAAATCCTTCTTTTTCCTCTTCACCGCCTCGCTCTATGATTCGAAGTACAAGGGGCAGGATGGGATTGAACGAAACTCCTCCTACAACGGAACTTATACACTTAATCTCTTGGGAGGAAAAGAATTCAAACTAAGCGAAAAACAAAGTCTGTCTATCGGAATCAAAACGACTGTTGCAGGTGGAAAACGCTATGGTTTTGTCAACCTGGATGAAACTCGAAAAAAATATGAACTCGTCTTTATTGATTCGGCTTTCAACGAACGTCAATTCCGAGACTATTTCCGCTTTGATCTCAAAGTGAACTGGAAATACAACGCGCGCAATATGACTCATGAAATTGGTTTGGATCTTGTCAATCTCTTCAACACGAGAAACCTGCTTGGGCTGGCTTTTGCCCCGGACCTGGCGAATCCGACAGCCGAACCAATTGCGGAAAAAACACAGCTCGGATTCCTTCCGTTATTCTATTATCGCCTGGATCTCAGGCTTCAGAAGAGGAAATGAGTTGATTACCAAACCGGGCAATCCTGACAGCCACTTTGAGGCTTCAGGTACAGGAGAAAGCCCGCTGTAATATTGCGTTGACCATACCAAAATTTGTGACTGGCAACTGCGCTGTCATCATCTTTTCTCAAATGAACCTTGGAAAGATTAATTCGTCCTCCACTCAGTTCCGGTTGAATGAAAAAATGTCGGAAAAATTCCAGTCTCAATGACACGTGACCAGAAAAACCATACCCAGAAATCGATGCCACGTAGCGATCAAATTTCCCTGCAAAATTGAAATCCGAAATGGTCAACACACACCCGGTTCCCAGGCTAAAATTACTGACTAGTGCCACCCATTTGTTTTTTGATTGATAAAACTTGTCACTTCGTGTCAATTCAAAACGGATATAATTTAATCCATTGGAATTCTCATAATGGAAATTCTTCCGGTTCGTAACGGTTCTGGCATCCTGATAAATTCCCGACCAGGTGGAATCAATTCCCGGATTTACATAGCCATCAATCAGCACATCGTTCGCATCATTAAACAGGTACTTCATATGGTCATATCCCAACGAAATCGAATAATGATCTTTGTAGTAGTAACCAACTCGAGCGTTGAACTGTGGTACGGTAATCTTCGCCAAGTCCACATACTCACTGAACTTTTTACTCGGATTGTCAGAAGCCCTTGATCCTTTCAGTGTAAAATCGTAGCCCCTGCCACGAAACGTAATGTCACTTTTGGAATAAACCGACCGATTGTAGCCCCAATATCCCCATAAGGTGTTTTTTGCCGTTGAATGCTTCTTGATATTTTTAAAGACCTTTTGAGCTTGTAACTCTGTTGCAAAACAACAGGTCAAAATCAGCCCTATGAATACCCCTAATTTCATCATCATTCAATTATTTCATCGCACGAAGCCATTCTTCCTGGCTCAGAATACGATCAAGCCTTAAGTCTGCTCTCCCTTCCTCTCCTTCGATGCGAAACAGTCCAACTCCCTCCGCAAAATACACCTTGAAAACGGACTGAACCTGATTTTCTTTCTTATTTCCCAAATTAATGGCTGTCATCCGCATGGTATCTCGAAAAACGATCACATTTCTGGATTCATCCATCACTTGCATTTTTTGAGGACTTGCTTCGACAAAATTTCGTTTGATTTCACTCAAAATAATTGTAGAGTCCCGGAATCCTGGGAACTTACTGGCAAACCAACTCTGTTCATCAACTGACCCTGGAAACAAATCCCTTTTCATTAATAAGGCTTTTAACTTCTTTTTGTTACGGTCCACCACCATGTGATCCATGACAAATAGGCTGTCTGCCTGGTAATTGTAGGCTTGCAAAAGTCGGGCATCCTCACTGTACATTTCAAGGACAATGTGCTTTCCATACGAATCATTGATTCCAAAAACCCTGTAGTATTGCTCTTTCAAGGCGTTCTTATGGTCCTTAAAAACGTACACCTTTACCTCTTCATTGTAAGGGAAAAAGAATTCCGAATATGGATGCTTATATGTTTGCTTTCCGCAGGCATACAAGCCCAAAAACAATAAGAGACCCAGAGCTCTTCCAGTCATATTACTTCATTTTTAAAAAGGCTACCTCTTGTTCTGTCAGATGTCTAAAGTAACCTCTGGGAAGATCTTTTTTAGTCAATCCGGCAAAGCGAACGCGATCCAGCTTAACGACTTCATAACCCAGTGCTTCAAATAGTCTCCGAACAACCCGATTCTTTCCAGAGTGCAGTTCCACCCCAACTTCATAAGATGATCCTCCCTTGACAAACTCGGCAGCATCACAAATCACCTTCCCATCATCCAGGAAAACACCTTCCATTAGTTTTTTAAGGTCTTCCACCGACGCCCCCTTATTGAGGTGAACGTGGTATATTTTGGATGCCTGATGTCTTGGGTGCGTTAACTTCTTTGCCAAATCTCCATCATTGGTGAACAAAAGTAAGCCCGTTGTTTCCCGATCAAGCCTCCCAACTGGATAAATCCGTTCTCTACAGGCCTTTCTAACCAGGCTCATGACGGTCTTTCTCCCCAGGGGATCATCCATGGTAGTAATAAACCCCTTTGGCTTGTTCAGTAATACGTACCTTTTCTTCTCCGCATTAATTGTTTCACCGTCGTATTTGACAACATCTCCCGGACGGATTTTTAATCCCATTTCCGTCACGATTTTATCGTTTACAGAGATTACACCGGAAGAAATCAGTACATCTGCCTCCCGTCTGGAAGCCACTCCTGCATTCGACAGAAATTTATTCAAGCGAATTTCGTCCTCATTGAACGAAGGAAGTGGATCACCTTTTTTCAGGCGTTCCTTATAGGTTGCATACTTTTGCTTATCTCTTTTGGAAACTCCTTTCTTATCTGCAGCAGTCGCAGCAGGCTTCGAATTTGAAGGAGTTGATTTTGACGGGGTCTTCTTACGATCGTACTTTCCCCCTTTTTTATTTGTGTTCATCGCGAGCAGAAATTTCTGCAAAGGTAGGAATAAAACTATTATACCAACAATTTCTCTACGACTCCGGTATTAATGCAAACTGTTGAAAATGATGCGTTAAGTGTTTTGCATGCAGTCTCAACCACTGTTCGTAGTTAAGGATACCAAAATTGGGATGTAGATTGGTTCTTCCTTCTTCTTCCTGGTAATACTCTTCAAAAGACAGCCATTCCTGCACAAACTCATCGATGGCCAGTGCCATTTCTTCATTTCTCAAACTATATTCTATCGGAGCAAAAGATGCCTGAAAATTTCTGGGCATTGGGTAGTCCGAAATCAAGAACGCCTGTGCTTTCGCCACCTTATCTTCTGGAATTTCCAATTTATAATCTCCCTTTCCCTGAGCCATTCGGATGGCATCAGTCAAATGTTCTACCATTCGTTGTGCATTCATCGTTCCCCAAAGGGCTTTGGTTTCGGGTTCCAATCGTTCCAGATAAATCAATGCTTGCTCTAGCTTCGGCTCAATAAATTCCATGGTCTTTTCTTCTGTTCAATAGCGAATATCGGAATAAATGTTCGACCTGAAGGTATTCAATTCTTAATTTCCCCTGATTAAAGGTCAGCCATTTACTGAGTATGCCTCCCCGACTATTACGTGCAAACTTTCCGGTTTTATCTGCACGTTGAGTTCCTTACGGACGGAAACTGGCTCTCCGTCATAATGTGCCATTTGCTCGTGTAGGGTAATTCGTGCTTTCTTAAAGGGAATGATTTCGGCATAGGGAAGTAGGTGTCCTTTCCGTTTAAAGAAATTATAGATCACCCAGGGTGCTTTCCATTTTGGGAAGGGATGCAAAATGCAGAGTTCAAATATGCCATCGCTGACATCCGAATCCGGTGAAACTGTAAATCCGTTTCCAAATTCCGAAGAATTGGCTATCGTACACAGCACCACTTCTTCTTCTCGTTCTTCTTCTTCCAGGCGGATATCAATCTTAATCGGTTTGTAGGAAAGGTACTCGCGGATTGTCAAACGAGTATAGCCCCAAAAGCCACGGGTGTGGTATTTATCAAACTTTTGTGCGATGAGTGCATCAAAGCCATAACCTCCAATCCCTAAAAATGGTTTGTCATTTACCAACCCGGTGTCCATTCTGATAATTTCACAGTGATTCAGGGACCTGATGGCCTTTTCTACTTGCAAAGGTATTTTTAGGTGCCTGGCCAATCCATTACCGGAACCCATCGGAATGATTCCCAAAGCCGTATTTGTTCCGATTAACGCTGTTCCTACTTCATGTACCGAACCGTCTCCCCCTACGGCACAAACGAGATCATAGGCTTCGTCTGCTGCTGCTTTTGCAATTTTTTTGGCATGCCCCCGATACTCTGTGTAATGAATATCATATTCAAAGATTTCAGCATCCAGATTGCGTTCCAGCAACTGGGGGAAGTCTTCTTTGCTCCCGATTCCCGATTTGGGATTTACCACAAATTTCAGTCGCTTCTTCATGGGGCGCTCATCTGATTATGAATTAAGTCGTGGTGGTATCTCTGGATTAATGCTTTCAACCTTTTGGACCGCTCTCTGGCCTCTTGTTTATACAAGGCCAGCGAGTCTGGATTATTCTCTATTCGACGGCCAATGTAGTAATAATTTCGAGGCTGATCATTTGAAAAGGTTAGCATGTGACTTCCTCTGAAATAGTTGTAAGCCCCTTCTATATAAGTGATCGCCTCCCCTTCTTCCTGTTGGAAATAGGAGTTCCCGTAGGCGTAAAGTTTTGTATCGATATTCAAAAGGTCCAGTAATGTCGGCATGATATCCAATTGCTGAAAAATTCGCTTTTCCCGAAGTGCTTGCACCCTACCTTTCGGGTCAAAAAACATGATCGGGATTCGGTACATTTCCGTTCGCTGATTATACAGTGGGTCATTCGTTGAGCAGGTATGATCTGCACAAATAACGAACAGGGTATTTTCATACCAACTCTCTTTTTGAGCCTGTTCAAAAAACTTTCGAAGGCTGTAATCTCCATAATTGATCGATTGACAAATCGGTTCCTTTCCCGTTTTCAGCTTCCCGCGCATGTGTTCCGGGATAAAATATGGATGATGCGACGAAAGGGTAAACAGAAATCCAAAAAATGGTTTCTTGAAATCACTTAATTGCCGGGCGGTCCAGGGGTTGAAATATTCATCAAGTATCCCCCAGGTTTTGTCAAAATGTTCATCATTCCCGTATTCCTTTCGCCCGAAGTAGTGATCAAATCCTAGCTGTGCTGCAAAACCGTCAAAACGCATCGATCCATTCGTGGCCCCGTGGAAAAACCCACTCTCATATCCCCATTTCTTGAGTATGGAAGCCAGTGATTCCGTCTGATTGTTTCCATAAGCGGAAGAGATATAGGGGTTGTCCATCAATGAAGGAACAGAGCAAATAATCGAAGGGACCGCTTCGATGGATTTCTTTCCATTAGCGATTCCGTTTTCAAATAACAAACTATGCCCGGCCAATGAATCCAAAAAGGGGGTAAAGGACTCTTCTGCTCCGGATGCCCCAACCCATTCGCTTCCAAAGCTTTCGAGTACAATCACCACCACATTTGTTCCCTTCGGCAACTTATTTAGTGGTTTACTCTCCCGAATTGGATTGAATAATTTTTCAGCCTCTTCTTCCGAAAAATAATGCAACTCCTCCAGGCCATCATAACTCATGGATTTCACCATGGTGAACGGAGTATTCAAGACCAAGGCCGCATTTTCAACTTCTGTATAGCGCGCTGCATCCATCGGGCTTAGGGGACGCAAACTAAATCCTCCCCGGGCCAGTACTACAAACACAGCTGTTCCCAGGAAAAAATAGAGTGTCTCAGACCAAAACGCCCTGGTTTTTGTCGCCATGCGGATTCGTCGTTCCAACCACATTGACAGGCTCATTAAAACGATGAAAAAAACCAACACCAACCAAAAGTCCCTGAAAAAAGAACCTATTTGCTGCGAAAAATCTTCTCCCGCCGAAAGGATAGTAAATAAATCTGTCGTCGATCTTTTTTGGGTAAAATGAAAATATTCCAGATCAACAAGGTTCAGTGCAATGAAAACTGCATTAATCAGATGAAAAATGATTCGTAAAAAAATTTGATATCCCCTCTTCATCACAAAAGAAAAGGGAAGAATCGACAAAACAATAAATGGAAATGCCAACAGGGCGATGCTCACGATGTCCAACCAGGCGGAAACAAAAAAATCCTGCCAGGAAAGATTCTGAAAACTATGTCGATTAAAATACCAGAACAACAAGCGGCATATTTGCAGGCCGAGAAGCATGATTCCCAAACGTTTCAGTAATACGGTCCAGGCAGGACCTGGTCTGTATTTTTGATCGATCATGGTGCTTTTTTCTCTTCCGCTCCCTTGCCATAGCTAATCGTTCTTTGCGGAAAGGGAATAGTGATGTTATACTCCCTGAACAAACGATCTATTTCAAAGCGGATGTCTGATTTGTAAAAATTTGCCTCCCAACTCTGATCGGCCCAAAAGATTAATTCCAATTCCAAGCCATTGTCCCCAAAATTTTTCAAACGAACGTGAACCTGTCTCGATTTCTTGACTTTTGGATGAGATAAGGCTGCCTGACGCATCAGGTTTTTGACCAGCTCTGTGTCCGAACCATAAGCCACTGATACATTAATGATGAAACGGGTCAGTGGGTCCTGATGACTCCAGTTCTCCACGTATTCTTGGGTCAACCGGGCATTCGGAATAATTAGTACGTTTCCATCCCGTGTTTCGATCTGGGTCGTACGCACATCTATTTTGATGATTTTAGCAATAATGGGCTCTGGAAAGCTGGAATCCTGTAGCTCAATAACATCTCCAATCTTTACGGTTCCCTCAAAAAGCAGAATCAGTCCGGAAACCATGTCCTTAAAGACATCCTGCAAACCAAGTCCAACACCAACTAACAGGGCTGCGGATCCGATAAACAGATTCGTTAGGTTAATGTCCAGTGACTTTAGAATAAACAGGAAGCAAAAAACATAAATGACATATTTACTTAGCTGGACATAGACATACTCTGTACTTGGATTATAGCCGACCTTCCCGCGGAATTTACGGCTGAAATACAACTTCGAAAAATTGACCAGCATGCGGGCTCCAACGATTAACAATCCTATGATAAAGACATGATAGAACCCTAACTTAAACGAAGACAATTCTACCAAATTCACTTCGAGAAACTCCCGAACAGAAACCCCTTCGTTGTTGATCCTGAAACTCAAAACCGCCAGGTACACCGCGACAATGTACACACTCTGACTGAGGAGTTTCAACCAGGTAGCGCGGGTTCCTTCCATCCGGATATTGGCTCCGATCAAAGCTCTTTTCAAAGAGCGGTGAATAATCCTCCTCAATACGGTTGCTAACAGGAAGATCAGGGCAATCACGATCAGATTCCAGATACAGACCTCATACGGTCCCAACTTGAATAAGGCATAACTCATCATCCGTGCAAAATTATTCTTCCCAATTGATTCGCCAAAGCCATTTTTACATTTTCCAGTAGAATCTGTTGTGCTAACAAGTCTTCTACCTGCTCATTGTCCTTGTTTTTCTCCGCTTCTAACAGCTGTTCCCGCAATATTTCGATCTGATCAGCAATGCGTCGTGTTTTAAAGGCATAAATCGCATTGATCACTCCCACTTTCAGGTTTTCCAGCTCGGTCTTTGTATCTATATTGTGTTGCTTCAGCCAGTTGTGGCTAATTTCATAAGGATCACTCTCGATGTCAGTTGCCAGACGCACAATTCCCGGATCTTCCTGTCTTAGGAAAAAACTGGGTTTGTTCACGACACTTTCCTTTAGGCTATTTCTGACCAGTTCATATACCCGATTGTATAATTCATTCTTAAACGTAAGTTCATCGCGATCCAATTCATACACGATCAGTTCACATACACTCGTCTCCACCGGTTCAAAATTTCCTTCTTCCGTTTGCTTGTCCACCTCAATGGCATACGCCCCGTATTTGATCATGATGCGAATCAGGTCGAACTCTTCATAGACTTCTTTTTTCTTCTTATCCGAAGTGGTCGACTGGGCAATCGGTTCTTTTCGTATTTGCACCACCGGATCAGGGTTCGCTGGAGTTTGTCGCTGACTCTCCAACAAATGTTTTTTGCGGTTCGAGGCTAATTCCTGAGAAACCACGTTCATATCAATCTCAAAACGCTCCGAAATCTCTTTGGCATAAACACTCCGACTGATCTGGTCTGGAATCAGGGAAATGGAACTCACAATGTCATGGATCAATTTCACCCGGACACTCGGGTCTTCCGTTCCTTCGGACAAAAGCATCTCCGCTTTGAAAGTAATGAAATCCTTCGTGTTTTCACGAATATAATCTTCCAGTTCTGAAGTGCTGACTTTTTTAGAATACGAATCGGGATCGTCCCCATCTGGAAAAAGCACGACGTGAACGTTCAGTCCTTCTTCCAAAATCAAATCGATTCCCCGGAAAGAAGCCTTGATCCCGGCCGCGTCCCCATCATATAAGATCGTAATATTCTGCGTGTAACGACGC
Organism: Bacteroidota bacterium; assembly: GCA_006226425.1. GTDB lineage: Bacteria > Bacteroidota > Bacteroidia > Flavobacteriales_D > Crocinitomicaceae > M2408. The sequence goes on along the minus strand of SBGX01000011.1, from coordinate 155,179 downwards.
ATCAACTTGATCTGCTCCCGGGTCAGCGAAGTTCCAGAAGAGGAAACAACGTTGGAAATTCCAGCCTGATACAGGCTAATCACATCCGTATATCCCTCGACCAAATAGCAATTGTCGTACTTGATAATGTCGCCCTTCGCAAAATAGAGTCCGTACAGAATCTCACTTTTGTTGTAAATCGGGCTTTCCGGTGAGTTAAAATACTTGGCCGTTTTTTTATCATTCCCCAGAATCCGACCCCCAAAACCAAGTACGCGACCGGTCACCGAGTGAATCGGGAACATTACTCGCCCACGGAAAAAATCAAAATGACGATCGTCTTTGCTTTTAACGAGCCCTACTTTTTCCAGGTACTCCAATTTGTAGCCTTTTTCGAGGGCATGTTCCGTCAAATCCTTCCCACTGTTCAGACAGTAACCCAACTCAAACTTTTCAATTGTTTCAAGTCGATATCCTCGTTCCTGAAAATAACTTAGACCTATCGTTTTCCCTTCCTGATGCTCGTGCAGATTTTGTTTGAAATGACTCTTTGCAAATTCATTGATGATTCGCAAACTCTCCTTCTCGGACTGCTCTTCTTTTTCTTCCGGTGTTTGTTCTTCTTCCGGAACAGCAATCTGATATTTATTGGCCAACCAACGTAGGGCTTCCGGATAGGAAAAGTGTTCCTTCTCCATCAAAAAAGAGACGACAGTCCCTCCTTTCCCGGTTGAAAAACATTTGAAGATTTGTTTGGCCGGTGAAACCATAAAGGATGGTGTTTTCTCATCCGTAAAAGGACTCAATCCTTTCAAGTTGGAACCAGCTCTTTTGAGGTTCACGAATTCCCCGATCACTTCCTCAATTCGGGCCGTGCTTAATATAGTATCAACAATATGTGCGGGAATTCTTGCCATCAATCACTTTCCAAAGTCTTTTTCTTCCACCAATTTCCCTTCCTGATCATAGGTTTTCCAAATCCCTATTTTTCGATCCTGATCGTATTCACCATAATAGTAAAGAGCCCCATTGGGGTACTTGACCACGGAATGTCCATGCTTTTTCCCATGATCATAGAGGGTGACCGAAAGCTCCACGCCATTTTCGGAATAGAATACCCAACGGCCATGTCTTTGACCCTCTGCATCTTCTACTCCTTCAATTTTCACCTGTTTTCGACCTGGATAATACTCCTTAAACTGACCCTCATGTCGTTCGATCAGTACCTCAGCGACTTCTTTGGTGGGAGGAACCTCTTTTTCTTCACTCTGACAGGCTGTCCAAATGAATGTAAGCCCGATCAAGGCTGTCCAAAAAACCACCTTAAATATCCATTTTTCCATTTGTTCCACTATTTTTCCCGGTTAACCGTGTACTTCACCAAGCCAATCAGGGCCTGTTTTGCCTGAGAATCAGGTACATCCTTAATCATTTCCAGCGCCTCCTCGACCAGGGCGTGCATTTTTTTAAATGCATAATCAATCCCCCCAGCATTCACGACCAATTCAACGGCTCTTTTGACCTGTCGACTATCTTCGTTCTTATTTTTGACAATATAAATCAGTTCACGTTTCACTTCCCTGGAGCAATTATTCAAAGTATAAATCAAGGGCAGGGTCATTTTCTGCTCTCGGATATCCAGGCCAGTGGGTTTCCCAATGTCATTCGGAGTTCCGTAGTCAAAAATGTCGTCTTTGATCTGAAATGCCAACCCGACCAACTCTCCAAACTTCCTCATGTGACTGCTAATATCCTCCCGGTCTACCGAAGAGGCGGCTGCCTCACAAACGGTGGCAATCAAAGAGCCTGTTTTCTGTCGAATGATCTCAAAATAAACCTCCTCCGTGATGTCCAGTTTTCTAGCCTTCTCAATTTGTAACAATTCTCCTTCACTCATTTCTTTCACTGAGGTGGCAATGATTTCCAGGAGACGCACATTCTTATTTTCTATGGAGAGCAACAACACCTTGGATAACATATAGTCTCCAACCAGAACGGCGATTTTATTCTTCCAAAGGGCGTTCACCGAAAAAAAACCTCTCCGTTCGTTTGCGTCATCCACCACATCATCATGAACCAGGGTGGCCGTATGCAATAACTCGACCAACGAAGCCGCCTGATAAGTCTTATCATTAATTTCCCCGAGCATTTTTGCCGTTAAAAACAAAAACATTGGTCGCATTTGCTTTCCCTTTCTCCTGACAATGAAGTGGGTGATTTTGTCCAGCAAAGGAACTTTTGACTTCATATTTTGCTGGAAGCGATGCTCGAATTCTTGCATCTCCTCCTCAATGGGCGCCATTATTTCCTTCACTGTCATCATGGGCCACAAATATACGAATAATTCAAGCCCTAAATCTCCACCAGGCTAAGTGAAAACACGCTTTGAATCAGCATCCCGGACATTTTCGAAGCAGCACTCTTTCCCCGGTGAATCAGGAAGCATTTGTTTTCCTTTAAAAATGGCCTATTCCGGCAAAAAGTGGTTTTTTCAATTAATTTCATTTTCTATTGTTAATTCGGAAACATTCAGTACCTTTGCGCTGAAATTTTGAAGCCTTTATTCAGAAAAAGAAGGGATATGACGTTTAAGAACATTACTAACTGTTTGTCAATCATTGTTTTAAGCTTAATGTTTGCTCTGCCGGTTATGGCTTCTACCGAGCATTCCGAGTCTCATGAAGAAGAAAAGTTCAATGTGAGTGAAATGATCATGCACCACATTAAGGATGCTCACGAATGGCATCTGTGGGGAGGTCATGGAAACAGTACTTCTATTTACCTGCCAATTATTTTGGTAGACGAAGGCCTTCACGTATTTTCAGCATCACACTTTTACCATGGTGAACACCGAAGTGCTGTCGATAGTAAAACAGGTGAAAAAGTAGATTACGTTGCCGGAGTTGGACCAGCTGCAGCTTACGCTATGTTCCACGAAAAAATTTACAAAATGGAGCACGGTGAACTGCACTTCGAAGAAGGACATGTTCATGGAGCTGTTAAGCCATTGGATCTTTCTTTAACAAGAAACGTTGCTTTTATGTTGATTGCCAGCTTGATTCTGGTTTTGATCATGTTTAGCGTTGCTAAATACTACCGTAAGAACGGAGCCGTTTCTCCAAAGGGAATTGCTAAATTCATTGAGCCATTGATCGTATTTGTACGTGATGATATTGCCAAGGAACACATTAACGAACATAAATACCAGCGGTATTTACCTTATATATTAACGGTGTTCTTCTTTATTTTGATCTGTAACCTGCTTGGTTCTGTTCCATTGATTGGTACGAACCTGACTGGAAACATTACAGTAACCATGTTCCTGGCTGTATGTACTTTATTATTAACAGTCCTTTCAGGAAACAAAGCTTACTGGAAACACATTTTCTGGCCTCCGGGAGTCCCTATTGCCCTGATGCCAATCATGATCCCATTGGAAATTATCGGAATCTTTACCAAGCCTTTCGCCCTGATGATTCGTTTGTTTGCGAACATTACTGCTGGACACATCATTGTATTGGCTTTGGTTTCGATCATCTTTATTAATAAAAACCTGGGTTGGGCCGGATTGTCCGTGCCGATGACCCTGTTTATATCTGTATTGGAATTGTTGGTAGCCTTCTTACAGGCCTATTTATTTGCCTTGTTGTCCGCCCTGTTCATCGGAGCGGCCGTAGAAGAACACCATCATTAATTAGTAACTTTTAAATCTATATAGTTATGTGGGGAAGCGTAGCAGCAATTGGAGCAGGTCTTGCGGTACTAGGTGCCGGGATCGGAATTGGACGAATCGGTGGTTCTGCCGTTGAAGGAATCGCTCGTAATCCAGAAGCTTCAGGAAAAATTACCTCTACTATGATCATCGCAGCAGCCTTGATCGAAGGGGTGGCTTTGTTCGGTGTAGTAGTTGGTCTACTTGGAGCAAACCAGTAAAAATTAAGGTAGGCCTGCAACGGTTGGTTGTAGGCCGCCTTTATTTGATTTAAAAAGAAAAATTTAAACAAAAAACAACAATAGAAAATGGACTTGATATTACCTGATTACGGTCTTTTATTCTGGACAGGACTTGTTTTCCTGTTACTTCTGTTCGTATTGGCCAAGTTTGCCTGGAAACCAATCCTAAAAGCGGTTAACGATCGTGAAAAGAACATCGCTGATTCTTTGGAACTGGCTGAAAAAACAAAAGCTGAAATGCAAGCGCTTCAGGCTGAAAACGAGAAGCTGTTGAAAGAAGCTCGTGCGGAGAGAGACAAAATCATGAAAGAAGCTCATGAAACAGCTTCCAAAATGGTCGAAGAGTCGAAAGAAAACGCGAAAAAAGAAGCTGCCAAAATCATTGAATCTGCCAATCAGGCAATTGAAATGGAAAAAGCAGCAGCTATTTCTGAGTTGAAAGCCCATGTAGCAGTTCTATCTGTTGAAATCGCTGAAAAAGTCATTCGCAAAGAATTGGCTTCAGACGACAAACAAAAAGAATTGGCTTCTAAATTGGCTGAAGACATTAACCTGAATTAATTATCACCATGATAGTAACGAAATCAGCTTCCCGATACGCCAAAGCACTTTTGGAGCTTGCCACAGAACAAGGTAAGCTGGATCAGGTTTCGGCAGACATGAAGGCGGTCATCAATGTATTTGAGGACACCCGCGATTTTCAGTTGTTTTTGGACAGTCCTGTAATTGGCGGAGATAAAAAGTTCGCCATCTTTAAAGAACTGTTTCCACAGTTTGACGAACTGACCACAGCCTTCATTCAGTTGATGATCCGAAACAAGCGGGAAAACATTCTGGGAGAAATTGCTCACAGTTATGGAAAACAGTTGCAGTCACAATTGGGAATCAACCCGGTGACCATCACTTCTGCAAGCGCATTGGATGACAAAACCAAATCTGCTATCCTGTCCAAACTGGAGAAATCACTGAATGGTAAACTGGAAGTGGAAGAAAAAATTGACGCAGACCTCATCGGTGGATTTATCGTACAGGTTGGCGACACAAGAATCGATGCCTCGGTGGCAAATAAATTGAATAGTTTAAAAGTTAGTTTAACACGATAATTTGGCGTCGGCCAAAAAATTGAATGCATATGGCAGATATAAAACCAGCAGAAGTTTCTGCAATCTTAAGAGAGCAACTTTCCGGGTTTAGATCGGAAGCAGAGTTACAGGAAGTAGGTACCGTGCTTCAAATCGGTGATGGTATCGCACGTATTTACGGTTTGACCGGAGTACAGTACGGTGAATTGATCGAATTTGACGGTGGTTTGCAGGGAATTGCCCTGAACCTGGAAGAAGATAACGTAGGGGCCGTACTTTTGGGGAACTCTTCTGAAGTAAACGAAGGTGACACGGTTAAACGTCTGGGTCGTATTGCATCAGTGCATGTTGGTGACGGAATTGTTGGTCGTGTTGTTGACACACTAGGAAATCCAATCGACGGTAAGGGAGCAATTTCTGGTGAGTTGTATGAAATGCCGATCGAGCGTAAAGCTCCGGGAGTTATCTTCCGTCAGCCGGTAACAGAACCTCTTCAAACGGGGATCAAGGCGGTGGATGCGATGATTCCAATCGGTCGTGGACAACGGGAGCTGATCATTGGTGACCGTCAGACAGGTAAAACAACTGTTGCGATCGATACGATCATCAATCAAAAAGAATTTTACGATAAAGGAGAACCAGTATTCTGTATTTATGTAGCTGTCGGTCAAAAAGGTTCGACGGTTGCCGGAATCGTGAAAAAACTGGAAGATGCAGGTGCCATGGCTTATACAGTAGTGGTTGCTGCCAACGCTTCTGACCCTGCTCCAATGCAGTTCTACGCACCAATGACAGGTGCTGCCATCGGAGAATACTTCCGTGATACAGGTCGTCCAGCTTTGATCATTTATGATGATCTTTCCAAGCAGGCGGTTGCTTACCGTGAGGTATCCTTGTTGCTTCGTCGTCCTCCAGGTCGTGAAGCTTACCCAGGTGACGTATTCTACCTGCACTCAAGATTATTAGAGCGTGCTGCGAAAGTCATTAATGATGACGAGATTGCAGCTACTATGAACGATCTTCCTGAATCTTTGAAAGGAAAGGTAAAAGGTGGTGGTTCATTGACTGCCCTTCCAATTATTGAAACACAGGCAGGTGACGTTTCTGCATATATCCCAACAAACGTGATTTCGATTACTGATGGTCAGATCTTCCTGGAAGGTGACCTGTTCAACGCCGGTATCCGACCAGCAATTAACGTTGGTATCTCGGTTTCACGTGTAGGAGGTAACGCGCAGATCAAATCCATGAAAAAAGTAGCCGGAACCTTGAAACTGGATCAGGCTCAATACCGTGAATTGGAAGCATTTGCGAAATTCGGTTCGGATTTGGATGCCGCAACGAAATCTGTTTTGGACAAGGGAGCAAGAAACGTGGAAATCCTGAAGCAAAATGAAGGAGATCCTTTCCCAGTTGAGAAACAAATCGCGATTATTTATGTTGGTACCAAAGGGTTGATCCAAAACGTACCAGTTGATCGCGTGAAAGAGTTTGAGACTGAGTTCCTGAACTATTTGGAAGCAAAACATGCAGATACATTGTCTGTACTTCAGTCTGGAAAATACACCGATGAAGCTACAGATGTGTTGACGCAAGTGGCAAAAGAAATTGCCCAGAAATATTAATAGATAGTAACGTATATGGCCCGTTTTTGGGCGGGCCATTAAAGTTGTTCCAGATCAAATGGCTAACTTAAAGGAAATACGAAATCGAATTACTTCTGTCGGGTCTACCATGCAGATCACTTCTGCGATGAAAATGGTTTCTGCTGCCAAGTTGAAAAGAGCGCAGGATGCCATCGTTCAAATGAGACCGTATGCGGAAAAATTGAAAGAAATTCTGAACAACCTCAGTGCAACACTTGATCTTTCCGAAAATGCGTACGCAGAAGAAAGAGAATTGAAAAATGTACTGATCATCGGTGTTTCTTCAAACAGAGGTCTTTGCGGAGGATTTAACAACAACGTGATCAAGGAAATGAATCGACTGGTTGCTGAAAAGTACCAGGGAAAAAATGTTCAGTTCCTGGGCGTTGGTAAAAAAGTATCCGATGCATTTCGAAAAGGTGGTGCATTCATCCCAACTACCGAATATGGTGTAGAGGATGTTTTCGCGGACCTAAGTTTTGATGAGGCTTCTGAAATTGCCAAAGGAGTGATGGAAGGATTTCTTTCCAAAAAATTCGATCAGGTAGTGATCGTTTACAATTCCTTTATCAACGCAGCCAATCAGGAAATCAAATCAGAGCAGTTCCTGCCAGTTCAACCAACTGTTAGTGAAGGTGGAAATAGCGGTGACTATATCTTTGAACCTTCCAAAATGGAAATCGTGGAAGAACTCATTCCAAAGTCGCTGAAAATTCAATTCTTTAAGGCTTTGAGAGATTCCTTTGCCTCTGAGCATGGTGCACGAATGACGGCGATGCATAAAGCTACGGACAACGCAGATGCTTTGAAAAGAGAACTTACATTGAGTTATAACAAAGCACGTCAGGCAGCAATTACCAACGAAATCCTTGAGATCGTAGGTGGTGCGGAAGCGCTGAACGGCTAGTTTTTCAATTCATACTAAAAAAAACTCCGCACAGTTTGTGCGGAGTTTTTTGTTTTAACAAACAGTAAATAATAAGTTGTTTTAAGCATAATACAACTTCCTTCCTGCTCCCTTGATGTCAGTGTACCTTTGCCCAAAAATTTGACACAGACATGAAACTAACTTCCAAAAATCACTCTTCAAAAGCCCTTTTTATCGCACTATTTCTTTGCTCGTTTTCCGCATTTACACAGCAAATCATTTTCAACGAAACATTCAACGAAGCCAATTCTTCTACCTCTGGTTCAGATAACTTTGGTGTTTCATGGAATACTTCTTGTCCAGGATGTGTTTCCGGGGACTACTGGTATGTAAAGAATGGCTTACTGGAAGGAAATGATACCAATGGAGAAGCCGAATGGGAATCGGGAAGCATCGATATTTCGGGATATAGCCATGTCGAAGTTTCTTTTGATGTCGCGGAAATTGGAACGATGGAAGCCTGCAATACCGGTTGTAATTCCGGTGACTGGGTTCGTTTTCAATATCGAATTGATGGAGGCTCCTGGCAAAACCCTGACAACTCCTTCTACTGTAGCGGAGCTTGCGCAGGAGTTAATGTGATTATTTCGGACGACATCGCAGGAGGAAGCACGAGCTACTCTTCCGGTTTAATTGTGGGTGGAAACAGTCTTCAAATCCGAATTGGCGTTCAGTGTTGGGCAGGAACAGAATACTGGCAAATTGATAATATCGTTGTCAAAGCAAGCGTCGAGCTTCCAGTTGAACTCCTTACTTTCGAAGTGGAAGAACAAAAGAACGAGGGAGTGCTTCTTCGTTGGGAAACTGCTTCCGAATCCAACAGTGACTTCTACACGATCGAACGCTCCGTAGATGGTATCAGCTGGACCGAAATTACCCAGATTGAAGCACAGGAAAACAGCTCAACACAAACTCAATATACGGCATACGACAAAAATCCACTGACTGGACTTTCTTACTATCGACTGAAGCAAACGGACCTCAACGGAACAGAAAGACATTTCCCGATTGAGAGCATCAACATCGAAACAACACCGGAAAAAATTCGTCTCTATCCAAACCCGACTTCCGGAATCCTGCATTTAGAAGGTCAAAACCTGGACAAGGCCATTATTCGCATTCTGGACAATCGGGGAAAAGAAATGGGACGTCCCGAGGATCACATTCAACTCCTTTCCGAGCAAAAAGTCACACTTGATCTGAACAGTCTTGAGGCAGGAAGCTACCTTGTACAAGTCATTCTACCTGAGAAAATCCTCCTGACTCCATTCATGAAACTCTAAATTTCCTCCGACCGGTTCAAAATAAAATCCTATTTTTCAGGATATGAAATCAGTCAAAACCGTTGACGATTTTTACGATCGTCAAAGTATCTGGAAGGATCAACTCGATCAGCTCCGACACATTCTTCAGTCCACCGAATTAGAAGAAACACTAAAATGGGGCATGCCTACTTACTGCCTGAACGGGAAAAATGTTTGTGGGCTGGGCGCTTTTAAGCAGCATTATGGTATTTGGTTCTTTCAGGGCGTTTTCCTTTCCGACCCCAACGGCAAATTGAGCAATGCCCAGGAACAAACCCAGGCCATGCGACAATGGAAATTTACCGCAGATGATTCCATCGACGAGCACCTGGTCAGACAGTACGTTCTGGAAGCCATCGAAAACCAACGAAAAGGACTGGTTCACTCCCCCAAAAAGATAGATCCGAAGCAGCACATTATTCCCGAAGATCTTGCCAAGAACCTCAAAGAAAACCCTGCTGCACAAAAGCATTTTGAGGATTTCGCCCCATCTGCGCAAAGAGAATACGTTGAGTGGCTCACGGAAGCAAAAACGGAAGCCACCCGAAACAAAAGACTTCAAACAGCCATCGAATGGATTTCTGAAGGAAAACCACGCAACTGGAAATACATGAAAAAGTGGAAATAACGCCGTATTAAGGTTTCATCCCTACAAAAAGACAAAAAACATAATGGCTAGTGGGAGTCCAACCGCCATTCCAATGATTCTTCTTCTTTTTGCCTGCCTAGCGCGTATTGCATTCGGTTTCACGACAATCTCCCGCTTGGCAAAAGTCTTCCCGTCTCCATAAATGGGGCTTGAAATGTAACTTTTTGAATACTCATTCCACTTTTGTTCGTAACCGGTGATTTTTAGCCCCCGATAAGAAATGGTAATCAGGTCTCCGTTTTCCGCTTTATTCTTGTAGAATATTTTGTGCGCCAGATCACCCAAACAAAGTTCATTTGCCTTGTCGGATTTGCATTCTTTACTCAATATCATCGTCAGGGGATCAAAATCTTCTCTCTCCGACATGTAAATGTCCGCACTCTTCTCATACCTTCTCAGGTAGGCCTCCTTCGTTTCTATGCAAAACACCACCTTATCATAATTCCGTACTTTCTCTTCATAAGCGAAACTGAACTTCATCGTCTCGATTTCATCTGAAATGATCGTATCCCTGTTTAATTTCTGTCCATTCAACAAAATTTCCAGGCCTTCTTGCGCATAAACCTGAGTAAAACATGAGATCAATAAGGCTATCAATACATTTATTCTTTTCATCGTCAGTGATTTTTTAAATAAAAAAAAGAATTACTTCGTCACTCCATGGAGTTAATTCACCAATTGTATCCGGCAGTTTACCAACGACCAAATAGACGCTTAGAAAATGTCCTTTTACTTCCTCGAAAGACCCCTCCCATCCCATTTGTGAACTCAAAGCATCCAATCACAAAGCAGACGTCTCAGTGCGCACGACGAAGCCCTATATTCGGCCACAAATATTAAATCATGAATATCAAAACCCCACTTTCCATTTTCAGTATGTTATTTTGTTTCATACTGCAAGCACAGATTGACGTCGAAAAACCAGTTTCTGAAGAAGTTTTGGGAGATTCCCCTACCTCAGGATTTTTTGTCAATGACGGGCAGACGAAGCTGAGTAAAATGAGTTGTTATACTTTTAAGAACTTAGTCGTCGCTTTTGACCTCAAGAAGGAGCATTTTGAATGCGACCGACTGGACATCAAAATCCGAACGGGGGATTTCAAATATCGTGAGCACGAAACTTACACCTTTTACATTGAGAAAAAAGACCTTGAAAAATTTAAAGGGAAGGAATATGCTTACGTCTATGTCTTCACGAAAGATGACCTAAAAGAAAATTCTCCCTTCCTAAACTTATCTCGCAACAGATACTACCCCATGACCAGATCCAGGCTTCAGCACACCTGGGAAAAGAACTATGACCGCGTCTACGTAGACGAAGTGATGAACGAGCCCAAGGGAAAGAAAATTCTGAGAAAACTGCCGATTATCGGAAGCCCTGGGTACAAGGAAGAAGAACTTGAGTTCGTTGTTCCCATGCTAACTTGTTGGGTAACCGGTCAAACAAAAGACGGTGAAAAAACAGTTTACAAAAGAGTTGATGGAAAAGTCGTGGCTGAACAAGAAATTATTTGGAAAAACACCCCGCTGAATAAATTCCAAATTGAAATGGAAAATAGAATTTATTCTGGCATCAACTTTATCCCTGAAGAACCTGTATCTCAAGGAGCTAATTGTCCTTAATATGATGCACCGCTCCCTTTCCTACCTTTTCCAAGTTGCCGCCTTTCCGGACTATAATTTTATTTTGGTCTCCCAAATATACCTGCCCTTCAACGATTAACCGGCCTCCTTTTTTGATGAGGATATCGTTGTACATACGGATGTCAAAATCCCACTTCTCCACCCCACTTATTACCCATGGTTTAGTCGTTTCTTCCAGGGTATAGGCTACATAATTTCGAATGGATTTCAAGGACAGTGCCCGGTGCATCCGAAAAATTTGTTTGGGAGACAAATAGCGCATATCACGGGTTCCCCCCATCAGGTTATTCGTACACTCATTGTCTGGTGAATATGGATCACAACCCCACAAGGAACCTCTCGGGGCCCGATGCGGACAATGCGCATTTTCACCACTTCCAAAAACATCATCCAGATAATCTGGATCTTCCTGGTGACAGTTGGCCGCTCCATACGTATGCCTTAAATCCAATACGTGACCCAACTCGTGCGCCAAATGCTTTGAGAAAGCGAAATCGGCATGCTTGTTATAGGGTTCCGCTTCATTGTGGAAGGTAATCACGGAATGTTTTCTACTCAGTTCATAGGATGGAAACTGTGCATAACCCTCAACCGTGCTCGATGGATTCTCATAACCCGTAATGTGAATGTTCAGTTGTTTGATCCGGTTGGAATCAATTGCGCACATAGCGCTATCCAATCGATCCGCCGTTTTCCCGAAGGCACTTGCCCAAAGTTGGCTGTTGCGGTAAAAATAAACCCCCTCTAACTGAAATCTGATTTTAGTATCACGGATTGAATCCACTCCCTCCACAGGATCTGACGGAGTACCCACATCCCGGTAATGTGCATTCAAAAAATCAATCACGGTATTCAATCGTTCCCGATGGGCCTCTGTATCCTGCCAATTTCCGGTGCCATCATCTTTCTGCCAAACGTTGATATTAATCGGGATGACCACAATTGGTCGCATTTCATAGTAGTCACGGTAAAAATCGTAACGATTGTAATAGTCTCCATAGAGAGAGGTTTCGACCGGGCCTTTTTTAATGCGTCCGGAATCCTCAAAACTTTTCGGAGCACAGGACATTATCCCCAGTAAAAATAGAATCCCCATAAAACGGATTAAACCTCGACTCATGATCATCAAAAATAAGCATGCTAATCAAAAGTCAACTCAAAAACTTGACTCGATTAAACTTTTTCCGTTTATTATTGTCTAACATTGTACGAACCCCCTAAATCAATTGCCATGAAATCATCAATCGTCATTTTATTGTCAAGTTTTTTTGCTGTAGCTTTTGGAACTGCTTTTTCACAGGGACATGGTCACGGACACGGCAAGGGTCATCATCATGCACCCCAGAAGAAAACTGTTCATAAAGTTCATAAACATCCGGGGTACCATCGCAAACACATGGTAATCGTTAAGGCCAGGCCACACAAGCACATCAAGGTCTTGCCTCCGGGACACCGTGTTGTCAATTACGGAAGATCAAAATACTACTGGCACAACGGCCTTTTTTACCGCCGGATTGGAACAAACTACGTGGTATGTCACCCATCCATTGGGCTGAGCATCAATTTCATGACCGGAAGCTACCACCGAATCAGTTTCAAGGGGAAAAATTACTACTTCCATCAGGGCGTCCTGTTCAAGAAAAGTAAAACTTCTTACGTCGTTGTGAAACCAGTCATTGGAATCCGAATCCCATTACTTCCCATGAACGATGTTGAAGTCGTAAAAATTTCCGGAAAGGAATATTATGAGTTTGGAGGACACCTGTACAAAAAGGTCGGTAGTGAATATGAATACGTCGGAGAGCTGGAGGATTAATTCGTCCGAGGATACCCATAGTTCACTGTGAGTAAGTTTTTCAACTGCCAGGATCACTAACAATCAAATTTTCCTAAATTCGTGCCTATGAGTTCGAGGGCAGAAAAATACAATAAGCGCGGTTTAAGAACCAGCTATGTTTCCACGGTGATAGGCATTTCACTAGTCTTATTCATGATCGGACTGGTACTTGGAGGAGTATTGGCTCTTGAGTCGGTCCACAAGCAGGCCAAGGAAAATCTACAGGGCGATCTTTTCTTCAAGTCCGAACTCAACGAAGCAGATATCAAGCAAATTGAGCAGGAATTAAAGACCTGGCCCGAGTTTAAAGAGGTCTTTTTTGTCTCTCCGGAACGTGCGATCGAAGAATTTAGTGGAGCAGGAGAAGAAACGAATGAGGTCCTGGCCATCTTTGAAGGAGAAAATCCACTACCACCTACAGTTGGCTATAAGCCCAAAGCGGAACACGCTAACAAAAGAGGAATGCACTTGATCCGGGAGAAAATCCTGGCTCACTATCCGGAAGAAATTGACGAGGTGTATTATGACGCCGCCAGCGTGGAAAACGTGAACCTGGGATTCCGGCAATTTGCTTTTCTCATTCTTTTGGTAGCAGCCTTATTGATTGTTGTAGCAGTAGCCATGATCAACAATACAATCCGACTCGCCTTGTATTCCAAGCGCTTTACGATAAAAACCATGCAGCTTGTGGGAGCCAATTCCCGTTTCATTCGTAGGCCTTTCATTATTCAATCGATCTTCCAGGGAATTGTCTCTGCCGTGATCGGTATGGCCCTACTTATGAGTCTTTTCTACGTATTGAACAACCTCCTTGACAACATCGAGATTGATTTCCGCTTCATGGATTTCATTTACCTTTTCGCTGGAATTCTTGGGATCGGAATCATCATCAGCTTACTGTCCACCTGGATTGCTCTTAACAAATATTTGCGTATGAAACTGGACGATTTATATTAAGTTTCGTACATTTGCTTCTCACTAAATTACGCGGGCATGTTTGCTTTTCAAAAAGAAAATTACAAGTGGTTATTGATCGGTCTATTGGTCAATATTGTAGGATACATCCTGATGATCGGTGGAGGATCTGATGATCCGAACAAGTTCAATGCAGACGAATTGTTTAGTCCGGTCCGATTAACCGTTGCCCCTATCCTCATTATTGCAGGATACCTGATTGTCATTTACGCAATCATGAAAAAAGCCGGAAAGAAATCAGAATAAACCGGTTCTCTCATCATTAAAGCCTAACCCATGACTGCTCTCCAAGCAATCTTAATTGCCATTGTAGAAGGATTGACCGAATATTTGCCGGTATCATCCACCGCACACATGATCTTTACCAGTTCCATTTTTCAGATTCAGGAAGATGAATTTGTCAAGATGTACCAGGTTTCCATTCAATTCGGAGCAATTCTGGCAGTTGTTGCACTTTACTGGAAAAAATTCTTCGACTTTACCTCTATTCGTTTTTATCTTAAACTCGCAGTAGCTGTAATTCCCGCACTGGTTCTGGGCTTTTTGCTCGACGATAAAATTGAAGCAATCATGGGCGAAACGATTTCCATCGCTGTCATGCTCATCGTCGGTGGGGTAGTTCTGCTCTTCATCGACCGTTTCTTCCAACAGCCCAAGGTTGAAAAGGAAGAGAATATTTCCTTTCTGAAAGCATTTATCATCGGTTTTTGGCAATGTTTGGCCATGATGCCTGGTACAAGCCGTTCGGCCGCTTCAATTGTCGGGGGGATGCAACAGGGACTCAGTAGAAAACTGGCAGCTGAATTCAGTTTCTTCCTGGCTGTACCTACCATGCTTGCAGTGACCGTGTATTCGGTACTTGTCAAGGATTGGGAATATCAGGGCGTTGAACAAAAGGGCTATGAAATGATCATGGCATCTTCAGAAAACCTGAATAACTTCATTTTTGGAAATGTCATTGCCTTTGTGGTGGCCATTATCGCCATTAAATTTTTCATTGGAATTCTCCAAAAATATGGTTTTAAGATCTGGGGTTGGTACCGGATCATCGTGGGTCTCATCCTCGTGGCTTATTTCACCTTAAATCCTTAATACTTGGACTTTCAGCTCGGCGAAATACTGTTGGTAGACAAAGCCCTGGAATGGACTTCTTTTGACGCGGTCAACAAAATTCGCTGGAACCTGAAACGCAAGCTCGGTGTCAAGAAGATCAAAGTAGGTCATGCCGGAACACTTGATCCCCTCGCCACAGGACTTTTAATCATCTGTACTGGTAAGAAAACGAAAGAAATCATGCAGATTCAGGCTGAAGAAAAATGCTACACCGGTACTTTTTTACTTGGCAAAACAACACCTTCCTACGACCTGGAAACCGACTTCGATCAGGAGTTTCCAATCGAGCATATTGACCAACAATTATTGGAAGAAGTACGTGCTTCCTTTTTGGGTACGCAGCTCCAGAAACCTCCTGTTTTTTCTGCCAAACAAATTGATGGAAAACGAGCTTATGATTTGGCACGAGCAGGAAAAGTCCCTGACCTCAAAAGCAATGAAATACACATTGAAAAATTTGAGATTGATGCCTCAAACTTCCCTGAAATTTCTTTTCAAATTCAATGCTCAAAAGGAACCTA
Source organism: Bacteroidota bacterium (assembly GCA_006226425.1). Classification (GTDB taxonomy): domain Bacteria; phylum Bacteroidota; class Bacteroidia; order Flavobacteriales_D; family Crocinitomicaceae; genus M2408. Next base: position 139,547 of record SBGX01000011.1, on the reverse strand, counting down.
TATCCGATCCATCGCACACGATTTTGGTCAAAAGCTTCACTCAGGAGCCACACTCACTTCTTTGAGAAGAACGAGATCTGGCAACTATGATGTTCGGGATGCCCGAAGCGTCGAAGAATGGGTCCAAATTATCCAGGAAATCGAAGTCTCTGACTAAGGCTTTAGATTAGCCAACTTTTTTTGTACTTTTGCGAATTCTTCGTTCAAAAGAAAGTAAGGTCCATGAGCAAAATGAAACTGTCGGAGTTTGACTTCGAATTACCAGAAGATCTAATCGCGAACTACCCAACGGAAAACCGGGACGAATCACGTCTAATGGTGATTCATCGAAAAACCGGAAAAATCGAACACAAGCTATTCAAGGATATCATCAACTATTTTTCAGATGGGGATGTCATGATCATGAATAATACACGTGTTTTTCCTGCCCGAATGTACGGAAACAAGGAAAAAACGGGTGCCAAGATTGAAGTTTTTCTGCTTCGTGAGTTAAATCGTGATAGCTTGCTTTGGGACGTACTGGTTGATCCTGCCAGAAAAATCAGAATCGGAAACAAATTGTATTTCGGGGAAGACGACTCGCTGGTAGCGGAAGTTATTGACAACACCACTTCCAGAGGACGAACTTTGCGTTTCCTCTTTGACGGACCTTATGAAGATTTCAAAGCCAAGATCACGGAACTGGGAGAGACTCCACTTCCAAAGTACATCAAGAGAAAGGCTGAACCGTCTGACGAAGATCGTTACCAGACGATCTACGCCAAGCAGGAAGGTGCTGTTGCTGCTCCAACTGCCGGTCTTCACTTTTCCAGAGAGCTGTTGAAGCGCCTGGAGCTAAAAGGAATTGATTTTGCTGAAATTACACTCCATACAGGACTGGGAACTTTCCGGACGGTTGAGGTGGAAGATTTGACGAAACACAAAATGGATTCAGAGCAGGTTTTCATCGATCAAACCTGTGCTGATATCGTCAATAATGCAAAACTGAATAAAAAGAGAATTTGTGCGGTTGGGACGACTTCCATGCGCGCTATTGAGACTTCCGTATCGACGGATCACCTCCTGAAACCTTTTGAGGGATGGACCAACAAGTTCATTTATCCTCCTTATGAGTTCAGCATTGCAGATTGCATGATCACCAATTTCCATACGCCTCTTTCCACACTACTCATGATGATTTCTGCTTTTGCAGGACATGAGTTGATGACCGAAGCGTATCAAATTGCCATCAAAGAAAAGTACCGCTTCTATTCTTACGGTGACGCGATGCTGATTCTGTAAAAGACTTCTAAAGCTCGATCTGATGTTGCTCCGAAAGGAAACGTTTCCATTCGGAAGCCTGATAATCATTCATGACTCGTGGGAATTTGTTCTGCGAACCTAGTTTCCCCATGTACTCCATGTACTTGTAAAACAGGTTCGTCTCCACGCACTTCAAAGTTGGCTTGTTCAGATTGTATTTCCGAACGGAACGGTAATCATCATTCAAAAGCGCGAGCTCTTTGTCTAACTCTTCCATGAAAAGATCTTCCTGGATATGTTCATGACAACCAATCGTCCATTCATGTCGTTGTTTTTCCTCATTGACACAAATACAAAATTCATTCACTTCCGTATCCAATTTCGTACAGACGTTTTCCAGGGCCTGATTAATGTTGTCCAATGACAAATGTTCTCCAACCAAACTCAGATATTGTTTGATTCTTCCCGTAATTTTTAGCTGGCGATTCGCTACATCGGTGAACTGCACAAGATCTCCCAATAGGTATCGCCAAAGACCAGCATTAGTAGAGATCACCAGCGCATAATCCACACCCTGAACAACCTCATCAACCGTCAGCGCTTTATGTTTGTCGATCAGATTTCCATTTGAGTTAAAATGGGCGCTATCGAAGGGGATGAACTCGTAAAAAATTTGGTTATTCAATAACAGTTTCATGCTATTACTCTCCACCGAGGTCTGATAGGCGAAATAACCTTCGCTTGCCAAATAAGTGTCCAGGAGATGCACCTTCTTTCCGCATAATCTTCCGAAACGGTGTAAATAGGGCTTCATGAAAACGCCTCCATGTACGTATACGCCAAAATTCGGCCACATGTCATGAATACTTTCGAGCTGATATCGTTCGATAATTCGTTCCATCAACATGATACACCAACTTGGAACTCCTGCCACGATACCGATATCCCAATTAGGAGCTTCATCGACCATGCGATCCAATTTTTCGTGCCAGTTTTTGATCTCCGAAACCTTATTTGATGGCTGAGTAAAGGGGGTCACCACCCAGGAAGTATGTTTTTTGAGAATGCCACTCAAATCACCCTCCACCCGGTTCTGAATCTTCTCTAACTTTGTGGAACCACCTACAACCAGGATGGATTTTTGGAAAAATTCGGGCGGTAAATCCAGGGTATGAAGCGTACTGATCTGTCTCATACTCGTCTTTTGGAACGAGCGGATCATGTCTTTCGTTACAGGAATGCGTTTACTTGGTGAACCGGTAGTTCCGGAGGACAAGGCAAAATTCGAAATACGTCCTGGCCAGGTATGATCTTCCAGGCCATCCAAGGTTCGGTGCAACCAGGTCTGATAAAACTCTTCGTAATCGACAATTGGAACCTCTTCCTGATACTGCCGGACAATTTCGACTCCTTTCAGAATATCTGAGAAACGGTGATTTTTCCCAAAATCTGTCCTCTTGGCCGTATCCAGCAAATTGCTTAATGCCTTAACCTGATAATCAAAACTAAGCCCTTTGTTTTGGCCTCGTTTGTATCCTATTTCTGCTGTTTTCTTGAGTAATCTACCAACGATCTTCATCTGCGCTGTAAACTTAGTTAAAGATAGTCAAAAAAATTCCTGTCAGTCATTTTTGCGAAGCAAAAAAAGTGCGTGAAAGAGCAGCCAGCACAGTAGAGCGAAGAACAGTGGAAGCTGATACCAGTTTTCTTTCACCTCCATTCGGTGGCCTCGAACGATCTTTCGCTGGCTCTGCTTAAAGCGATCCTGAATTCTTAACAGGTTCGGATAAGGTGTATCGCAAATGATGGAAAAGCCTCCTGCATCGGACGCGATTTTTCGGACCATTGCTGCATCCATTCTGGAAACTATTGTATTCCCGGTCCGGTCAGTTTTGTACCCCCGCTCCGGTCGGCCCGGAACCCTGGGGATCAAACCTCCTTTGCTCGTTCCTACTCCCATCACTGCCAGGGAGACTCCTTTTTCTTTCACCTGTTTAATTGCCTCATCCAAGCCTCCCTCATGATCTTCCCCATCCGTTATCAATAGAATGGCTTTGCCTGTTTTTTCTTGTGAGAACATAACTCCTGCCTGGCCCAAAGCCGCTGCAATATTCGTTCCCTGATTGGACAACATATCCGTTTCAACTTCCTTCAAATACATTTTGACTGCCCCGTAATCGCTGGTGAGTGGAAGCTGTGTATAGGCTCCTCCTGCAAAGACAACGATCCCTATCTTTTCCCCGTGTAGTGTGTTAACCAATTGGGATAATGCGCGCTTGACAATCTCCAATCTGGACATTTTCGGATCGATATCAGCGGTATTCATGGAGTTTGAAATATCGATCGCCAGAACCAGTTCCATGTCCTCCATTGTTGCATTCACTTTTTTCGTCCCGAACACCGGTTGTGCCGCAGCCAGGATAACGAAAACAACCACATTGCGGATCAATACGAATGACCAAAAAGCCTTTGAGGAATTCAATGGGCGAATCAGCGAAGCACGAACCCGTTCATTTCCCATTCCTTCAAACTGCGTGTTCTTTTTACGGATCAACCACAAAAAAGAAAGTATCATCGGAATTAATACGATCAGGTAACGCAACTTTTCCGGGAATTTAAAGCCCAGAGATGCGTCGGAGGCCCCTGTTGACCAGTAACCCAACATCCACATCAGGGATCCGAAAAGAGACCAGAAGAGCAGCTCCCAGAGGATTACTCCAAGGGCAATCTTGCGAAGCGCATACTGATATGTTCCCTTAGGCCCCATGTGTCCTGAAATAAAATAATTGTATGAAAAAGCTTAACAACAAGAAGATGCTTGCCCAAAGCAAAAAAGGCAAAGGTCTTACCGGAGCTTCTGTCTTGTAATCAGCTTCTTTGATTTTCCTTTTCTCCAGCTTTTCGATTTCCTGATAAATTACCCGCAAACTCTTTTCATCCGTCGCACGAAAGTACTTTCCTCCGGTAATCTCCGCGATTCTGGTCAACGTCATTTCATCAATTTCCACCGGACGATTCTGGTACTTGATTCCGAAAGGAGTAAACACCGGAGACGGGGCCATTCCTCTCGAACCAATCCCAATTGTATAGACTCTTATTTTTTTGGCTTCCGCCAAACGTGCCGCCTCGATCGGAGAAATATCACCTGTGTTGTTCACCCCGTCTGTTAAGAGAATGATCACCCGTGAGGGCAAACTGTCGTTTCGCAACCTGGTAACTGCTGTCCCCAAACCGATCCCAATGGCCGTTCCATCGCCCAACATTCCCGGTTCCAGACGATTTATCTGCTCCTTGAGAATGTCGTGATCTATGGTTGCCGGACAAGCTGTAAAGGCCTCTCCTTCATAGGCCACCAAACCGATTCGATCACCTTTTCTGCCATCAATAAATTCACAGGCTACTTTTTTAGCTGCTTCCAGTCGGTTGGGAACAAAATCCCTTGTCAGCATGGAAATAGAGATATCCATACTCAATACAATATCGATTCCATTCTGGTACTTTTCCTCATAATCATCATAACCAGATACATGGCTCGGACGAGCCATGGCCATGATTAAAAGAGTTCCTGTTAAGGCATAGCAAAAAGAGAGCAACCAACGCACATATTTGACCCAGTTTTGACCTAGTTGAAGCTGACTTTCCTCTGTTCCGGCATATTTTAAGCCCATCTCTGCCGAACTTCCCTTTCGATGCCGAAACCAAAGGAACAATGGGATAATTACCAGCAAATAGAGCCAGTACGGAGAGAGGTAATCATACTCCCAGGGGATGATATTAAAATCACTCAGCATAATTCAGTTCAATCGGACTGGTTTCTACAACGATCTGCCTGACTTGCTGCAGATTTCGATAAATTTCCCCTTCACCGGGCCTGGAATTGGCAAATTTGGCCATGTCGGAATAATCCAAAATGACCTGGATGGTTCGACAGGTATCTTCACTCAGATTCAATTGCCGCAGCAACAGTCCCGTCTCTTTACTTGTCTTTTCCAGCAAATTGATCTGATACTGCTCGCTCAAATAAGATCGAAGCAGAAATGACAATTCCACATAGTGTTCTTTTAATTTTCCTTTGCTCCACAGACTTTCTTTTTCCAGCGCATCGATGGCCAACAAGCTTCTTTCTCGCAGGGTCATGATTTTGACCTCAGGTTTCAATTCCTTCTTCTTTCTTCTTTTGAGGAACCAAAATACGCCGGCAAGCAGTACCAAAGCACTTAAGAGGTAATACCAGTTTCGTTTCCACCAGGGCTCCTGGCTCAGGTCCACTTCAACAAACTTTTCGCGCAAACCATAAATTTCATCCTTCCCCTGTTCAATTTCCGGCCCTGTCACATACAAGAGTTGCGGATCGAACTGATAAACCGAATCCCGAAACGGAATATTGACGGGTGGAATAACAAAGTAGCCGGTGTCCCAGGCCGTCAGGGTATATCTTCCCTCCCAGTATGATTTTCCGTTTTTTGTCACCAATGTATCCCGAAAAGCGCCTATGACCTCTAACTCAGCATCATTACTTTCATTCACATTTCCCAAGTCTTGTCTCAGAACACATTTGATCGTTCCTTCAGATACCGGAAAAGCAATTTTTTTTTGCTCTTCTAACTTCAACTGTACACGGTACTTTAAGATCACGTGCTCGCCAATAAAAATGTGCTTTTTATCCAGAGAACTTTCTGTCTGTCCCCAGATTCCGACGGCTGTCAGCAGAGTCAATATGATCAATATGATCTTCATTTTCTTTGCCGGAATAAACGCATTAATACCGGGATGTAATCCTCCCCGGTTTCGATGGAAGCATAGTCGATGCCATTCTTTTCGAACCGATTTTCCATTTCCTCTTCTAACTGACGCTGACGCTTTTCAAAGTCCTCCCGAAGTTTTTTCGAACTGGTATTGACCCAGGTCTTTCGACCAGTTTCCGCATTAAACATTTCTACCATTCCGATATCCGGCAAACTCTTTTCAGAGGCATCCTGTAAGCGAATCGCCAGCACATCATGTTTTCGTTGAGAAATTTTCAGGGCCTCCAGGTAGCTATCTTCCTGCTGAACAAAATCGCTAATGACGAAAGCGATACTTCTTTTTCTCACCACATTCCGAAAGTAGCGGAGACCTTCTTCCAGGTTCGTCCCACTTCCTTTCGGTTGAAACTCAATCAACTCCCGGAGCAAATAGAGCAAGTGTTTTCTTCCTTTCATTGGAGGAATGAATCGTTCTACCCGATCTGTCACAAAAATGGCCCCAACCTTATCATTATTAGCTTCTGCCGAAAAACCAAGTACGGCGCTCAACTCAACTGCGAGGTCCCGCTTTGTTTGTTCTCCTGTTCCATAGTCTGTGGAGCCAGATAAATCGACAATGAGCATCAAAGTTAATTCCCTTTCTTCTTCAAAGACTTTCACATACGGTTCCCTGAACCTGGCTGTCACGTTCCAGTCAATGTTCCGAACATCATCCCCAAAATGGTAATCGCGGACTTCACTAAAGGCCATTCCTCTCCCTTTAAAGCTGGAGTGGTATTCTCCCGAAAACAAATGTTTCGTCAGGCCCTTTGTTTTGATTTCGAGCCTCCGCACCTTCTTCAGCAAGTCCTCCGTTCTCATCATCCTATTTGTTCATGCTCTTCTGCAGACAGAAAATCAGTGCTTCCATATCCTCCCTCGTGTTATAGACATTCGGTGAAACTCTGATTGAGGCTCCCCGGAAGGACAGCTTGATTCTTTCTTCTTCAAAGGACTGGAGTAGTAATTCCCGGTCTACTGTTTCGGGCAAGTAAATTCCCCGGATATGATTGGAACGATACTTTTTCTCCTCCAATCCGAAACCATATTCTTCCAGAAAACGATCCAGGGGCTCCATCAATTGTTCAACGTAGCGATCCATCTCAACGGTCTTCCAATCAAGCAGCTGATTCAGACCCTCTATAAGCATGGGAACTTTTATAAAGTCACTTGTCTGTCCGACATTGTATCTTGTAGCTCCCGGTGTATATTCGCTGCAGTACCCGGTCAGTCCGGAAAAATCTTGCGCATTTGCCCGATTCATCCAGGTTTCTTCCAGGGGTTTTCCTTCTGAAAAACGTTCTCCTACATAAGCAAAACCGCTTGAATAGGGTCCCATCAGCCATTTATACGCTGCACAACAAATCGCGTCTACTTTGAGTTTGGAGACATCAATCGGACGAATTCCTACTCCCTGGGTGCCATCCATCAGAAAATATGCCCCGTATTGGCGACATCTTTCTCCGATTTCTTCAACTTCAAAACAGGTTCCGTCCATCCAGTGCACATATGACATCAGTACACAAGCCGTTCGTTCATCAATCGCCTCCAGAATGCGTTCATTCCATGATTTCCCTTTTGGAATGCCTTCAGACACAGGTTCGATAATTTCCAAATCAACTTCTTGTTCCCGGCACCAACGTTCTAAGCTTAAAAAACCACTTGGAAATTCATTGGTGATCACGATCGCTTTCTGTCCACGTTTTCCCTTCATGTTTTGCAACAACATGGAAAACCCATAGGAAACGGATGGAATCATGACTACCTGATCTGTTTCAGCACCTATCAAGCGAGCCATTTTTTGCCTCGCAAGGATCACATCATCAAAATAATCCGAAGGACCTATTTCATAGGGTCTTCTCTTTCTCCTAATTCCCGCTATACCTGCTTCTTCTGCTTTCTTCAAGATCGGAGACATGTAGGCACAATTAATGTACCTTACGTCTCCTTCCAAATTGAATTTATCTTTTTGATTTTCTAACATGATCCTCATTTAAGGTACTTCTACCCGGTTCAAAATTTTAGATACTACGTCGGAAGCCGTGATGTTCTCCGCTTCTGCTTCATAGCTCAATCCCAATCTGTGACACATAACATCTTTGGCAAGAACCCGAATGTCTTCCGGGATCACAAATGCCCGATTTTGGATAAATGCGTAGGCCTTGGCCGCTTTGGCCAGGTTGATTCCTGCTCGTGGAGAACAACCAAAACTAATGAGTGGTGCCAATTCCGGCAAACGATACTTAGCTGGTTCCCGGGTCGCATACACAATATCCACAATGTACTGCTCTATTTTTTCATCCAGATAAACTTCCCGAACCAGATCTCTCATCCTCAAAATGTCCGTTGGCTTCAATACGGTGCTCACCTCCTGTTCCCCTTCTTTGCGAATCTGTGAGCGAATAATTTTTCGTTCTTCATCCGGACTCGGGTAATCAAGGACCACCTTGAGCATGAAGCGGTCAACCTGAGCTTCCGGAAGTGGATACGTTCCTTCTTGTTCAATCGGGTTTTGCGTCGCCAACACCAAAAAGGGATTAGGTAATTGCATGCTTTCATCTCCGATGGTCACCTGTCGTTCCTGCATGGCCTCCAACAAGGCAGACTGTACTTTTGCCGGCGCCCGGTTGATTTCATCTGCCAAAACAAAATTCGCAAATACAGGCCCTTTCTTGACCTGGAAACTCTCTGTCTTCTGTTGGTAAATCAACGTTCCGGTCACATCAGCAGGCAGTAAATCCGGGGTGAATTGAATTCGGCTAAAATCGGCATCCACCGCCCTAGAAAGCGTCTTGACGGCCAGTGTCTTGGCGAGCCCCGGGACTCCTTCCAACAAAATATGTCCATCGGCCAACAAAGCAATCAAGAGTCTTTCCATCATTTTCTCCTGACCAACAATCACCTTTGCCACCTCACTCTTGAGGCGGGTGACGATCTGGGTTTCCAATTGAATTTTATCCGCCAACATCCGAAGTTGTTCGGCCGGATTCAGTCCTTCATTTTGAGTATCTTCTGACATTTCTGTTTCTTATTTCACAAACGGTTAAAGTTAATAACTGACCGGGCATTTCCCTGTTAATTTATGTTAAGTCAATACATCCATCTCCCGGAAGGCCGGGCGATTTCCTTTTTTTGATCCCCTGATCTATATAAACCATAAAATTATCTTAATTTTACATCAAATAGCATAACTATGGGATGTACCAATTGTAGCAGTGGGGGAGGAACTCCCAGAGGCTGCGGAAATAATGGAACCTGTAGTTCTGGTGGATGTAATAAACTGGGCGTGTTCGATTGGTTGGGGAACATGCAACTTCCCAACGGACAAAGCCCGTATGATATAGTTGAAGTTCGATTCAAAAACAGTCGAAAAAGCTTCTTCAGAAACGCCAAAAACCTGTCTCTTCAGGTAGGTGACGCGGTTATTGTGGAAGCCAGTCCCGGTCACGATGTCGGGATTGTTTCAGTTGTTGGAGAACTAGCCAGAATACAAGTTAATCGACGTGCTCCGAATCTCAAGGCACTTGAGACCCGGAAAATTCTTCGCATTGCCGATCAGGGAGACATTGATAAGTGGGTTGAGGCACGAAACCTCGAAAAAGAGGTGATGTATCGCGCTCGCACGCTTGCTGTCAACCTGGGACTGGAAATGAAAATTTCCGATGTAGAATATCAAGGAGATTTAACAAAGGCGACTTTTTATTATACCGCCGAGCAACGCGTTGACTTTCGTCAGCTGATCAAAGACATGGCGGACGCTTTCAAAGTTCGAATCGAAATGCGCCAAATCGGATCACGCCAGGAGGCCTCTCGCCTGGGCGGAATCGGTTCATGTGGACGTGAGCTTTGTTGCAGCACCTGGTTGACAGATTTCAGATCGGTTTCAACCTCATCAGCTAGGTATCAGCAACTTTCGCTTAACCCCCAAAAACTAGCTGGTCAATGCGGTAAATTAAAATGCTGCCTTAACTACGAGTTAGATATGTACCTGGATGCCATTAAATCCTTTCCGGCTTCGGAAACAAAATTGCATACCGAAAAGGGAACGGCATTTCACGTGAAGACGGATGTTTTCAAACGCATCATGTGGTATATCTACGATGGTGGTTCGGGTCTCATTGCACTGAAACCTGAACGCGTTGCCGAGATCAAACGCATGAATCAGGAGAAGAAAAAACCAATGGATCTGCTTGATTTCGTTGAACCAAGTATCATCAAAGAACCTGATTACACGAATGTCGTTGGACAGGATAGCCTGAATCGCTTTGACAATCAATTCAAAAAGAAAAAGAAAAAGCGTAAAAAACCAGCTGGAAAACCTGGTGAAAACCAACAAGCGAAAGGAAGACCTGATAACAGCACGAAAGAGGCTGCCCCAGCCAATAGTAACGCTCCTCAGGGGAACCGCAACAGGAAGGGTAAGAACCAACGACGAAGAGGAAAGCAGCAAAATAACAATGCTCCAAACAAAAATGCGTAGAACACCTTACATCATTTTTCTCTTGTTGATCATCGGGCTCAGTTCATGTACTGATTCTGTCTTTTATGACAAGTCGTATTCTTTCCAGGGGAACAAATGGAATCAGGAAGTAAAGCCTGATTTTAAGGTCCAAATTGAGGACACTTCCCAGGTGTATGATTTCATGATCACATTTAGGCATACGACCGACTACCCGTATTCCAATTGTTGGATTTATCTAATATCGGAGACTCCCAACAAAATAAAGGCGCGGGAACCTTTTGAATTTAAAATTGCTCAGGCTGATGGCTCCTGGATTGGAAACAAATCCGGGACCATTGTTGAAAACGTCCTTCATTTCCGAAAGCGTAAATTTCCCATGAAGGGCACTTATATCTTCAAATTGGAACAGGGAGTCATCCAGGAAGACCTGGAAGAAGTGCTGGATATTGGTCTTCGCATCGAAGCTTCCAACGAAAAAGATTTGTAATATCTGAATTTTCCTAGTCGCGGATCAGGAACTGGAAACGGTCGATGTTTTTCAGCGCAATACTTGTTCCACGGGCAACAGCTCGAAGCGGATCTTCAGCAATGTGCACTGGCAACTTTGTCTTTAGAGAAATTCGTTTGTCCAGTCCTCGCAACATGGATCCTCCACCCGCCAGGTAGATTCCTGTCTTGTAGATGTCTGCTGAAAGTTCTGGTGGAGTCATCTCCAACGCACTCAGAATTGCTTCTTCAATCTTGGAAATGGTCTTGTCCAGGGCGTGTGCTACTTCGGAATAACTAACGATGATTTCTTTCGGAATTCCAGTCATCAAATCTCGTCCTCGAACGGCAAAATCAGGTGGCGGATTATCCAACTCCGGAATCGCTGCTCCAACTTCAATCTTGATTTGCTCTGCTGTACGCTCTCCAACCAAAATGTTGTGCTGACGACGCATGTATTCTTCGATGTCCTGTGTAAAATCATCCCCGGCAATTCGGATCGACTTATCACATACGATTCCTCCAAGGGCAATGACGGCAATTTCGGAAGTACCACCACCGATATCGATGATCATGTTTCCCATCGGTTCTTCCACATCGATTCCAATACCGATCGCCGCAGCCATGGGTTCATGAATCAAATAAACTTCTTTGGCACCTGCATGTTCACAACTATCCCGAACGGCCCGTTTTTCCACTTCCGTAATTCCGGAAGGGATACAAACCACCATTCGAAGGTTTGGAGAAAACAGGTTTTTTCCTGAGCCAATCATCTTGATCATCCCCCGAATCATGGCCTCTGCACTCTGGAAATCAGCAATTACCCCATCTTTCAAGGGTCTGACTGTTTCAATCAACTTATGCGTTTTTCCATGCATTTGTTGTGCCTTCTTTCCGATGGCAACAACATTTCCCGTCTGGATGTCCTTTGCTACAATCGATGGTTCATCAACAACCACCTTGTCATTCATGATGATCAGCGTATTCGCTGTTCCAAGATCAATCGCTATCTCCTGGGTCAAAAAACTAAATATTCCCATTCCTCAGTTGTCCGATACTTTTTGTGGAGGTATCTATTCTTCTAAATAATTTGTAAAACTGCAATTTTTGTTTCACATATCAAAGAAAAATTATGCTCCTAGTGACGGAAATGTCGCACGCCGGTCATCACCATCCCTACCCCGTGCTGATTACAATAGTCAATTGACAGTTCATCCTTGATTGACCCGCCCGGTTGAATCACCGTTTTAACACCCTCTTTTTCAGCTATTTCAACACAATCTGGAAAAGGAAAAAAGGCATCAGATGCCATTACCGCACCCTGCAAATCAAAACCGAAATTTTTTGCCTTCAAAATGGCCTGTTTCAATGCATCTACTCGCGATGTTTGGCCTGTTCCACTGGCAAGCAATTGTTTGTCTTTCGCCAACACGATCGTATTTGACTTCGTATGCTTCGCAATGCGGTTCGCAAACAACAAATCCCGAATTTCCTCTTCAGATGGTTTTCGATCTGTCACATATTTCAAATCGGCGAGCGATTCCATACTTAAATCTTTGTCTTGTTCCAGGACGCCATTCAGTGCCGTTCGAAGTAATTTCTTCGGAAGTTTTACCGGTTTCTGTTTGAGTAAAATTCTATTTTTCTTGCTCTTCAAAAGCTCAAGTGCCTCCTGGTCGAACTCCGGACAGATGACCACTTCACAAAAAAGTTCATTGATCTTTTCGGCTGCCTTCAAATCAATTGGACAGTTGGCAATAAGAATCCCTCCAAAAGCGGAAACAGGATCTGCTGCCAGGGCTGCCTCATAGGCTTCAGATACTGAGTTTCTAGTAGCCAAACCACAAGCGTTGTTATGCTTCAAAATGGCAAACGTAGGAGCATCTCCTTTAAACTCTTCCATAAGTTGAACCGCTGCATCCACGTCTAGAAGGTTGTTATAAGAAAGTTCCTTTCCGTGTAACTTGTCAAATAAAGCCTCCAAATCTCCATAAAAGGTTCCCTTCTGGTGCGGGTTTTCTCCATAACGAAGTACGTTGGATTTGCTTTCAGAATATTTGAGTGCCGGAGACTCGTCTTCACATTGCTCCACAAAATACTGGTAAATGTGCGTGTCATAATGGGAAGAAACCTGAAAAGCTTCTTTAGCCAGGATCATTCGGTTTTCTCGACTGATCATTCCTTCCGGTGTCAAAGCATTCAGTAAAAAACGATACTGGGCCATTGAAGGAACGATGGTAACGTCTTCAAAATTTTTCGCTGCGGCGCGAATCAGGGAAATTCCACCAATATCAATTTTTTCTATGATTGCCTGATGATCCGTTGTACTGGCAACTGTTTCCTCAAAAGGATACAGGTCCACAATTACCAAATCGATGGAAGGAATATCGTATTCGGCTATTTGTGCCTGATCTTCCTGGAAATTTCTTCGATTCAGGATTCCTCCAAACACTTTCGGATGCAAGGTCTTAACACGTCCTCCCAAAATAGATGGATAATCCGTCAGGTCTTCGACCCGTTCTACCTGCACTCCCATCGATTCGATGAAGACCTGTGTTCCTCCGGTTGAGTAGATCGTGACGCCCAAAGCGTTCAGTTGTTCAATAATTGGTTCCAAACCTGTTTTATCGTAAACGGATATCAGGGCACTTTTAATCTTTCTTTCTTGACTCATAACCGAAGCTTAAATTTTGCCGCAAAAGTACTTCAAAAATCCCAATAAACAGGTATAGTAAACCGGTTTTTTATTTTGCTTTGTTTTTGCGTGCCAGCAGGTATGCTCCTTTTAGTAAAACGAAGATCAAAAAGAGCCAGGGCGCTCCGTGCATGACGAGGTCAAACCAATCCATTGGCTTCATTCCAATGGCTCCTCCCATGACCCATTTGATTTTTCCGAACAAATGAGGTTCTCCAAAAGGTGCCAGTCCGAGGGTCAAAGAAGCAACTGCTGCAATTATTAATTGTGTTCTATACTGTTGATTCATCGTGATTTTTTAAATGGTTCTATCAATTGTCGCCAAAAACTCTTCGGATACTTCTCAATCTCCTCAAAACCAAGGGGGATATCTCTCCCGTCATAAGGGATATAATTTGTACGGAACAGGTAATCCCAAATACTTAGCGTAATCCCAAAGTTCATTCCGTAAGGGTGTTCCGCGGGTAACTTTTTGGCGTGGTGCCAGATATGCATTTTCGGATTATTCAATACGTACTTCAACGGTCCATAATCCAGTCGTACATTCGTATGATTCAGGTGTCCGATCAGAATGGTGAATGCATGCATGAGAAAGGTATATTCCAATTTAAAGTTCAGGAACCATGACAATACGAGGTATAATGCTGTTTTATAGACGACATTTTCCATCCAATGATACCTGAGGTGTGCCGCAAAGCCCATCTCAACTACAGAATGATGCACCTGATGCACTTTCCATAGCCACCGATTCCGATGAAGCATGACATGTACCGACCACTGAATAAAATCTGCCAACAGAAAGTAAATGATGAATTGTCCCCAAAGTGGCAAGAACGAAATGTCAAATACTCCCTTCCGGGGCAAGCCTATTTTTGCCATTAGCCCCTGGAAAAAATGTTCACTCACTGAAGAAAGGGCCACGAAAATGATCAAATTGAACAGGAAAAAATTGAAGAACATGTAAAAGGCATCCAGGAAAAAATCCTTTCTGAAAATTGATTGTTCTTTCCTCCATGGAACCATAATTTCCAGGCACCAGGCGAAAAGGGATACCAGAATCAAAAGATAAAAGTAACTTCCACCATTGTTCATGGGATTACCCAATTCCTTGACCAGGTAGTTGGCATATCCTTCATAGGCCCTTGTGATCATTTCTAACCAAGTCATACTATACTCCTTTCTCTTTTTTGATTCGTTGTTTTTCGCGCAAATAGAAGCGGTAGCTTATCAAAGCTGGCAATGCAAGCAATAACAGTAGTACATTGAGATAACCTGTTTTGATCAGGTAAAAATCTTTCACCCCATCCAAATCTCCACGTTGCAAGCCGATTCCAATGAAATGGGACAGGCTCAATTTAATTGGTAGCTTCATTTCGGAGGCTCCCCGTTCCAGAATAACTTCCCCGTCAAAAATCTGTATGGGCAAAAACAGGCATAACGCGGTGAACAATATGCATATTCCCAGGAATATCAGTAAATATTTTTTCGTAAGTGACATGAGAAGATCTTATTGATAATGCCCTAAAGACAGTGTCCAGTCATACTCTTTAAAAACCAGCGAGGGCTTTTCTCCAGCCTCAATGACTCCGTACTTTTTCAAAAAACGATAAATCCCCCGCTTCCCTCCAAAATCGCCCCGAAACCAACTAAAGAGTGCAGGGACGTAAAGTTTCCCATCTTTCTGTTCACATTCCGTTTCTAAATAGGCGCGGCTTGACAAATCGAGCTGTTCCGAAAGTTTTTGATCGTCATAAAACATGACTGGCGGACAACTTTTGGCACCACAATTCAAGGCATAATGAATTCGGGGATCAATCCGTTTGAGCATTAACTTCTTAATCGCTTTTCGCGTGCTGATTTTCCGAAAATAACCCAGACTATACTTGGAAGTATTTCTTCGGAGGATTCCGTGCTCAATTTCATCGAGACTAAAAGCCTCCCCGGCTACCGTGATCAACTTCTTATGATAAAAACTTCCCCGATCCTTAAAATACTCCGGATGTTCTTTCAATGTTTTTTGAGTTGTCGCATTGTACAAATTGATCCAAAATGCCAACTTTTCATGATCCTCATCCAAATCGGACCTCAATTCGTCAAAGGCCTTTTTTTCAATCGCCTCCAACCAGGAATCAGACGCCTGATTCAATTTGACGCTTTCTAAAAACTTTTGGGATAATTCAACACTTGGATTCTGGGAATAAACACTAATAATCATTAATTGGGTGAAAGTCAGAAAAAAAAGTTTGTGTGTTTGTTTTAATAAAAGTTTGTGATAGCTGAATAGATATCTTGTGACATACATATCGTTGCTCTGTTTATTTTTAGTAATTTCGGTATCATTCGCGACTTACCAGATATGATCGTGAAACACGCATCGAAATATTCCTTATAAAATTAGCAAATGAAAACATATTACGACCCAGAAGACCTTAAAAAATTTGGAAAAATCAGTGAATTTCAACCCGAACTGGGAAAGAAGTTTTTTGACTATTATGGACACGTTTTTAAAGAGGGAGCTTTAACAGCTCGTGAAAAGGCTTTAATCGCCGTAGCCGTAGCACATGCCGTGCAATGTCCTTATTGCATTGATGCCTATACGGTAGATTGTATGGAAAAAGGCTGTGATGAAGAGCAGATCATGGAATCCGTGCATGTTGCCGCAGCCATTCGTGGAGGAGCTTCACTTGTCCATGGAGTTCAGATGATGAATAAATACAAGGAACTTTCCATGTAAACTAACCACAGAAATTACTTTCCGTCTTATGACAAAATCACTTAAAGCGCTGGGGCACGAACTCACCGAATCTGAAAAACAACTCAAACTACTGACCCAGGCGGGATTAACTCCCTTTCATCAAAAACTGGATGATTCCGGACTCTTTCCGCTTCAACCCACCCAAATGGACATTTTTCAAATCAATGTGGGGAAAATGTGCAATCAGGTCTGCAAGCACTGTCACGTAGATGCCGGACCAGATCGGAAGGAAATCATGACAAGAGAAACGATGAGCCTTTGTCTGGAAGCCATTCAAAAATCAGGGGCACATACGGTCGATCTGACTGGAGGGGCCCCGGAAATGAATCCGGACTTTCGCTGGTTTGTTGAAGAATTGAGCCTACTCGGAAAGAAGATCATCGTGCGCTGCAATCTCACCATCATTGTAGCAAATAAAAAATACCATGACCTCCCGGAATTTTTCAAGAAACACCAAATCGAAGTGGTTTCTTCGCTTCCCTATTTTAGTGCCGTAAAAACGGACTCCCAGCGAGGCGAAGGTGTTTTTGAGCGCAGTATTCGCGCCCTGAAAATGCTCAACGAAGTCGGCTATGGAGTGGCCAACAGTGGCCTTATATTAAACCTGGTTTACAATCCCTCTGGAGCCTTTCTACCTCCTTCTCAGGAAGAACTGGAACTTGAATTCAAACGAAAATTGAAAGATCGTTATGACATCGTGTTCAATCAACTATTTGCAATTACCAATCTTCCGGTGAGCCGTTACCTTCATTACCTGGTAAATTCCGGTAATTATGAAGGGTACATGGAAAAACTGGTCGAAGCATACAACCCAATGGCCGCGGCCAATGTCATGTGCCGGAATACCATTTCGGTTAGTTGGGATGGCTATTTGTACGACTGTGATTTCAATCAGATGCTCGACCTGAAAGTGGCTTGTAAATCAACGCATCTCAGCGATTTCAATAACGAGGATCTCCTGAACCGAAATATCATCATCAATCAACACTGCTACGGATGCACCGCTGGCGCCGGCTCCAGTTGCGGTGGTACAACTGCCTAATCCATGTCCAAAAAAAGAGCCATTATCATATTTCAGAAAAACGCGGTTAAGGGGAGGGTAAAAACTCGTCTCGCTGCAGGTGTTGGAGATGAAAAAGCACTTGAAATCTACCGCTTTCTCACAGCCCATGCTCACCAGCAATTGCGGGAATTAAACGTGGACAAATTCCTGTTTTTTTCCGATTACCTGGAAGAAATTCCGGAACTGAAAAATTACCACTTTCGGGTCCAGCAAGGAGCCGACCTGGGAGAACGGATGTACCGGGCATTTTCGGAGCTTTTTGAGGTAGGATATGAGTCTATTCTGATCATTGGAACAGATTGCTATGAGCTACGATCAAAACACCTCTCCGAGGCTTTTGAGCAATTACGTCAATCCTCCTTTGTTTTCGGGCCAGCCAAAGATGGAGGTTATTACCTGTTGGGAACTACCGAGCTACTTTCAGGATTATTCCTAAACAAAAACTGGAGCCATGAGCATGTCCTGAAGGATGCCTGTGATTTTTTAGAAAAAAATGAGCAGCCTTATCAATTGCTGGAAACGCTTTCCGATGTTGATACAATCGACGATCTGGGTCCTTTGAAAGAGCAATTCCAAATCGTCTCTAGCTGATCCGTGAAAATCAGCCTCATCATACCGGTTCTGAACGAAGCTCCCCGCATCGAAATCTTGTTGTCCTTCCTGTTTCAAGAAGTTCAGGATGAAGAACTCGAAGTGATTCTCGTGGACGGAGGTAGTGAAGACAACACAATTGAGTTGGCCCGGACCTTTCCCGTTCGGATCATTCAGACTTCCCGGGGAAGAGCTAAACAAATGAATGCCGGAGCCACCGTAGCACAAGGAGAAGTGCTCTATTTTGTTCATGCCGATACCAGGCCTCCAAAAAGTTTTCCAACCGACATTCGCAAGGCAATCCGCTCCCATCATTTGCTAGGCTGCTATCGTTCCCAATTTGATTCGAAACTTTTTCTCCTTCGAATCAATGCCTGGTTCACCCGTTTTAACTGGCTATGGACACGAGGTGGGGATCAAACGATATATGTCGAAAAAAAGTTATTTGATCAATTGGGAGGTTTTGACGAATACTTCTGTGTCATGGAAGAATACGACTTCATACAACGCGCCCTCTCCCAATATCCAATCCACATACTTCCTGGCTCAACGCTTATTTCAGCGCGTAAATACGAGCAAAATAACTGGCTAAAAGTACAATGGGTTAATTTCCGGGCATTCCGAATGTTTCGCCGAAATTGTGACCCTCGTCAGATTCAAAGCTACTACAGAAAAAAGTTGTCCCTTTAAAGCGATCTCCCAATTTCTTTTATTTTTGTCACACTACGACGACCATTCAAATGGTTCGACCGTATTGTAAAATAACTTTTTGAACTAAACTAAACATTCGGGGTTAAACTGCCGTATACCTATCTGTTTGAGTGATTTAATCGACATAGAATACCTCTTTAAAGAGCACTACGAATACCTGCACCGGGTAGCTTTTCGAGTTGTAGAAGATGATGCTATGGCCGCGGATGTCGTTCAGGAAGTTTTCATGAGCGTCTGGAAAAACAAGGACAACATTAAAATTACCAGCAGCATTGAGGGGTATTTGACAAGATCTACCGTCAATAAGGCCATTAATTTTCTCGAAAAGAACAAGAAACACCTGAAAGTTGAACTAAATGATCAAACTGAATTTAAGCATGATCATCAGCAACAAACAGATCACCACTTCGATTACGAACTTTTTCAGTCCGAAGTTTACGATGCCCTGGAAGAATTACCTCCAAAATGTCGGACAATTTTCAAATTGAGCCGTTTCGAGGACATGAAGTACAAAGAAATCGCAGAACACCTAAATATATCCGTTAAAACGGTTGAAAATCAAATGAGTATCGCTATTTCGAGAATCAATAACGAGATCAAACCACGACTAAAAAAGAACTTTCCGGATCTCTTTTTGAGTCTTTTTTTAATTTTTTTTCAAATTTTTTAGGGGTAAATATTTTTTCACCTGTCTATATAGTATAATGAGGACGAAGGAAATTGAACATATCATCCAAAAAGCGATCTCGGGAAATGCTTCCGAGAGTGAATCAAACGCTTTGAAAATCTGGTTGGATCAATCGGAAGAGAATCGGGTGTATTACGAGGAGCAGCTATTGTTATGGAAATTTGCCGGGGTGGCCAAAAAGAAAGGTCCTTCCGTCAATGTACAATCAGCATGGGAACGTTTTGAGGAAGCTCAAAAAGAAGAAGAAAGCCGAAAATCAGGTTTTGCATGGTATCGCATTGCTGCGGTACTGATCGTATTTTTAATTGCAGGCGGACTGGCATTCTATTTCTATCAAGATGATGTAACACCTATTAAAAAGTTCCAGGCCAAAACAGAAATCACTCCACCGGTTGTCAAAAAAACAGCTCGTGTAGAGCCTCAAATCGAATCCTCTCAAGAAGATTCTATTGTCCCAGTTGTTAAGAAAAGAAGAATTCGCAAGAAAAAGGCTGAACAGGAAACCACTTTCCAGGATGTATTCTTACCAGACAGTTCTCTGGTTAAATTAGCCAATAACAGTGTGCTGGATTTCCTGGATTATACACAGGAACAACGCGTTGTGAGTCTGAGTGGTGCCGGTTTCTTTAATGTGAAGCCTATGAATCAGGATTTTGTCATCGAAACAAAACAATTGATGATTCGGGTGGAAGGAACCAAATTTGACGTTCAAACGGAAACTGAAGACCATCCTTTTATTGACCTATTCGTTGAAGAAGGACGTATGGTTGCTTACGAAATAGCCAATCCTTCCAATAAGGTCGTATTGACTTCCAACGAAGCATATATCTATGACATTAAAACACATGAATTCATTCCGGTGAAAGTTCCTGAGGATATTTCTCGCTGGAAACAATTCGTGAACAAAATCTTCAAGAAGAAGAATAAAAAGAAATCCGAAAATAATTAACCCTAAAGTTCAACTATAAAATCAGAACGCGTATGTAGAACCTTTAAAAAGACTACAATCATGAACAAACTAAGCTACTTACTCTATTTTATGCTGTTTTCAGCATCATTTATCCTGATATCACAAGCACTCTCTTTTGATCCCGAAACGGGTGATGAGCGCCTGGACCAACAACTCCATGAGGTCAATTCTAATTTAGTTCAGGATATCCCAGCATTTAAATCACGTGTTTCAACAGAATACAAAGTGGATGAAGCCAAAATCTCCAAATTACTGGATGAAATGGAGCCCGCCGAAGTTCTGATGACTCTTCAACTAATTACGCTGACTTCCAAATCTCTGGAGGACATCCTGATCTCTTACAAAAAGAATCATCAACACGGATGGAAAACCATCGCTGCCGACCTGGGGATTCAGGATCAGGAACTTTTGTACAAAGAAATCAGAAACGTTATCATATTCAATTCAGCGACTACTTATGAAAACTCTTTAAGTCAACGTTAACGTTGCTCTTAAACCATGAATTGAACTAGAAGAAAGGCCGGGAAGCAAGTTTGTTTTCCGGTTTTTTTATGCGCGATGAATAAAGCGCATTACATTAAAACACAGGTTGGTAAACAGTATTTTAGCATTCGCATTCCGGTCAATATGATAATGCGCCTCATTGAACTGTTCCATGAATCCGAAAACGTTGTTTCCCGTAATAAATCCTGCAAACTTATCTAAAAAGGACTTTTCCTCATCTGAAACACGGATCAACTGTTCATCCGTATAATTTTTCAGCATACTCTGCCGAAACATGTGCAACGCATAACGCAAGAAGGTCTTCTGGCGTTCCTTTCCCAATTGACTAATGTCTTCTGCCCAATCAAACATGGGGATGACGTCCTTTTTATAGCAAACTCGCATCAACTGGACAAACAATTCCCGATTCTGATCCTTTTCCTCACTCACCTCGACCAAATCCACTGCTTCCAATAAATTTCCCTCCGTTTGCGCAGATACACTCCGTGAAACGGACTCCTCCAGGTGATATTTTTTTCGTAAATGCCGGGCCAGTTCATCGGAATCGATCGCCGGGATCTTAATGATCTGCGTTCGCGAAAGAATCGTGGGAAGCATATATTCCTGGGATTCTGCCAATAGCAAAAACAAGGTGTTGGCCGGTGGTTCTTCCAGGATTTTCAAAATTTTATTGGAACAGGTTCCGTTCATCTCTTCGGCCATCCAAATCAACATCACTTTATAGCCTCCTTCATAGGCCTTCAAGCTCAACTTTTTAATGATCGCCAGACTTTCCTCACTTCCTATAATTGCTTTTCGTCCTTTCGGATCGATTCGCTGCGTCCATTGATTTAATGAAAAATAGGTCCGTTCCCTGACCTGTTCTCTCCATTCCGAGAGCAAAGCGTCACTTTGTTTACTGATTGCCTGAACTACCGGAAAGCTAAAATGCAGGTCCGGATGTTGCAGGTCACTCACTTTCTGACAGGAGGCACAAGTTCCACAACTATCATCTGCCTGTCGGTTCTCACAGAACAAATACTGGATAAAAGCCAATGCGAGAGGCAAGGAACCATAACCCGACGATCCCAGGAAAAGCTGTGCGTGACTGATCTTATCCTGCAACACCTCCTGAATCAGGTGGTGCTTAATCTCCTTTTGACCGATGACATCCTTGAATTGCACGCATTAAAATTAGTCAGTTTTTTCAATTTCAACACGCTATGAAGGGTATAAAAGACTTAATTTGATTAACTTCGGCTAACCAAGTACGCGGTTCGAAAAATCAAGCATGTTCCGAAATAATCTAGCCCCATCCCTGAAACCTGGCCCATATCTTATGGGGATAAGCCTGTTTGCAGCATTGGGAATTGTTTACTGGATTTTTGCTTCTTATTCCTTCGAATACAATCATTTTGAGGGAACCGTCAGCGTCGCCACAACTAACAATTATAGTATTTCCAAACGTGTATCTCTCTATTACAGGGCTCTCGGGACTTTTATTCTTTTATTTTCCGGCCTACTGTTTTTGCTTGGAAAATGGCGTCATCACCTGAAAGAACTCCCTGAAATAAAATGGCTCGGAGGACTCTCTTACTTTGGGATTCCGCTTCTGCTTTTTCAACTCATGGAGGTTGATTCCTTTCCTGCCCTGAAAGTCCTCTTTTGTTTGGCACTCATTCCTGGCATCCATCTGATCATCCGTCTGGCTGCCCAAAAAATTCCAAACACCAACCAAAAGCTGTACCTCCTGGCCTATAGTTACGGATTTAGTGCCAGTTATCTAATTGTTACTTTACTCAGCCTGTCCGGAAAAGCACGCCTCATTGATTTTTACACCATTTGGAATCTTGCCTCTATCCTGTTTTTTCTCCTTTTCTACCTGAACAAACAAACGTATTTGTGGGTCTTCAGACTTCGCAAGGTGGTGTTAATTCCTCTTATCTATCCCCTCGGAAGCGAAATTTTCCTCGTAGCCAAGCAACATGAATGGTCCTGGCTCAGTTATCCTGCAGTGGCCCTGACTCTACTCCTGGCAGTGATTTCACTGATTCTTAGAGATTGTTTCAAAGGGCAGGAAGACTTTAAACGTGCTCACTTTAATATCCGGAATTTACTCTCTAAACAATTTGCACCAGTAGCCCTTTTTGTTTGTTCATGGTCTGCGTATCAGCTGTTTCAAATTCCACAGCATACGGAAATGTTTGAATACGCCAATCAAGCCAACGGTGTCATGCGAATGTTCGCTCATGGCGAAGTTCCTTTCGTCGATTTCTTTGGATCACATCTACTTCATGATCTCTACCAGGGAATCCTATACACTTTGCTCAACGGCTATGACAGCGCTCTTTCATTTGCGGCCTACGATTTTCTGGAAGCGCTCATTCCTTTAGCGATCCTGTACTTTTTGCTCCTTCGTTTGTTCGGAAACTGGGCATTTGCTTTATTGATCTGTTTGCTCCTCCCTTTCCATCAAATCCTTTTCTCCAGCACCTATGCGGTTAGTCTGCTGCTCGTGTTTGCACTATTTCAGCTCTATCAAAACCCGGAGAAGTCCTGGAATTACTGGAAACTGGTACTGTTGGGACTGTTCATTGCCCTCTGGAAAATGGATTTCCTGGTAGCTGGTGGTGGTGCCTGTCTGTTCACTTTCATCGTCATTCAGAAAGGACGGCTTTCCTGGCCAAAAATCCTCATTCCCTGCATCGTTATTTTATCCGGATTCATCCTGACCCTGATCATCATGGCAGCTATCCAGGGCGTTTCCCTGGGTACGAATCTAGCACAGGTTTATCACTACTTTTCCGGAGCACAAAATCACGGTTGGCTGGATGTAAGCTATCACCATGACCGCTATTACTATTTACACTATTTCATTCTTCCTTTTAGCGTTGTTCTGATGGGCTTATATCATTTGTACCAACACCATCGTTCTGGAAGCCTGAAAAAGTGGCCTTTTATCAGTATCTGCCTCCACTTCATGATTTTTTTCTATCTGCTGAATGCACAGCGTGGACTGGTTCGTCACAGTTTTGTGGAAGGCAGTGAAAGTTATATCTCCGCCTTCATTTACCCCATCATTACCCTCTTTCTCTATCTCTATTTCCCGCTTCGAACAAAACGCTTTGTTCGCCTGGTTTCTGTTGGTTTCTGTCTGCTAGGCAGCTTGTTTTTAGTGGGGCTAAAAGACCTCAACAATGGATGGAATGAGCAAAGCAAACTACTCACCGGAATCCAACAGGTCAAAGCAATTCCTTCCGTGAAGGACAAACTCCAACGAACCCTTTGGAATGATGCTTTTATGGCTCAGGAGGTCAGGCCTTTTCAGGAATTTTTCGCGCAACATCTGAGTCCAGAAGCCAGTTTTATTGACTTTAGCAATACGCCCATGCTGTATTATTATACGCAGCGAAAAGTTCCCTCTATTTTTTGTCAGCCGCTTCAAAATAGCCATGACGAATTTCTCCAGGCGAAACAAATCATCGGTTTTCGAAAATACCAACTCCCTTACCTCCTCTACCGTCATCAGGAAGACGGCGTTTTCTGGGATGCCACCGATGGGGTTCCGAATACACTCCGGTATTATCTCCTCAGCGCTTACCTTCACGAAGAATATAAACCATTCAAACTAATCGGAAAGCATTGTGTATGGATTCATAAATCCCACCCTAAACCGAAGTGTGAACTTCCAGAAGACAGCATTTCTCATCGTCCGGCACAGATTGCTATGGGAGCGCTTCCTGTCCTTTGGAGAGAGCATCTACAAATGCTTTGCCAGAAGTCAGGTAGTTTGAAAAACAACAAAATTCAAGGGCTTGAAAACGAGCTTTTCATTACCCCCTCTGGGAATACCCATTTTCTAAAATTGGAAGGTACCGAACAGGGGACCAAAGAAGAAATTCAGGTCGAAATGATCTCTCAAGCTGATAGCACCTTTCTAGGCTCTTTTTCATTTTGGGTGCAACCAGGAAAGAACGTTTATGCCCTACCAGCATTTGTACACTATCTTAGTTACCGTGAACCATACCTCCTCCGATTAACAAGACCTTCCGGAAAAACGGTTTCTTGTCAATCGGGTGTTTTCCGGTACCAAAAAGTCATTCATGAATACGAGTAAACTCATCTGGATCGACAAATATTTGGGAAGATTTTCGGCTCTTCTGCTCAATGCCGTGGTTCGACTAGTAGGAAAAATTCTGAGAATCGATCACCGTCTGAATCGCCCGTACCAGCGAATTGTCATTTGCAAGTTCAAAGGAATGGGAAGCATTATTCAGGCAACTCCCCTCTTGCAATCACTACGCAAACAATATCCGGATGCCCAACTCGTCTTTGTGACGAGTCAGGCTAACCGCCCAATTGTGGAATCTTGTGGACTCGTCGATGAACTATTCGTGCTCAAAGACCATGCATTTTTCCCCATGTTGGGATCCTGTATCAGCCTTGTTTTTTCATTTTGGAAGAAGCGTCCTGATCTGTACCTGGATCTTGAAATTTATTCAAACTTCAGTAGCATCATCGCGACGTTAAGTCTGGCAACCAACCGCATCGGTTTCTATCTGCGCTCAAGTCATTACCGGATGGGTTTATACACGCACATGATGTTTTTCAATACCAAAGCGCCTATTTCAGAGGTCTATCTCCAAATGTTCCGGGCACTTTCTGATGAAACATCCTCCATTCGTCAGCTTTCTGAACTTCATGGGAGCGCACAAGCGCACGAACTTGAACGGGACAAACTGATCATTGTCAACGTCAACGCTTCTGATTTGCGCGAGGAGAGAGCCTGGCCGGAAAAGCAATTTGCCCAGTTAATTCAACAGCTCGTTCAAGATCACCCGGAATATAAAATTGCCCTCATCGGTTCGAAAAGTGAAGAGGCCAGAGTCCTGACGGTTTTGAACTCCTGTCCACCTCATGAACGGCTCGTCAACCTCGCCGGAAAAACCTCCATCCCAGAATTAATTCGTTTGATTCAGCATGCATCTTTGTTAATCACGAATGATACTGGCCCGATGCACATTGGTTTTGCCAGTCGTACCAAAACGGTCGCCCTGTTTGGTCCCTGCTCACCACAGCAATATGGCTATCACCCTCATTGTTATCCCATCTACAAAAATGTTTACTGTAGCCCCTGTGTCCATGAATTCGAAGTTCCTCCATGTAAGGGACACAACGAGTGTATGAAGCTTATTGAAGTACAGGAAGTGAGACAATTGGTCAGTAACGTCCTCTCCGGACAGCATACGGAGGCAGCAACGTTTGAACACATCCTCTACCAATCAGACAATCTGCCTCAAAAAGATTTTCCTATTCTTGGTTTTGTTTGCCGCTAGGGGCCAAAGGCATCCTCCAGATGATCTACCTGAAAAGAAGGTTGACAAAAGCGGATGGAAACGACATCAAAACGAACTTCCTGGTCCAGGTCCCGGGATTCAATATATGCGTTCGCTGCCCGGATCAATTGCCTCTGCTTTTGTGCATTTACGGCTTCCCGGGGATGAATCAGTGAGGTATAATCTCTTGTCTTGACCTCTACAATCACCAGGTAATCCCTATCCTGGCAGATCAAATCAACTTCCAGGTGACCGAAGCGATAGTTTCGCTCCAATATGACAAAGGATTTCTCCTGAGTCAAATATGCTGCCGCGATTTGCTCCCCTTTTACACCTAGAAGGCTCTGTTTCATCCGCTCCTGCTTTCTTTATAAGTTACGATTAATTTTTCTATAATTAGATGATTATCAATGACTCATATATTAAAAAAAGGATGGAGTTCCAGAAATAATGCTATATTTGCTTTCGAACTTTAAATACTATTATTATGAAAAAACTACTTTTCGGCCTAATCGCCACAGTTGCATTAAGTTTATCGGTACAAGCACAATCGAACGACATTGAAGGGCGCGCTATTCACCGCGCTGAAGCTGCCGCTCGTCCGTGTTTGGAGAATCTGAATCTGCCAAGCAATTATGAGTTGGTTTCGTATGCAACCTTGAATCTGTATTGTGACGTTTTTACACGTCCAAATCCAAATTATGCCGGATTCAAAGTTGAGGTATATGCCAAGCCAAATTGCCCACCAAATCAGGCTTGTATTCAGGTAATTTACCATGTTGCAACGGTGTATGTGGATTGTCAGGGATCGGCTTATCAGGTAGACTGTGCCGGGCCTATTGTCATTGCACAATAAGTTTTAGCCAAGGTATTTTTGAAAACCACTCGTCTGTGATGGGTGGTTTTTTGTTTTCTGTCAACTCCTCAAAAGAAGGTTGAATTTCGTACCTTCGTTCTATGCGCATTGCGATCAATACCCGCTTTTTGTTGAAAGGTCGTTTGGAAGGTTTCGGATGGTACACCTATGAGATTTGCAAACGCCTGGTGCAGAATCATCCGGAACATGAGTTCTATTTTTTCTTCGATCGACCCTACGATCCGGATTTTGTCTTTGCGGATCATGTTAAACCAATTGTTTTAGGTCCACCCGCCCGACATCCTGTTTTGTTCTACATGTGGTATGAAGTTGCCATCTACCGGGCCATCAAAAAACATCGAATTGATCTCTTTTTCTCTCCGGACGGCTATCTTTCTCTACGTAGTAAAATTCCTCAGATCGGAGTGATCCACGATATTAACTTCGTTCACTTCCCCAAAGATCTCCCCCGGTCTGCCTCCAGATATCTAAATCATTTCTTCCCAAAATTTGCCCGAAAAGCAAAACATCTGATCACCGTCTCCGAATATTCGAAACAAGATATCATCCAAAGTTTCGGAGTCCCTGAAAAAGACGTTTCCGTGATCTGGAACAGTGCTTCCGAAAAATTCAGGCCACTAGAGGAAAATAACTGTCGGGACATCCGTACTCGATACACACAAGGTCAATCCTATTTTCTATTCATCGGTTCCATTCATCCGCGCAAAAACCTCATCCGACTCCTTCAGGCATACACTCAATACCGCGAAAGTGTCCTTTCAGAACCAGCATTCGATCTGGTCATCGTAGGAGAAAATCTCTGGAAGCATAAGGGCCTGACATGGGAAGCTCCCGCAAGTGTTAAAAAGCACATTCACTTCACCGGAAGATTGGAACAAGAAGAGTTAACCCGTGTGTGTGCTGCCGCATCTGGACTTGTTTACGTTCCCTATTTCGAAGGTTTTGGAATCCCCCTTGTTGAAGCCATGAAATGTGGAATTCCAATCATTTCAGGAAACAAAACCGCTCTTCCCGAGGTGGTTGATGATGCTGGAATTCTGGTTGATCCTTACAAGGTAGAAGAAATTACCCAGGCCATGATCCAACTCTCGGAAAATGAAGAATTGCGGACAGAACTGGCTAAAAAAAGTCTGGAGCGAGGCAAGCTGTTCTCCTGGGATCAGGCTGCTAAAGAGGTCTGGGAAGTCATTTCCAAACACTTAAACTAACACATCATTCCGCTGACTATCCAACTTCAGCAGGATAAACATCATCATCGAAAAGGACATCATCGAAGACCCTCCATAGCTAAAGAATGGAAGAGGAATCCCGATGACTGGTGCAAAACCAATGTTCATTCCGATATTGATCGCAAAATGGTAGAACATGATCATCGCCACACAATAGGCATAGACCCTATTAAAGCGGGATTTCTGTCGCTCGGCAATCCGGACAATCCGGAACAACATAAACATAAAGAGACCGATCAGAACAAAAGAACCCGCAAAACCCCATTCCTCCGCATAAGGACAGAAAATGAAGTCTGTTTCACTTTCAGGAACGTGATTGGACTCCATACTGGCCACACTCGCGTTCATGTAGCCTTTTCCCGTCAGTCCTCCGGAGCCCACAGCAGCCATCGCTCTGTTTCGGTTATAATCCTCTCCGTCCGGATCTTCCCTCAGACCTAAAAACAATTCAATTCGATCTTTCTGGTGCTTGGCCAGGCCTTGAAAAGCATAGTTCACTGAGACCGTAATCAGACTACACAGGACAAATCCAATCAGTACGATCAGGGTTACTCTTCTCCGATCCCTTTTGGAAGTCATCCATTTCAATAGAAAATAACTTCCGATCGCCAGGATAAACAAAGACAGGATCACCCCCCAGAATCCGGCAATGGTGAGCCCCGGAAGGAAGGAAAATGTAATCGTATTGTCACTCATCAACAAAGTGACCAAAGACAAAAAGATGATCACAAAAAGGATGGGAATAAAGTGGCTCCCCACCCAGGTACTTTTGAACTTGACTCCCGGAATGATATTTACCAATTTCAGGATGATCGGATCGTAGGTAATTCCCTCCCGGTACATCACAAACAGGAATGAGGTAAACACTACAAAGGTTCCGGCATCCGGCTGTAAAAGAATGAGGACCATTGGACCAATGATCAGAAAATTTGCTAATAAAACCGTTCTAATATTCTGTTGCTGAACATTCACCCGACTCAGGTAACCTGAGAGCGCGATGGCCGTTCCTATCTTGGCAAATTCCGCAGGCTGAATCCCCATCGACCCCCAACCTAACCAGGCCCGGGCGCCATTGATACTGGGCATAAATAGCACGGTTACCAATAAGACAATGCAGAAAAGATAAATCGGGATTGCGAACTTTCGGTAAATACTCGCATCAATTAGAAAAACCAAAAACCCAAGAAAGCATGAGAATAAAACCCATAAGACCTGCTTCCCATGTTTCTGCGTAAAATCGAAAAAATGTGGATGATCCGGGTCAAAGGCTGCCGAATAGACATTGATGGTTCCCATTAACAGGAACATCAACAAGACCGCAAACAGGGCCCAATCCATATTTCTTGATGCCGACTCTCTCCGACTCATGGTTTTTTCTTCTTCGGTTTTTTCTTCAAATGCAGCAGGTTGGCCTCCAGGATGCGCTGTTCTTTATAGCGATCACTGATTTCTCCTTTCAGGTATTTCTCAATCATCAAGCTCGCAATAGGCGCTGCCCAGGTTCCTCCGAATCCCGCATTTTCGATGAATACGGCGATTGCAATTTTTGGTTGATCAATTGGAGCAAATGCGATGAAAATTGAGTGATCCGCTCCATGTGGGTTTTCTGCTGTTCCAGTCTTTCCACAAACAACAATGTCATTGATCCGAGCTCTTCGTGCCGTACCTCCAGCTTCGTTTACCACCCTTCTCATCCCTTCCACCACCGGGTCAAAATGTACCTGGTCTACTTTGGTATATTGTTTCTCCCGGTATGTCTGCAACGGGCCTCTTCCCCCAATAGATTTGACAAAATGGGGGGTGTAATACCAACCCCGATTCGCGATAATCGCTGCTACATTTGCCATTTGTAAAGGAGTCAGCTTGACCTCTCCCTGACCGATCGATATGGAACGAATCGTACTAAAAGCCCAGGTATTGTGTCCATACCAGCCGTCATAGTATTTCGAGTTCGGGATCAGTCCCGGACGCAAACCAGTAATATCCGTATCAAATTTATATCCCAAACCAAAACTTTTCATGTAGTCTGCCCATACGTTCAGTCCAGCCTCTGCATCCGCATAGAAGTTCTTCTTGCGCCCCTTGTGGATAATCTTCCGCATGGTATAATAATAGTATGGGTTACAAGAGTACTGCACCGCCCGTTTGATATCCGTTGCCGTTGGGTGATTGTGACAACCCACCATGCTTTTCGTACAGGGGAAGCCGGTATTTACGGTAATCACTCCTTCCTGCAGAGCAACTAGGGATTGAATCAATTTAAAAATCGAACCCGGAGGATACTCGGAAGCAAGTGGCCGCGGAAACAGAGGCTTATCTGGATCAGCCAATAGTTTGGGATAATTCTCTGCTACATTCCTTCTTCCCACAAAGAGATTCGGGTCAAACGACGGAGACGATACCAAACTCAGAATCTCTCCGGAAGCTGGTTCGATGGCAACGATACAACCTCTTTTTTGGTTCATCAAACGCTCTCCATAGGCCTGAAGATCCATATCTACCCCAAGCTTCAAAGCAGGTCCCTGAACTGCAACGGTATCATACTTCCCTCCCTCATAGGCTTCGATCGCATTGTTCAATGCAGATGTTACTATATAGTGAACACCCTTGACTCCACGCAATTCACTTTCATAATAGCGTTCAATCCCTGCCCGACCAATGTAGTCTCCAGGGCGATAGAACTTATCTTTTTTAATCTCTTCCCGGTTTGCTTCCGACAAATACCCCAGGATGTTGGCCGCATTTGCATAGGGGTAACTTCTCATCGAGGTAATCTCTTCAAAAAATCCCGGAAAATTTTCCAGGTATGGCGCGATCCGGGACATCTCATCGGTTGTCAGTTCCTTCACAAAAGGATAGGCTCGTATCCGCTGATAATTAGAGGTTGTTTTTCCCGTATGAGGGTTGTGATAAGTTCCTTCTCCCTTCACAATTTCCCGAAAACGATCCTTTACCTGCTGAGGCGTCCAATGAATCAATTCGGCAAAGGCATTGGTATCCAGGTCCCGAATCTCATCCTCGATCATCATGAGGTTGTAATAAGTTCTGTTCGTGACTATTTTCTTTCCACTTCGATCATAGACAATTCCCCTTGGTGGTGTCACTAAAACCCTTTTTTCAGCAATTTCCTGAGCACGAAGAGACCAGCTATCATCAACGATCTGCATATAAAATAGCCGAATCGTATAAATGATTCCAACCAGTAAAAAGAAAGCCAGAATCACATATTTTCTCGCACTAACGTTCATCGGGTACTCGCTTTTTTAACAAAAACCAATTGGATTAGGATACACAATAAAAACGAGCAGGGGAGACTGATTAATGTCTTCTGTAAAATATACAGAATTTCGTTGAATTTAAAAATTTCGATGGTAAAAAACCACAAATGATGCAATGCCAGCAAAACCCCATGTACATACAGTATCCATCGGAATTCCATTGTGTGAAAATTGGGTTCTACTTCCGGTTCATAGCTATCCCGGGGTTCAAACATGCTAAAAAAGTACGGTTTCAGGTAGGCGACCAGCACAGCCGATGAAGCGTGCAAACCATAGGTATTGGAAAGCATATCTACCGAAAAACCCAGTAAAAATGCAATCAGCATACTCACAAAAATGTTCAGCTCAATGGGCAAAAGTAAGATGAACAAGGGATAGACCATGAATTGAATTCCATATCCAATTTCCAATTGATTGAAAATCAGTGTCTGTGCCAACACAAACAACACAAATCTCCCGCTATGTCTTACAATTTCTATCATTCGTCATCCGGGTCATCCGGTATTTTTCCTTCTATGGCTTTTAGCTCTTCTGACATCAGGTTTTTAACTACGTAGACACCTTGTACCTTCCGATAGTCTTCCGCAAACAAAATATCTATCGCCCACAGGGGTTTTCCTTCTACCGTTCCGATTTCACAGATTTTTCCAACGGAGAGTCCTCGTGGAAAAATTCCAGAGCCTCCACGTGTTACAACCTCTTGCCACTTACGCACTTTCGTGTCATTGGAGATTCCTGTGATCTGACCTTTTCTCGGTGTGGAAGCATTCCATTTCAATAGTCCAAACGCTCCTGTTTCTTTGACCATGACATCCATATTAATATCCTGCGTCAAGACTGATTTTACTACCGAAAAATGCGTACTACTGGCGTGTACAATCCCAATTACTCCTTTGTCTGAAAAGACCCCCATTCCCTGCTCTACACCTTGCTTTTTCCCGATGTCCAGGGTGAAGTAGTTGTTTCTCTTGTCGAATGTCGAATTGATAATTGTTGCCGGGAGATACTCAAAGCGCTGTAGGTGGACCGTATCATTGATCTGATACAAACGACGATCCAATTGCACATAGGTCAGCGGAAGTTGTTTCCTCAACAGCACATTTTGCTCTTGCAACTTGCGATTCTCCGCTGCAAGCGAAAATAATTTGTTCACTTCATTTCGAACTGACAGGATATTTCCTGAAACAATGGAGGCCGTTGTCAGGTATTGACTTCTTGGGAAACTCATCGTTGAAAAATAGAGCGAAAAGGCCGCTATTTGCAGCAAAGCAAAGAACAAAAACACCTGAAAGCGCTTGAAAAAAGCTATGAGATTCCGCATGCCTGATGAATGATCTCCAAAGTTAATTATATTTTATCCAAAATATCCCGCTTCGGGAATTTTTGAAAGCTACTTTTATCATTCTTATAATTCCCTGGCTTTAAGGAAATTCATCATCCCGATAAGGGCCGATTTTTCTTCGTCTGTGCGCTGAATGGCTTCCAATGCCTCCAGGGCCTTCCGGTTGTATTCATCACGTTCCTGAATCACCATTTGCCGGATGCCAAGTTGTTCGAACAGCGGAAGAATTGCTTCGACACGTTGCTCTGCTTCCAATTTCATTGCTTCATTCAAGGCCTGATGATCTGCTCCCTGAGCTCTTTCAACAGCTTCGATCAATAAAATTGTTTTCTTGCCGGCGATAATATCTCCTCCTGCCTGCTTCCCGAACTTCTCCGGGTCTCCATACAGGTCGAGCAAGTCGTCCTGAATCTGAAACGCAATGCCCAAATTCATTCCAAAGTCATACAAATGCTGACAATCGCTTTTCGCTGCCCCAGCCACAATTGCTCCCATTTCCAGTGAGCAACCAAGCAAGACGGAAGTTTTCAGTCGAATCATTTCCAGATATTCTTCTCTGGTTACATCCTCCCGGCTTTCGAAGTCCATGTCCATTTGTTGCCCTTCACATACCTCCACGGCGGTCCGGTTAAAGACCTCCAGCAAATCCGGAACGTGTGCACGGTTGAGTTTATTCAACTCCTGATAGGCTTTGACGAGCAAAACATCTCCCGACAGGATCGCAATATCCCTCCCCCATCGTTCATGAACTGTTGGTTTTCCTCGTCGTAGAGGAGCTTCGTCCATGATGTCATCATGAATTAAAGAGAAATTATGAAAATACTCAATTGCCATGGCCGCTGGCATCACTTCCGGAAAGGAAGCTCCGAAAAGATTTCCTCCCATCAGGGCTAAAACCGGCCGGATTCTCTTCCCTCCAAGAGTCATGAAATATCTGAGCGGATCGTATAAGTTTGTCGGGGACTCCGGAAATTTTCGTTTTTGCAACTCAGACTCAATGAGTCCGGCATACTCTTCCAATTTAAGCATCCTGTTCTTCTTCCTGAGGGTTGTTTTCCAATTGTGATTTTACTTGCAGGTCGTCCCATTCAATGTCCGAATCTTCATCGTACACCTCAAAGTAAGGTTCTTCAAAGGATTTGGTGGTAATTCTTCTATCCAATGTAAGTAACAGGGAAGGAAGCAGTACGAGGTTTGTTACCATCGCCACCAAAAGTGTCAGGGAAACAAGTAAGCCAAGCGCCTGTGTTCCTCCAAACTGAGAAAAACTGAACATCGAGAAACCGCAAAACAGCACAATGGATGTATAGAACATCCCCAGCCCTGATTCGCGAATGGAATTAATCACACATTGTTTCAATTCCCATTTGTGGGACTTCAGTTCCTGACGGTATTTGGCCAGATAGTGGATGGTGTCATCCACCGAAATACCAAATGCAATACTAAATACCAGCAAAGTTGACGGTTTCAACGGAATTCCCATCCAACCCATCACTCCGGCCGTAAACAATAAGGGGATGACATTTGGAACCAATGAAATCAGTACCATGCGCCAGGAACGGAATAAAAGGGCCATCAATAAGGAAATCGTAATGACGGCAAAAAGCAAACTCGTAATCAGGTTCTTGACCAAATATTGTGTTCCCTCTGAAGCGACCACTGAAGTTCCGGTAAACACGACTCCAAAATACTCCTGATCGATCGCTTCCCGTAATTTTTCCTTAAAATCTTCCTGTTTGTAATACGATTTTATTTTTTCCGGATCCAGATCAAACTCCATCAATAGCTCCGAGTCTCCTTTGCTGAGAAGAACCGTCATTGTATTGTAAATCCCCGGATCTTGCAACAAGGTGTCAATATAAGATTGCTTCCCCTTCGAATATTGCTCATAAGCCGCTTCCCAACGCACCTTCTCCGGATTTAAAATAGAATCTACTTTCAGGAGCATGGAATCCACTTTATCCGCCACTTCATAAGACCCGATATCCTTCATCTGCGTCCGGATTCGTAGGGTGGTGGTGGTGGTATCAATCAACTCCTTGAGTGACATATTCCCGGCTGTCGAACTCGACATGTCAAATTTATCCAGATAACTTTTCAAACGCTTTTTATCCCGGTTGGAAATCACCTTGTAAAATGCCGGATTGTTCTCATGATAAGCCATGTTGACCACTTTCATGAAATCCACGTAAGACAGACTTTTTGAGAATAAACTGTCTTCGGCATACATCTCCTGAATCGCTTCTACCTTGCGTACCGTCTGGGACTTGAATAGTCGGCCCGGTTGCTTGTAATTTACCAGTATTTCATATGGAATAGCTCCTCCGAAATGCTTCTCCACAAACTGAACATCTTTCAAAATCGGGTCATCATCCGGGAGGTCTCCCGTAATGTTTCCTGTGGCCTCCATTTTGGCCATTCCAATCCCGCTTAACAACAAAACCAGACAGGCAATGGCATACACCCATGGTCTTTTGAAAGAGGTAACTTGAACCAATCTTTCCAGAAAACCTCTTGCGAACTTGCGTTCCAGGTGCTTCAGGTGGCGATCCTTTGGCTTTTTGGAAAGCGACGCGATGATTGGAATAATACAGATCGACAGGACAAACACGATCATGATGTTCAGTGAAGCAACCACCCCAAACTCCGTTAGTTTCTCCGAATTGGTGAAGATGAAGGTTGAAAAACCAAGTGCTGTTGTAAAGTTCGTCAGGAAGGTAGCTGTCCCTATTTTTGTGATCACTACCGCCAGCGCCTTAATCTTATTTCCATGACCTTTGACCTCCTGGTGATATTTGGTCATCAGAAAAATACAGTTCGGAATCCCAATCACAATCATCAACGGAGGAATCAGGGCCATCATGATTGAAATATTGAAGCCTAAAATTCCAATACTTCCCATGGACCAGATCACGGCAATAAATACCACCGCATTACAGATCGCCACCACTCTAAATGATCTAAAAAACAAATACAACAGCAGGGAGGTCACAAAGATGGCCAAGCCAATAAAGATGTACATTTCACGGATGATCCGCTTCCCGACCACCACCCGAATGTGAGGCAGACCTGCGAAGTGTACTTTTCCAAAATCATCCGAATAGCTTTCTGCCAACTCTTCGATGTCAAGAACAACTTTCGACTTTTTCTGATCAGAAAGAAAGCGCTCATCCATCGTGACCATCATCAAGGAAACATTGCTCGAATCATTGTAGAGAATCCCGTCATAAATTGGATTTCGTTTAATCTCATTTCGGATATCATCTATGCTCTTTTCCTGATAAGTAACATCCGAAAAAACGCGCTTCGCTTCAAACTTTTGCTCCTCTTTATTATTGTGGATCGAAAACAGCGTCGCTTCCGAAATAACACTGTTAACCCCGTCAATTTGCAGAATTGAATCTCCTAATTCTTTCCACTCCCGAAAGAGGGTTTCCGTATAAAGAGAATCCGCCTGGATGGCAATAACCAAGGTTGATCCATCCTCTCCGAAGGTTTTTTTGAATTTATAATAATTGCGCTGGGCGACGGAATTTTTGGGAAGCATGTTCCCATACTTGTTGTCAATTTTTAGCCCGGTGAAAGCAAAATATCCGAAGAAAACTGTTAGAATAAGCAAAATCGCCAGGATAAACCAGCGATTTCTCAATATGATTTTTGCTATTTTCTGCCACATGTTCTACCAGCCAAAACCCACAAATATAGTGAATTTTAAATGATTTTTCCGGTTAGGAGGCCGTATCTCGTACTGACCTTCCTACCTGCGGGTTAATTCACGGATGATTCCTCCTAAAAAAGTGATTGCCAGGTTCCTGATTATTTCAGATCCGTATCCAACCACTCAAAAAATTCCCGGTGCCAAAGCACGCCGTTTTGTGGCTTCAGGACCCAGTGTCCTTCTTTTGGAAAATATAAATACTTGGACCGAATTCCTTTCACCTGCAAGGCCTGAAAAGCCTGCATTCCCTCACTTTCCGGCACCCTGAAATCATGCCCTCCATGAATCACTAACATCGGGGTATTCCAGTTATTCACGTATTTGTGAGGACTATTCTTTTCATAATACTCCCGATTCTTTGGCAACCAGTAAGGCCCTTTATTATCCCAATTCGCAAAAAACAATTCTTCGGTGGTTCCATACCAACTCTCCAGATTGAAAAGTCCGCAATGAGAAATGAACGTTTTGAATCTGTTCTCATGAATTCCAGCTAGGTAATACACAGAGTATCCACCATACGAAGCACCAATTGCACCCATTTTGGACTCATCAATGAAGGATTCCTTGCTCAGTTCATCTGTCGCGGCCAGATAATCACGCATGGCCTGTCCGCCCCAATCTCCGGAAATTTCGTCATTCCATTCCTGTCCAAAACCTGGGAGTCCGCGTCGATTTGGAGCAATCACCGCATAACCTTGTGATGCCATCAAACTAAAGTTCCAGCGATAAGAGAAAAACTGGCTGACCATGCTTTGTGGTCCTCCCTGACAGTATAATAGCGTAGGATACTTTTTGGATTGATCAAAATCCGGTGGCAAAATCAGCCACACCAACATTTTTTTGTCATCGGTCGTATTGATCCACCTGCTCTCGATCTTAGGCCACTCAATTCCTTCTAATACTTCTTTGTTTACCTCTGTCAATCTTCGTGCTTTTCCATTCGAACGCATCACTGAATACATATCGGTTGGTGCCGTCATGGATTGTCGCAGGGCAATCAACTGTCCACCCGCCAAATCGACAGAAAGATAGTTCTGTTGTCCCTCAGTCAGCTGTTTCAGGTCTCCCGAACTTACCTCCAGTTCAAACAACTGCTTACTTCCCTGATAAGGTGCAATGAAATAAACTGTTTTTCCGTCATTCGAGAAGCGATAACTTTCAACGGTTAGGTCATGTTTGGCTGTCAGGTTTTTATCTTTTCCGCTTCGGAGATCTCTAAGAATAATGTCATTCTTATCCGATTCAAAACCATCTTTTGCCATACTCAACCAACTTAGGAAAAAAGCGTCTGAACTATATGATGGCGCTGTGTCATATCCTTTGTAGGATTTAGTCAATAAGGTCGTTTTTCCTGTTCGAATTTCGTATTCGTAGATCTGACTATTCGTACTGATTGCAAATTCTTTTCCGATTTTTTTCTTCGATGCATAAGCAATCTTGGCTCCATCCGGACTAAATGAAATATTCTCGAGGCCCCCAAAAGGAGGAATGATACCATCAAAAGGCTCTCCTTCCATTAGATCCTTTCCCTCATCTTCCAACAGATCATTCGCTAAACGGTGCAGAAACAAATGCCTTTTACTCCCGTCAGACCAGGCATTCCAGTGGCGATACATCAGGTCATCTTCGATTCTGGCCTCTGCCAGAGGTAAATCCGGATACTTCTCTACAATATCCTTTTTCACCTTGACCGGTCTCAATAAAATCACCTCTTTCCCATTCGGTGAAACGCGAAATCCTTCGATGTCAGATTCTTTCCGTTGAGACAGTTGTTTTTTATGTTGTCCCTCTGAATCCATTCGCCACAGTTGAAGGGAGCCGCTTTCCGAAGACAGAAACCAAATATTGCGATCTGGTCCCCATTGTGCTTCCATTTCGGAAAAAGGAGTATCTGTCAACTGAGTAATTTTTCCAGTTCCCAAATCATACACAAAAAGGTCTGTATTTCCCTTATTTTCTTCCAGTGAATATGATCTCAACTGGTACAATACCTTCTGTCCATCCGGAGAAACTGTCCCTCCTGACATCCGTTTCAGTTTCCACAACAATTCGGGGGTCAATACTTTCTTTTGGGACCAAAGGCCACCGGAGATCAACATCGTGATCACCAACAATACAAGAGGCTTCATCATTTTATTCTATCATTTTTCAACGAACACTCGCTCTGACTTTCGTCGGGCTAACAAAGCAACAAATGTAAGTGAAAAATAGATAAAGAGTCCGCTCAAGACGGAAATGGTCAGTGCATTGATCCATGATACTTCCACCCGTAAGAGGTAAAATAACACGTTCACAATAATCATGACCGCTATCATGATCCTCTGAAAGAACCTGACTCTTCTTCTCATAAGCAATAGCAAACTGACTACAAAGTAGTGAAAAAAAGTACGAAATGCAAGTTCTAAAAGTCTTTACTCTACCGTTACGGACTTCGCAAGATTTCGAGGTTGATCCACATTACAGCCTCTCATTACCGAAATATGATAAGAAAGCAATTGCAATGGAATTGTTGCTAATAGCGGTACGAGGTATTGATTCGTTTCCGGAATTTCAATCACATGATCTGCCAACTCCTTCACTTGCCGATCTCCTTCTGTGACAATAGCAATAATCCGTCCTTTTCGCGCCTTGACTTCTTGAATATTAGAAACTACTTTTTCATATGAAGTTCCCTTGGTAGCGATCACCACTACTGGCATTTCTTCGTCAATTAATGCAATCGGACCGTGTTTCATTTCAGCCGCTGGATATCCCTCCGCATGGATGTATGAAATTTCTTTCAATTTAAGGGCTCCTTCCAGCGCCACCGGGAATGAACTACCTCTACCCAGGTAAAGGGCATTACGCACGTCCTTATAAATGGCGGAAATCTCTTTGATCTTTGGATCATTTTCCAGAATTCGTTTTACCTGATCCGGAATTGCTTCCAGGTCACAAAGCATCGATTGGAAGGCGCTTTGACTAATGGTTCCTTTCTTATGTGCCAAAAACAAGGTCAGAAGCGTCAGAATCGTCACCTGTGCTGTAAAAGCCTTGGTTGAAGCCACTCCGATCTCCGGACCGGCATGCGTATATGATCCGGCATCTGTAATCCGTGAGATGGAAGATCCTACTACATTACAAATCCCCAGGATCGTCGCACCCTTTGACTTTGCCAATTCCAGTGCGGCCAATGTATCGGCCGTTTCGCCAGATTGCGATACAGCTATCACAATATCATCCTCACCAATGATTGGATTTCGGTAACGAAACTCAGAAGCATATTCCACCTCAACATTGATCCGTGCCAAATCCTCGATCAAATATTCTCCTACCAAACAGGCATGCCAGGATGTTCCACAAGCAACCATGACAATCCTTTCCGCATTGACTAATTTCTGTTCGTACTCTTTCAGTCCTCCTAGCGAAACCCACCCCTGCTCCACGTTCAATCTTCCGCGGAAACAGTCATGTATGGACCGTGGTTGTTCAAAAATTTCTTTCAGCATAAAATGCTCGAAGCCTCCTTTTTCCAAGGCTTCCAGATTCATTTCAAGCTGTTGCACATAAGGGGTCTTTTCCTGATTGGAAAGGTGTACAATTTTAAAGCCTTCGTTCAAATCAACTACCGCAATCTCTTCGTCATTGAGGTAAACGACCTGCTTCGTATATTCCACAATTGGAGTCGCATCTGACGCCAGGTAATATTCATTTTCTTTTCCGATTCCAACGACCAGAGGACTACTTTTTCTTGCCGCCACCAATTGATTCGGATTGTCTTTGGAAATAACCACAATGGCATAGGCCCCGGTAACACTCAACAAAGCCATTCGAACGGCCTCTGCCAAACTAACCTTCTCGCGTTTTCGGATATCATCTATTAGGTGGACCAATACTTCCGTATCCGTTTCGCTGATGAATTTGTGTCCGCGGTGCTCCAACTCTTCCTTCAAGACATTGTAGTTTTCAATAATCCCGTTATGAATCAGGGCAATGTCTTTGTTTTCACTAAAATGTGGGTGTGAATTCGTATCATTCGGCAATCCGTGAGTTGCCCAACGTGTATGACCAATCCCGACTTTTCCTTCACAGTTTTTATCAGCTGCAAATTCTTCCAGGATGGCTACCTTCCCTTGCTTTTTGTATATTTTCAGTTCTCCCTGATCCAACAGAGCAATTCCGGCACTGTCATACCCGCGGTACTCCAGTCTTTTAAGTCCTTTGATCAAAATAGGATATGCTTCCTTTTGACCGATGTAAGCAACTATTCCACACATAGCCGAGTATTTTAGTAGGTGGTATAAACGATTTGCAGTTTCGGCTGCTTTTTGAGCGGTGCATCCAGACCGTTAAATACAATTCGTTCAACCGATGATATCATTTTCGTGGGTGCAACGTGGATTCCCATGTTTTCAACCTGCCCGCTCACGATTTGTTGCAGATAATCTCTTAGGTCTAAGATATAACTTTTTGTGTAATCACTGTATTGCCCTGTCACTCCAAGTACATATAATTGTTCATCTTCCTCGCTAATTCTCGCTGAAACCGAGATTGAAGTGCTCGGATACAATTCATCCCCGGAAAAGTAACTGACTGGTAACTCTAATCGAGCAGACTGAATGACCGTGTTTTTCGGAAGATTTGAAATTCCAGGAAATTCAATGATTCCTCTCGCTACATTGGCCTGCGCATAGAATTGTTGCTGACCTAACGTCTGATTTGCCAACAAATCCCCAAAAGGAGATCCCGTGCGATCAAATGTCAAATGATTGTGATCCGCGCTCAAGGAATTCATCAAAAAATCAAAGGTTTTGTTTTGTCCGTCCTGGCGGTAGTAAACAGTCAATTTGGACAGGGAATTACTCAAAGAAAACGATAAGATTGCGCCTTCCCCAACTGCCTGTGCACCATTATTCACCCGAACATTAAGCCCTTTAAAAAAGGATGCAAAATCCTCGTTTGTCGCGAAAGATTGCGGATTGTTCTCGGATTCTTCCATCATGGTTCTCGCCAGATTAGTATCCAGATACAGGCGAAGCTGGGCATCTACTTCAACGCCATCAATTACCGTTGGATTGATCGGATCCGGAAGAAGTACATTTCTATTTGGATCGATCAAATTTACCGGTTTCACCAACCTGTTTTGGTGGGCATAATACACCGAATCGATGGACAAATCTTCATCCAACTCATATACTTCAAAACTTTGTTCCCCAAGTTCTCCATAATAATCCGTGAAAGTCAATCCCAGGACAAAAGAATCAATCGCGATGGCACTTAAATCTCCAAAATTCGGAGTAAGTCCCGAAAGTCTGATCTGCGTATAAAACTCAGATTCAACCTTTCCGAAGACCGGATCGTTATAGGACCCCAGTAAACTTGTTCCCGAATTACTGGACACCAGCGAATCTTCCAGCTTGGAATACGTAATCAACTGAAATGTATCGGTTCCGTCGGAACTCAATAAAAATTCCTGATTAATTCCATCCTTTCCTACCAGCGACTTTTCCTTTTTACAAGAAAAAAGGGCCAGGATCATACTCAATGAGATCCCGACGACAAAAACTTGTTGTTTCAATGAATTTTAACGCTAATTAAACGAGCACTTCTTCTTCAATTACCCTGTCAAAAAATTCTGACATTGTCTTGGCCTGAAACTCTTCTTCTACGAAATCCTGTTTCAAACAAGATGCTTCATCGTACAAGGCCTGCAAGGTCGGATTCATCTCCTTTACTCCCTGTGCCAAACCATCTGTACATTTGAAAACCGAACGCATGACTTTTTCATAGTTCGCACCTTCTAACTCTGCCAGCACTTTTTTGTCAAAGCCTTCAAATTTAAGCTTTTCGACAAAGCGCTCATCCCAATTATTGTTAATTTCCTCATCATACAAATTCAAAATTACTTTCGAATCTGCGAAATGAGGTTCTTTGTGGTAAATATGCTTTAAGTAAAGCGGCATGAATGATGCCATCCATCCGTGACAGTAGATCACATCTGGTTTCCATCCCAATTTTTTAACTGTCTCCAGGACCCCACGGCAGAAAAACATTGCTCGCTCATCATTATCCTCAAAATAATTCCCCTCATCATCCTTCAATGCACTCTTTCTGGCAAAAAACTCTTCATTATCAATGAAATAAACCTGTAGACGGGCTGTCGGTATGGATGCGACTTTGATCAATAAGGGGTGATCCTTATCGTCAATAATAATATTCATTCCGGATAATCGAATCACTTCATGCAACTGGTGTCTTCGCTCATTAATACATCCGAATTTTGGTGTGAACACGCGAATATCCTTCCCTGCTTCCTGGATACTTTGGGGTAATCTTCTTGTTGCATTAGCAATTTCTGACTTGGGTACAAAAGGGGCTATTTCTTGCGAAACAAAAAGAATCTTTTTTTTCTCCATAAAGGTGACTGATTGTTTAATTTACGCTACAAAAGTAGTGATTTTATCGCTTATTTCCAAAAAAGCTCCTAGTTTTGTCCCCTTGCAAACACCGATAGAACGTTAAAAAATTGAAGCTTTTCAAAGACATCGACTCCCTGCAGCTTTTTGTGGATGACCACAGAAAAAAAAAGCTGCTCATTGGTTTTGTTCCCACGATGGGTGCCTTGCACGAGGGACATCTCTCCCTGGTTCGAAAGGCCCTGGAAAGCTGTGATATTGTCATTGCCAGTGTTTTTGTGAACCCTACTCAGTTCAATAACCGGGAGGATTTTGAGAAATATCCTCTCAGCCCGGAAAAAGATTGTGCGATGCTGGCCGAAGCCGGATGTCATGGTACTTTTCTCCCTACTGAACAGCAAATTTACCCAGATAGCTACCAGGCGCCAGAAGTTCCTCTTGGAGTGCTCGATCAAGTACTAGAAGGAGCCTTTCGCCCGGGGCATTTTCAAGGAGTTGTAGAGGTCGTCTATCGCTTATTTGATCTGGTTCGACCGGATCAGGCCTTTTTCGGACTGAAAGATTTCCAACAGCTGGCAGTCATCCGAAGAATGACCCGGGAAATGAAACTTCCTATCGAGATTGTCTCCTGCCCGACGATTCGTGACAATGACGGACTCGCCATGAGCAGCCGGAATCAACGCCTGAGTTCTGAAGAACGAAAAATGGCACTTAGCATCAATGAGTCTTTGACCCTGGCCAAGCAATTATCTGAAAGCTACACCCCCTCGGACCTAAAAATTTACATGGAAGGATTCTACCAAAAAAGCGGCTTGAAACTGGAGTATTTTGAGATGATTGATCCGCAAACTTTCGAGGTGCTGGATTCCAAATGGGTGCCGGGTACCGTTGCTTGTGTTGCCGCTTATGCCGGAGCAATTCGACTGATCGACAATCAGGTGGTGATTCCTTAATTTAATTTTCCGTTTCTGCATGACTAAATTGGTTTACCTTTGTAGCCATTTTGCTAAAAAAGTGTCATGTTTATTCAGGTTGTCAAATCAAAAATCCATCGGGTTCGGGTGACCCAGGCGGAACTAAATTATATCGGGAGTATTACCATTGATGAAAGCCTCATGATCGCTTCTGGCTTACTGGAAGGAGAGCGCGTTCAAATTGTAGATGTTAATAATGGTGAGCGCTTCGAAACCTATGTCATTAAGGGAGAAAAAGACAGTGGCACCATTTGTCTGAACGGTCCGGCAGCGAGAAAAGTGGCGGTTGATGATATTATCATTATTATTGGGTACGGATTTATGACTCCGGAAGAAGCCCAAAACTTCAAGCCGAAACTTGTTTTTCCAGACGAACAAAGCAATCGAATCAGGACCCCATGAAAATTAACTGGATCCAACTGATCAAAACTGTACTTCCACTGGCACTCGGGATTTACCTGATCTGGATCTTCTTTACGGGCATGTCTCAGAAATCACTAGACACCTTTTATCAGGCCATTCGGGAAGCGAACTACGTCTGGATTGTACTGGCCCTGGTCATGACCA
Source organism: Bacteroidota bacterium (assembly GCA_006226425.1). Classification (GTDB taxonomy): domain Bacteria; phylum Bacteroidota; class Bacteroidia; order Flavobacteriales_D; family Crocinitomicaceae; genus M2408. The sequence continues at coordinate 94,901 of SBGX01000011.1, read as the reverse complement.
TCACTGCTTGTTTTTCAAGGGCCTTTCGCTGGAAATTATTGCTCGAACCTCTGGGTTATCAAAGTAATTTCTGGAATCGCTATCACGCCATCATGATCGGCTACCTGATCAACATGACGATTCCACGGGCTGGTGAGGCCTCCCGGGCAGCTATGCTATATCGTTCAGATGGTGTTCCTTTCTCCAAAGGTTTTGGAACCATTGTCGCCGAACGAGCCGTCGATCTATTCATGTTAGGTTCCATTGCGCTCTTCACCTTTTTCCTCGCCGCCGAAGACTTTAAAGAAATTCTGCTTCAAATCAAGAATCGCTTCAGTCCAGTCTCTTCTGATGGAAACGACACTTTTTTCACATGGAAGGTCCTGTTGATTATACTAATTCTAATCGTCGGGATCGTCATTTTCTTGCTTTGGAAAAAGGAAAATTGGAGGCAAAAACTTTTTCAGTTTATTCGGGGTGTCTGGGATGGACTCCTTTCCATTTTTAAGGCCAAAAATCCTCTTTTGTTTGCAGCTCACAGCCTCTTTATTTGGGCCTTATACGTATGTTATTTCTGGATTTGTTTCTTCAGTCTGGATGCCACAGAGGACCTCCCTGCAAAAGCCATTCTCCTCGCTTTCCTCGCTGGTTCTTTAGGTATCATGTTTACGAATGGTGGTATTGGAACCTTCCCTTTGCTTGTCGGATTGGTTGTTGTATATTATCTGGGTGACGAGCAGCCCCAGGCCCTGGCTATTGGAAATGCGATTGGAATGCTCATTTGGGTTTCTCAAACCTTATTCCTTATTTTGCTCGGACTTATTTCGTTGTTTTTACTTCCTAAAAATCATCAACAAAAAGATGTCACGACTTAGTTATGTTCAGCAAAAAATTGTCGAGAAAGATCAGGCCCTTCGAAAACTGGCTGCCTGGAAAAGCCAGGGAAATCGCGTGGTCTTCACCAATGGTTGTTTTGATATTTTACACCAGGGACATGTGACCTATCTGGCCAAGGCTGCAGAACTGGGAGACCGACTCGTTGTTGCTCTCAACACAGACGATTCCGTACGCAGACAAAATAAGGGACCGGAACGCCCTCTCAACAATGAGGGAGCCCGGGCACTTTTAATTGCCGCCCTTGGTTTTGTTGACCTGGTCGTCTTTTTTGAAGAAGACACTCCTGAAGCGATGATTGAATCGCTCCAGCCAGATATATTGGTCAAGGGTGCAGATTATGATCCGGAGGAAAAAGACCCGAAAGCAAAAAAATTCATTGTTGGATCCGATACCGTTCGAGCACATGGTGGAGAAGTAAGGGTCATTGAACTGGAACAGGGATACTCTACCACTTCCCTCGTTGATCGATTAAAAAATTCTTAAAATTTCTTAATTCAAAACCTTCGTCTATTTTTTTGATTAATTTTATTAGGAAATCAAAATAGAAAAGGTCATGTTGGAATTCAGTAAAAAAGTGTTGAAACAAGTTAGTTTCGACCAGGTGCTTTTTAAGAAGGAATTGCGTAAGGCCATTTCAAGGCTTCACAGCGCAGAAGATCTACTCTTATTGCGGGATTGGTGCATGGAGCAATTTGGCCCCCGGTATGGACAAACCGTCCAGTTGGTTTTTGCCAATTATTAAGTTATAATTGCTCTACAAAACTGACGAGTAGTTTCACGACATTTTCGTAAGCGGCGAATGACAATTCGTCGTAAGTATCAAAAACATCATGGTAATGTTTATTGGGTCCCATCGTATAGATAAAAAAGGATGGGACTCCTTTTTCGCTAAACCAGTAATGGTCTGAGTTGGCTGCTTTGCCTCTTATTTTGATCTTCTGCAGCAACTGTTCCTTTTCATTGAGAGCGACCAGGCGATCAAACTGATCCCGGTAAACCGAGCCATTTACAACAGTTACCCCTTCTTCTCCGCTGCCCATGATGTCCAAGTTAAGCAAAAAGCGAATCTTCTTCAGTCGGACTGGTGGGTGTTCCACGAAATATTTTGATCCCAATAATCCTGCTTCCTCCCCGGCAAAGGCGATGAAAACCATGTTATATCTGGAACGATGCTTTTTAAAATGGTCAGCCAGGGCAAAAAGCATGGAGGTTCCACTGGCATTGTCATTCGCCCCCGGAAAATAGGTCTCTGACCCCATCATTCCCAGATGATCATAATGCGCCGTGACGAACACGGTCTTTCTCGTCCACCTTTTGGCTGGCAAATAAGCCATCACATTTCTGGAAACATGATTTTCTTTCCACTGTGCCTGAATGTGGCTCTCGACCTTCGCCCCGGAAACATAGCTTTCGGGTTTCAAATAAATTAAACTGAAGCGCAATTGTTCGGATGCCACCGAAAAAACAAATTTCTCCTCGCTCAGTAAAATCACGTGACAAGCTTCTGTCAATGCCCGGGCAAAAGACTTCACTTCTTTCAAGGTGTCTCCATGTAATCCTCGAGGATCAATCACCAAACTGTTCCAACTTCTGGTATTGCGCAACTCATGTAGGAGCAATTCCATGGTATCTTGCGAAAACAAAGACTCCCGATCCAAATAACGATAATTCCATTCGGTATTTGACGAACCCGAGGCTGGATCTACCATATAATCGACTCCAGGCTGCAGCAAACGATTTTGTACTTTTAGCTGCATTGCCCCGGGAAAAGTATTCACATCGAATTCAAATTCCTGAAAATAACTTTCCTGTTTTCGAAGTGGCTTCAGCTTTCGTCTTTCAAATTCCGAAGCCAAAAATTCGGCGGCCAACGAATCTCCTGAACGGACGTAGCCTCTCCCCGACATTTCGCTGGAACATAGTTTTTCGGTAATTCGTCTCCCCTCACTGATCTGTCCAAAAACAGCAGTAGATGCAAAAACACCGATCAGAAAAAGGATTTTTTTCATCTGACTAACTATATCTTCTTTCTACTTTACGCACAAATGATGCCACCAACTCCTTTTCGAGGTCCCACTTGTTCAATCGCACATAATAGACCAATTGTTTTTTAGCTTCATCAAAATTGGCCTGACTGTCCAGTACCTCAATCGCCTGCTCAAAATCTTCCGTAGAGCCCTTAAACAGTTCCTGTACACATTGAAAACGTTCGTTGAAACCAAAAGCTCCTTTTAAACTGTCCAATTTGCTTCCCATCAACACACTCGCCAATGAATCGTCCCTTTTCAGGATTTCCCTGAACATTTGATCTCCTTCATCCCCTTCCGAAATTTCAGGTTCCGTCTCTACCGTTTCATTCACTTCCTCCTTCTCCTCTGAGACCACTTCTTCCGGATAATCTGCTTTAGCAATTTCCTCTTCTTCATCTGTTTCTATTCCTGATACCTCATCCTCAAAAGCTCCCTCCAATTCTTCCGCTTCTGTCGATTCTTCAGACTCTGGATTTTGCTCGGTACTCAACGCTTCTTCCTGCTCTTTTGTTTCCGCTGTATTTTCATTTGAATCATCAAACAAGGAAAAGTCGTAGACCGTTTCGGCTTCCTCTTCCTTTTCTTCGGACACTGAAGCTATTTCCTGTTCAGGTAATATTTCCTCTTCCGGTTCTTTCTCCTGCTCTGATCTTGCGAACAACTCCTCTTCATAGGCTTTGTGTCTGAGAATCAAAGAACGTTCATACAGTTCTCTGCAAGCATTCACCAGTTCCTCCAGCTCATCCACCGACATTTTCCGGCTGGCCATTTGTTCATAATAGGCACCGATCTGCTGATGCAATTCTTCCTTCGTTCGAAATCCGGACATGATTCAATTCTTAATTTTCAACAATCCTCACAAGTTGCTAACTTTTCTTTTCAGCCTCTTGCTTAAATCTACATTTTTAGCACCTAAAATTAGCTATTGACAGTCCTAAAATGTGGAAGAAATCAAATAGTTTTTCGCGTCCGGCTGTTAATAACCTTTACTATTGTTAACGTTTAAAACGGTCGTATGTTTTTAGAGCATTTCCCGGTAGAGGGAAGACAGCACGGATGGATAGAAGTAATTTGCGGATCAATGTTTTCAGGAAAAACAGAAGAATTGATCCGAAGGCTAAAACGTGCTGAGTTCGCCAACCAGAAAATCCTGCTCTTCAAACCCCAAATTGACAAGCGATACTCGGAAAAATCTGTTGTCAGCCATAAAGGAAGCAGTCTTGAAGCGAAGGTGATTGGTAGTGCGAATGAAGCTCTCGGCATTTGGAAAAATGAACGCATCGTTGCTTTTGATGAAGCTCAGTTTTTCGACTCGGAACTCGTTCAGGTGTGCAACGAACTGGCTCGAAAAGGCGTCCGGGTGATCCTTGCCGGACTGGACATGGATTATTTGGGAAAACCTTTCGGCCCCATGCCTGAACTTCTCTGTATTGCTGAATACGTGACAAAAGTCCACGCCATCTGCTTATCCTGTGGAAATTTAGCGTATATTTCCAATCGTACCGTAGATGATTCGGAGCAGGTGTTGGTCGGTGCTGTTGAAAAGTATCAACCCCTCTGCCGCGGATGCTACAATAAAGTCGCGCACAAAAAGTGAAACTTGGTTTATCGAATTTAGAATTCGCCGCCAACCTGGGAGCCGAAATCAAAGGGTCTTCTCGGGATTTGCTTATCAATTCCCTGTACTACGATTCAAGGAAAATCATTCATGCGGAACATGCCGCCTTTTTTGCGCTGGAAGGACCCTTCCGAAACGGTCATTTGTTCATTGAAGATGCCTACGAAAAAGGAATCCGACACTTCGTGGTTCGTCCGGACTTTGATAATTCGGACTTCCAGGATGCCTTTTTTTATCAGGTTAAAAGCCCCCTGATTGCGCTTCAAAATTTGGCACGGATTCACCGCCAGAAATTCGATTATCCGGTCATTGCAATCACAGGAAGTGTTGGTAAAACCATTGTCAAAGAATGGGCCTACCACTGCTTATCGGATCATTTTCGCATTGTTCGGAGCCCTAAAAGTTACAATTCACAGCTCGGCGTCGCACTTTCCCTGCTGGAAATGGAAGCGGAACATTCCCTGGCCCTTATTGAAGCCGGTGTTTCGGGACCGGGCGAAATGACCTTCCTTCGGGATATGATTCAACCTTCCATCGGGGTACTCACAAATATTGGAACTGCACACCTGGCTAATTTCAAAGATCAGGAAGAACTCATTCACGAAAAATGGGCCCTCTTTGAAAATTGTCCCGACGTGTACATTGGAGAAAGTGTGGAGGAACGACACCGACAATTTTTCCGAAGTTCCACCGAAAAATATCAGGAATTCCTGGCCCTTTCTCCCTATCAGGATACAGCCAGTAGACAAAACCTGAGTTTGGTGCTGGGACTTTGCGAAGGACTGGATGTTCCCCTTTCGGAAATCAGTGAAAAAATCAAAACACTGCCTCGCCTGGCTCTCCGAATGGAGACTTTTGACGGAATGAATGGCAATACGATTATCAATGATGCCTATAATGCGGATTTAGATGCACTCACCCAGTCCCTCGAATATCAAATGAGTATTTCAGGAGATCGTAGAAGAAGTTTGATCCTTGGTGTTGAAGGACTCGATGAGGAAGAAGTCCGAAAAATCAAACACCGCATCAAAAATTACGAATTGTACCAGGTCTTTTTTGTGCGTCAGGATGATGAACCACAAATGAATGAAATTCACAATCAGGTTGTACTGATTAAGGGAACCAGGAATTCACATGTGGAACGGCTTGCCAAAAAATTCCGTTTGCGACACCATAAAACAAGGGTAGAAATCAACCTGACTGCCGTGCGAAAAAATCTCAAATTCTGGCAGTCCAAACTGAATCCAGATGTGAAGTTGCTAATCATGATCAAAGCTTCTTCTTATGGTTCAGGAGCTGTTCAAATGGCGCGCTTTCTGGAGCAAAATCATGTGGACTATTTGGGCGTTGCCTACGTGGATGAAGGAATCGAATTGAGGAATCAGGGGATTCAGCTTCCCATTTTGGTCATGAACTGCGATGAAAACAGTTTTGACCAGGTGATCGAGCACCAACTAGAACCCAGTATCTACAGCATGAGCATGCTCGATGCATTCACCCGCTCTTTAATCCAGGGGGGACGAGAACAGTATCCTATCCACCTGAAGTTTGATACGGGCATGAAACGATTGGGCTTTGACCTTTCCGATATTTTAAGCCTAAGTAATTACCTTTCCAGTCAGCCGGAACTTCGGGTTCGCAGTATTTATTCGCATTTAGCCGACTCTGATCGCCTCGAAGATTCCAGTTTTACGAAGCAACAAATAAAAACCTTCCAGGAAATTTGCGGTGAAATGGAGAAGAAGGTCAACTATCCTTTTCTGAAGCATCTTCTCAACACAGAAGGAGTTGCCCGTTTCCCGGAAGCACAATTTGATATGGTCCGCATCGGAATTGGTCTTTACGGTGTTTCCGTGAATCCGAAAAATCATCCGGGTCTGGAAGCTGCCATTGGTTGGAAATCCATCGTTTCTCAAATCAAGGAAGTCAAAAAAGGACAGGGCATCGGCTATAGCCTTTCTTATACGGCTCCCCGTGAAATGCGCATCGGAATCATTCCGGTCGGCTACGCAGATGGATTTCGAAGATCCTTGAGTAACGGCAAAGGAGGTATGTATATTCGCGGCAGCTACTGCCCGGTCGTCGGCAATGTATGTATGGATATGACCATGCTCGATCTTGGTAAGCTGGACGTCCGGGAAGGAGAAAGTGTGGAGATCATTGGTCCGCACCAAAGCCTGGAACAACTTGCCAGTCAAATGGAAACCATCCCTTATGAAGTACTCACTTCGATGTCGAGGCGACTGGAGCGCATCTATACCGACGAGTAAATCCTTAACTTTAGGACGTGGAAAACCAGGGGGCTTTTGTCGAACAAATTGCGAGCTATGTGCATGAAAGTGGGATTGATCTTCAAAACTGGTTGATCGTCCTGCCTTCGGAGCGACCCAAACAATACATTCTCAAGGCACTCTACGAGAAATATCAACGACCTGTTTTTGCCCCTGATTTGCTCACCATTGATCAATGGATGAAGCAGCTTTCACCCAAACCTGTACTGGATAAAACCCGGATTCTCATCGAGCTATATCACGTTCACCTTGAACTGGCCGGGCCGGAAGAAGACCGAAGTTTCGATGATTTTCTAAACTGGGGACAACTCCTGGTCAATGATTTTGACGAAATCGATCGCTACCTGGTGGACCCCAAACTGCTTTTCAGAAACCTACGCGACATCAAGGAAATTGAAAACTGGAGTTTCGGTGAAGATCGGGAATTGACCGAAAATCAGAAAAAATACCTTGCTTTTTGGGAAAAACTGCCCAAATTTCACGAAAAACTTCATCAAAAGCTTCAAAAACGAAATGCACTGATGATGGGAAGCGTGTATCGCCTCATCTCTGAAGAAATTGACCGTGTTTTCGAAGAAAAAAAAGAACTACACGTTCTCTTTGCAGGTTTCAATGCGCTTTCCCTTTCGGAAATGACGCTCATCAGGCAGCTCCATCGTATGGGCCGTGGACACATCCTGATGAATGCTGACCACTACTACCTGGATGACCCCAACCACGAAGCCGGATTCTTTCTGCGCAAACTTCGGGACCACCTGCAGGTCCGGGAACTTCCGCTGGTACAAAAGAACATTGGTCAACAGGCCCTGGACATTGAAGTCGTTTCCTGTGCCCAACAGAGTGGTCAGATCAAACTGGCAGCCAGTCAATTGGCCCAAATGAGCCCGGAGGAAATTTCCGGAACACTGCTATTATTGGCAGATGAAAGCCTTATTTTACCCCTTCTTCAGAACATCCCGAAGTCAGTCGGAAAAGCAAATATTACCCTTGGACTTCCTATTCAGTACAGTTCGTTGAAAACCTGGGTCAATCTGATTTTTTCAATCCAGGAAGGTTTCATTCGGCACCGAAGTCACTCCATCTACTATAAAGACCTCTTTCAGTGCTGGAAACATCCACTTTTCAGAGAATGTCTGAACGAAGAAGAAATCGGAAAAATTCACGCTCGTGAATTGGAAATGCGTTCCCGGAACATTGTTTACCAAAGTCTCAAACGCGTCCGAATCAGTGAAAAAGCAGATGAAGTGCTTGACACGCTCTACACTCCCTGGAAAAATGATTGGTCTTTAGCCCTTGAACAAATCCGAAAACTGAATCGTCTCCTCTTTGACGCACTCAGTGAAAAGCATCGTTTTGAGCGGGCTATTTTACAGCAATTTGATCAAAGCCTGACGGATTTCCAAAATATGGTTCATGAGGAAAACTTCCCGGAGATGAACCTGGGAAATTTCCGAAAGCTATTTCAACTTCAGTGGGGTAAACAGCGCATCGCCTACTTTGGGAATCCCATGGATGGACTTCAGATCATGGGACTTTTGGAGACCCGTTTACTCGATTTTGAACGCATCATAGTCCTGGGACTGAACGAAGGGAAAATGCCCCCGGACAATGAAATTCAATCCCTGATTCCGATGGACCTTCGTCGTTATGTGGGACTTCCGACACCTCGAGACAAACAGGGCCTTTTTGCTCATCACTTCTATCGCTTGCTGCATCGGGCAAAACACCTGACCTTATGTTACCATCAGGGAGCCGAAGGCTTCGGATATAGTGAAAAGAGTCGATTTATCAGTCAATTGGAGATGGAGATGGCGACCCCCGGTTCCAGAGTTAAACTCGTCCAAAAAGATTATACCCTGGAAAGCAGTGAACGAATCAACCGGGAAAAATCCATTCAAAAAACGGATGTGATTATCGATCGGCTGGATGAATTATTCGCTAGCGGAACGTCTGTTTCCATGCTTAAAAACTACTTCCGCTGTTCCCTGGATTTTTACTATAAATACGTATTGGAATTCGGAGAAGAGGAGCAGGTAGAAGAAGAAATGGAGAGCAATACCTTTGGAACGATCATCCACCATGTGCTCGAACAACTCTACGATCCTTATTGCCTGGAAAGACACGAGGAAGAATATCGGGTCCCGGCCTTGAATGTCGATATTCTGGACGACATGTTGAAACGTTTTGAAGGACTCCTCCACAAAGCTTTTAAGCAACATTTTAACGATGATGAACAGGCATTCATGCAAGGGAAAAATTTTCTGAGTTACCAGGTTTCCCGCGACCTCATCCGGCGCTTCCTGAAATCCGAAAAGAAATACCTTCGGGATCATCCCGGTGAGATTATTCGGGTGAAAGGCCTGGAGAGTCGCCTGGAAACCGAATTGAGTTTAAACATTCACGGGGTAGAGAAAAGAATTCTGCTCAAAGGTTTTGTTGATCGCATCGACCTGGTCAACGATTCCATCCGGATCATTGATTACAAATCCGGCCGTGTCCATTTAAGTGATGTTGGTAAAAGTAGCAGCCGCTCCAACGATGAACCGCTGGATTTTCTATGTCATCTCAGCAAAGAAAGCAAGTACTTTTTTCAGTTACTCACCTACGCTTTTTTGTATCATCGAAATCACCACGTTCTTCCTTCCGAAAGTTGCATCATTTCCTTTGTCAGCACCCAGGAGAATCCCTTCAAAATGCACGCGCTGGATTTTAGCAATATGGAACTCATTGAAAAGTATCCGGAAATCTTACAGAAATTGCTTTCTGAAATTTACGATCCGGAAACCTTCTTTCAACACACCCGAAAATTTCCGATGGCTCGTTTCTGTAGTTACTGCAACTAATTTTAGTGGGCTACCTTCTTCTCTTCATCTTCCTTGTCCGCAGGAATGATCTTCGGTGCATCTACTTTTTGCAAATGATCCAGAAAGTCTTCCAACTGTGAGATCGACAACTGCTTAGCAACGATTTTCTTGTCCTTATCCAGCAGGAATACCTTCGGTGTTGAGAAGATGTCAAAAGTCTCCTGATAGTTGAGAGACTCCAGGCTGGTGTACTTTGGCACAAACTTCAACGGGTTCTCCTTGGCTTCATTGTACAATTTGTCTGTCAGACCCACATTGATAAAGCTCAGCTTCTTGTCTTTGATAAACTTTTTCCAGCGCTTGAATTCGTCGTCTCCAACCGCCTTAGCAATCGCAAAAACTTCTACATTTCTGGCCTTCAGTTTCTCCGTGTATAATTTCTCCAGTTTTGGTGTCGCGCTTTTACAGTGTCCGCAATCCGGATCCCAAAAATACAGAATGGTATAGTCACTCTTCAGACTGTAATAATCCTTCCAATGTTTGTCTGTCGTGTCTCGCAATTGAACATTTGGAGGGATCGCTCCTTCCACGAGTCGTTTCAAGGTCACCGTTTTTTCACACAACTCTTTCAGCTTCTCATCGTCCATCCAATAAGCCGGTGATTTTCCTTCTGCATTTTTGCTACAGTAATAGCGTTCTCCCATGCGTTGAAACACCTTATCCATATTCAACATGGTGGACTTCTCAAAAGTAGAGGTGATGTAAGTCACGCAATACTTGAACATTTCTGATTTCTGATCCAATGGATCACAAAGACGGAATGCGTATTTGACGATTGTATCCGGAATTTGAACCAGCATCTTCCGACTAAAGAAATAATCCAGCTTGTTATGGAAAATGGGTGTATTGATTACGCGATCGTCGGTGAAATCCACATGATCGAAATAGTGATCCCGGTAATATTTATACGCAAAGTTCGAATCGATGATCTTTCCCTCTGAATCTCTCGGAGAATCCGGAATTTCAATCTCCATGGACATATTGACCAACTTGGAAACAAAAGTTCCCTTGTTTTTCTCCACTACTTCCTTCTGATAAGCCTTTACCTTCTTTGAAACAGCATCCATTTCCTCTCCTAACTTCTTATAAGCTTCGGAATCCTGCTTTTCCTTTTTGCGCTTCTCCCCAATTTCGTTGGCTACCTTACGCTGATCCCCCAGGTACTTGACATACTTCGCAAAAATTTTGTTTTCCTCTGATTTCTTAACGATCAAATTTTGAGCATAATCCGGTCCGCTGGTTTCAATGTCCACATCTTCACCGGTGTAAATGACATCAAAGTACTTTTGACCCGGCATCAACAAGGCCAAAACACCTGGCTTTTGCTTAGTGCCATCAAACTGACAACGCCCATTCTTCAAAACAGCCGTATCTGCATAATACATCCCTTTTCCGTAGTATTTTACCAAAAAGACCGTTGTATCCGGCATGCCGTTTACTTTGAATTTTAGGGTCTGTGCCGACAGACTGAATCCGATGAGTAAACTTGTTATTACGAGCAGTGATTTCATAGCTTTCTATTATTTCTTTCTTGCATATTTAACCCTTAGACGTAAGATGCCGTCGAGGGAAGACAAATTTAACAGCTTTTTAACTATTTCCCTAGAATTCCCGATAGATCCCCTTCCGGGCATTCAAATAACTGGCCAGGGAGAAGAACACATAGGCAAGCAACAGGGCCCCGATGCTGATCCAGGTCATCCCTGTATCAATGTACAGTCCTCCTTCTTCAAAGAGTCGATCCAGAAAATATTTGAGGGCAAAAAACAATCCACAACCAATGAGCGAGATCCAACCGAAAATTTTTACGAAGTACCCAAAAAAGGAACGAATCAACTGCTGGGGTGCATAGCCCAAGCGGAGTAAGGTCCGAATCTGGTAAGCATTTTTACTCATCAGCAACTGCGCGTATTGAATCAGGACCAAACCGGAAAGGAAAACAGCCAATACGGAGATTCCCAGAACTACCAAAATCAATGTCCCCACAGTGCTTTTTAGCCTCCCAACAACCATCTGCGAATTCTTGGATTCCAGGTGTTTCTCTTTCAACAATTGCTCCACCAGGCCAAACTCAGCCTCCGTGCCTGAAATCATGACCTGAGTAATCTTTTGTTCCACTCCTCCGGCGAACTTTTTGTTCCCATACTCCATGAACGTTGCCGGTACCAAAATGGAAGCCACCTCATTCGTAAATCCAATGATGCGTGCATAGATGTATTCGTCTGGCTGTCCCTCTCCCGAAAGTCTGAATTTAAATTTCACATCCATTGCCAATTCATCTGAGATTTGGGGAATTCCGCTGGCACTCATAAAGGTGTTCAACATGACCAGGAAATCCCTTGGCAAAATGATTGGAACCAGCGTATCTCCTTCTTTCCAATGCCATTTATCGCTTTTCACGTCCAAAAAGGACTGATCCACGGTTTGTATGAATACATTCGATCGAAAATAAGGCACCATCGGATCTGCCGTTTGAAAGGAGACATCAAAACTATTGCTGATCACCGGCTTCACATCCAGGATAAATTTTTCCTGCTTCAGGATGTCTATTTCCTCCGGGCTAAAATCTGTTTTGGCCATGTTCAGGGTATTGGCCGTTGTCACCTTCTTCTGAACAATGATCGTATTCGGCCCCAGAATATCATTCCCCTCCCCAAATTCATTGACCTTAATTAAGTAGTGAATCGAGCAGAGAAGGAACGTAATCCCCAACAGGGAACCGAGCATCGCAATGATCAGTTGTTTAAAATCCTGATTTTTAAAGAGCAATTTGTTCAACATGGCTTCAAAGTTTTAGTTCCTGATCATAATGGAATCCGTAGTCATCCCCCAGGGTGGTCAGCACAAAACCTGCCCGCAACTCATCGCAGCGTTTATTGATCATCTCCAGGCATTTGGATGCATTCTCTCGATCCAGGTGTGAAAAGGGCTCATCGAGGATCAACCAGTCAAATTTCTGAATCAGGGAACGGATAATCGCCACACGCTGCTGTTGCCCCATGGAAAGCAAGCCACAAGCCTGATCCCACTTATCTGCTATTCCCAGAAAATCAAGTTGTTCCCGGAGTTCCTCCTCCGTGTACGTTTGACTCAACTGATTTTTCAATTGCAGGTTTTCCCGCACCGTCAGTTCCGGAAACAACTGCAAGTCCTGAAAGAGTACGGCAATGCCTTCCCGTCGAATCTTCGTCCAATCTTCAAAACCATAAGCGGCCGTATCCTGTCCGTCAAACAATAGTTGACCTGAAAAGTCTTTCCGCAAGCCAAATAAAGTATGTGTGAAGGTTGATTTTCCTTTCCCGGAAGAGGCGTTCAACATGATCTTTCTTCCCTGCTCCAGTTCAATCCGTCTCCCCCAGATACTATCAGCACCATGTTGAATGGATGCCAGTGGAACCGGCATGATATGATCCAGTATAATGTTCATAAGTCCGTTTTTTGTTGGATGGTTCAAATATCATTCCAAAATACTATGCGCACATATTAATTATTGCAAATCAGCTCTTTAGCAAAGTTAAGATTTTCGAGCAATGCCTGCATCCGAAGCTATTTGGTGCATATCTAACAAAAATTATGTATCTTAATCGTCTAAAACTCTACGTCTTATGCATCGCAAAGAAGCCAAAAATAGTCCTGTTCAGCAACATAGCACACATTCGAGTGCCCAGGCTGCACCAGACCAGCGACAAGCCAGTAAAAAACTGCACCAGCTTCAAAAGATTTCCGATGCTTCAACGATTCAACGAAAGGCATCCGGCGGACTTCCCGAACAGGTCAAAACAGGAGTTGAGACCCTCTCCGGAGTTCCGATGCACGATGTAAACGTATACTACAACTCTCCAAAGCCCGCTCAATTACAGGCTCATGCTTATGCCCAGGGTAACAATATCCACCTCGCGCCGGGACAGGAAAAGCATCTGCCTCATGAAGCCTGGCATGTTGTTCAACAAAAGCAGGGACGTGTCAAAGCTACCGGACACATCAATGGTTCCACCCCACTAAATGACAGCCCCTCATTGGAAAAAGAAGCTGATCAAATGGGAGCCAAAGCCATGCAGGTGAAGGCGTAAAGACTATACAACAAAACCAACTGTAATATGACCGCAGTAGCAGGAATTTTAAACAAGCAAGGTGTCGCAATTGCGGCTGATAGTGCAGTAACAATTAGTGGCCCCCAAAACAGGAAGGTTTATAACTCGGCAAACAAAATATTTACTCTCTCAAAATACCATCCTGTTGGCATTGTCATATACAATAACGCTCAATTCATGGGCGTGCCCTGGGAGATCATAATTAAAGAGTATCGCAAAAAACTTAAAAACAAAAGTTTCTCAACATTATATGAGTATAAAGTCGATTTTTTTGATTGGATGAAAGACAACAAGTTCTTTATTGAAGAGGAAACTGATTCCTTTCTGTTTTTCGACTTTCTTTCATTCACCCAAGCAATGATTAATGAATTTCTGAAAAGAAAAGGGCAAAAAGATCTACAACAAGATTTACCCCCATTTATTGACGATTATATTTCAAATGAAATCCCAAAGCACAAAAAGCTCGATAGCTTGAAATCAATCAACAAGAATAGAACCTTAAGCGAACTAAAAAAATTTGTCCCAAAAATATTAAGCATACTCAATGAAAACTTAAACACCAACTTCAAACCTCAACATATTGAGAATAAACTAGTCGAATCTTATTATGCCTACCTGACACACGATCAATTCTTACAATTCACTGGACTAATTTTCATTGGTTTCGGTAATTCTGAAATTTTTCCGCGCCTTTATCCAATAAATGTTTCCATCGTTATTGATAGCAACCTACGTTATAAAGATGATGAGGAAAATAGCGCTATAATTAATAACGTGAATAGTTCGTGCATTAGACCATTTGCTCAAACAGATGTCATTGACACGATACTACAAGGAATTAGTCCAGAATTAAATTATCTATCATCCCGCGTTTTTGTCAATTTCATTAGGGAGTTTACTGACGAAATAAAATTGATTAAAAACATGCCAACTCAAGTACTTCATCATATGGAGAACCTTAAAATTGATAAGTACCTTGAAAAGTATCAAAATCAATTTAATACTGTGGTTAAACAACGTTATGTTCAACCTTTAATGGAAGCTGTATCACAACTTTCCAAAGAAGACCTAGCGGAAATGGCGGAAAGTCTGGTTTACTTAACCTACTTAAAGAGAAGATTTACAATGGCAGAAGAAAGTGTAGGAGGGCCCGTGGATATAGCTGTTATAACAAAAGGAGACGGTTTTATTTGGATAAAACGAAAACACTATTTCGACCCAAAGTTAAACCAAAGCTTTTTTCAAAAATATTTCTAATTTTGACATATGGAACAATTATTCAATACTGATACTATAATGCTAAATTTAAACTTTAATCCAGTTACACTTGAAACAAAGGGATTACATGATTTGAATAATGATCTTATTGTTGATTATTCTACCGCTTCTATCGAAGAACTTTGTTCTATTGTAGTTTCTGATATGATTGATTTGGTAAAAGAAGATTTGACCAACATAAGCATTTCATCTTGATAAAGATATTTCTATTAATTTAATTCAACCTCTTTTCCCGATACTCCTGGGGGGTCATGCCTGTCTCTTTCTTAAACATTCGGCTGAAATAATGGGGATAGTTAAAGCCTAATTCATAAGCGATTTCGCTGACATTGGCCCTTGAATTCAACAGGTTTGTTTTGGCCTGATCAATGACAAAATAATTGATGTGTTCTTTCGCGTTTCTGCCTGTTTCCTTTTTCAAGAGATCGCTTAAATAATTGGAAGAAAGGTGTACTCCTTCCGCCAAATCCTGTACCGTAATCGTTCCATGTTCCAACTGTTTTCCCTCTTCAAAATAAGTACGAATCAATTGTTCAACTTTGCTGACAACATCTGAATGGGCCTCTTTCCTGGTGTGAAACTGCCGCTCATAAAAGCGTTGGCAATAGTTCAGAAGTAATTCCAGATTGGAAATCAATAAGGACTGACTGTGACGATCAATATTCTGATCCAGTTCCATTTCAATTTTCTCCACACAGTCGTTCAGGATGCCTTCTTCTTTTTCTGAGAGGTGCAGTGCTTCGTGTACATCATACGAGAAAAAGCGATAATCCCGAATATGCTTTCCCAAATGGGAAGAACGAATCAAATCCGGGTGAAAAAACAACATCCAGCCCCGGGGTTCCTCCGGACTTTCATTGAAAGAGACCACCTGATCCGGACCGATAAAGGTCAGTACTCCTTCGTCAAAGTCATACGAATTTCGACCATACTGTATTCCACAATCCTTATCCTTCAGCATAATCGTATATAGATCCGATACTATCTTTTGTTTGGTCAGCCCTTTTGGATAAGAACATGCGGAGGCTTCCAAAATGGTAATTAACGGGTGACGAACATTTCCGGAACTCGTTGCGGCATGTACATCACTTACCGACTTGATGCGTATGATTTCTTCTCCCATTTGCTCTTTTGAACAAAGGTAAGGAAAGCAAATGCTGTTTAGCTAACACTTTTTACGGATTGTTGAACATATTCACATATAGACAGGTGGACGTTGACATCAATAGACCACGACCACCTCCTCAGACAGGGCTGTGGGGATACCGGACTTCAAAACTGCCTTGATCTTGTATCTATATCGGTTATTGATTTTTAATTGTCTGTCTTCCACAAAAAGCTCCAATCCGGGCTTATTTATGATGGTTTTAAAAGAATAGAAACTTCCATCCTCTCTAGCCTTAAAAATTTGGTAAGAGTAAACGTTCGCACTGTCCGAATAACTCCAACGCAATTCGATGGACTTATTTTCCCTATTTGCCCGGGCTTCTAAACTTTCAATTGCCTGACGGTATCCGGTTTCAAAAAAGACTTGTAATCTAGTTGATTTGCTTTGATTCTTACTTTTATCCAGGGACAAAATTTCATATTCATACCTATATCCTGGATTGACCTGTTTATCAACTATTTGACTTGTCGTATCTGACCATCGGTAAATGGTATCGGAAATCCTACTTCCCTGACGATCAACATAACGAATTAAGTATTGTTGCAGCAGATCCTGACTCGTAGAATTATACCACTTCATATACACCCCTTCATTCTTGGACTTGTATTTTTTAAATACTGAAGCCACCGGCGGAATGGTGTCCGGCTTCATTAACAAAACCGTATCAGAATTCGGAGAGTTATTAAAATTGTGATCAACCGCAACGACATAGTAATAAACTTCATTCGTCAGGGTATTTAATGACAGCGTATCCTGGTATGAACTTCCTTTTTTTAGAACTTTTGTTATCTCCTGAAATTCTTCATTCAGTGCATTTGCTCGAAACACTCTATAACCTGATACATCTTTATCTGGAGGAGCTGTCCACGCCAGTTTTACAATACCTGTACTATCAACTTTCCCCATTAAATTCGTAGCAATTTCTGGTGCCCTTTGATCGAGGGTAAAAAAGTAATATGGAATAGATTCCACCGAGTCGTTATCCTTGCTTAGTAATACCGTTTTATAATAGTATGCCTCTCCTGTCTCTATTCCACCGAGCTTAAATTGGTAGGACTCCGCACTGGGAAGTAAGCGAACCGTTTCAATGGTTTCATATCCAAACAACAAGCTATCGGATCTCATAAGCAACAGACGATCAAACGAAGGCTTCATTGTTTGATCGGTTGGGGAAATTTTGACTTCAACAAACCTTTCTAATCCTTCAGCACGAATTGTATCTATGAGTGCTTCCGCATCCACATAGAGCGGGATATAAATTTTCTTCGTTTTGGACTCTCCCGTTTCATCACCAAAATAATCTATTCCACGAAGCATATACTCATACGCATTCCCTTTTTCCACCTTAGCATCCAAAAATCGTCTTATTTCAGGTGTCAGATCGTCCTTTGCTTCAAAAGGAACTTTTGGACGTTCGTTCATTTTCACAAAACTTTTTTCTCCCGGGCCTTTCCTGTATATATTATAGGCGAAAAAGTCTTCATTCAGATCCTTCACATTCCAGGTCAGGTTCACCTTTCGTTCATCCAAAAAGATCTCTGCCGGAATTTCATTTAGACTATAACTTCTTGGATTCACCCAAAAAATGTAGTCTTTATCAAATCCTTTGTTTCGGACTCGGATGGCCAAATCCTTTTTGGCATTAATCTTCGGGATGATCAGGACATTTCCTGTTAAACCAGCAATTTTGCTATCCAGAAAGTTTTGTACCAGGGCGTTTACGAATGGGATATCACCGACTTCTCCAGCAGAATCTTGTTTTGTTTTTTGATTTAAAATATTCTCGGCAAAAATGATTAGGGAAGTATCCTCCCGGTACAATTCATCAATTCTGTTCGCCAGGGCCTCTCTTTTTTCAATCGTCGCTTTTGAAAAGTCAATGAGATCATTGTCTTTCTTACGATCGACCTGAATCCAGGCCACCTCCGTTTCCTGGGTCAACATCTCACGAAATGTGCTCGCATCGGTCGGAACCCACTTAAAAAAGAGCTTGTTCTTTTCTAATTTAAAACTATGAATTAATGCTTCCTGACCTTGTAATTGAAACACAAGAAACAGAAAACCGATGAAAAAAGCCCTTCTCTGACTCATTCTGCTTAATATGAAATCGTACACTGCGTTCCCAAATTGAATTTGAAATTATACGTTCCAATATTAATTCCCAAGAATTTTACTTTGGCACTAAAATTCCCTTCTACGAATGTTGGTTTGGGGAATTTTCCTTGCAAAAGGGCTAATAACTGAATATCAAACAGTTTCAAACTGGTGGTATTGTTATTGCTTCTTTTTATTCTTTTTCCTCCTGCTGCAACATCGCCTTTAAAGTACATCTGTCCGGTACAATAACGTTGATTCATTCCAAAGCCTGAATTTGTCTGGGTACAAACGGCGTGACTTGGATATTTGATCACCATCAAATCAAAACCAAAATCTAAGAAAATATCCAGAAAGACATAGTAATCGGATTTGCTTCCCGAGTGGACCAAATAATTTCTTCCCAAATCAACGTTCACCCGCATTCCTGTCAACAAACCATTCCCTGTGGAGGCTTTAGTTGCATCCAAATTACGCGTCTGACTCACTCCAGAAATACTATACGCCCAACTTGGTAAGCTCGGGAAGTTGTCGATTTGAGTTCCAAATTGCAAGTAACTAGATGCAGTAAACAATGTCGTGGAGCCACTTTTTACAGAAAGTGTTGCCCGACTACTCGGTCTGTTAAACCATATATACCATACGCTCGGCTCAATATGGAACGTTACACTTAAGCTCCCTTCGATTGCACCTCCAAATTGTGCCGTAGCGCTAATATTCGTATGAAAGGTTTTCGTGTTGTTGTTATATTGTGCAGAGATCGTTCCAAATATTTTGTTCTGAATTGACTGATTGTATCTATCGGTTGTTTTAACCAACATGAAACAGTTCCCCAAAAAGTCGATCTGCGCCAATCCACCTCCGGCGTTGAAAGAGACTTGGAACACAGCATCTCCATTAACAATTTCTTCGCTTGTAGAGTGTCTGAAACCTACACCCGCCTTGAATGCCAATCCATAGGCACTATTTGGCGTAAAGGGAATTGCCGCATTAGGATCCAACTGACCACTAACTTTCGAAATCATACTGCTGTTGGACAAAGTCGATTGAACATGATAACTAGCACCACCAATCAGTTTATTTAAAGCAATTTGCCCCAGTGGTATGTTCACAGGCACCTGTCCATCAACAAACCAATATTTGTACCCACTCGATCCACTTGTTTTACCAAAGCCAGCTCTTAAAATAATTGGCTGATTCATAATATTGTTCAGCTTAAAATTGATCGAACCAAAGAATAAATTCCCGAATACCGGATCATCCCTACGAATAGCAATGTATCCCTCCAGATAAAAGGGAGTGGTACTTACGTTTAAGTAAATATCAGATATTCGAACAGTATGAAACTTGATATGGAAACCATCATTGCCTGCAAAATTTGTGTTGGCTTCAACAACGACTCCAGTAGTGGCCGAAAACGAAACAGAGCTCGAGGCATCTCCCAAAGTAATTCCCACCTGGAAACCAAGTGCTATTCGTTGTGTTGTACTCGAAAAAGTCAGGGTAACATTGTTGATCGATATCGGCAAATTAACCAAGCTGGCACCACTAGTAGTTAAGGCAAAAGTCCCACCACTAATAAACGGTTTCGAAATTCCAACACTTACATTCGTAAAGTCAAGGTTGGCTATTTTTGCTGTTCCATCATCCACTGTTATTTTCCCGTTGAGCACCATACTTGGCACAAACTTATCCTGTGCATTATTGTCTGTCACCGTTAACACTGTCGTTGGATAAATGGTGATGGAAGATTTCAATGAAGGAACACTGATTGTTTTATTCGAGCTTAACCCCACAGAGAATGTGTAATCTACATCATCCGGCCCATCTGCCGCAACTGTTGCTGTATAATTGAGACTATTATCATCCAATGGGGCAATTGTTACCTGTCCCTCCAGGCTTCCCCCAATAAGAGCATTGGACAACACATTTAGTTCTACCCGTGAAACGGAAAAACCCCAGCCCGACATGTTACCTTTATTCGTATTTAACACATTTGTGGCAAAAACGTCGCCCGTAATTCCCGAATCATCAATGAACAGGTTGTTTACTCCCATTTCCGTGCGACCACCCGTTTTACTGTTGAATTTCTCAGGCATTTTCACTGATAGGGTCTTCAAATAGAAGCCTCTCCACAAGTCTTGATTCCCTCCTAAAGCAGCCTGAAAAGAAACGGGTAAGGATACATTCGGGTTTTGAAAATCTGACAAATCCACAGACGCATCGCTAACGGTGAACTCATAATCTTTAAGTCCTCGGATTTCAAAGGGTGAAAAACTAACCGAAGCATAAAGGTTTTTAATATCCTGAACGTATACATCTACTAAAGCCGTAACATAAGTGGCTCCTGGAGTGGTAGGCTGTAACAAATCTCCATTGAATCGAAATTCACCCTTTAAACGTGTTCTTTTATATCCATTACAATCGAACTCAACATAACTGGAGCCATCTCCTCTTAAAAACAGGTCCACTTTCGGCCCCAAATGCAAGGTGACATCTGAAACCAAACTCAATTTTGCCCCCTCCCCGGCCAAAACTCCTGAGGGATTGAAATGCACATTTTCCGCAGCGAATGCCAACTTTCTGTCTGCTCCGGGAAAATCTAGGGCCATGTAGGCTGAAAAATGCGCCCCATCTGTTTCAAAAACAGCATCATCAATAGCTATAACATATACAGTCTCCCCTATTTTCTTCACAATACCAATTGGTAAAGAAGGTAGACTATCTGTATTAATACTTCCAACCTGAAGTCGAGGGTCATTCTGAATGCGCTCATTCATCTCAAATATTTTGTTCTCCAAATCTGTCTGTGAAAAACAAAATAAGGCACTAAAAAGTACCCAAGTGGTTATAGCTAGAGTCAACCTTTTTCCAAGCATGTTTGCAAAATTAGTTTAGCTTCTGCGAATTCGCGCATTTGGCATTTTTCGGCTGCTAAATTATATATTTGGTTTTATATATCAAAATATGATCTTTTTGTTTCTGTTTTTTCTATATTTGTTGCCGAATTTAATAGTACAAAAGATGATCAAAACCTGCGCAAACTTTAGAGTATTGGTAGTGTTTATGTGCTTTTTAGGCACAGGATTCTCACAACTTCACAAGGAAGCGAATATCGATATCGGCAATAACAGTAGTGTTGAAGATATTAAATACAATTACACCCTTGAACGATATATTGTGGCCGGTGATTTTGAGCAAATTGGTGAATCCCAACGGAAAAACCTGGCTTTTCTGAATGATGATCTCAAAATTATGGAAGAAGAACCTATCTCTTCCATGGATGGAATCATTAAGGCGATAGAAACGGATCAGAGGTATCTTGTGATTGGTGGTACTTTTTCTGAGATTAACGGTGAAGCTCACAACGGACTTGCCATCTTTGAGATTACTGCGGAAGGGAAATTGAAGCTCCTAGATGTCGATCCAATAACAAGCAAGTACGCTGTCATTTCAGATATTCAATTTACAAATGATCAAATCGTCATTCTTGGGAAGTTTCAGTATTCCCTAAATGACATGGAAAGAAAGAACATCCTTGTTCTTGAAAAAGAAAACTTAAGTGTTTCAAACAAACTTTTTCAAAACGTCTCCATTGATTCTTACCACCCGGAAACACTGAAAATGTATGAAACATCCGATATGTATGTCGTTACAGGAGACCATGTAAAAAAGGGGAACAACATTGAATCATCGGGAGTTAAGTTTGATAAGAAAGGGGAATACCTTGGTGAAATCGTAGTTCAGGATGATGAAAACAAACTGGGAAGGGAATTGATTCAGGTTAGTGATAATTTATTTTCATACAGCAGAAAACCTTCGGGAAGTCCGGAAATTGTCATCGCTGACATCCAAGAAAACAAAACATACGCTAGAAGTCCTCGACCCGATTTAGCTCAAAGTTCTTGCTACGGAAATCAACTTCCTGATACAGACCAGGAGGTTTATGGTGGTGAGGTTTTTTATATTCAAGACTATAGTCCTTCTACAACTGTCATTGAGCGATACGGTGTAGAGGTGAATTTGGAAAAAGAAAACACAGTTGATTTTACCTCTAGATGGTGTAACCCAATCACCAACGACCAGGGAGGACAGTCTGATTCACGAAAATTGATCGCGGCAAAAAACAAGTTGTTCTACTTTGACAAAAGAATGAAGAAAGTAGAAGACAAGGAAATCAATAACAAAGGCTTCGTTTCCTTTTGTCTAGAACCTATTCGCCCAGGAGGATTCGATAACCCGGCTCCAGACCCCTGTGAAAAACTACCGACTAGGTATGTCACGCACGAAGTGAAAAATGCCGATGGCTATGCCTGGAGTTATTCCGGATCCGGAGCCCGTATCAAAGAAGCAAACGTGGAAGGAGCAAAATACCAAAGTCTTGATAAAGACCAAGAAGTGGTGTTTCATTCCAGAACGGCCAATGAAGTAATCATCGAATTTGAGCACGGATTTACGGACGGAGACTTAAAAGTGCGAGCTTTTACCGTATGTAACAACGTGAGTGAAAAACTTTTTGCACGACCGATCAGCACACCTATTATTAATCCCGTATCGAAGCTGGAATATGAGGCTTCAGCGAACGGAGCGACTTACAATTGTGAAAACCAGTCAGCACTGCTTACCTCGACAACGAATATCCATAATGCGACCGTTCATTGGAAGTTGTTAGCTCCGATAAGTGGTTGGCATGATGGTGAAAGTGTTACTGTGTATGCCAGTGAATACGATACCACATTCTATGAGTACATTGCCGAGTTTAGATATCTGTCCAAGACAAACGACCAATGTGTACGAACTGATACAGTAAGCATTCCTTATTACAAAGACGTTCCAGAACTTCAACTAAGTTCTAATTATCTGGAGTTTGATTGTAATAATACCAGTCTCGTATTAATTGGCTCATCTACTAAGCCATTCGATGAGTTGTGGTGGATGATTAACGACACCATCCAGAGTAATCCTGTGAGCATAGACACTTCTCAGTTTTTAGGTGGGACATTCTATTTTTACGGAAGAGATTCTTTGAGTCGATGTGTTGATTCCGTCCCTCTTTTGGTAGAAAGTAATTTTGATGCACCAGCTCCTCCCCTTTTAAATGGAAGCAACTTTTCACAAATTTCACCGATAGGAGAGATTTCCTGTAATGAGGACAGTTTGATGGTTGTTCCTTCCAATAGTTTTGGTGAAAGTAGCAGCTTCTATTGGCTGGATGAAAACAATGTACCCATTGATACGACCTATCTAACCTTTGGAAATACCCGCGATACTGTATATGTTGTTGGAAGCAATGGTTGTACGGGAGAATACTCGGTTTTTGTAACAGAGAATACTTCCCTTGCAAACATTACTCCGTTGGCCGACACAGCATTGAATTGCTCCGTAGACACTCTCTTGCTTGTGCACCCATCAAATGACCTACTCGGTCCGAATGGTTGGCTTTCCAATGGAGGCACGGATACGCTTGTGGTCACTCAAACGGGTGACTACGAATACACCTTTTTCAACCCACTCAACGGTTGTTCGGGAACAGATCTCCTTACAGTAAGCTTTAGCAATGATATCCTCATTGAGTTTTCAAAACCCGATTACGCATGTCAAGGGCAATCATTTACAGTTAGTGCTAATGCCATCGGGATTGACACTCCTAATTTCACCTGGGAGTCTGGAAGTACTACGAACACTGAAACTGGAGTTGGGGGAACGAATGATTATTTGGTGGTCGATGTCAATGATGGGGCATCATGTACCGGACATGACACCGTGTTCTTGACCGTTGCTCCGGTGATTCAGAATCAAATCGATCAATTCCAAAGTTGCGACAATCAACTGCTGTTCCTAAACAATACTGTTACTAGTGGTGGAATTGCCCCCTTTCAATATTCTATTGATGGCGTCAACTACTCGAACAACAATACCTTTGCCGATTTGAACGAAGGCGATTACACCGTCTATATTCAAGATGCATCGCAATGTATTTATCAATTTCCTGTGACATTGGTTGCCGGTGCAAGTCCTCCAGATTTGAAATTTCTGGCCGCTACTAACAACAAACCTGATGACCTGGTTGCGCTTGTAGATGTGACCACTTTTAACGGATTTGACACCACTTACTGGAGTCTTCCTGCAAACATTGTATTTGAGTATCAAACTGATTCAATTCGTTTTGTTTCAGCGATTGACACCGGTTATTACAATATCTCTCTTATTGGTGAAATAGGCACGTGTACTTATACCTTTACCAAACAAATTTACTTTGGAGAAATTGATAGTGTCAGCTTTCACATAGACGAAGCGAAAGGAATTCAAAATCTAAACCTCTATCCGAATCCCAACTCAGGGGTTTTTGATGTTGATGTCGACTTTGGACTTGACCAACATTATGCTATCTACGTGGCCAACATTTCCGGAGAGCTAGTTGCACATTCCCTTCAAGGTTTTGGAATGGACATCAGTGAACATTTTGATATTTCCGCCTATCCTCCGGGAACATATATTCTCAGGATTATCTCGGATTACGACAACGCTTACTTTCCCTTTGTCAAGCAATAACAATACATGAAGTTTTTTCACCATACAATCAGCTTTTGTGCCTTTATGGCTCCAGCTCTGCTATGGTCTCAAAATTTCGATCACCTCAATAAAAAGGATCTGGTAAAAGTAAGCGGGGGATTAAATTTCAACAATACGATCTTCGCCTCTGATCGGGTCGGTTCAGTTAGAGAACCTTACGCCTGGTATGCTTCCGGTAATATCAATATTACAGCTCTGGGAATGTCTTTTCCATTCAGCTACTCCATTTCCAATCAGGGAAAGAATTTTAGTCAGCCCTCAAATTTGACTTCCATCAATCCAAGTTATAAGTGGTTTAAATCACACATTGGCAGAACTTCAATGAGTTTTTCGCCATACACTCTTTCCGGGGTGACTTATTCTGGAGCCGGTGTAGAACTGACGCCCAAAAAATTCAGTCTAAAGGCTATGTTTGGCCAACTGAATAAAGCTGTCGAATACAATGTGCTAGAAAATAATATCAATTCTGTCGCCTATCGAAGATGGGCTGGTGCCCTCTCCCTAGGATACAAGATCAATCAAACTGATTTCAAGTTGATGTTCCTCAAGGCCTTTGACGATCCAAATTCCCTGGATTTTGTTCCTGGCCTGGCCACCGTAAAACCAAAAGACAACATTGTTGCCAGTTTCCAGGTAAAAACTCAAATAAAGAAATTTTCCATTGAGACAGAAGCTGCAAGTAGTATTTTGACCGATAATCTTCGCAATGAAGAAAACATCCATCGGGGTAAATGGTACTCCTTCCTCTATCCAATGGCCAGGGGGAATGGTACGACCTCACTGTACAATGCCTTCAAGGGAGGGATCAATTACAATCTTAAATTCGGTCGTTTTGGATTTAATTACGAACGTATCGATCCCGGATATCAAACCTTAGGAGGTCTGTTTTTTAACAATGACCTGGAGAATTTTACTTTTAGTCCATCATTCTCATTGTTCAAACAAAAACTGAATCTTTCCCTGAACACTGGACTCCAAAAGAACAATCTTTCAAAGGACAAAGCAGCGGAAACAAACAGATGGGTTGGTTCCGTCAATGTAAGTGCCAAAATTGCGAAGGGACTCAATGGTACGATCACCTACTCTAACTTTTCAGCATATACCAGAAACAATCCCCAGATAGACCCATTTACTAACCAGGTTACGTATTTGGATACCTTTAACGTCTACCAAATTTCCCAGAACATGGTAACGACTCTAAACTACTCTTTTGGGAAGAAGAATCCTTCCAGCATCTCTTCCAGTTTCACCTATCAGAATTCACAGAATATCACTGGTGATCTCGAGAACGCAAGAGCTTTTGGAATCAATGCTTCAGGAGCAGGCAATCCGGCAAAAACCTACGTGGGGACCCTGTCATATACGTATTCGATTAAAAGCCAAAAAGTAAGTCTTTCTATGAATGGAAACGCGAATTATTCCGATTTCGATGTAAGCCAAACGCTATTTATTGGTCCCAGTACGACTATTAGAAAGAGTTTTGGAAAAAACAAACCATCCCTCTCCGGTGGAGTTACCTATAATCGAAACTTCCAAAATGGTGAACTCACTAACAACATCTTCAATTACAG
The DNA here is from genome assembly GCA_006226425.1 of Bacteroidota bacterium. Classification (GTDB taxonomy): domain Bacteria; phylum Bacteroidota; class Bacteroidia; order Flavobacteriales_D; family Crocinitomicaceae; genus M2408. Next base: position 68,447 of record SBGX01000011.1, on the reverse strand, counting down.
ACTGTCTGGGAACTATTCACCTAAAATGAAAAACGAAAAAATAGGTGTCATGAGTTTCTCTTTGAATGCCTTATACCTAAATAAACTCCCTACCGTAAAGGAAGGGACTACTATCAATGAATTAACTATTGTTGCCAATGTTTCCTATAATTTCAAATAGCATGAAGTCCGTTCGAATATTGTTCATTGCAAGCATTTTGCTTGTCGCAAACACATTATTTGCACAAAATTACCCAGTCCAGACAACAATCCAATTGACTCCTCCATATACCAGTTACTTGCCTGATTATACGGATGGGGTGAATTCGAAGCTTCAGGTAGCCCTGAACATCGCCGATGTAAACGAGTCCTTTTTACAGGTTAAGTTGAACGTGAGTCTGGAAGGACCAGGTGGTAAAATCTTCACCAATCCCAATTTTATTCAAACACCGATTTCACTGAATTTTGGACAGCCTTTGATTCTTTCAGGCTTGGATTTAGCACCCTATTTAGCTGCAGAAAACCTCATTTTTCCTTCGGAACAATTCAAGCAAAACTACCTGCAAACAAAGGTGCTTCCGGAAGGCTTATGGAAGCTTTGTGTGGAAGTTTTGGATGCAAGCAACCCCAGTGCTGAACCCCTTTCAAGCAATAACTGTGCACTCATTTTTGTTGCCCGTTTGCAGGCACCCATGCTCAATCTTCCCGTATGTGAAACAACCATTCCGCGCGCTCAAAGTATTTTCTTTACCTGGACAGACATGGCACTCGGCTCCTATGTCGTTGGTAACGAACCCGAATATGAGTTTTCTCTTTACAGTGTCCCTCTTTCGGCCTACGACAATCCAACTCAGGTTCTAAATACAAATCCAATCTACCAGGAAATAACCACGCTCACATCTTTGAGCCTCGACACTTCTCAAATACTGATCCCTGCGGGACAAAAATACTTATGGCAGGTTCGCGCCAAACTACCTGATGGCTCAGGTGCCTACCTCAACAACGGATATTCTGCCCCTTGTACATTCATTTTCGGAGACCTCGCGCAGGAAGTTCTTGATGACTTGAGCATTCATCTATCGGCTGTTGCCGAAGGTCCAACACACGGATTTGCTAGTTGGACTGTTAGCAGTGCTAGTGGTGCCAACCTTACCTTTGATAGTTACATCATTGCCTATCGAAAGGCTGGTGGAGATTATTTCTGGTACGAAGAAACTGTTGTTGGCCTCAACAAAGACATCCTACAATTAGAAGAGAATACTACATATGAAGTAAAAATCAAAGGTCTCACAAATGGACTTGAATCCGCATACACGGATGTTGTCACTTTCACGACAACGCCCTATCCAAACTATGCATGTGGTGACGGGAACCAAACTCCCCTACCTCCAAATTTCACACCGTTACCAGTATATGACGCCAATCCCGGAATTGAAGTTCAACAAGGCCAGTTTTTGGTTGATGTTACTTCAATTGAATCAAATGGAATGGGAGAAGGGCATTACAAGGGAACGGGAACTGTAAGGGTCAACTTTTTATTGATTTCTTTGAATGTTTCCTTTGACGATCTGCTTATAGACAATCAATATATCGCAAGACAGGGGACAGTGAATGTAATTGCTCAAGATCTTGATGATTGGATCAAAGATGGTTATTTGGAAAACGGTGATATTGAATATGTAGATGGTACTTTAACCGATGGAGTATTTGTTAATGATTCAACGATCACTGTAACAACAACCGACGGAACATACACCTTTACTTTCGATGGGGACACCCCTATTGTAGTGAGAGACGAAGACAACAATGAATGGCAGTTTTGGCCGGATGGAACGATTGTTAAGACTAATTATGGTATAACGGAAAGCGAAGATAATTTGGATGTCAGCAAAGACGAGTTTATGTACTTTGTTCATTCATCAAACCAAAGTTATCCGACCGACGTCAAAGAATACGCTCATTTTTCTGAAAATTATGAGGCCATTCAAGGTTCAGGAGGCTTTCTTTATTTCGTTGCTAATAAATCAATGTCAAGATCCAATGGTGACAAAATAAAAGCCTACTTACACAGCAGCAATTTAGCAGGAATTGATCAAAGTCAAATAAGCTTTGGAATCGCAGGTGCATCGGATACGCTAGGTTTCACACATACAGACTCCACGTACCTTTTAAATGCGCCAAACAGAAATGGAAACTATAGCATTTATGCCTTCTATCAAGGTAACAAAATTGGAAAATTGAATGTCTTTTGTCTTCCGCAAAAAGATATTCTCGTGAACATTGTTCCCTTAGTTAATTTAACCTACAGTCAAGCCGATATCGAAAATGAACTGAACACATTATTCCGTGGAGCACAGTTGAATTTTAATGTGACGATTGCATCCAATTACAGTTCATCAAACTTCACTTCCTCAACAACATTCGCGGATCCAGACGCTAATGTTTTGGCCAGTTATACTCAGGAAATGAGAGATTTAAGGGATGAGTATCTGGAAAATAATACGATTGATCCTAAAAGCTATTTGGTATTCCTAATTCCTGGATTCACCGATGCAAGTATCGATGGATATATGGTTCGTGGTAGAGGACTTGGTTTCGTCACTTCCTCAACGCTATCAAGCCTTTCAAACTTTGGGCGCACCCTGGGGCATGAATTAGGGCATGGTATCGGTGCCCTCCAACATAGTTGGAAGGACAATGTAGATTTTAAGGCCACGACAAACAACTTGATGGACTACAATAATGGTAGCAAACTGATCGCGGATCAATGGTTATCATTGCAGAACCCTCCTACGGTTCTAAGTTTCCTTGATGATGAAGAAGATGGTGCCAATGTTGTTGTAGAAACTGCGGGAATTCAAGACATTCTTAAGTTCCAAAATGTTGATAAATTGACTTTCGTTGATCCTGCCGGTAGACCTTACTCCCTTCCAAATACGGTTACCAAACTGCGATTTGCTTCTCCAGACAACCGCTGGGTAAGAGATGGAGAAGTGACGGACGTCAATATTAGTCCTATTGGATCCCTGGTCGGTTTCGAGGTGAATGGAATTACCTATAATGGCCGTATGGGAAGCAGTTCTGGAAACTTCCTGGGTTATAAAGATGACGCGGAACAAGCCTATTCACCTGTTGAACCCACTACATATAATTATATCTTAGCAGGACTTCCTGTTCTTAAAAATGGGAACATCCGTTTTAAAATTTGTCCGCTCAATGTAGCCGCAGTTACTGCTCACTCAAACACCGTCGTTGGTGGTTCCGACGTTCCTGTTACAGACAAGTTTAAGCTCCTTACAAACTTCATGGACGCCAATAGTGAATCACAGGGAGAAGAAATTTTAGCAGAATATACCGGGCAAATAACCCAGAAAGAACTCCAGGTGTTAAGCTATTACAAAAACACAGCCTTTGGGAGAGAAGCGGTGTTTGCCATGGAAATACTACACCTTCTGAGAGGAAACCCAATCGTTGGTGGTTGTATCTCAGATATTTTTTCTGAAACAGCAAGTTTGATTGAAGAAGAAGATAGAAACCAGGTGGCTATTGAACAACAAAACGCTTTTTCAGATATCCAGGTCGCCAGTACAACCTACATTGCTCCGGCTTACGATCCAATTTTTACTATGCAGGAACTTTCGATTAACCCAGAGTTTTTTCCAAATAGTGGGGTAACCGATAATGAACGCTTCTTCGAGAAATTTTATTACGCACTCGCTGGATGGGTTGCTGCTACAAACACGGTCAAAGATTACTATACATACAATGTAGCTGGTGAAGAAAACATAGATATAGGTGCCTACGCAGACTACATCTACGATAAGTTGAGCATTGACCAAAGATCTTGTTATTTAGGAAAGCTTTCTGTAAATCAACGAATCCAAATACTAAACGAGTATAGTGAATGGACCTTCGGTGACGAAAAGGAAAGACTCATTTTGGAAGTCATTGAAAATACTCCCAAAGAGCAGTATGGCCAGATGCTGGCTGAATTCAAGAAAAATGCGTTCAAGCTCATGCGTGGACTCAACGGTGACTTGTGGAATTCCCAAAATCATGCTTTGTTCCACAAAGTTTCATGGATGCTCATTGATTACAAGGACGCTAAAATAACCTATCAGAGACCAACCGTTATTTATGCCGAAGGTTCCAGTTCGGGAGAGCCTCCAATGGTGACCCTTCAGAAGTATTATCATGACGGTTACAAAGTAGAAACCTCTGCTACCTGGAGCAGTTATGATGGAGAAATTCGTTTCCGGATTAAAGGCTATGAAAATGGACAACAGCTTTTCTCCAGTTATTTTGACGTTGATCCCTATGAAATAATTATTGTAAGAATTACCGATGATTATCAGTTCGCGGCAATAGACGGAACGCAGGCAGTATCAGGAGATGAATTCGCCGTTCCAGCTATGTACGCCTATTGGATGATTCAGGAACAGGATAAAATTGAATCGCTTGTGGCTGTCCGAGTCATCTTAAATGCAGTTGGAATTGTTGCATCCGTTGCCACACTTAACCCGGGCCCCTATTTAACTGCTACAGTTGCTTTTAATGCCATTGACATTGCTTTTGCACTAACGGAGGGCTATATAAATGATAACGGTTCCCTACTCCAAAAACAAGTTTGGAATGGATGGAATACTTTCGCCGGAATAGTAGGAATTATAGAGGGGGGTGTTCTGGTCAAAAATGTCGCGCAAGGGTTGGCCAAATTCACATTCAATAAATCCAAGTTCCAAAATTTTGTCAATAACAATCGCTGGAATAAAGCAACCCTTCTGAAAGTTAGAGATCAACTGGCCAATCTCTTCAAAACAAATAAGAGTAGTTCTTATAATTCTGGGTATGACATTGTCCAGGATCAATTGGAGCTTGCTTTAAGACAGAATGAAATTGGATTGATGAAAGGAGCACAGCAAGAAGTGAATCTCGTCCTTTCAAACACCTCCTCCGATGTCCTCAAAGTCGGCTATGATCTCAACGGAAACATGACATACTACCAGGTCGGCTTCATGGAAATCGGTAGCGATGGAAAAGTGATTCTTGATCAATTAAACTTTACGGAAGACATCGCAAATGTTGATCGTTTAATCCTTAACTGTGACAATATCAACTATCGAAATGCTGCCAGTGAATTAAAGAATGCTCAGGACGTGACCATTGTTCGAATGGCGGATGGTAGTACCAAGGTTATGTCACGTGCCTTGGCCAATATCAGAGCTCAAATAGATGAATTAATCAGTCTTGTAAGCAACAGTACTACCAAAGCTACCTTGGAAGCAGATCTTTTGGCCTCCAATCAGTTGCGTAAAGCCATGAACTCGAACAACAAGCTCGTTTCCGCTTGGGAGGCGGTTTATGATCTGCCCGTCGTTCTAAGACGAGATGTTGATTTTCTTGGGGGGGTAAGTGACCTAGTTGAATATAATCTTTTTCAAAACATAGGAAGTGCTTCCAAGGGAGAAGTAAGTAATATTCACAGATATACAATAAACGGTGATTACCTAAATAGCCCTATGCGCGGTCCATATACAGAAAGTCCGCTATCGATTCCGGCTGTAACACTTGATGATTATGCATATCAGTCTTATCTTTCCATTAAGAATGGTTTAAATAAACTTCGACAAACAAGTCGTCTTGAAACAGGGGTTGTTAATCGAGGTAGAACCTTATCACAAGCCGATTACGATCTATTGTTTGGCTCTGGAAGCCCTCAAGATATTCCTTTAAAGGGCTTTCAGTCAGCTACATTAGATATAGAGGTCGCGAAAGCATTCACAGCCCTTACCGATTTTCCCGGGCAAAAAGTAAGAGTTATAATGCGTATTAAATCAAACAATGGTGTTCTAATAGACGATTTTTCTGACTGGGGTGCCACGCTTGGACCAATCAACCATGCAGATGCAGATCCTGTCATTAGAGTGCAGCAGGAAGTTTTATTAGAGGAAGGATATTATAGAAAACTTGGTGCTCCGCAACAATATCTAGAAAATGGTATTCCTAAAGTTGATCCAGATGGTACTGTTTGGATGACAATTGACTTAGAGGAACTGGGTACTCCTTTACGACAAATAAGTAACTAATGAACGAATTAATTGTTACCGTAAACTTCAGTTGTACACTATTAAATGCTGACTCAGAACAAAGTGAGAGAATTGACTATGGAACCATTCTTTCCGAAGCTTTAATGGAAGGGAAGCCGTTAGACTCGGATAAAGGGTCTCTGATCAAAGAATACCTCGAAAAGAGAAATTGCAACCAGGTGATCGGCTTTGCGATAAAAGACCTAAATGAATATATTAATCTTAAAGAAAAACTTGTCAATTGTAACTTCAATCTGAGAAAAGTTCTTTTTGGCGTATGGCCTTCTTCAAAATTCGAAAAGTACGAACAGAACTTTTCAACTCACTCCAGATGGCTCGATTATTCCCCGGAAGACGTTAAGTTAATGACAAACGAAGAACTGAAACAGTATCAAACTTTGGAAAGCCATTTAATCCAGGACTCCATTGAAATAGAACATGTCATATTATCATAAAAGTCAATACAATTGACTGTCAGATCCTTTAGACTTTCAATTGACAGGAACAGATAAAATGACCCTACAGGTATTCGAATCATTTAAAGGCAATTTCCAAGTAAAAGAGGCTACTGTCGGATCTGAAATCCGCTTTGAAGGCTCTAGAAAAAATTGGCTTGAAATTGATGATTTCGAAAAGAGAAGATCGTGTTTTTGTAGATAACATTTATAACGTACATGGGATTTATAAAGTAAATCCCCTCACCTAGCTGCGATTCATCCAGCAAAACAAAAAACCCCCTACTTTTCAGCAGAGGGTTTTCATCTCATATTGTTAAGGAATTACTTCTCTTCTTCGAAAATTCGCTTTGGACGGATTTTATCGAAAATCCCCAAAGAAATCCAGAATGGAACGGCAAAACCAAGTAAGAAAAACAATAACCAAAAGGCCATTCCTCCTAACAGTAAAAATATCGCTAAACCTATACCACTCATAATAGATCGTTTTTGTTTACGCGGTAAAATTAGCAAAATAAATCAAAGTTCAAATGAAAAAATAAGTGATTCGCATTTTTTTAAAGCTTCCCAATGGAGCTCTTGGTTTTCCTCCATGAAATAACTAACTTGTAACACGCTTAGAATCAGTCTTTCGATTGAATCCATGGAAAAACTAGCTCTACGTCAAAGCATCCCGGTCAGAACAGATCCCCCACAGGTGTCACAGGCACCCGATTCTGGGGAATTGAGCAGTCGTTCATTGCAACTGCAACTGATGCAAATGAAAGCCAACGATTTTTCCGGGTCCTTGAAAACGAACAAATTTCAGGAGCTTGCCGGAAGTCATTCGCTTCCTATTCAACGGAAAATTCATTACAAATCAGGTGTTTTTTCGGGGGATAGCAGCCGACCAGGTTGGCGAAAGTTCCTGAAACGATTTGTAGTAGATGAATACAACAAGGAACACCCCAGTGCTACCATTTCATACAGCACGAACCTAACCTCACTCAATGCGGATCGCTGTCATCGGGTTTCTTTCAATGCCATTCAAAACTGGGTACTCAACTACTTAAACGGCAGTATGAACAAAACCAAATTTACACAGCGAACTGACACCCTGTACGATTCTGACTCTCCAGATTTGGGTGAGATGAAAGCAGAAAGAGGTCGTCTTTTCAAAGCGAAAACAAACTCGGACAAACTAGCCAAAGCTAGAAACCTGCTTAGTTTGCTGAACAGTGCCACAGCGAATGTACGAATTGGTTCCGATGTAGTAAACCGGAGTATTCAGGAGCAACTCGACATGCATTTTGTAAAGAAAAAATCCGGTAAATTCTCTGCTTCCCCAAGATCGCGAAGAATGATGACCAATCTTTCAGCATCTGAAGGAAATGGAATGCCCATGACACCGGGCCAATCTAGGGTTAAAAGTTCGAATGCCGACATTCCAATTCCCCTGAACAAGTTTACTCCCAAAACGGGAAAACTAGTCAAAAAGCACAGGAAGGGAAAGTGATTCTCTCCAGAACACGATCACATCCAAAGGCAATTGGGCAGGAAGTGGTATCTTAGCTTCCAAAACACTCCTTTTATGAAGTTCCTTCTTAGCTTATTGATTCTTCCCGCCTTCCTTCTCGCTCAATCAGATGTCTGTGAACCAGAGGTCCTGCGTGTAAATGTCATGGGTGCCCTGAAATCAATCGGACAGAACAACATCAAAAAGTATCAACGTTTTTTCATTCGTTCCGAGGAATTTCATCAGGTGGTAAAAGAGCTAGAAGTTCCCGAAGAGATGAAACGAAAGATCTTCAAGGAATATGAAACAGCGTTCGAAAAGAAGTTACGAGAAGATCACCAGGCTTCCTACGCTTTGGGAAAAGAAAATCAGCTGGAGTGGAAAAAAATTGAATATGAGGACTTTCTTTACCGCATTCGCAAAGAAAATGGCGTCAAAGTGTTGAGGGGAGATATTTACTTTGCGTCCGGGCAACAACAGTTTAAAGCCAAAGTTCGCGGAGCTTATCTCGAGGGAAAACTGAAGTTAATTGAATTGAGCCGGGTAAGAAAAATTCAGAAAGAAGTAGAGTATCATGACCGACCGTCTCAAGTGCCACGTATTTCTAAAGATGGAAGTGGTGGAAGCGGAGCACCTCTTCCCCCAGGTCAGACCATGGAAATCAAACTTCCGTTAGAGGAAGAACGGGTCGCTGGTGAATCCTTTAACTTTCCCGACGTGGAGGCAAAATTTCCAGGAGGTGTAAAGGCCATGCAGGAATTTATTGCCAAAGCTGTTAAATATCCCCAGGAAGCCATTGACCAGGGAATACAAGGGCGGGTATATCTTGCCTTTGTCGTGGAAAAAGATGGCAGTCTATCCGATATCAAGGTCATCCGAAGCATCCATCCCTCACTTGATAAAGAAGCCCTTCGTGTCATCAAGAGTATGCCGAAATGGCAAGCCGCCACAAATCGTGGTGAAGCTGTACGAAGCCCCGTTCGTTTGCCGATTGCATTTAAACTGACGAACAAGCAGAAAAGCGGCGAAAAGTAATCTGTTCCAGAGACTTATTTCCTGTCATTTTGACGTAAACTGAGGGTTATTTCTTATTACTTTTGTTCCGACAGATGTAATTTGTAAAGTAAAAACTCAAAGCAATAGATGATGGAATATCGCATTGAAAAGGATACCATGGGGGAGGTAAAAGTCCCTGCAGACAAGTATTGGGGAGCTCAGACAGAACGTTCCCGAAATAATTTCAAAATCGGGCCCAGTGCTTCGATGCCTATTGAGATTGTGCACGCTTTCGCTTATTTGAAGAAAGCAGCCGCTCATGCGAACATGGACCTGGGTGTCCTCCCAAAAGAAAAATGCGATCTGATCTCTCAGGCAGCTGACGAAATCATCGCCGGAAAACTGGACGATCAATTTCCCTTGGTCATCTGGCAAACAGGTTCCGGAACCCAAAGTAACATGAACGTCAATGAAGTGATTGCGAACCGCGCTCACGTATTGGCCGGAAAGAAGATTGGTGAAGGAGAAAAAACCATTGCTCCAAATGATGATGTCAATAAATCCCAGTCGAGCAACGATACCTTCCCAACCGGAATGCACATCGCCTGCTACAAAAAAATAGTAGAAACAACCATTCCTGGAGTCAAGCAACTGCGTGACACGCTGGATGCGAAGTCCAAGGAGTTTGCCAACGTAGTGAAGATTGGACGAACTCACCTGATGGATGCCACGCCCCTGACGATCGGACAGGAATTTTCAGGATACGTTTCCCAACTGGATCACGGTTTGAAAGCGCTGGAAAACACACTGGCCCACCTGGCTGAATTGGCCCTCGGAGGAACTGCTGTCGGAACTGGGTTGAACACTCCGAAAGGGTACGATGTACTGGTCGCTCAAAAAATTGCAGAATTCACTGGACTTCCATTTGTGACTGCCAAGAACAAATTCGAAGCACTCGCAGCACACGATGCCATCGTAGAATCACACGGTGCTTTGAAACAACTGGCTGTCTCCTTGAATAAAATTGCCAACGATATTCGCATGATGGCCTCCGGACCACGCTCTGGAATCGGAGAGTTAATCATCCCGGCCAACGAACCAGGATCTTCAATTATGCCAGGGAAAGTCAACCCAACACAAGCGGAAGCCATGACCATGGTTTGTGCCCAGGTAATGGGAAATGACGTTGCTGTAACCGTTGGTGGTACCCAGGGACATTATGAACTGAATGTCTTTAAGCCAATGATGGCATACAATCTCCTCCAAAGTGCCCAATTGATTGGAGACGCCTGCGTTTCATTTGATGAACATTGTGCGAGAGGGATCGAGCCAAACCACAAACGCATCAATGAATTGCTGAACAACTCCCTGATGTTGGTGACGGCACTGAATACTAAGATCGGTTATTATAAAGCCGCTGAAATTGCCAACACCGCACATGAGAACGGAACAACATTAAAAGAAGAAGCTGTTCGTCTTGGATACGTGCCGGAAGAGGAATACGACAACTGGGTAGATCCTAAAAAAATGATCGGTTCCCTGGACTAAAATTCTAAACCAAATTTTACAAGCCCTTTCCTGACGAGAGGGCTTTTTTGTTTTATATTCGTAAAAATCGATTGAATTTTGCGATTAATATTGCTTTGCTTTTTGATTCCTTTAACAAGATTGTCAAATAAATGTTAAATGTTCAAAGTCCGCGTACCAAATCCTTTTTTACCACGTTATCTTTGTACAGAGTTGGAACCTGAAAGTTGTGTTTGGCACAGTATTTGAAGTTTCAATTTTGAAATTAGTTTTCATAAGTAGTAGTTTAAGTTAGGTACAGAAAAGAGCGAAACGCCTGTTTCGCTCTTTTTTATTTGGCTTCTTTTTCCTCCAGCAATTCTTCTAAATCAACCAGATAGAACTCCCCGTCCACTGAACGGTTCAATAGGACCTTGGCCTCAGAAGAAACATCCCTACGAACCTGATAGCTCCGGGACATTTGTCTGGAAAACGAGTCTTCCCGCAAGCAAAAATGATGTCTATAGGATTTTCCGAGCTGTTTCCGCTGGCTTTCACGGAGTTCTATACTTCCCAGATCATTGCCTGACAAAAAGATCATTTCTTTCCCTCTTCCTGCCAAAAAACGACATTCTTCGGCTGGACGCAAAAAACGATGATACACTTTCCCTCCAGGACGATCTTCGAACAATAAAATCAGTACTTGTTCTTCCGTGGCATTCCTTATGTAAAAAGGGGTTCCAGACATCGATTTTTCAAGGGCTTCAAACCCGGGAATTTTTAAAGTGGGCAACTCACTTTGCCGGTAGCTCCTGCAACTATCTATCTTTCCCTGTTCTTCCCAGGAAATGACCAGTTCGCAAGCATCCAGGTACTTCTGAATTTGTTGATTCCGATAAGCTCTCTTTGAGACGATTGGTATCGATACGCGATTGAGGTGCAAATGATTCGCATTGTCCTGCTTATACCTGCTTCGCTCCTGTACCTGAGGATCCATTTCTCGAATAAGACTATCCAGGTGTTTTCGTTCCCCGAGCGTAAACTGTTCAAAAGAGCTTCCTGCCAATTCTACTTCTTTTTCTTTCGACTGGAACAGATTCCGGAAGTAATAAACTCCCGTTCCAACAAAAATCAACAACAAAACAGCCACCATCCGTCTCCAGTTCCACTTGTTCTTCTGACCATCTAACAAGCTCCTCCTTTTCATAAAACGTCCATCTCCCTGCCGAAGAGATTTTTCAACCTCCGCTAATTGTTGCTGATGTTCAGGATTCAATTTCAGATGATTGAGCTGTTTGACCAACCAATAGGCCAGCCGGTAACTCATTGCCGGATGATTGATTAAATCAATGCCCCGGTCAATCCACAAACGTTTCTCCAGATACATTTGCTTATCCATTGCATTGAGCACAGCCATTCGTCGTTCGGAATAGAGTTTTCGCAGCTCTTGAATCAATTCTTCTTCCGTTTGTGCCGCCTTCACGTGGACTGAAGCCTGCTCCCACTCCTGCTCCAAAAAAGATTTGATTCCCCGTTGTACAATCAGACGATCTGTCTCGGTCAACAAGTTCAGATATGTTCCGAGACGAACAACTTCCTCTTCCGTCGTTATTTTGGTGCGAAGTACTTCCCTTAGATAAGGCGAAACATAACGTTGAAACGCCTCGAAAAGTTGATGCTTTAAATAGGACTCCCGAAAATCATTTGCGTCAAAGGACTTGTTTTGAATGGTCCCGGTCAAAGCCGGATGCGCTTCGATCCATTGACTAAATACCCAAACGGATTCCTCGCTCAAGCTCTCAATGCGACTCTTAAAACTACCTGCTCTTTCGCGATCTGCGTGTGATTCGATCCGGGACTGAAACTCTTCCCAACGTTCCAATAGCTGCCGACAGCCGGACGCCGAATATTCGATCTCGATGGAAGCGAGAACGTCTTTGATTTCATGGAGTGTGATGTACATGTCGCGAAATAACCTGGTACTACCAAAGTTATTCATTTTTGACATTCCGCAAGGAAGACAGCTATTTCGTCAAATAATCCAGGGCTCTTTGAAGTTCCGGATCAAAGTCGGCTGCCACCGAATAGTAGCCTTGTTCGGTCCACAACTGACGGGCAATTTCCGCCTTGATCGTCAGACGAATCAGTTCTTTACTGGTCGCAAAGCCTTTCTTATTCAGTGGAATTTTAACTTCTTTCTCCGCGTAACGAACGAAATCATTGAGCATTTGATCGCTGACTTTAAAGCGTTCGTTGAAGGTTCTGATATCCTCCCAGTGCGAGCGCTTGTACTCCAGAAAATCGAAAGCGAAATTCTGAAAAACAGGCGTGTATCTCAGATCTGTCAGGTACCAGCTTGAACCGGTTGTGTCATAAGGAATGAAGATATCCGGCATGATCCCACCTCCTCCATAGACGATTTTTCCTTTCTTCGTCTTAAACTTCAGAGAGTCCACCAATAAAGTGCTATCCGGATGGTAAAGTTCTCCGTTTTCAATCCGATCGATTTGGTCTTCATAATATGACTGATAATTCTTGCTGTACGGCTTTTGAATACATCTTCCGGAAGGAGTATAATACCTGGCGATGGTCAGTCGAAGGTTACTTCCATCTTTCAGCAGAATATCTTCCTGAACCAATCCTTTTCCAAAGGACCTTCTTCCCATGATCGTCGCGCGATCATTGTCCTGAAGAGCTCCTGCCACGATTTCACTTGCCGAGGCACTGTTGCTGTTGATCAGTACCACCACCTGCATATTCTTCAGAATCCCTTTACTTGACGCTCGGTAAGTAGACTCCTTTGAATGCAAACCTTTTGTGGTCACAATCGGAACGCGATCGCCTAAAAATTCATCCACAATATCCGTTGCCGATTGCAGTACCCCTCCTCCATTATTTCGGAGGTCAAAAATCAATTGCTTCATCCCTTGTTGCTTCAATCGGAGCGCCGCCCGGTTAAACTCCAGGGCCGATTGCACGGAAAACTGGTTCAACTTGATGTATCCAATTTTCGGAGTTAGCATGGTCGCACAAACAATCGTCTCGATTGGAATTACTCCACGGACAATGCGAATCGCTTTCTTCTCCTGATGCCGGAGTACCTGAATATTCACTTCCGTGTTTTCAAGTCCCTTTAAAAGTTCCATGACCCGTTCATTGGAAATGTTTTTTCCGGCCACTTCCTTTCCTTCTATCTCAACAATCTTATCCCCGGCAAGCACACCAAACTTACTGGCTGGAGAATGTGGGATCACGTTTGTGATGCATATGGTGTCACGGATGACACTAAAACGAACTCCGATCCCTCCAAATTTCCCCTGGATCTGTTCATTCGCCCTTTTCACCTCTGAAACAGGGATATAATTACTATGCGGATCGAGTTTATGAAGCATATCCGAAATGGCCTGCTCAAAAACCTTGTCTCCATTCACCGTATCCACATAACGTTCATTCAGAATTTCGATGATGTCCTGCAACTTGCTATATTTCGCACGGTCCTCATTCCAACTCAATCCTCTGGAGTTAGGGGTCAATAGGTGACCTCCCCACAAACCTGCCGCCAGGACAAGACTCAACACAAAGGGCCAAATAAACTTATTCTGTTTCTCCATCAAAAGGACTTTCTATTTGCAATATTTGAACTCCGGCATCGCGCAAAAAGTCAACTCCGGTAGTGTCTTTATAAATCTTCGTAAAGACCAGTCTTCGAATCCCAGCCTGCAACACCAATTTGCTACAGTCTTTACAGGGCGAAAGTGTGAGGTACAGAGTTCCTCCTACACAGTTATTCGTCGAACGGGCCACCTTTAAAATCGCGTTCGCTTCCGCATGCAACACGTACCATTGGGTTTCTCCATGCTCATCCTCACAACAATTGTCAAAGCCTGCCGGCGTTCCATTGTAACCATCAGAAATGATCATATTGTCCTTCACAATCAAGGCTCCTACCTTTTTTCGGGAACAATGCGACAATTCTGCCCAGGTATGCGCCATCCTCAGATAGGCCTTGTCGTAGCGGAGCTGTTTGTCATCTTTCACTAAGCAAAGGTAACAAAAACTGTGTTGCATCATTGTTAAAAATTGTTGCCCGAAATTTCCTGATTACCAGTTGCGAAAATCGCAACTAACAGTCTCTTTATTGCGCTTTTCGATTGGGAAAAAGCACTGTTTCGCTCATAGTTTTGTCCAAAACAATCGTCATGAGAATTTATTTTTTATACAGACAATTCAAGCAACTTTCAGAAATCAATCTGGAAAGTAACTGGCAGCTTCTTCCCCTGGCTCTTGTACTGGTAGCCACCAGTGCATTCATTTCACTTATTTGCTGTCTGGGGCTGCGAAGCGATTAATCTCCTTTCATTACTTTTGCAAGGCTCCTGAAAACAACATGAATAGTCAAACAGGTCATTTTCACCACTTCCAGCACGAAATTCGGGATATTCCGAGGCCTGAACGCTTTAATTATCCGTTCTACTATGAAGTGCATCCGCTTAGTAAACTAGCAGCCAAAGAACTCCAGGAGTATCTTTCCGGTCAGTGTGAAATAGATCACAACTTTGGCCTGGAAAAAGACGATTCCGGGATGATCATCGGGAAAATGTTCGGGGTCCTGGTCGTTGAAAATCAGCTTGGTGAAATCGGCTACTTAGCTGCTTTCTCAGGAAAATTAGGTGGAAGCTATCACCATGCACATTTCGTCCCTCCCATTTATGACCTTCTGAGTGAAGCAAGTTTTTTTCCTAACGAAGAGAAACTCATCAATGAGCTCAATCACCAAATCGAAAGGCTGGAAAATGATCCTAGATGGAGTGAATTCGATCTCGAACAAGGCAAGATAGAACAGGAATTCGCCCAACAAATCAGCCGACTAAAAGATCAAATCAAAGCAGAAAAGCAAGAAAGAAATCAGAAACGAATACAATTCAAGGCCGAGTTAGTTGGAAGCGAACTCGAATTTGCCCTACACGATTTGAACGAGCAGAGCAAACGAGAACAAATCGCCTTGAAAAAAACGCGTGCACACTGGAACCAGGAATTGGAAAAAATTCATGAACTGCGTCAACGGCTCCGCAAACAATTGAGTGAACTCAAAGAAGAAAGGAAGCTGCGTTCCGCAAAGCTTCAGCAGCGCCTATTCGATCAGTATCATTTCCTTAATAGTAAGGGAGAACAGAAAGATGTCCTCTCTATTTTTGAGGATTTCAAACAACAGAGCCCGCCTGCCGGAAGCGGTGAGTGTGCTGCCCCAAAATTGTTGCAATACGCTTTTGAACATGGGTTCAAACCCCTCTCTTTGGCTGAGTTTTGGTGGGGTCAATCCCCGAAATCAGAAATCCGTAAGCACGCTGAATTTTATCCCTCCTGTCGGGGAAAATGCGAACCCATCCTGTCTTTTATGTTGCAGGGGATTGACGTAGACCCCAACCCGCTGCTTACCCAATTCACCCCCCTGGATTTGCCCATTATTTATGAAGATGAGCACTTGCTACTAGTCAATAAGGCTCCTGAATTTCTTTCCGTTCCCGGGAAAAACATCCAGGATTCGGTGCTGAGCCGTATGCGCAAGAAATATCCCGAAGCAACTGGTCCACTGCTCGTACATCGGCTGGATATGTCTACTTCCGGAATCCTTCTTGTTGCCAAAAGCAATGAAATCCATAAACAACTGCAAAAGCAATTCATTAAACGCACCGTTGAGAAAAGATACGTGGCGCTCATTGAAGGAACGCTCCATCAAGAATCCGGAAGCATTGATCTCCCTCTTCGGGTGGATCTGGACGACCGTCCCCGGCAATTAGTGTGCTATGAACATGGTAAAAGTGCACTCACCGACTGGCGAAAACTGGACGAATCCAACGGTCTGACACGGGTTCATTTCTTTCCACGAAGCGGAAGGACCCATCAACTCCGCGTACATGCTGCTCATGAATTAGGTTTGGGTGCTCCCATCAAAGGAGATGATCTATATGGAAAAAAAGCAGATCGACTTTACTTGCACGCCGAACAAATTTCCTTCTTTCACCCTGTTAGTAGAGAATGGGTAAGCTTCGTTTGCCCGGCTGATTTTTGATCCATCTATCAGTTCCAAAATTCGCAAAAAATGCATATCTTTATTGGTGAAAAGAACCATGAAAACTCACTCAAGCAAGGAATCTTCGCCGCAGTCAGGACCGACTGAATTGGATCAAACCGGAACATTTCAATTTCAAAATCAACGCCCGGAAGCCAACAAAATCAGGCAACTGAAAAGCAGTGCCGCTCATAAATCGAACCTAGATCCGTACCAAAATCTTCAAAAATTGGCCGATCAGAATTCTCAAAAAATAGTTCAGGGAAAGTTTTCAGCCGCAGCGATGATGGGATTCGGTTTTGCGGACACTCCAGCTACTCGGCTAATGGACGCATACAATGATGGGAACCCCGATAACCTGGATCAACAAAAAAGAACTCTGGACGACTTGCTGGCAGAGTTAATTCGTATGGAACGCGCTCGTCGCGGTTCCGTTCCCCGAGTGGTTATTGACGCTGTTGTTCATGAAACCGGGGAGTTAAACAGAAAACTCAAGATTCGAGGGGCAAGTGGATTGCCGGATGCTTTGATCAATGTGATCAAACAGTACGAATAACTCAACGCTCGTCATCGTCTACTTCTTCGAAGGGATCAAAATCATCTTCCTCGCTCTCCTTTTTCCCGGAGTTGAAACCTCTGTTTACAGAGACCATCGGCTTTCCGGAAAGCAAAAACGACAAACCATTCAGTAAGCGGAACAAAATCCCCAAGAGCACAAAGAAACCGATCACCTTAAACACAAAACCAAAAACGGGCGTATCCTCGATGTTCAAAATACTTTCGTAGAACCAATTGCTGATTGGGTTTCGTGCCCAATCTGGGAAGAATACAAAAAGAACGAATAATGCCATTGAGAGGAGAATGACCCCAATCTCAGTCGGTAAATGAAACAAAGGCCTGGCCATTTTAATTGGCAATCCTCCAAAATTCATATTCAGTAGCTTCATCCGGGATTGGCTGTTTTGCAATTTTCCCAAAAAGTAGAGTAGTAGGATCATTCCTGTCATCAAAACCTCCTGAATTCCTAATTCCTGCTCTTCGACAGAAGTCAGACAGAACAAAAAGGTAACGTCTGCCAGAAACAAGTATTGAACAGACTTTAACAGGTACTCTTCCGCAATGGTCTTGTCTCGCATCCCCCGAAGCAAGGTCAGCACAAATTGAATCAAGCCCCACAAAAAACTGAATATGGCAAACACCACCCCCAAACGAAACAACAACTCGATAAACTGCATACGACAAAGTTACGGAATTAATCCGCAGATCACTTTTGCACCAGCGCCCGTCGTGTCCCGAAATCATTTGGATGAACGGTTCTTCCTCAAAACTGATTATTTAATATCTTTAAGCTCAAAAATCAAGACATCATGAAAAAATTACTCCTCAGTTTAGGTTTTATATCTAGTCTCACCCTGGGATTCTCAGAAGAGGGAATGCTCATTCCTTCGCTGCTATCAGCCTTTGAATCAGACATGCAGGCCAAAGGGATGAAACTGACGGCAGATCAAATATACAGTGTCAACCATTCTAGTATTAAAGATGCAATTATGCACTTTGGTGGTGGTTGTACGGCGGAACTTGTCTCTAAAAAAGGCTTGTTACTGACGAATCACCACTGTGGATACTCTCAAATTCAATCGCACTCTTCATTGGAAAAAGATTACCTGAAAAATGGTTTTTGGGCCAAAAATTTCAGTGAAGAACTGGCCAATCCAGGGCTAACAGCTGCCCGGGTTGTTCGTATTGAAGATGTCACCAAATCGGTTCTCTTTGGAGTCAAGGAGTCTGACAACGAAAGCGAGCAAATGATGGCGATCCAGAAAAACATTCAGAAACTAGTTGAGGACGCACAGGAAGGAAATCACTACAAAGCTGAAATTCGTGCCTTTAATTATGGAAATGACTTTTACATGATTATCAAAGAAATTTTTTCAGATGTCCGTTTGGTTGGAACTCCGCCCAACTCAATTGGAAAATTCGGTGGGGACACAGACAACTGGGTTTGGCCAAGACATACCGGAGATTTTTCTGTTTTCCGAATTTATGCGGGAACAGACAATAAACCGGCCGAATATTCAGAGAATAATGTTCCATACACCCCATTGCATTTCCTTCCAATTTCCTTTAAAAACAGAAAAAAGGGAGATTTTACGATGGTTTACGGTTTCCCTGGAAGCACTGAACAACACCTGGTTTCCGATAATTTGAAATACCTCATCGATCAGGAGCGACCTGCGCGAATCAAAATGCGTGAGCTCTCTCTATCCGTCATTGATGCGGCCATGAGAAGTTCGGATGAGACCCGAATCAAGTATTCCGCCAAGCAAGCCCGAATTGCCAATGCCTACAAAAAATGGATCGGACAAATCGGTGGGTTGAAGGAGTTAAATGCCCTTGAGAAGAAACTCGCTAAAGAGAAGAAATATCTGGAGATGGCAAATTCCAAAGATGCATGGAAGAAAAAATATGGTCCTATCATCGGACAAATGAACGAGTTGATGAAAACCGGAGCAATGGCTGATTTCAGATACCAAATGGGAATTGAGTACCTCTACGTTGGACCGGAACTATTCAAAATGGGGCGAACGATGGACCGCATTGTTCGCGATCTGGAAAAATGGGAAAAAGAAGGAAAACTCGACGAAGAGATCAAGCGCTACCAAAAAGGAGGCACTGGTTTTTTCAAGGACTTTGACGCCCAGGTAGATCAAAAAATCTTTGAATTATTGACAGATGAATATCATCGACAATTGAAGCTGGATGATTTCATGAATTCTAAAAATTCCGTTCAGGCCCTTTCACAGAGTATCTATTCCAAATCTGTATTGATTGATCCGGAACGCTATCACTCTTTCCTGGAAAAGCTTTCTTCAAAGAGTCTGAAGAAGTTGGATAAAGATCCCGGCTACGTCTTCTATAAGAAAGTACGTGATCGTTTCATGGATGAGCACCTGGCCGGTTATCGCGGCTTTAAACAAGAAATGGACAGACTTCTCAAAGTTTATGTTGCCGGAAAGTATGAAATGTTCCCGAATGAAGCTCATTGGGCCGATGCGAATAGTACCCTTCGTATCACTTACGGACAGCTTGAAGGTTCTGCCCCTCGAGATGGAATGGCTTATACCGAGCACACTACACTGGACGGAATCATTCAAAAATACAACACAGGAAACCCTGATTTCGAGATCAAGGAACGTATGGTCGAACTGGCGAACAAAAGAGAATATGGTCCTTACGCACAGGATGGAGAACTTTGGGTCTGCTTCACAGGTTCCAATCATACAACTGGAGGGAACTCCGGTTCTCCAGTACTGGACGAAAACGGTTACCTGATGGGACTGAATTTTGACCGTTCCTGGGAAAGCACCATGTCAGACTACCATTTTGACGCCAGTCGTTGTCGAAATATCGTAGTCGATATCCGCTATGTCATGTGGGTCATGGACGTATACTCTGGAGCCCGCCACCTTGTGGATGAAATGACGCTTAAAAAATAACATTTGTCTCGCGCGGCATATATCGCGATCATTTGTTCTTTGCTCGTTTTAGGCGCTTGTCAAAACCGTCAAAAAATTGGTCAGACACCTTTGAGTCGCTTTGCGATTGAGGGAGTCAGCTTTGTGGGCATGCCCTACGAAAACAAGGATGAGTACCTCCAGGAACTGACCGATTTGGGAATCAACTGGATTTCACAAATGCCCTTTTGTTTTCAAAGAAACGGACAGGCCAAACTTTACTATGGTTCTGAGCGACAATGGTGGGGCGAAAAAACTAGTGGTATTTCCATCACTTCTCAACTAGCCAGGGATAATCAAATTTCTTGCCTGATCAAGCCTCAAATATGGATGGGGGGCATCTATACAGGACACATGACTTTCAGTGATCGTGAAAAATGGAAAAGCTGGGAACAGGAGTACAGTAAATACATCCTCTGCTATGCGCGACTCGCAGACTCTTTGAAATGCGAAGCTTTGTGTATTGGTACGGAATTGCAACCGGCCATCGAAGCCTGTCCTGAATTTTGGCCTCACCTGATCGATTCCATTCGTCAAATCTATCACGGGAAATTAACCTATGCAGCGAACTGGGACGAATATCGGCGGGTTCCTTTTTGGAAGCAACTCGATTGGGTCGGAGTGAACGCCTATTTCCCCTTGTCCGATGAAAAAACGCCAAAGACGAGGGAACTGATTCGCTCCTGGAGCCCCATCCGCGATGCCCTGCATCAATTTTCCGACTCACTCGGACTCCCCATTGTATTTACAGAGATTGGATACAAAAGTGTGGATCAATGTGCGATGGAACCCTGGAACCCTGGTTCGAAGGAAGTGAATATGCAGGCGCAAAAAAATGCCTACGAAGCCTTTTATCGAAGCTTCTCCAACGAAAAAAGCTGGTTCCGCGGATACTTTCTCTGGAAATGGTTTCCAGATCGGAAACGCACCGACACTCATTGGGCAAATGATTATACGCCCCAGTCCAAAGAAGCGGAATACTGGATTCGGAATCGGTAATTATTTTCGAACGAGGCTTTGTCCGGTCATTTCAATCGGTGCCGCCAGTCCCATTCGATCGAGAATTGTTGGGGCCACATCTGCCAAAATTCCATCCACGATACGGACATCCTGCTCCGTCACTAAAATTACTGGTACCGGGTTTAGCGTATGTGCCGTATGTGGCGAGCCATCCGGATTCTTTGTTTGATCTGCATTCCCATGATCTGCAATCACCACTAGTTCATACCCCAACTCACGTGCTTTGGCAATGACGCTATCCAAACAGGAATCTACTGTTTCAACTGCCTTAACAATGGCCTCGTAAACCCCCGTGTGACCAACCATATCCGGATTGGCGAAATTCAAACAGAAAAAATCAGGTCCGTGTTGATCTAAATGATCAATCAGACGGTCCCGTACTTCGAACGCGCTCATTTCCGGTTGCAGATCGTAGGTCGCTACTTTGGGAGAACTCACCAAAATTCGACTTTCAAGTTCAAACTCAGCTTCTCTTCCTCCACTAAAGAAAAAGGTCACGTGTGGATACTTTTCTGTCTCTGCAATTCGCAACTGTGATTTATTGACTTTCGAAACAATCTCTCCAAGGGTGTTCTCCAGATTTTCCTTGTCAAAAATGACCGACACGTTCTGAAAGCTTGCATCGTAATTGGTCATCGTGAAATAATGCAAATTCAGACGTTTCATTTCATGTTCCGGAAAATCCTGCTGACACAATGCCATACTAATCTCACGTGGACGGTCTGTACGGAAATTGAACGAAATCACGACGTCTCCTTCCTGAATGCTTCCCACGGCCACTCCATTTTCCTGCAACACAATTGGTTCAATGAACTCGTCAGTCACTCCTGCATTATAAGAGGCCTGTATGGCTTCAATTGGATCTTCAAATGCCGTTCCCCGTCCATGTACCAACAAATCATAGGCCTTTTTGACGCGCTCCCATCGCTTGTCCCGATCCATGGCATAGTATCGCCCTACGATCGAAGCCAACTTACTTTGCCGCAGATGCTCTGGACGCAACAGTTCTTTCATGAAAGTTAAACCACTTTCGGGGTCACAATCTCTCCCATCCGTAAACGCATGAATATAGGATTGTTCAATGCCCTGTTCTTCTGCCATTTTGCAAAGAGCATACAAATGTTCTTGCGAACTGTGTACCCCTCCTTTGGAAACCAGACCGATAAAGTGCACCGGTTTTCCTTGTTCCCGAGCGGTCTGAAATGCTTTTAAAAGTACCTGGTTCTGAAAAAAATCTCCTTCGCGAATTGATTTGTTGATCCTGGTCAGTTCCTGGTAAACAATTCTTCCGGCTCCGATATTCAGGTGACCGACTTCCGAATT
Source organism: Bacteroidota bacterium (assembly GCA_006226425.1). GTDB lineage: Bacteria > Bacteroidota > Bacteroidia > Flavobacteriales_D > Crocinitomicaceae > M2408. Next base: position 46,002 of record SBGX01000011.1, on the reverse strand, counting down.
TCCCATTTGTCCTTCTGGCAATCCAACCTGTTCTCCAAAAGTCGTCAAACGTGCATTCGGATAATTTTTCATCAGGCCATCCATGCATGGCGTGTTCGCCTGATAAATTGCATCAGATCCACTGTGATCTCCTATTCCCCATCCATCCAGGATGATCAATCCTACTTTCTTTGTCATAATACTATTTCAAAAATAGCCCCTTTCGGGACATTCGGCACATAATTAATTTTACCACCGGCCAGGCGCACGAACTCGCGAACGATAAAAAGTCCCAATCCGGTTCCTTTTTTTGATCGTGTTTCTTCGTTTTCCAACCGGGTGAACTTTTCAAAAACCCGATGCAGCTGATCTCCCGGAATACCAGGCCCCTGATCCGCCACCCGAATTTTTATTTGTTCTTCTGCTCTTTCTACCGAAACTTCCAGGGCCTTTTCCGTTCCGGCATATTTTAACGCGTTCTCAATCAAATTAATTAGAATTGTTTTCAGGATGAATGGATCAGATCTCAACTCCATTTTTTCTGGAGTTTTCAATTGAATCCACTCTTTTCCCAAGCGCAATTGATATTTTTCGCGCAATTCTTCCAACATCCTGACCAAATCCAATGTTTCGGGATGCAAACTCACCGTTCTGTTTTCGATTCTGGCGGAAATTAATACGGCCTCGACCAATTCATCCAGACGTTCGTTCTCCTGGATGGCCTGCGTCAACATTTGTTCCTGTTTCTCCCGGTCAAACTCTCTTTTCTTTAGGGTCTGGAGATACAATTTCGTGGCAGCGATTGGGGTCTTCAACTCATGAGTTACCGATAGAAGAAAGTTTTGCTGACGTTGCGCCAGGCGATGTTCTTTCTTCATGGACCGCACCATTCTCCAGATTCCGAAAAGTAAAATCATGAAAAAGACCAGTCCCTCTCCGATGATCATCCAGATTCTTTTTTGGACCTGAATTTCGGCTGCTCCCGTTTCCCTTGTTAGCTGGATCAAATGATAGGCCCACCAGCTGAACTGGAGTACCACATAAGCCCCCAATAAATAGAAAAAGAATAACTGTGATCTTTTCAACTACTTACTTTTTAGTACGCGCGAGCTTTCACCCCTTCCATATAATTAATATAGGCCTGACAAGCCACTCTATTTCCTCCTGGCGTTGGATAGTCTCCAGTAAAATACCAATCTCCCAAATGATTCGGGCAGGCGGCATGAAGATTCTCGATGGACTGATAGACAATTTCTACTTCAGCATTCAAATCTTTCGGAGTCAAGAGCTCGGCAATTTTAGCTGAAATCTCTTCCGCGCTAAATGGTTTATAAAGTTCTCTGACTACATTTTGGATTTGCTCTCTCGGCAGACTCATTTGTTCTTTACAATTCGCATAGACTTCCTGGATCAGGGATTCTTTGCCTTGTTCCTTCAATAACTGAATGGTCGCTTCAAAGGCAATGAAATCACTCATCCTGGCCATATCGATCCCATAACAATCCGGATATCTGATCTGCGGTGCGGATGACACAACAATGATCTTCTTCGGGTGCAAACGATCCAAAATCCTCAGAATGCTTTTCTTCAAAGTTGTTCCGCGAACGATACTATCATCAATCACAACCAACTGATCCATTCCTCGGTTGAGCGTGCCATAGGAGATGTCATACACGGACGAAACGAGGTCGTCCCGTGAATCATCCTGCGTAATAAACGTCCTCAACTTGGCATCCTTAATGGCTATTTTCTCAATGCGCGCACGCTTATACAGGATTTTCTTCAGTTCTTCCGGACTGGCTTTGTCCTTCATGTTGATCAGCGCCTGGTATTTCTGATCATTCAAATGATCCTCCAGACCTTTGATCATTCCATAAAAAGCTATTTCAGCCGTATTTGGAATGAATGAAAAAACAGAATTGTCCAAATCATAATCGACTGATTTCAGTACCTGCTGAACGATTAGTTTTCCTAGAGCAATTCGTTCTTTATAAATCTCATGGTCATTGCTCCTCGAAAAATAAATTCGTTCAAAAGAACAGCTTTTTCGCTCCCTCGGCTGATTGATCAGATGCTCACTCACGCTTCCATCCTTTCGAATAATGATGGCATGTCCTGGTTTCAATTCTTTGATTTCTTCGTACTTCAGTTTGAAGGCTGTTTGTATAACCGGCCTTTCGGAAGTAACCACACAAACCTCATCATCCTCATACCAATAGCAAGGTCTAATTCCGGAAGGATCTCTCAAAACAAAGGCATCTCCATGACCAATCAAACCTGCCATGGCATAACCTCCATCCCACACTTCCGATGAGTGTTTTAGAATCTTTACGATATCCAGGTTCCGTGCAATTTCATCATAAGTCTCCTGAACAGACAGTCCCTTTTGCTGGAAAGAATTGAATAATTCCGCATTCTCCACGTCCAGGAAATGTCCGATTTTCTCCAACACCGTAACGGTATCTGACTTCTCTTTCGGATGCTGTCCCAAATCGACCAGGACCTGAAAAAGTTCATCGACATTGGTCAGGTTAAAGTTTCCGGCTACCACTAAGTTTCTGGTGATCCAGTTGTTTTGTCTCAGAAAGGGATGACAACTTTCGATACTATTCCGTCCAAAGGTTCCGTAGCGCAGATGCCCCAGGAACAATTCTCCCATAAAGGCCTCATTTTTCTTGAGGTAATCCACATCCTGAAGCAAATCCGGGTTCTTTTCCTCAATTCTTTCGAAACGTTGATTAACGTAGTCAAAGATGTCCTGAATCGGGTTGTCCTGAATCGAACGATAACGTGAAATATATCTCTCTCCAGGATTTACATCCAGTTTGATATTGACCAGACCGGCACCATCCTGTCCCCGATTCCGCTGCTTCTCCATCATCAGGTGCATTTTACTTAAGCCGTAGAATGCTGTACCATACTTATCCAAATAGAACTGTAGGGGCTTTTTGAGTCGAAGCAGTGCTATACCACATTCGTGCTTGATCGGATCACTCATGATCGGGAATTTTCTGCAAATTTAAGGCTAAAAATTGATCCCGTCATCATTTTCGGATGAATCATTAAAGCGGTTTAGTTTTCCCGGGGAAACAATCATTCCTTTTTCTTGAAATGAAATTTTGCTCCGCCTTGCTCCAACACAAATGTTCCCTGATCAGGATCAAAGGTGAAGCTTGCTCCGGCCAAATCAAACTCAAACTGATTTCCAGAAACATAGTCAAGTGCCACGGCCGGCTGACCAGAAGCTTGTGATAAAAGGGTCTTGTTCTTCCTGCGAATATCTATCTTGAGTGGAATTTCGTCACTTTCATAGCTCCCAACGCACTGTTCCAATAGACGCTCCGAAGCAACTTGAAATTCCGGAAGTGATGCTACTTTCCCATCACAGGCCATTACTATTCTTTTAACAATTTCGTTGTTTGAATAGTTTCCTCCATTCGAACATAAAGCAATGCTCCTGTTTTGTTCTGGGAAATAGACCAGTAACGAGCTAAAACCATCAATTCCTCCGGTATGTCCATAGCCTTCATGGACTAAATCCTGATAGGCGAACATTCCTCTTCCATAACCATCTATCAGTTCCTTCATGTGATCAAGGCTTTCTTTCTTCACCAACTTCCCCTGAAAAAGTGCCTCGATGAATCGTGTCAGGTTCTCAGGAGTCGAAATAATTGCTCCAGCTCCCAGAGGAATGGAGGGGTCCGTGACTTTTTCCTGTTCCCAGTCTCCCATGAACTGATAGGACAGACATTCTTCCACTTTCAATTCAGATGCTCCCATATAGGTAGATTGAAGACTCAGTGGGCGTACTATTTTCTCTTCCAACAAACTCGCATAAGGGCGGCCGTATAAATCTTCCAACACAAAGGTCAGAAGCACATAATTGGAGTTGCTGTAACTCGCCTTGGTTCCCGGCTCAAAATCGCTTGGCAAACCTTCCATCAGTTCAAGCATTTGCTTCCTGGTTTGGAGACTCGTATGGTAGTCAAAATAATTCGGGTCATTCGTGAAATTATGAATCCCACTTCGATGGTTCATTAAATCCGATATCGTTATTTGCTCTGCATTTTTAACTTTTGGGGAAAACTTTTTAACGGGCGCGTCCAGTTTTAGCTTTCCTTCCTCAATCGCCATGAAAATCATAGTTGTTGTGAACATTTTGGATATCGAGCCAATACGATAACGAGTAGCATTCGTAGCTTTCTGTTTGGGGTTCAACCTCGAAAAACCAACCGTCTTTTCATATTGAAGTTTCCCATTTTGAAGGACGCAGACGCTTCCCATAAATTTATCGTGATCTTCCAGGAGATTCAGGAGACTGTCCAGATGATGACGTTCCTTATTTTCCAGTTGCCCGAAGGAAATTCCTGGGAGTATCCAGATTGCTAGTAAAAAGAGAAATATCCCCTTCTGAAATTCGGTCCTATGCTTCATTTTTTTTCTTTGTTTTCGCAAGATAAGTTATTTATTTCAATCGTTTTTTCGTCCCCAAAGCTGATTTCTCGTATCCCACCTATTTATTTGATTATCAGAAAAATATTCCTTCGAAAATCGAAAGTCTCCCTTTTGTCTACCCTTCGAATTTTAGTCTGCGTGTTTCCCTCCTTTACTTTTGAGGCAAACCACAAAATAGAATTATATGAAAAAATTGTACATCGCTATCACGGCTGCAGCCGTATTTTCATTTGGAAAGATTCAGGCTCAGGATTTGATTCCTGGTAATGTAACAGCAGATTATGACTTCACAACTGCCGTTCTTAGTAACATTTCCTTTGAACTGAAAAACATTGGAAGCATCACCACATTTGACGCCGTCACTTGTGAGTTGTACTTAGTTGATATCGGGAGTAAGGAATACTTACTTGGTTCCGCAGATTCAGATGAGTTTGGACTGGCTGCCGGAGCTACTGAAAATCTAAGTATTGCAGACATCGACCTGGACAATATCTCAGGACTTACCACTGGGTCTTATTATTTGCGTCTTGACGTGGATGTCTCTGACGTTGAAGAGGAAGATAACGAAACGAACAACTCCAAAACATACACGGATAGTAAGATTGATTTCGAATCCCTGGCGGGACTTAAGGAGCAACTTGCTGTGAACAGAAGTTTGAAAGTATTTCCAAATCCGGTGATGGGGAATCAGTTCCAAATCCAATTGAACAACACCACAGATCAAACAACTTTTGTTTTGTCTGACGTTCAGGGGAAAGTACTCCACGGGATTCCTTTCTACCAGCAGAACCAGACTTTGGTGATCGAAGTTTCTGAAATTCCTGCAGGTATTTATTTCTATGAATTGATCCAGGGAAATACCCGTTATCAAGGTAAGATCGCGAAATATTAAGCGAAACAACTAAACTCTTGCCTGATGCCGCCCGTCTTCGATGGGCGGTTTTTTTATTTACAGAGAACGGATAAAATCTCCTGTTGAAACATCGATGGGGTGTTCCAGTTTGGTAAACAAACGACTTTTGGCCTTTTTGACACTGTTCGGAGAGATAAACAAAATTTCCGCTATTTCTTTGTTGGACAAATTCAGTTTCACCAGAGCGCTCAGACGCTGATCATTCTTTGACAGACTTTCCCCTTCCTTTAAATGTTCTCTGAGTCGATCAAAAAATCCCTGGTATACCAATTCAAACTCCACCACAAACTGCATTTGATCATCCCGATCCAATAACTTTTCGATCAAACGTTCCGAAACAGTTTCCTGATCCTCTTCAAAAATCCGATCATTTTCCAAAGCCGTGATCAATTCATTCTTCGATTGCAGGGCAGACATACTCTCTTTCAACCTCCCTAAAAGCAGGTCCCGATGTATTTTTTCCTGTTCAATCTGCTTTTGGCGAAGCAGGAGTTTTTGTTTTTGGGTTCTCGTTTTTTGATAGAAATAGGCTAAAATTCCTATCAGGAGCACCAGGATCATGATGAATGTGACGATCCAAAACCTACTTTCCAACTGTTCCCGTTCCAATTCAATCGCCAGTCTGGAATTCTCCTCATCTTTCAGTTTGGTATCATATTTAATGTTTAATTCCCGGACGCGGTTGAGGACATCCGCATTCATCAGTGAGTCTTTCACCCGATGGTAAATATCGGAGTAGAAAATACTGGAATCCAAGGCCCCCTGTTTATGGAAAATCCTGGATAGTAGGTGACTAGACTCTTCTATCATTTTTGGCGTGTCCACCGTATGTGACAAGCTGTATGCCCAGCGGGCGTGCTCCAGGGCCTTTTTTTCTTCCTTTCGTTCGTAATAGCTCTCCGCCAAATTCATTCTTGCCCGAACCAGGCCTACCGTATGTTGAACCTGTTCGAGGAATGGAATGGACAACTCATTGTAATAAATGGAACTATCTGTTTCCCCGGCATCAAAGTACCAGCGACCAATTCCCTGCAATGCATAGGCCCGAATCAGGGGATAGTCCATTTGTTCCGAAAGCACATTGGCCTTTTTCATGAAGTACAGGGCTGAATCCGGTTTGCTGGACAAATAGGCATCACCCAAATTGTAATAGGCGTGTACCAAATGAATCTTATACGATGTCTTCTCCAGAATTTGAATGGACCTTCGGTAGTATCCAATGGCTTTAATGGTGTCACCACTTAAACTCAAGGTAACAGCCATGGATGATTTCAGTCGCGCCAAAGACAAAGTGTCTCCCGGTTCAATATATTCTGATGCCCGGTCAAAGTAATACAGGGAGGAATCATAGTCACTTTTTACTTCAAATACGTTCCCCAAAAAGGTGTAATTAATGACCTGGAGATGATTCGCTTCCTCTGTGTGATCCTTGGCCAACAATTCCTTCACTTTCAGGCCGGATTGAATCGCCTTGTCATATTGTTCCAGGCTATTGTAATTGTTTGCAATCAGGTTTTGCAAACTCGCTTCCCAATACGGCCTCTTGAGTTTTGTTCGCTTTAGAAATCCGAGCATGACCTCATTGGACTTTTTGAAGTCATTCTCATCCCGGTAAATTTTGCCCAATAAACGATAGTAGTCCGTCTGACGCATTTGATCTTTCGCGTCCAGGTATTTCCCCGCTTTCAGAATCGATATTTTGGCTGAATCATGCATGGATGATCTACGATAAAAAGCCATGGCATTCAAGTAGTAATCTACTCGGTCATTGTCCGTTTTAATGAGCCGTTTTTGTTTCCGGAAATAAACCGTTGCCAGATCAAAATCTGTCATGACATTGTCTCGAAACAAGGTATCGTAATGCTTAAAGGTCTCTTGCCCATATGAGGCGACTCCCAGGAGGAAAAAAAGGTTTAGCAGTATGTTCTTTTTCATTCCGATTTGGCCGTTGGTTTTGCTGTATGTTGGACGAGAATCCGCTCATCCCATATTGAGTCTCTAAAATAACTGTTTTACCTCACAAAATGCGTGTTTGTGGCAACTTTTCCTTCCAATTCGCCTAATTTATTCCCGAAAGATCAACGCTTTACGAAATATGCCCTATTTTGATTCCGGGACAAAAAGAATATCTTAGCCTAAAAGTTCAACCATGCGTTATTTGATCAGCTTCTTATTTCTTTCAACTATCTCACTTTCCTTCGCTCAGGAACTCAGTGACTACGGACTACAAGGACAGGTCAAAACAGTCACCCGACACCTTAAAAATTCAAGTTTCGGACAGTCAGTTACGCGAATGAATTTTGACAAAAAGGGTAAAATGACCGAACGAATCCATTACAAGGGCGAAATGGAATTGGATTATCGGGAACTATACAGTTATGACAAGAAAGGACATCTTGTAGAGCAAATTACTGAATATCCGAACGGAAAAAACACCAAAAGAACCTGGTCGTACAGTCCCACCGGGAAAATGCTCGGGTGGAAAGTTCAAAATGAAGCCGGAAAAGTAGAACAGGAAGGGGTCAAAAAATACAATGAACAGGAACAGGAAATAGAGTTTATACTAACAGATTATGCTTACCAGGGAGAAAATACCATGGTCGAGTCATACCTCTATACCTACAAGTATGATGAACAGGGTAAGCGGATTGAAGAACGATCCTATGGCGCCAACGGTTCCCTCGAGCGGGTTCATCTCTCCGAATACGATCCGGCAGGTAACGAGATTCTGCGAACGGACTCTTCCTATACTTATCATTCAGCCAGGGTGACGAAGAACAAATATGACTCGAAAAACAGACTGATCGAAACGAAGAATTTTGATAATGGCAAGTTCAATCTCCATCAGAAAATGAGCTATGACGAACAGGGAAATCAAACCCAGGTCGTCTATTTCGACAGCAACGGGAACGAAACCAAAAAAATTGTCAGGAGTTATGATGAACGAAACAATGAAACTGGCTACGAAACCTTTCAAAAAGACGATTCTCAAAAGTACAAATACGATATTTCCAATACTTATGATGAACATCAAAATGTCATTTCTTATGAAATGAGTCAATGGGGAAAAGTGACGAAGAGTTACCAGGCTGAAATCATCTATTATTGAAGCTGACCCGGACACATACGATCCGAAACTATCTGTTGTCAGCATGCTGTGGAATCCTGACATTTTGTGTCGTTCCCAAAAACAAACATCCCGATCTGGATGGGAGTCGCGTCAATCTGAATCACCAGTTCTCTGGAAAAATCCCTCCCGCCCTCTTTGATAACAAGGAATTGAAAGTGCTTCGCCTGTTCAAAAACAATCTGGATTCAATACCTCCAGAAATCGGTCAGTTAAGCTCTTTGGAGGAACTTTATTTGGGTAAAAACAAGCTTCGTTTTCTCCCCGACGAAATCTGCCATCTTAAGAACCTTCGAATTCTATCGGTTCAATACAACCAACTGGAAAAATTACCTGACTCTATTGGAAAATTAGAGCATCTCGAACAACTCATCCTGAATCAAAATCGGCTACAAACATTGCCAAAGAGCATTGGAAAACTTAAAAAATTGGAAGTCTTACAATTGAATTGGAACCAGTTATACGAACTTCCCGAAAGCTTGTTTGCCTGTAAAAACCTGAAATATCTGAACCTGGAACAAAATCAACTGGACAGCATCAATTCAAGTATTTCAAGGCTCGAAAACCTCATCGAAATCCGCCTGAGTTATGCCGGTTTTGTAACCATTCTGCCCGAATCATTGTGTGACTTAAGACGATTAGAAATCTTATATGTAAATCCTGCCATTCCCGTTCCCAATTGCCTGATTATGCGAAGACGGGTCCGGATCATCAGTCGAATCTAGAACAGGGAAATACTCAATCCGAATTGGAAGAGATTTACTTTGGTGCTTTCCGAAGCCTGAAAAGGAGGAAGAATATGATAAGCTCCATAAAGCGCCCAATTGCGGATTCCCAAACGAACATGTGCCTGTGCTCCGATTGGGTTAAAATCATACAAACCCCTGTTTTTCTGGATGGAAACAATTTTCCCTTGCTTGTGCACAAGGACACTAGCTGGTAAGAACTGAAAACCAACGCGGCCGCCCAAATGTAATTTTACGTGCTTCCAGTTTTTTCCTCGAAAACGCAACTCTAATGGGACAGATACCGAATGGAATTTAAAGATTGATCGATCGATTCCCAATTTATCCGCACCGGGGTTCAAATGCGTACTTTGCGTACTGTCATTGGCCCAAATCACATAGTTCATTTCCTGTCGATAAATGCCATAAGACAATCCCCACCCGAAGGAAACGGTGTTCTTTTTGTTCAAAGCCACATCAAAAAGTGTATTGACATTCATCCCGATTGACCGAGGCGACGCCTCAAACATTGGAACCGAGGTTCCCTGCCAATCGTTATAGCAAATATCAAAAATCAGACGGTCATATTTTCTAGGTTGCCCGGCCTCAGGTGCTTTGATCCCATCATAATACCACATGAAACCAGGTCGATGTCTGGATATGACATCAAAATCCTGATCCTGAGCAAGTACAGGGCTGCTCAGAAACAAGATGCCAAACATATAAAGGGCTGCCGTCCTCAATCGATTTTTTTTCAAATTTAATGATTCATCCCCAACGAAGCCCCATTTTTATCTTATATTTCCCAGGTGGAAGAACAGAAAAAAATTAATCTTCGCAAGCACGTGAGTCCCAAGGCAAGCCCAATGTACCTCATTCGAATCGTGCTTTACCTGATCATCCTTGCCGTTCTGATCTATTTTCTACTCCGGGAAATAAATCCCTCTTCCTAAAACTTTTAGACCAGAACTTTGTTGAGTAGCTATGTTCATCTATTTTGTTTTACTGTTTCCCTTCCTAACGATTTCTTCCGAAGACGGACAGCACGATTTACATTTAAGTCTCTCCGGAAATGGAAGTACCAGAGGGCATTACTTCATTGCAATCTATCGGAAATCAGATCCGTTTCCGTCCTCAACTCACGCCTTCAAGCGAATCGTACGAAAAGGGGCGGAACGGGAAGTTTATCTTGGTCAACTTCCCAGGGGCACCTATGCCATAGCTGTTTTTCACGATGAAAATGACAATGCCATTCTCGATAAAAACTTGTTGGGAATACCTCTGGAAAAGTATGGGTTTTCAAACAATGCCAGAGCCACATTTAGCGCTCCTTCATTCCAGGAGGCCAGCTTCAATCTCAACACGAACAGGCACCTGCATGTAAAATTGAAATAGACTATTTCTGGGCCTTAAGGAGCTTCAGGAAAAGTTTCCATTGAATCATGTGGGTCATTAGAGCATACAGTACAACGAGTACAACTAACAACGCCACTTCATACCAAACCCATCCTACGTCGGGCATCCATTTTCCAGAGAAAAAGAGTAAAGTCGCCAAGCCAAGATACCTCAGAAAGGACCACCAATTCCATTGAAAACGAAAGATCTCCCAAACTTTCAACAACTGTAAAACAACAACCAGAGACTGGGTCGCCAGGGTACTGATAGCTGCTCCATAGGCTCCGTATTCGGGGATCAGATAAAAATTCAGTCCGGCATTAATCACAATTCCTCCCAGCGACACGATGATCAAATAGCGAAGGCTTGCGTGCGCAGTCAATAAGGTACCACACAAAACGATTCCGGAGACCGGAATGAAACTTAACATAAGTACCTGGAAAGTTGGAAGGGAGCCAACAATATCTTCATGATAGAACAGTTCCAATACGGGATTTCCGTAGAACAAGCCGATTGCCGCAGCGAGCATAGATCCCATCAATAAAACTCGCGCCGAGGAATCCAAGAGTTCAACGACTGACTCCCTGTTCTTCAAAAGCCGACTAAACAAAGGAAACAAGAGCGTTGAAAACATGGAGGCAAACATGAACAAACCGTCCAAAATCCGATAGGACTGAGCATAAGTTCCTGCCTGTTCATTGCCCTGCTCATGAAGCCTTTCCAACATCACCGAGTCCAGGCGGTTGTATAGCATCATGAAAACGATCAGAACTCCGAAAGGAATGCTCCGACTCAGAATCTTTTTTACAGAACCAAAGTTCCAGTTGAAGGCCGGCCAGCCAATTTTTCCCAATAAGAAAGTAAGAGCCAATAAACTCGTTAGTCCGTAAATTCCAAAGTTCAACCAGGCCAGATTTTCGACTGAAATCGGAATCTCGTTCTGAAAGTACAACCAGTAACCGGCCAATAAGACCAGTAAAATCTTGTCTAAGGCCGAGAAGAGAATTTCGGTTCGAAACATCAACAGACCGGCAAAGTAACTCCGGATAAAAAAGGTTGTACTAATAAAAAACTGGCTGAATAGCAGAATCCAAAGTACATGGAACTGACGTTCATCATAGCCTAGCATCCACGCAATACCCAGGGTAAACCCGAAATAAAGCAACAATAAAATGATTCTGATCGGAAATAACTGATGAAAACTTCGTTTTCTGGATTCCGGATCGCCGGCTACTTCCCGGGTATTGAAATTGGTGAGTCCAAAATCGAGTAAGATGTTGAAGAGATAGGAAAAATTAAGAATCGCAAAATAAATCCCATATTCTTCCTTTCCGATCCGATTCTGCAATTCTGCATCGATCGCGTAAATAGAGAGCGGCTTAGCCAGGAGGTTAAGGGCAATCATTGGGATCAGATGACTAAAGAATTTGTAGCGCATGAAGTTGTTAATTTACGCTTTATTCTGTCTCCTGCTCAAAGATAAAGTTTTGCTGACGATGTTTGGATGGATCAAATGCGACGAGTTTACCATTCTCCACAACGCAAGTCCGGTAGCCAAAATTGCCCAACAGCTCAAAACATTGTTCCCGATTCTGATTCTCCCACAGTTCTGCGTACAACAACGGTCTGTCTCGATCCAATATTTTTTGAGCCCCGTACAACACAAAGTACTCAAAGTTCTCTACATCCAATTTGATGGCACCAATCTTTCGATCCTGATAAAGCTCATCTAGAGCAACCATCTTTACTTCGAACTCTCTTCCATCGTCTCCGTTCGGAAGGTCTTTATGACGCACATAACTCAGGCCCTGCATCCAAACTTTCCCCTGACGTGGAAGAATCATTTGTACCTTACCAGCCTTCTCTCCTACGGCCAACTCATAAAGATGAAGGTTCTTCAGATCGTACCTGGATTTTACTTTTTCGAGTACCTTAAAATTGATCGGAATGGGCTCAAATGCATGGATTTCCTGAGCAGGAAAGGTCTTGGAAAGGTGGTATGACATGATTCCGAGGTTTGCTCCAATGTCCAGAATAATTCCACGTTCCGGCTGAATCAAATCTTTGAACAGGAAGAAATCTTTTTCTTTGGAATCCAGGTGAAGCGTACTGATTTTAAAACGTGCAAACCAGTTGAGATAGGTTGACAATCCCAGTATTTTCTGCAATACGTATTTAAGCCTTTCTTTCACGCGTCTAAAGTGCCGGCAAATATAGCAAAAAGTTGAGATTCAGGAAGCTTTCAGGCAAGGATATCCGTCTCGGAATTTTTCTTCAGGTATTCAAAAATGGCAACTATCGGTAGCAGTAAATCATAGTTATAGAAAAAATCTTCCAGGGGAATGGTCCAAACCCGGAATCCAGTGATCTGATCATTACTATACCACACGATTGGTTCTTCCGTAAATAGCCCCGTTAGTGCCCCGTTGACTAACAAAAAAGGGGCGATTGCCACCAGGTAGGTGCGAACAAAACTTCCAAACCAGGGACTTTTCTTCCAGAAGTAAAAATAAAGTGTCAATAGAATGCTGATCGTACATGCCGAAACCGTGTAGTAACCTGAACTCATGGTGAGCATGACCACATTGAAAAGAAGCAGAAAAAGTGAAAAGAAAATGGATATCGGCTCGTTCGATAAGTTCGGAAAATAGGCTTTCAATACCTCATGAATGAAGACACAACAAAACGGCACGATCAGAAAAAACAAACATTCTTCGAGGGGAAGATTATACACTACAAAAGAACCGTGATGATCCGTATTAAAACCCCAGACTTCCAATTCCGTAAAGTATGCATCCCACACCAAAAAGGCAAAAGCTACGGGCAAAATGGCTAAAAACAAAGGTTTAAACGAGCGGTAAAAGACCACTTTTTTATCGAAGCTCAAAAGAAGTGGGCCAATCAATGAGCCGAGCATCCACCATAAATAGGTACTCATGACTTCCCGTATTTTCTGTGGAAAGTATTTTTAGCTTCTTCATAGTATTTGCGTGGAACGATCAGCATGCCAAAACACTCTCCATCTTCCTTTCCCAGATGTTTATGGTGCACCTTGTGAGCCTTTCGAATCGCCATAAAGTAAGGGTGGTCGATATCTCTTAACCACTTAAATCTTCGGTGGATATAGACATCATGAATCATAAAATAGGTGAATCCGTACAAGGCGATTCCAAAACCGATCCACACGGGAATGTACGCTTTTCCCATTAAGCCCAGCATGATGCACAGCCAGGAAGGAATCGCGTAAATAAGGAAAAAGACATCGTTTCGTTCAAAAAAACCCTTTTCTTCTACATGATGGTCTCGATGAAAATACCACATCCAGCCATGCATAAGATACTTATGAGTTGCCCAGGCCATGAACTCCATCGCACAAAAGCTCGCTATCAAAAAAAGTGGGCCAAACCAACTCACGCTCATTACAAACAAAGATTTAAGATCCCAAAAAATAGAAAATATACCATACATAAACCAATTCCCACCAGAGATTGTTCAGTTCGGATGACAAATTTTCTGAAAACCCAAAGTGGAGGAATCGCCAGCAAGAACCAACATAAGTAGTTGAACCATGGTACTTCTCCACCAGACCAACTCCAATAATCAGAAGCAATGGCCACCGGTTCAATCAGAAAATCCATTCCCGTCATCAGCAAGGCGGCCAGGATAATTCCTCCCCACATGTTCCTAATCAATCGATGGCTCAAAAGCGAACAACTGATCACCAAAATCACCCAATTTATCCCCAGAACATAAGGAACCTCCAGAAACTTGCTTCCCAAAGAGGCCCCGTATTGATACTGTCCAAATAAGATGCCTGTGTGGACTCCTATTAGTTCGATCGACATCCCGTACAGGTACAGCATCAGCACAAATATGAAATACCTCATCGATTTTCGCCCCCCGGAAATCATAAGAACCACAAAAGTCAAATAGAGATTCATGCTGCTATAGGCCAGCATCTCCTCCCTAATATCCGGGAGAAGCATTCCGCACAATCCAATCGTATGGAAGAGGATCAGAATTGCTAATAAAATATATTCGCGTTTTGGAAACATTACTCGTGTGAAACAAAGTTAGCGGATTCTTGTTCTAAAAGTGGGCTCAAAAATTAATTTTAATTATTTTATTTACCTGGGTAATTATTTATATATTTGTCAAAAGAATTTGTATGATAGACTCTCTATTTTTCACCATTGTAGGACTGTTTGGACTTTTTTCCTGGGTCACCGACAAGCGAAAATACGGTCAATTGAGCCTTCTTTTGCTTTTTGTCTCGATCATTCTCTTTGCCCGAAATGGCTTTTCTGAAGAATCTCAGGCCAATTTGCTTTTAATTCATCTCATCCTATATCTGGTTTTCAATTTCACAAGCTCCCTATATTTAAAGGGGGAATGGAAAAAATTTCTCGGACTCATTAGCTCTACCACTTTCCTCCTCTGGCAAGGAAGTCAATTCCAATTCCTTGGTTATCCGGTTGTTTTCAATGCTTCTAATGTCCTTTTGCTTCCCATTCTGGGTGCTGCCTTTCCTTTAATCATCGAAATGAAGGGGAAATGGCTGGCCCGTTTCTTCCATCTGGATCAGCAAGTTCTGACTGATCGACTTGATCTTTTGGGGGCTGCTCTTTTACTAGTATTTGCTCATTTCTTTGGAGAAAGTTTAGGGCTCATTCTTGTTGGTGTTGCTTTCTACGGGAGCTCTGTCTATCAACAATCATCCCGTCAGGGCAGCAGTTTTTTACTTCTCCTGGCGGCATTGTTACCTGTGCTATCCAATCAGTTAGTTGTTGAATCACTGGAGCTAGGCAGCCGAAGTGTTTTATTGGGACTCCTTCTGGGAGCTGGCATGGCTTTCTGGTTCAGCCTTGATTCACGTGATAAACAGAATTCTCCACTTCAAAAAATACTCTACTTTCTTTTTCCCTTACTACTTTATGGCTTCTTCGTCTTTATTGAACTCTTCAAAGAGCATTTGGGTGGAATTCCCGCGGGCATTGCAGCTATTTTTGCTATTGGAATCGCTTTTGCCGCGAGCAGCCATGAAAATATATCTATTCGCTCAGCCCTGGTTGGTATGACGATTGCCGTTCTCCTGATCGCTGGAGTAACGCTACCTGGCAAAAAAGCAATTCAAAAACCCGGATTAAGTCGCTTTGAACAACTGGAAAGTGGCCATGACCTTCAGGCCATCGACTTTCAAACAAATGATTCCATTCCTTCAAGTCCTGAAAAAGTTGATGAAGGGCAGATGCAGAAAAAGATGGAGAACGAAGGAAGTGAAAGCACGAAAGAGTCTCAAAAAGAAGTTGAAAATAAGCAAGAGTCGGCTCCTACAAATGAACTCCCCACAGGTCAATGGGAAATTGTTTCAAAGGCGTCTGAACTAACTTTTGAACTCGGACCGCAGGGGTCCAAAACCACTGGCGCGTTTCAACAAATTAATGGACTTTTCTCCATTACTCCCGAAGCCGCTAATTCAAGCGTCTCTGTGAAGCTCCCGCTCAAAGGGTTTACCACCTACAATGATTTTAGAGACGAGTCCCTCATGGAGGAAGAATATTTACATGCCTCTTCTTTCCCGGAAGTCAGTTTTCAATCTGATTCCTGGCTCCAAAAAGGAAAACAAATGCAAGTAAAGGGGAAAGTGAAACTTCGGGGAATTAGTCAAAATATTACGCTACTGATGAAAGTCGTGTCCATTGATCAGGATGAAAAAGGACCCTTCATGCTTTTAGTAGGCTCTTCCCAATTGGATCGGAGCAAGCATGGAATGGAGTCTGACCCTAAAATCGGAGACCTTGTCTCGTTCCAATTCAAACTGGAATTGCGTAAAAAGGGACTTTGATCGATTCAACTCCCTTTTTATTCATTTGTGCCTTGCGGATTTGTGCTGTTCACGAGATTGACTTATTTTCGTATCAATGGGCGTAAGATTTTTGGGTATTATCCTTCTTTTTGGAGCAAGCTGTTTTTCCCAGACCAAACCTTCTTCCTTTTGGGAGTCTGCTGATAGTCTGAATAAACCGCGCTTTTGGTCTACTACTGCCGGAATCTCATCCATTTGGGCAGGAAGTAATCTCTTGCTTTCCCAGATTTGGTACAAAGAATTTGAAAGAACTTCCTGGCATACATTTGATGATTCCAAAAGCTGGATGCAGGTGGACAAAGTCGGGCATGCCTATACCGCTTATCAACTTAGTTCCCTCGTGGCCAAAACCTATCGCTGGTCAGGAGTAAAGCACCGAACGGCGGCCTGGATTGGAGCTGGGGTTGGATGGTCATACCAATTCAGTGTCGAGATGCTTGACGCCTACAGTTCCAACTGGGGCTTCTCCTGGAGTGATGTTGCGGCCAATACCCTTGGCAGTAGTTTATTTCTCGGACAGGAGCTATTCTTCCGGGATCAATTCCTGAAATTTAAGTTTTCCTATCGCGAAAGTGGCCTGGCCAGCTATCGTCCAAGTCACCTGGGGAGCACCTTGCCTGAAAAAATCCTAAAGGACTATAATGCGCAAAATTACTGGTTGAGTTTCTCCCCGTTTTATTTCTCCAAAAATCCAAAAGCACCAAAATGGTTGGCAATTGCTATCGGTTATGGAGCGCACCAAAAGTTTATTGGGGACTCAGATGTGTTCACCAGTAGTGATGGACGAACTTTTGAGGCGAAGCGCGAATGGCTCCTGTCCCTCGACGTGGATGTCAAACAACTTCCAATTCGGAATCGATGGCTCAAAGCCGCCCTCTCCCCATTCAACACAATAAAGTTCCCTTTCCCAACGTTGATGTGGCGCGGTAAAACGTTCTATGCGCTGAGAAGTTATTAATCCTTCTTATTTTTGGCCTGTACGCGATGAATCTGTATTCCAACAAACAAAAATGGAAAATTGCCCTCCTGGTAGTGGCACTGATCCTGGTCGGATTGTCATTATTCGTCTCGAACGACATTGTTACAAGAGTCCGTGAACGTGAGCGCGAACGAGCTACTCAATGGGCTGATGCCATCAAAAAGAAAGCCGAACTCATTCGTCTGACCAATCGCACATTTACCCAACTCCGTGAAAAAGAAAGATCGGAAATGGAAATGTGGATTGACGCGATTAAAGAAGTTTCCAAGCCAAGTCTAAGCAACCAGTACACGGATTATTCCTTCCCCATGAAGATCATTCGCAAAAACGATCGGATTCCTGTCATCGTTTTTGATTACGAAGGCAATATCTCCACGTACAATAATCTTGACTTTGATACCAGCCAACTTCGTCCCCATTTTCCAAAATCAAGTCCAAAACAACTGGAACAGCATTTCGAGGATTCGCTCCGACAGCTCGCTACCAACTGGGGAAAAAAGGGAAGAAAGTTTACCATTCGACTGGATGCCATCTCATCGATGACCTGCGTGTACAACGACTCCCGAAACATCTTCAAACTGGAGCAGGAACGGGATTCTCTGATCCAGGCTTTTAACGCTGAACTTATTTCAAACGAGAGCCTGGTTCCTGTGGTTCTGCTAGATGCTGAGTCAGATTCAATTATTGCCAGCAATGTCGATTTGGGACCTGAAACTGACCGTCAGATTTTTCTCAATAGCTTTAAAAAAATAAATACGCCCGTGCCGATTAATTTCGCGCGTCACCAAAACAGTTTGCTCTATTTCGATGACAGTCCGGAACTCAAGCAGTTGAAATATTTTCCGTACATCCAGTTTTTTATTATTGGCCTCTTCATCTTCATCGGATACCTGATTTTTAGCACATTCAGAAAAGCAGAACAAAATCAGGTTTGGGCTGGGATGGCCAAAGAAACAGCCCACCAATTGGGCACCCCTTTATCCTCCCTGATTGCCTGGATCCAATTATTGGAAAGCGAGGGTGTCAATCCGGAAATTGTCCGGGAAATGAAAAAAGATACGGATCGCCTGGAAACGGTGACCAACCGCTTTTCAAAAATCGGTTCAGATGCCCGATTGGAACAGACA
Organism: Bacteroidota bacterium; assembly: GCA_006226425.1. Classification (GTDB taxonomy): domain Bacteria; phylum Bacteroidota; class Bacteroidia; order Flavobacteriales_D; family Crocinitomicaceae; genus M2408. The sequence goes on along the minus strand of SBGX01000011.1, from coordinate 27,436 downwards.
GATCTGATCGAAACCGTTGAGCAGGTTTGCCATTATCTCCGCTCGCGAATTTCTGGGAAAGTACAACTGGAATTTGAAGCAAGTAGCCAACAATTGTTGGTCGCCCACAACCCACCTTTGATGGCCTGGGTCATTGAAAACATCATCAAAAATGCCGTCGATGCCATGGATCGAAATTCCGGGCGCATTCACGTCAAAATCAGTGCTGATGAAAAACATGCATACATTGACGTAGCCGACACTGGAAAAGGAATTCCTCAAAACAAGCACAAAACCATTTTCCAGCCGGGATATACTAGCAAGAAAAGGGGCTGGGGACTAGGCCTTTCGCTCGTCAAGAGAATCATCGACGAATACCACCGCGGACAGGTCTTTGTACTTAAATCCGAACCAGGACAGGGTAGTACTTTTCGCATTCAATTGAGCTTAAACAATTAATAGAAGTTTAACTTTAATTGGCAAAATCACTTGTCTGAAAATTAGCGCCTTACCAATTTTATTTTTACCTTTGTCCCCTTCTACGGCGTAACCACGGAAATAAAAGATTAGAAAACCATGTCTAAGCGATCGACCAAAAAAGTTGATTACAGTACGGTAGTTATTGTCAATCGGAACAATCCGAATACCAAATCGATTTCGGTTCGGACGAAGTTTTTGTCCCGCATCAAGGTTTATTTCACCATTGTTATTTGTGTATTCATCGGATTGATTACCAGCGTTGTTATTCTGACCAGTGAAGCCCGTAAAAACGCGAGTGCCAAAAGAGAATTGGACTGGTTCAAACGAGAAATCGCGGGTCCGTTGGTTACCGATACTTTAAGAGCCCGATCATACATCGATAATATTGAGAGCAAGCTCAATCGTATTCAAAAATACCTGAAGCAACGTGGAGTGAAGGATTCACAGCTTGAACTGGGAGGAAAAGCTGATCAGGGAGCCAATTCAGGTGTTGCTTATTACCGCTATTACGACCGCTATCTGGCTGATCTCATCAAGAATTTAAAATACATGCCTTTGGGCTATCCGCACCACAACCATAGCAATTCCAGGTATGGGTACCGTTCCAATCCATTTTCAGGAGGAGGAAGTGAGTTCCATTCCGGAGTAGACATCAAAGGAACGACCGGAGATCCAATCAAGGCCACTGCAAATGGAACTGTTATTCAAGCTGGTTGGAGTGATGGATATGGAAATTGTGTGCGCATCAAACACAGTCATGGTTATCAAACCCTGTACGGACACCTTTCACGGATTTCTGTTAGACAGGGACAAAAAGTGAAAGCGAATCAGGTGATTGGCGCACTCGGATCTACAGGAAGATCTACTGGTCCTCACCTTCATTACGAAGTACGATTCAAAAATAAGCCGATCAATCCGGAACGTTTTTTAAAACTTAAATAGTATGGCAGCATTTGGAAAGAAGCAAAAAGACTTAATGGACAGTCACATTGCAACAATTATCAGCGAGGGTTGTGTGATTGATGGAAATGTCAGTTCTAAGAGTTCTATTCGTGTCGATGGCGTTGTGCAGGGTGACGTGCGCGTTGAGCAGGGAGTTGTCATCGGTGATAACGGTCGAATTGAAGGGAACGTTGTTGCAGCCGAATCAATTGTTTTTGGAGAGGTAAGAGGAAATCTGCAGGTTCAAAAGCTGGAAATTAAAAGTTCAGGGAAGATTTCCGGAGACATCACCACGAACAGCATGGAAGTTGAGTTCGGAGCTGTTTACAATGGGAAGGTCAACATGTCTCAGGGAACATCCGAAAGCAGTAAACCGAAGATTCAGACGACGACACAACGAGCCACGAATACTTACACAAGTAAGGAGGCTGCCGAAGCCTGATCAGGACTTCCAAAACCACCAGATCACCAATCCCCCAAGGAGCAGGGACAAAAGTACATTGGCGACGGCCCACATGTATTGACCCTGACCAATCAGTTGAATTGTTTCATTGCTGAAAGTTGAGAAGGTGCTGAACCCTCCACAAAAACCTGTCGTAATGGCCAATACCCAAAGCTCTGATTGCAATACCTTTTCCCGAAACAAATAAAAGGTAAGTGCCAAAATCAGGCAGGCCAAAATATTTGAAAGAAACGTTGCCAGCGGAAAATTGGGCCAGTTTGTTTTCGTCAGAAGAAGCCCCAAAGCATAGCGGGTCAATGACCCCAGTCCTCCTCCAATAAAAACCGCTAAAAAATTCATTTTAATCTATTAATCTCAAGACTTCGTTCACGTCCTCCGGACTATCGATATTTGGCGTTTCAATATTTGTTTCCACCATCCTGACACGATACCCATAATACATCCAACGGAGTTGTTCCAGGGATTCAATTTGTTCCAACTTTGTTGCCTCCAATTTTATCAGTTCATGGAGCACCTCACTTCGATACGCATACAAACCAATGTGCCTCCTGTAAGGATAAAAGCCAATCGGTTCGGCACTAAAATTCTGGTGATTGGGGATGATACTACGCGAAAAGTACATCGCGTTCATTTGGTGATCAAGCACCACTTTTATTCTATTCGGATTAGAGAGTACTTCCGGGTCTTTTTCAGGAATACACAAACTGGCAATTTGCGTTTCTGCGTCTTGAAAAACGGCTAGCAATGAGTCAATTTGGGCTGCATCAACCAGGGGCTCGTCTCCCTGAATATTCAAAACTACATCATATTCTGGATGTCGCCCAGCCACTTCCCCACAGCGTTCCGTTCCACTTCTGTGATTTGCAGAAGTCAACTCCACAAATCCGCCAAAACGAAGGACCTCATCGGCAATACGTTCATCATCCGTCGCAACGATTACTTTATCTAGAAAATCCGATTTGGAGGCTCCTTCGTACACCCGCTGGATCATTGTTTTTCCTTTGAGGTCAATCAGTGGTTTCCCCGGAAAGCGAGAAGAAGCATAACGAGCCGGTATGACGCCGAGAGTTTTCAATATTAAAATTTGTATAAAACTAGGACTTTCTTTTGAAAAAGCGTAAATTTAGGTAAGAAACCTACCCAAGCAAAATGACCGATCAGATAGAACTGCAACGGCAGATCGCCCTTACACTTATTCCAGGATTGGGGCCCCGAAAAGCACGAAAAATTCTGGAGCACTTTGGAACTAGTGAAGCCTTCTTTCATGCAGAGAAAAAAGCACTAATTCAGGTATTCGGATTGGGGCAACAATTCGTCAGGCAGATTGATCGAAAAACTGCTCTTAGACAAGCCAAAACCCATGTGTCAGACGTACTTCAACAAGGCTTACAAACTTATTTTTTGCAAGACGAGACATATCCCAAATACCTGCGTGAATGTGCAGATGCACCAATACTTCTTTTCGGAAAGGGAGCACTCCCCATCAACAACTACAAAGCTATTTCAATCGTTGGAACAAGGAGTGCGACAGCTTATGGCCTGGAACTATGTGAGGAACTAATCTCTAACTTCACCGGAAAAAACATTCTAGTTGTAAGCGGACTAGCCTACGGAATAGACATTCATGTACACCGCCTCTGTCTGAAATACGATGTGCCTACCATCGGAGTTATGGGAAACGGACCAGACCGTGTATATCCGGCCATACACCGAAAGGTTGCAAAAGACATGCTAAAACAAGGGGGAATACTCACTGAATTCCTTCCGGGAACAAAACCTGAAAAAGAAAACTTTCCCATGAGGAATCGAATTGTGGCAGGAATCTCCCAGGCAACCATTGTAATCGAAAGTAAAACGAAAGGAGGGTCATTAATTACTGCCACTCTGGCCAACGACTATAACCGCGACGTTTTTGCCTTCCCAGGACAGGTACATCAGCCCTATTCAGAAGGCTGTAACTGGTTGATTCAACAAAACAAGGCCCATCTAATCCGAAACGCACAGGATTTCTTTCGCTTTATGGACTGGCCGATGGAGAATGCATCCGACATGCAACTGGATCTCTTTAAGGGGCTAGCTCCAGACGAACGCTCGATTATCAAATGCTTCCTAAACTCATTGGAACAAAATTTCGAGGGGCTCGTCCGTCATTCCGGTCTCAAACTTCCCGAACTCAGCTCCGCACTATTAAGACTCGAAATTCGGGGGCTAATTCGCGCACTTCCAGGACAAAAGTACCTGCTTCGATGCTAGGCTAAAAGAGAAGCAACTTTTCCCTTTCAAGCCAATAGGTCGCATTCCCTCTCATCACTTGACAACGCACTCCCTCTTCCAACAGTTTGACGCGCTCTCCTCGATTCATTTCCTGATCTACCCGTGCATTTCCCTCTTTTCCAAGAAAAACTGACTGTACCTCTGTATTTAGAATTGCATGACTGTTTTTCGAGAGGCTTTGTTCCTTCAAATAACTTAAGTAAAGAAACCAGGCAAAAGCCAATGTAGCAAGCACCGTCAGAAATGCAGGAGTCCCGCGAAAGTTTCTGGTCATTCCCCAAAAAATGCCCATGGCGGCCAGCAAACTACTTGACCACAATCCAATACGCCACCAAAACGAACTGATCTTTAATACTGTTATCCGCGACCAGGAAAAGGGTGGTTCCCAAACTTCCTTCAACTTCATCTGTTCCATACAGCTCTTAATGTGCTCTACAGATTTGTCTAGTTTAGGGTCCATCTTGTAGGCGCGTTCAAAACTATACCTGGCCCCTAAAAAGTCACCTGAGTTCTCCTGACAAAGGCCTAAATTATAGTACGCATTGGCGTCTTTTGGATGTGTTTCGAGATGCTGATGAAACAAGTTAATTGCCTCATTCCACTTTTTTTCCCTTGCTTTTTCAAGAGCCTGTCCAAAGGGCTCACCAGCAAATGCCAAACAGGGGATCAAAAAACAAATGAACCAGAGCTTTTTCATGTAAGTTCTATCAACATGGATTCCAACTCATCACACAATTGACGGTAACGGTCCTGATCTTCCACATACGAGTACCTCGCTTCTTCACAATCTTTGAAAAACCTGGCTACTTTCATTCGAATCGGTTCTTCAACACCCTGTTCCACCAAAAAATCTAGGAACTCACCTTTAGACATCTCTCCCCTTCCCTCCTGCATCAATGATGCTGCAGATCTCAACAACTGCTCCATTTCCATATAAGCTTCTTTCCCCGCCGTACGATCTCTTTCTTTCAGGGCCTTTAAGCTTGCAAACAAATCCGATCGAAGCTTTTTCTGTCTGTTCTTCTCAACAATAAGCTGTCCGAGGTTCTTTTTTCTCCTCCAAAACAATCCACCAATAAAAGCTATGAGCAAGGGACTGGCATAGGTCGACCAGGACCACATGGAAGTATTTCCCGAATCATCTGTATTTCCTGTTTCCAATATCAACGGACTACTCTCCTTTTCCTGCTGTTCTTCTTCCTGATCTGCCAGGTAAACAGGTTTTGGTGTCCCTTTTACCTGAAGCTCAAAACCTTCCTGTTTTAGCGTTTTATACTTTTCTTCTTCCGGATCAAAATAAGAAAGAGATATCTCATCAATTTTTTGCTTACCTCCCTCCAACAACTGAACATTAAAGCGATACACCAAACTTCCTTCCGCGCCAGACATTCCAAAATCAATTTGTTCTTCTATTTCCGGATCTCCATACACCATCAACCCTTTACTCAACTTTAATTTGGGCGTATCCATATTATGTAGGTTTCCCTTACCACTTAATACTAACTCCAGACGCAGAACATCTCCTTCTTTTCCTGTCTTTCGGTCCAGCTTTGCTTCCATCTGGTATTTTCCGATCAACCCGGCAAAATCATCCGGAGCTCCTTCCGGAAGTTCCATGACCTCAATCGAAGAACTCAGTGAAGTCAATTTGAAACGTTCTGCAAAAAAGCCGCCGTTATCATATTCCAATAGCATCTCGAAGGGCTTGACCTTATACTTTCCAGGAACGTTGATAAAATGGAGTTTTTTTCCCTTGGTGATCGTATAAAAATTCTCTCCTTTATAGACTTCGTGATTTCGATAGAGTTTCTCTTGCTGATTCATTTCATGAGCTTCCGTTTTCGTCAGAATTTCGAATGAATTATAGCCTTCCAGATCACTTAAAAAGACCCTAGAATAAACCTTTGACTCCAGAATAAGCGGCTCTCCAACATAAATTTTCGGCTTCGACCGAAGAATCACCCCAAAAACTGGCTGCTCAAAAACCTTCCGGGAAACATGTTCCTGTGGCATTTGATTCTCTTCAACTTTAATTCGAAGCGTATTGGATTTATATACTTTCGAGCCCCGGTTAACGTATGCAGTAATCGAAAAACTCCCCTTTTCTTTAAACGCACCGTTTTGAGAAAAATAATAGATCGTCAACAGCTTTCCAGTCTGATAATCCATTTGCTGTTCCATCCCATTCATCATCCCAGTACCTGGAATAAAACTATCTGGAAGGTCTATATTGACATGGCCTGAAACGTTTGATTTTACGGTCAACACTAATTCTTCACCCACCTCTAATTGCTTGCTGTTACAGGATAAGCTCACCTCAGGCTTCTGTGCAAAAAAAGCTACTGCGATCAAACAACTTACTATGATTCCTGCTATTTTCATTACCAGTCTTTTCCAGATTTTGAACTTCCGGTTTTGCTCTTATACCCTCCTAACTTCTTTTTGGTTTCCATTTCCTTCTTCACCAACTCATCCAGTGCTCTTTCCGTTCCTTTATCCCGTAACGCATTTTTGGCGTCCTGGTTCCGCTCTGATTTGTTTTGATCCGATCCCTCCTGATTCCTAGAGTTCTTCTTTTGTTCCTTCTGATTCTTGTTCCCCTGATTCTGATTTTTATTCCCTTCCTGATTTTGGGGATTCTTTTGCTGAGCGCGTTTCTGTCGCTGAGCCAGTGCCAGATTATATCTTGTTTCATCATCAGAAGGGTCTTCCCTTAAAGCCTGCTTATAGGCCTGAATTGCTTCGTCGTATCGTTTCTGTCGGTACTTCGTATTTCCAATATTGTGATAGGTTCGTGCCCGATCCTTTGCCGTTCCCTTCTTAGAGCTGCTTTGTTCGTAGGAGGCTCCTGCTTCCTCAAATTTTCTCGCCCGGTAAGCTGTCTGTCCAATCTCATCAGAAAGATCAATCCCTTTTGGAGCTATTTTTTTGGTTGATTGGTACTTTTGAAGCGCCTGTTCATAAGAACCCGATTGATACAGCTTTCTTGCCTCCTGTAAACTATCCTTCCATTCCTGGGCTTTCGCCAGGTGCAAACACAATAGTCCAGTACAAAGCAATAGGAGCTTCATAAAGCAAATTTAATCCTTATTCGTCTGCACAGAGGTTAAATTCTGTTAAGAATCACTGTTTTGGGCTATTTCCTCTTCTTGTAGAGGTTCATTTCATCCACATACTGAAAGACCGGCTCCGTAAGGAGATAGCGAACTTCTTTTCCTTCGGCTATCATTTCCCGAATAAAACTCGATGAAATTTTCATTTGAGGAGTGTTGTCCAACCACTCGATGGCTGCGTGTCCCTTCAAAGGCGGTGCTTCTTCTTTACTGTTCTCCCCAAGCCTTGGATAAACATAAATCCGATGGTTCTCAAGGATATATTCATAGTTGTACCACTTGTGCAAACTTCGTAAGTTATCCTCCCCCATGATCAATGCAAATTGATGATCCGAATATTGTTCTTTCAAATAGGCCAGTGTCGTAACCGTATAACTGGGCTTCGATAATTTGAACTCCACATCGGAGGCCCTTAATTTCGGGTTGTCATCAATGGCCAGGCGCACCAGATTTAAGCGCTGAAAATCAGGCAATAAAGTCGATTTTTGTTTGTGTGGATTCTGAGGACTCACCACCAGCCAAACCTGATCCAGATCCGGATGCTGAGTCATGTAGTTGGCTATGATCAGGTGTCCGACATGGATTGGATTGAAACTCCCAAAATACAGACCAATTTTTTTCATTTCTGCAAAAATTCTCGAACGACCTCCACCGCCTCATCACATGCTCTTTCCAGATCATCGTTTCGAAGTGTTCGATCAAAATAAATCGCCCGGGTCATCTCTTGCTTTGCTTTGGCCAGTCTTATCCGAATTTTTTCTTCCGGGTCAGTACTTCTTGATCTCAATCGTTCTTCCAACACTTCAATGGAGGGTGGTTCCACAAAAACAGCCAAGGCCTGATCCCCAAATTGTTTCTTCAGGTTGATTCCACCTTCTACATCGACATCAAAAATAACGGCTTTTCCCTCTGACCAAATGCGCTCTATTTCTGATTTCAGTGTTCCATAAAACATTCCTGCGTAGACTTCTTCCCATTCAACAAAATCATCTGATTCAATTTTCGAACGGAATTCCTCCACACTAAAGAAATGATAATCCACTCCATCGCGTTCATTTTTTCGCGGCGAACGAGAACACGCTGAGACGGAAAACTCGAGCCCAAGATTTTGTTTCAGTAGATGACGGACGATTGTAGTCTTTCCCGCTCCGGAAGGAGCTGAAAAAATAATACACTTGTTTTTTGAATCCATCATATTTCGCAGATCTTTTAGAGTGTGTTCAACACCTGTTCTTTCATTTTTTCAAGACGGTCTTTCATCTCCACAACTAACTTCTGCAAATCCACCTGATAACTCTTGCTTCCTAGCGTATTGATTTCCCGACCAATTTCCTGGGTAATAAAGCCCAGTTTTTTTCCCGGGTTTTCCTGCTTCATGGTTTCTGCAAAATACTTCAGGTGATTTGCCAGACGCATTTTTTCTTCCGAAACATCTAGCTTTTCGATGTAATAAATCATTTCCTGTTCCAAACGCCCCTGATCATATTCTACTCCCTGAAGTTCGGAAAGGCCCTTTTTCATGCGCTCCCGAATAACATCTACCCGCTGTTGTTCATAAGTATCAACCTCAGCAAGGAGTCCTTCTATTTCCGAAAGTTGCTGCGAAAAGTCTTGCTCCAATGCCTGCCCCTCCTGACGTCTGAATGAGATTAATTGATCACAGGCATCACTGACGAGTTGAAGCAGAGCTTTGCGCTCTTCCTGTTTCAGCTCTTCCTGTTTGGAGGTATATACATCTGGCATACGAACAATCTGCGCCAAATAATCCGGATGGTCTTCACCTGTCAGTACATGTAATTTTTGTAAATCTTCCAGATAGCGCTTTGCGAGGTCCAGATTCAATTCGGCCGTGACTTCACTGCCTGCATTCTCCAAAACAACCGTCAGATCCAGTTTTCCCCGGTGCAATTTATTACCGACCAAACGTCGTAAATCCAATTCCACCTCCCTGTAAATCTGCGGCAGCTTCACATATAAGTCCAAACTTTTGCTGTTCAGCGCTTTAATTTCAACCCGAATAGTCTTTCCCAAAATATGAGAACTCACTTTTCCAAATCCGGTCATCGATTGCAACATCTCTTGCTTTTTGGCCCAAAAGTAAGGATTATTTGTAAGATTCCCGGGTAGAAAGCCAGACCCCGAAAAGGATAAACATCATGGCCGCGATTCGGGAAAACGTAATTGCTCCGGTATAATCCTCTGTCAAACTTAGGTAGTAAAACAAGTATGAGAATACAATCACGAAAAGAGGCTGAAAATAAATGTACGAGCTGGTGCTGGATGCCTTCAAATATTTTAATGCGTAAATCGTCATAAGATAGGCCAGGAAAGTAATCCCCAGTACAATATAGATGATCTTGGACCAAATCATCGTGGGTAGACTTGACCAGGAAACATCGAAAAAACCTCTGGCCGCACCCGGAAACGCAGACACAAAGAACCAACCAAAAGTAAAGACCCAGGTGATCACCGTCAAGGGCTTATACTTTTGGGTCAATGGCTTCGAGATAATCAGATATACAGCATAACTTGTGGCATTAATCAACAGCAACAGATCACCGAAAATGGAATCTTTTGAAAAAGAACCTCCATTCAAGGTTAGAAAAATCGCACCTCCTGCTGCCAATACGATTCCGAACAACTTCCGGACCGTAATTTTTTCCCGAAGAAAAATGGCTGCCAGAATAAGCACGATCATGGGATTGAGGGTCATGATAATTCCGGAGTTAATTGCTGAACTAAGCTCCAATCCATGAAAGAAACAAAGCTGATTCAGGGCTACCCCGAAGAAACCACATGCGATAAAATGAGGCACGTCTTTCCAGGCAATTCGTTCCAAGCCCTTCAAACTGAGCAGAAGCCAAAACAGGATGACCGCTGAACTAACTCTCAACCAAATAAATGAGGCGGCGGACAAATATTCCGGCATCACCCCTTTCGCGATTAAGTGTCCGGCGCCGTACAAGGCGTTTACAAAAAAAATGGCCAGGTGTGCCTTTATGTTTTGCCCCATCATAAAATTTCAAGGAAATCAACCGGAACAAATGTATGACTTCACGCTGAAATTCTACTCATTTTCAGCGAAAACCGATTCAGTACTCCATTTTTGTCCTGAATTAGACAGGTAAAAAATTTCCTCTTATTGAAAGTCTAGAAGTCTGATTCAGTAGCTGAATCCATTTGCCCTGTAAATTTGTACTCAAACAAGATTGAATTCAAAAAACATCTTTTGATTCTTTTATTTGCACTGATTATCAAGCTATTATAGCCTAGAGGCTTTCCTTCGTATCAAAGTTAAGATTTGTCTTGTAAACAACTTGTTTAGACATCCCACTCCATAAATATTGGATTCCAATTCAGCATTTAGACTTGTATAAAGCGGAAAAATTATTCAGGGCCAACTTACGCTGTTTGAATTTTTTGATCTAACTTTGGGAGTTACAATTTTTAAAACAGAACACCAACCAATTGGGGGTGTGAGACGTTTACGCATTAAAACTATAATTGAAATGAAGAAAAATTACTTTTTAATCCTGGGGCTATGCCTTGGCGCCTATGCCTTCGGACAAAAGGGATTGGTGACTCCGGAATTGCAGCGATCAAAACTGCAGCCGAATTCCAAGGTTAATCCCATGAAGGGTATGAAGAAAAAAGTTCATCCAGGCGTTCAAGACAAGGCTGGAGAGACTATTTTCTCAGAGGATTTTGACGGTTCCATTGGAAGTTTTACGACTTCGGGAACGAATGCTGATGTTTGGAAGTTTGATACAAATGGTCCGAATGGATTCTATTCAAACCCAGCTACTCAAATCATTGAGTCGACAACGGCAGCCAATGGTTTCATGATCTTTGATACGGATTTTGAGAACAATCAGGGACAATCGGCCAATTCAGGAAATGCTAACTTCTTCGTTGGAAGTTTGGTTTCTCCAGTTATTGACCTTTCAAATGAAAACAGTGGGATTGTTATCAAGTTCGAACACGCATACAGAACTTGTTGTTCAAGCAGCTGGTTTCCTATGTTGGAATTGTCCACAGACGGTTTCCAAACGAGTGAGGTTATCGATGTGACTATTGGTCAAACAGGCGTAAACGACATCGGTGAGGAAGTTGCTCAATACAACATCACACGATGGTTGGAAACTGCCACTAACAAAGACAAATTCCAATTCCGTTTTACATTTGACGGTGAAGGAGGACAAGCATCTCACTACTACTGGCAAATCGATGATGTCGCTTTGATCAGAAGTTTTGATTTCGACCTTCAAATGGAAGAAATGGACTGGGGTTATATCGGACCATGGGACATTCAGGCTTATCACCAAATTCCAGAGTCTCAAATTGCACCGATTGCATTTGAAGCAGTTATCTGGAACAACGGTGGATTGGATGCAAATGATGCGACTTTCCGTGTAAGAACAACTGATGGATCTTTCGACATGTCGATTGTTGATACAATCGGTTATGCCGCTCGAGATACTTTCACTATTGAGCCAGGTTTTACTCCAACAGCTGGAACTCACACTTATGAGTTATTGTTCGAGTCTTTCTCTGGACACGCTGACCCAACTCCAGATAACAATGATTTCCCATCTGAGTTGGTAACCATGACGAAAAACATCTATGCAGCTGACAACAATTTTGTGGATAACGCATGGGATCGTGTTGATAACGGTGCACCACAGCCATTCGAGGTTGGTAACGTTTTCCAAATGTTCGGGGATGCAACTCTCCACGGAGTTACTTTCCGTTTGGACGGAACCTCTGATCCAGGAACAAAAGTCTACGCACGTCTTTACGATATGGACCTGGGAGCTACAGACTTCCAAACGGTATGGCAATTTAATGATGAAACTCCTCCCTATGAAATTACTGCGGGAGATGTTGCTAACCGTTGGGTAACTATTCCTATGAACTCTCCTATCGATTTGACAAATGGTTCTTCTTACCTGTTGGTATTAGGTACTTTTGCTGACGGAGCAGACGATACCGGAATGTCCATTTCAACTGCTGGTATCTCAAGAGCTGGAAACAGTATTCTTTTTGACTCTGACGGAAGATTCTACTGGATTTCCGAAACTCCAATGGTTCGAATGAACTTTGATTCAGATCTTCACAAACCAACGATCACTGCGAACGCACCAACAGCTATCTGTGAAGGTGACGAAGTTACATTGATCTCTTCTGCTCCAACAGGAAACGTATGGAGCAACGGTCAAACGACTCGTACAATTACAGTTTCTGCTGCTGGTACTTACACGGTAACAGCTAACGGATCAACTTCTGAGTCTGTGACTGTAAGTGTGAACCCTAAGCCACAAGCTCCAACTTTGACAGCTGACTTTGGTCTACTTTGTCAGGGAGGTTCTGTGACAATCACTTCAACTTCGGCTGCAGAATATTTGTGGTCAACTGGTGAGAACACTCAGTCTATTACCGTAGACAAAGCTGGAACATACGCCATGCTTGTTGGTGATGGCAAGTGTAACTCAGATGTCGTTACTTATGAAGTAATGCCGTCTACAGTTCACCAGATCACTTCTAATGGACCAACTACTTTCTGTGCTGACGGAAGCGTAATTCTTTCTTCTTCTTCAACAAGTGGAAACGTTTGGTCAACAGGAGAAACTACTCAGTCTATTCAGGTAACAACTGCCGCAACAATCTCTTTGATTGTTGAAGAGGGCGGATGTTCTACTCCTTCTAGCGATACAATTACGACAAACATCTCATCTACTCCAGTGCTTACCTTGGGAACAGTTACTGAGCCAACTGTTTGTGGTAACGCTGACGGACAAATCGAATTGACTGGTACTGATTCAGGAGATTTGACTTGGACTGGTCCTGTAAGTGGATCAATGACAGGAGTAACTCTTCCACAAACATTGACAGGTTTGTCTGCAGGTTCTTATACTGTAATGCTTGACAATGGTGCTGGATGTACTTACACGTCTTCATTCTCTATCAATGACCCTGCTGCCCCTACTGCTCCAATGATTACTGTTGCAGGTGGAGGAAACGCGCAGCTTTGTGACGGAGGAAGCATCATGTTGGTTTCTTCTGAGAGCAATGACATTATGTGGAGCACAGGTGAAACAAACGATACTATTACAGTTTCTGCTGCTGGTGATTACACTGTACGTGCAGGAGTTAGTGGTTCTTGTATCTCCAACTCTGCGGTTGTTAGTGTATCTATGTTGACTTCACCAAATGTAAAAGCTGGTGCTGATGTAGCTATCTGTATGGGTGAGTCTGTAACTCTGAACGGTGCAGGAGCTCAAACTTACAGCTGGGATAACGGTATCTCTGATGGGGTAGCCTTTGCTCCTGTAGCTAGCGGAAACTACGCTGTAACTGGTACAGGATTTAATGGTTGTACCGGTACTGATACTGTGATGGTTACTGTTAACGCTCTTCCAACGATTACTGCTGGTGACGATGTTGCCGCTTGTTTGGGTACTGAGACTACTTTGGTAGCTTCCGGTGCTGGAACAATTCCAGAAGGTGCTTCTTATGTATGGAGTAACGGAGCTTCTGTTCCTTCCACTACTGTGAACCCAACTTCAGATAAAATATACATCGTAACTGGAACTGATCCTAACGGATGTAGTAACACAGATACTGTAATGGTAACTGTTAATCCTATTCCAGTAATCAACTTCCAGCCTATCCCAAATCTAGTTTGTATCTATAATGATACTGTATTTGATTTGGTTGCAACACCAGCTGGTGGTACATTCGACGGTACAGGTGTAACAGGTACTCAGTTTGTGGTTTCTTCTGTTTCAAATGAAGCAGTAATCACAGTTAGCTATACTGTAGCAGAAAACGGATGTTCCGCAACAGCTTCTCAAAACATCTTCGTATCGGAGTGTTTAGGTGTTGAAGAGGGTACATTGGTTGATCTGAACATTTACCCGAACCCGAACAAAGGTTCCTTTACAGTTTCTTCTGACAAACTGAATGACTACGATGTGATCGAATTGAAAGATCAACTCGGTCGAGTTGTCGGATCATGGAACATCGATCAAACAACTATGGAAATCAACGCTCGTGTAGCGGCTGGTAACTACAACGTTGTTCTGAAAGGTAAAAAAGGTTCTGTGGTAACACGAATGGTAATTATGGATTAATTTCCAGAACCAATAAATTCAAAAACGCTCCTCTTTACAGAGGGGCGTTTTTTTTGATATTATTTCTACTTTTACTTCATGAAAATCCTGGTGCTTCGTTTTAGCTCAATCGGCGACATCGTTCTGACTACCCCGGTCATCAGGTGCCTCAAAAAACAAATTCCCAACGCAGAGATTCACTTCCTGACCAAGAACAAATTCAAATGTCTTCTTGAGGAAAATCCACATATCCATACCATTCACGGTTTTGATCATTCCTACAAGGAAGTCTTGGGTGATTTAAAGAGGCAACAATTCGACTATGTGATCGATCTGCACAAGAACATCCGAAGTTTGAGTCTTCGCTTCCGACTGAAGGTCCCCTCTTACAGTTTTCCGAAACTTAATCTCAAAAAGCTCTTACTGGTTCGTTTCAAAGTGAACCGCATGCCGGAACGACACATTGTCGAACGCTATTTCAGTGCCGTTACTCCGCTCAATGTCCAAAATGATCGGGAGAACTGCGAACTCTTTTTGGCGGAAAAGGATCAAATCAAGATTCCTGATGAGTTTGGGGTCCAACATTTTCTGGCAGTAGCTATTGGAGCCCAATTTGCCACAAAACGACTCCCATATTCCAAACTTCGGTCCATCCTTGCTCCCCTTTCCATGCCAATTATCCTACTTGGGGATCAACACGATGCCAAAATTGCGGAACAGCTGATCTCAGAACTCCCGGATAAAAATATCATCCAGGCTTGCGGAAAGTACTCTATCAAACAATCAGCTAGCATTGTACAACAGGCCGATGCTCTCCTGAGCCATGACACAGGGCTCATGCACATCGCGACTGCTTTTCAGGTGCCTATTATCAGTGTTTGGGGAAACACCGTTCCGGCTCTCGGGATGTATCCTTATTACCCCAAACAACCAGAAATGTACAGCATCCACGAAGTTCCTAATTTATCTTGCAGACCCTGCTCCAAAATAGGCTTTCAATCCTGCCCTAAAAAACATTTCAATTGCATGAATCTTCAAAACGAAGAGGAAATCACAAAGCGGATCAACGAGCGCTTTAGCAACTAAATTCTAGGCTTCTCCTTCCTTGAAAAAAAGAGCTTTCAACTCAGTAGCCTCTGAAGGATCCATTTTACCAGCCAAAATGAGACTCAACTGCTTTCTGCGCAGTGCCCCCATGTAGCGATGTTTCTCTTCCTTCGTTTCCGGAATCAATTCTGGGACCTGAATCGGCCCACCATTCTGATCCACCGCAACAAAGGTATAAATGGCTTCATTGCTCTTTCTTTTCTGACCGGAAACCTGGTCTTCCACAAAAACATCGACAAAGACTTCCATGGAAGAAGAGAACGCGCGAGAAACCTTCGCCTCCAAGGTGACAATCGAGGAATGTTCGATCGGCTCCTTAAACGACACATTGTTGACTGATGCTGTTACAACCACACGTCGACAGTGTCTGTGGGCAGAAACGCTAGCGATCACATCCATCCAGGCCAATAATTGTCCACCGAACAAATTTCCCAGGGTATTGGTATCATTTGGAAGCACCACTTTCGTGGTAATTGCCAATGTTTCACTCGCTTTTTTTGCCTTCACGTCTCTTATTTTGTGCAAAATTAGTCAATTATCCCTGTTTGCGATCCTGCTTTTCGAAATATTCCTGAATCGTTTTTGCTTTGGACATTCCCACTACTTGTGACAAGTCCTCGATTCCTGCTGAACGGATGTTTCGAACTGTTTTAAAATGCTTCATTAATTTCTCATACAACTTCGGACCTATCCCCGGAATAGAAACCAACTCTGACTTAAAGCTATTTTTCGATCTTTTGGAACGGTGATGGGTAATTCCAAAGCGATGTGCTTCATTCCGCAAGTGTTGAATTACTTTCAGAGACTCACTCCGTTTGTCCAGGTAAATAGGCACTGAATCGCCTGGGAAAAAGATTTCTTCCAACCTTTTGGCTATTCCAATAATTGCCACTTTCCCCCTTAAATCCAACTTTTCCAGGGCCAGAAGTGCCGAACTCAACTGTCCCTTTCCTCCATCGATCACAATCAATTGGGGCAGGCCTTTCTCCTCGTCCAACAAGCGTTTATAACGACGATAGACTACTTCTTCCATAGAAGCAAAATCGTTCGGTCCCTCAACCGTCTTAATGTTAAAATGGCGATAGTCCGACTTGGCTGGTTTCGCATTTTTAAACACCACACAAGCCGCCACCGCATTTGTTCCCTGCATATTTGAGTTATCGAAGCACTCAATATGCACCGGAAGTTCTGCCATTCTCAAATCCGTTTGAATTTGCTTTAAAATTCTTTCCGAGTGTGCCTGAGGGTTCTTTATTTTCTCGTTCTTGTACTTCTCCAGGCGATAGTACACGGCATTCCGCTTCGACAAATCGAGTAACTGCTTCTTGTCTCCCCGTTGGGGCACATGAAATTGAACTCCCGGAAACGCTGTTTCCATCTCCTTTTCCACCAGTACCTCCTTCGATTTACTGAAATACCGCTCTCTAAATTCCAACAGACTGAAGGAAATCAGCTGTTCCCTGCTTTCGTTCAATCGTTTTCGAATCTCAGTGGTCATCCCTTGAATAATCGCCCCATCCTTCACTACCATGTAATTGACAAAGGCATTTTTGTCGTCATCGACCATGGTGATCACATCCACCTCACCAACGGTGGGTGAAACTACTGTTGACTTTGATTGAAAGCGTTCCAAAGCGTCTATTTTTTCCTTCAATTGCTGCGCCTCTTCAAAAGCTAACTCTTCCGAAAGCTCTTTCATTCTGGCACTTAAACGACGAACCAAACTTCTAACATTTCCCTTCAGAATATGCTTTATCTCCTCTACATAAGCCATGTATTCTTCCTCCTTTTGTTCTCCAATACACGGCCCTTTACATTTGCCAATGTGGTATTCCAGGCAAACTTTATAGTTCTTTTTTTCTATTTTCTCAGCACTCAAGTCCAGGTTGCAAGTTCTTAAAGCATATAAGTCCCGAAATAATTCCAAAAGTGTATTCATTACTCTGACACTAGTATATGGGCCATAGTACAAAGAACCATCTTTCACCATTCTTCTTGTCGAAAAAACACGTGGGAAAGGCTCGTTTTTAATACAAATCCATGGGTACGACTTATCATCTTTCAGTTGAATGTTGTATTTGGGACGATACTTTTTGATCAGGTTATTCTCCAACAACAAGGCATCCAATTCCGTATCCACAACGATATATTGAATGTCCCGAATCTTACGAACCAGAATCCTAGTTTTTCCGTCATCGTGCTGTTTATGAAAGTAGGAAGAGACTCTTTTTTTTAAGTTTTTAGCTTTCCCCACGTACAAAATCTCCCCGTTCTTATCAAAATATTGATAGACTCCGGGGCCATCCGGCAACACTTTCAGCTTGATTTCGAGTTCCTTATTTAACATGAAAAAAACTTCTTTTCAGGTCTTTCGGGTCAAAATAAATATAAATTTGCAATTTAAGTTTGTTCTTATGTTTTCCCCTGGATCAAAAGGTTGGATTTCCAAATATTTTGCGCTGGTTGAAGAGGGCGAAATTCAATTGGAATCGGGTATTCTAAAAATTCCTAAAGCCCGGTTCAGACATCTCTTTTTCTCAAAAACAGGGATTCTTTTCGGTTATCCCAGTGAGTTTATTTTTGCTAAAAACCAAGAGGATAGTAAGAACTGGACCATTGATGAACAACTCAAACTCTTGCTTTTTGAAAGCTTGCTCGCCACATATAAGATTCATCACAGTGGTAAGGTAAACCCGGATGTGTTCTGTCAGGTTCTCCTGGATTTTTATGCGCAGCATGACAGCCGTACGATCATGAACATGCTCACCTTTTTTATGAAGGAAAGCAAGGTTGAAAAGCTCGAAAAGATTCTGGAAAAGAGAACAGAAGTTAAAAAGAACATTATTGAACACGCCTTTTGGGTCAATTATATCAGCAATACTTTTGTTTACCTGGATGTCCTTTTATTTGACGAATATCTGAGCTCTGGGGAGCGCCTTAAAAATTCCAATTATCACGGTTATGCCAAAAATGCACTAATCGCATTGGGAATCGCGGCTTACGCTGATGGTGTATTGGACAAGGGAGAAAAGCAAGTCTTGGATATTTTCCTGGCCTCTGCCAAAATAAACGAACGGGAGAAAGGAGAAACAGAACGTCTTTTTTCTGCAGATACCTCGTTGGAGGACATCGATAAGGACAGTTTAAATAATATTCTGTTTAAATATTTCATCCTGGATCTGTCCATCCTGGTTATTTATGCTACCCATGATGCAGCGCTCAGTGAGAAAAATTACCTGAAGATTCTGTGTGACTATCTTGATCTTCCGGCCGAAGTTCTCGATGAGTCCAGGATCATGGTAGAGCATTTTGTTCTAAGACACAACGATCAGATTTCTTTCTTATCCAATGCGAACACCGTCGAACAACTCTATGGTACCGTTTCCAAGCGTTGGATTAAAATTCTGGGAAGAAACAAGGACAAATTGGCCCTGGAGATCAAACAAAGCAAAGAATTGGTGTATTTGATCAAGAAATCTACCAAAGAAGAATTGACCAAAGAAGAAAAAGAAAAAGTCAAGGCACAATTTATGGACATCGTCAAATCCATGCCTGCCCTGGCCATTTTCATGCTTCCTGGTGGAGCACTCTTACTCCCCCTCGTCCTAAAAATCATCCCAGACCTGGTACCGTCCGCGTTTCGGGATAATGAAATCGAACCGGGAGCCTAGAGTAAATCGTTCAGTGAACTTGCTTTGTTGAAATAGCTTACCAATTCCTTCCGGTCACCGTCAAAGTAATACTGGAGCAGATGATCAGTCAGGTATTCCCTATATTCTTCCCTGGTAATCTTCGGAGAATAGATAAATCCCTTACCAACTGCCTTGTGCTTGATAAACTTTTTCTTCTCTAAAATGCGGATGATCGTGGAGGTCGTGTTGTATGCCGGTTTCGGATCATCATACATAGCAAGCACATCATGAACCCGTGCCTTTTCGAGCTTCCACAGACGAAGCATCACCTGCTCTTCCGCTGGAGTCAATCTTTCCATAATAAAAACTTTAATGTTCTAAATGAACGACTAACTACAGTTTTAACTTTTTACGAAGATCCTTTGGAATACCGTCTTTATGAAGATAAATGTTGATTGTTTTCCACTTGAAGTAATTCTCCGAAACATAGAGGTATCCTTCCGGATAATTCCCCGTTCCCCAAGAATTTTTCACGAGAAAATAGTGTGTTCCATTCTGGTCCTTATAAAGGCCGGTAATGTGCATTCCGTGATCATCCGTGGTTGTCTTATTATCATAGCCTTCCTGACGCAGCTCACGTGTCACGTTTAATTCTTTCACCGGACTCATAAAAGCATTGGACTTTTTATCCGCACCGGCATCAGAAAAGTTTCTGTTATCTCTTCCTGAAACCGAAATCGTCGAAAGGTCCTCCGGTGCAATGGCAATCCCATTTCGGAAACTAAATCCTTTTTCGGAAACATCCGCCCCCCAGGCAATCGTATACCCATGCTCCAATGCCCACTTGGTCACTTCCAACAAGTCATTCAGTGGAACGTTATAACTTGTTCCCCAGGCCCAGTTATCCGGGATGGCTAAATAACATTGTTCGTAATCCGTATGATTCGTAAAGGAGGTCAATGAAACGTAATCATTCATGTCCAAGCCTAACGAATTAGCATAGGTTCTTGGGGTATATTTTTTTCCATCGTATTCAAACTCAGTAGGATCTTCCCCCAGATAAGAATCCAAAATTCCTGCCAGTCCTTTTTTCCAGTTCGGAGCTAATTCTCCTCCGCGAAGGTTCCCCATTTCTTTGACGACTCCTTCAACCAAGCCATTCATGGCCGCATACATCTGGCCATGATTATGTCTTTCCGAACCATAGTTCAGACCTTTATAAACATCTGCCGGAACAATTCCGTATCTTCTTATTACGTATGGAATGTCATGAAAAGCTCCTCCTTCTGAAAAATTCCCTTTTCCATCGAGACGAACATACTTCTCTGCTTTGGATTCATAGGCTTTTCGCACTACATACATTTCGGAAAGAATCGGGGGATTCGGATTTCCCTTTCTGATCAACTCAGACTCAAAAAAGGAGAGGGCCGAAAAACTCCAACATGTTCCGGTGTATCCCTGACTTTGAACAGGGCTCGCATCCAAATGAGCTATTTTAGTAAAACGATATTCACTGTTTTCATGATTTTTTACCGTTTCCTGGGCCAAGCATAAATTTGCAGTAAGTAGCAAGGCCGAAAAGACTATCAGTTTGTTCATTAGTTGTGTTTTATTGAATCGGTAAATATATAAATTTCGATACAATAACGAAGTAGCTAGTTCACTTTTTAAATCGATTTAGTTTCTTTGGGCACAAAAATCACACTCTGATAATCATAGATTTAACTCATGTCAGATCGCCAGCGACTCTTCTTTCAGACTGATCAGATTAAAATTTGGATAATGAATTCTAAATCTATACTTTTGCGACCGATTTTAATGAACATACGTTAAAAGTAATAATCCTTTAAACCGTGTAAGCAAAAGAAATTAAACGGCTTAAAAGAATTTAAAAATGATCTAACATGAAAGATTTAACCATTTACGTTCCCATAGTACTGGCCATTATTGGTTTGTTGTTTATGGGGATTAAGGCTGCCTGGGTAAACAAGCAAAACGCAGGTGATGACAAGATGCAAGGCATCTCAAAAAACATTCAGGACGGTGCTTTGGCTTTCTTGAAAGCGGAATATCGTATCCTGGCCATTTTTGTAGTGATTGCCTCTGTTGCATTGTTTGTTGTTTCCAGAGTTGTTGACACAACGCATTGGATGATTGTAGTTGCTTTCATCTTCGGAGCCTTCTTTTCAGCCCTCGCTGGAAATGTCGGAATGCGTATTGCTACAAAGGCGAACGTAAGAACAGCAGAAGCAGCTAAAAAGAGCTTGCCAGAAGCACTGAAGATTTCTTTTTCAGGAGGTACAGTTATGGGATTGGGAGTAGCCGGTTTAGCCGTTTTGGGTCTGAGCCTTTTCTTCTTGATCTTTATGAATATGTTCCTCGGTAAAGGAGAAGCTTTTTATGATGAGATGACAATCGCTTTAGAAGCTTTGGCTGGATTCTCTCTGGGAGCTGAATCTATTGCCTTGTTTGCACGTGTTGGTGGGGGTATCTATACCAAAGCTGCAGATGTTGGCGCTGACCTCGTAGGTAAAGTAGAGGCTGGTATCCCTGAAGATGATCCTCGTAACCCTGCAACTATTGCTGACAACGTAGGGGACAACGTAGGGGATGTTGCCGGTATGGGAGCTGACTTGTTCGGTTCTTATGTGGCGACCGTTCTTGCGTCCATGGTACTTGGTAACTATATCATTAGAGATATGACGGAAACCGGAGGAAGTCAGTTTACGGATGACTTTGGTGGAATGGGACCAATCCTTCTTCCTATCGTTATCGCTGGTGTTGGTATCGTTGCTTCAATTATTGGTACTTTCTTCGTTCGAATTAAGAACAATGAAGCCAAAGAAGCTCAGGTACAAAACGCGTTGAACCTGGGGAACTATATTTCACTGGCACTTACAGTTGTTGCTTGTTGGTTCCTGATCAAAATGATGCTTCCTGAAACTATTTCAATGAAATATTTTGGAGAAGGAATCAAAGAAATTCCAAGTAGACACGTATTCTATGCAACTTTGGTCGGTCTGGCTGTAGGTTGGTTGATCTCAGCATTCACTGAATTCTACACTTCCCTGGGTAAAAAGCCTGTACTTAATATCGTTAAAAACTCATCTACCGGTGCTGCAACCAACATCATTGCAGGTTTGGCTACTGGGATGGTTTCTACTTTTTCATCTGTTCTTCTTTTCGCCGCTGCGATTTGGGGTTCTTATGCCCTCGCAGGATTCTATGGGGTTGCAATCGCTGCTTCTGCCATGATGGCGACTACTGCTATGCAGTTGGCGATCGATGCCTTCGGTCCGATTGCTGACAACGCCGGTGGTGTTGCCGAAATGAGTGAATTGCCAAAAGAAGTAAGACAACGTACTGACATCTTGGATTCTGTAGGTAACACAACTGCAGCTGTAGGTAAAGGTTTTGCCATTGCTTCTGCAGCGCTTACTGCACTTGCACTGTTTGCTGCATACGTCACTTTTACAGGTATCGATGGAATTAACATTTTCAAAGCAGACGTTTTAGCCGCCTTGTTTATTGGAGGTATGGTTCCGGTTGTTTTCTCGGCTCTTGCCATGCAGTCAGTAGGTAAAGCCGCTATGGAAATGGTGAACGAAGTTCGAAGACAATTCCGTGAAATTCCAGGAATTCTGGAAGGAACTGGAACACCAGAGTATGGAAAATGTGTTGACATCTCGACGAAAGCTGCCTTGAAGCAAATGATGCTTCCTGGTGCAATGACCATTGTTTTTCCAATTGTGATTGGTTTTGCGATGGGCGCAGAAGCTTTGGGGGCATACATGGCCGGAGTAGCTGTATCAGGTGTTCTTTGGGCGATCTTCCAAAACAACGCAGGTGGTGCCTGGGATAACGCTAAAAAATCTTTTGAAGCTGGAGTTGAAATTGATGGTGAAATGACGTACAAAGGTTCTGATGCTCACAAGGCAGCTGTTACCGGAGATACCGTTGGTGATCCTTTCAAAGATACTTCTGGACCATCCATGAACATTCTGATTAAATTGACTTGTTTGGTTGGACTTGTTATTGCACCAATCATTGGAAATGGTCATAATGGTGGAGGTCATGGAGATCAGGCTAAGTGCCACACTGAAGCTTCTTGTGCCAAAGGGAAGAAAGATTGCCACGGTAAAGGTGCTTGTGAAGACAAAAAAGCATGCTGTAAAGAAAAAGAGGGTAAAGCTTGTTGCAAAGACAAAGAAGCTTGTAAAGGACATGAAGGACACATGATCGGAAAATGCGATCTATCCAAATGTGCTACTATGAGCAAGGAAGAGTGCGCCGCCATGTGTGACTCTTTGAAGTGTAGCCCTGAAGAGAAAGCAATGTGTCTGGCTCATTACGATGAGAAAGGACAATTCATGGCTGGTGAATGTTGCGCCAAAAGTGAAGCTAAAAGCTGTTGCTCTAAAGAGGATAAAAAAGAAAAGGCTGCCTGTTGTTCCGGAGATAAAGAAGGACACCACGCGCACTAAGCGATCAGCTTTATAATATTTTTAAAACTCCGGCTTCGTCCGGAGTTTTTTTGTTTCGGGAAGTATTATCTTTAAATTCGCCTCTGAATTATGGCTAAGGTAAAATCGGCTTTTTTCTGTCAAAACTGTGGATATCAAACCCCTAAATGGCTTGGTAAATGTCCGTCCTGTGGCGAGTGGAACACCTTTGTGGAAGAAATCATTGAAAAAAATGTTCCTCAAATCGTTGCCTTTTCCAGTCAGGGAGGAAAATCTGCCAAATCACAATCTATTCAGGAAATAGCCAAAACGGAATACGCCCGAATTCAATTAAGTGATGGGGAGTTAAACCGCGTTTTAGGGCATGGACTCGTGCCCGGATCCCTGATCTTGTTTGGAGGTGAACCTGGAATCGGAAAATCTACACTCCTCCTGCAACTGGCTGTACTGGAGCCCAACATCAAAAGCCTCTACGTTTCAGGAGAAGAAAGTGATCAGCAGATTAAAATGCGTGCAGATCGAATTGGCGCCCGGAATCCGGAATGCTATGTCCTGACGGAAACCAATCTTCAAAACATCTTTCTTCAGGCCGAGGAAATACAGCCGGACCTACTCATCATTGATTCCATCCAGACACTCTACAGCAACCAGATCGAAAGTTCTCCCGGAAGTATTTCGCAAGTTCGGGAATGTACTTCTCAACTTCTTCGCTACGCCAAACAGTCCAATATCCCCGTTTTTTTGATTGGTCACATTACCAAGGAAGGTGGGTTGGCAGGACCAAAAGTCCTGGAACACATGGTCGATGTGGTGCTGCAGTTTGAAGGAGATCGAAATCATGTCTATCGGCTTTTGAGAGGAGTCAAAAATAGGTTTGGAAGCACCAACGAACTGGGGATCTACGAAATGATCGGTTCAGGCCTTCGGCAAGTTGAAAATCCTTCCGAAATTCTAATTACCAATAACGACTCTTCCTTAAGCGGGGTGGCCATCGCCTCCATGCTCGAGGGGATCAGGCCATTACTCGTCGAAGTACAGGCCTTGGTCAGTACAGCTGCCTACGGAGTTCCCCAAAGATCCAGTACCGGTTACGATGCGAAACGGCTCAACATGTTACTGGCCGTCCTCGAAAAAAGATGTGGTTTCCGACTCGCTGCCAAAGATGTCTTTGTAAACATCGCAGGAGGAATCAAAGTAGATGACCCCGCTATTGACCTGGCTTTGGTAGCTGCCATCATGTCTTCCAACGCAGACTTACCCGTTCCCAATCGGACAGCCTTTGCCGCGGAAATAGGTTTATCTGGAGAACTGCGACCGGTCAATCGCATTGAATTACGAATCCGGGAAGCCGAGAAGTTAGGCTTCGAAAACATGGTTGTTTCAAAGTTTAACAAGGGAATCAAACAAGAAGATTTTAAGATCAAACTTACTTTTTGTGGCACGATTGCGGAAGTTATCCGTCAACTTTTTGCCTGATCTCTTCCATAAACACCATTTCAACGAGTTGACAAAAACAAGGTACGAATATTTGTTTTTTGTCGATAAATAATTTGCTGGTGTGCATAATTCGCTAGGATTTTCTAGCTAAATTTCTTATATTTCGTAACTTTGCAGGTTGATGATCTCATTCTTGTAATATGAAAAGAAATATACTGCTAACCGTCTTACTTATCCTTTCAGGTTTCTCGTATACTCAACAGAGCTGGGAGATAATTGACCCCCCGGCAGGAGGGGCCACGGAATTCGAATATTTTGTGGATGACAACGGTTCCGTCTATGCACTTTACACGGACTTTGACGGAGGCGGAAATCGCTTTTATATTTCTCAATACCTGAACTCGAATAACACCTGGTTGGTCATTTATTCTGACCCTATTGCAGATGTCGGGATGAAAATGAAAACGGATCATCGGGCAGGAACGGCTTATGTTTCTTTCATTTCGGATCAGGCGCAAAAAACCATGAATGTGTACAGCATGAGCGCAGGAACGGTCACAAAAGAGTTTAGCTCAAACATCGTTAGTTGTGACGCATACAAGGACTACGATTTTAAAGTAGGAAACGATGCTGGCGAGTACTTCTGGTACATGGTGAATGACCCTGTCGGAGAGGCCATGCTGGTCTCTTACAATGGAGGTGCCTTTACTTCCACATTGGTAGATGATCTAACTGGTTTAGTTCCGAACAAACTGCTAATGCAAACTGTTGGCGACACCATTTGGCTTGCCTTTGCAGTAGTTGAAGGAGACCTACAGTTATTTAAAACACATGACGTAACTATTAATTTTCTTCCTGCCGAAAGTGGCGACATTAATGGTTATGTGAGTAATGGAGCATCTGGAAGATTCTTATATTCAGACCTCTTTTTTCTAAGTGATCGAAGTAGACGTTTGTTGGTCGGTTCTTTCGATGGAAATGGTGGACCAATAGAAAAACTTTACACGGATGGATCAGCTTCCTTTGCATCAACCTTCTTGGAAGATTTTGCCACAACCACAACTGGTTCCACGGATGGGGCGGACAAGATTTACGCACTGGCTAGCGTCTATAGAAATGGCTATGAAAGTACCAAGGTGCTCGTGAAGGATTTAGCGGCAGATTTATGGGATACTCTTGGACCTACTTCCGAAGAAATTTTCACCACATCGCCTAGTGTTTCGAATCAAACGTCTATGTTCAACACGAATACGAATCGTTTTGTTGGGGGCTATTATTCTGATTCACAATTCAAACTGGCCGTTTTGAACACTCCTGCCGATGCTACAACATTGACAGCAACTCAGGACGTTCTTTGTACGGGATCTGCTACTCCGGCATCTCTCTACACTGAGTTCTCTCTTGAGGATGAGAACTTCGATACCCTTCGAATTATTGATGTCACTTCCTCCAATGTCACAGTGCTGGCCAATGCAGACATTAGTTATTCTACCGTAAGCAAAACAGGGAAGCGACAATACCTCGATATCAAGGCAAAGAATGCCAGCGCGGGAAGCACCACACTTACTATCAAAATTTATGATGGTTATGACACGACAACAGTCAACCAGTCTCTAACGTTCAGTAGCTATGAAATCAGTTCTGTTACTACGGATTACACCTGTGGTTCGGGAACAACAACACTGGGGGCATCGATCTCCAGCGGAACAATCAAGTGGTATGACGTTAGCTCAGGAGGAACCGTTCTTGGATCAGGAACGAGCTTTACCTCTCCTGTAATTACTGCCGACAAAATTTATTATGCAGAAGGAGTTAGTACGGGAGGATGTTTAACGACGCGTGTTCCGGTGACCGGGTATGTGTACACCGTTCCTTCTGTGGCGACAACCACGCCCGCATCTAACTGCGGTGTGGGAACAATTACTTTGGGCGCAACCCCATCAGCAGGAGCTTCCATTTACTGGTACGACGCTGCCAGCGCAGGATCCCTCATTGGAACCGGAAATTCTTACACGAGTCCAACAATTAACACAACAACGACCTATTATGCAGAGGCTGATGACGGTTACTGTGCTTCTTCTACCGTTGCCGTCGTTGCTACCATCAATACCGTACCAGGCATTACAAGCACCACACCTGCTACCATCTGTGGTACAGGAACGGCAACACTCGGAGCGGCTGCTTCTGCGGGAACTATCTCTTGGTTTGATGCTTCTTCGGGAGGTACCAACCTGGGATCAGGAACAACTTTTACCACTCCTTCCATTAGTACAACTACTTCCTACTGGGTTGAAACTTCAGATGGAACTTGTACTTCTCCTCGTTCAGAGGTCATTGCCACTGTCAATACAGCACCAACAATCACAGCGACTACTCCGGGTAGTAACTGTGGTACAGGAACAGTAACATTAGGAGCTACCGCTTCTTCTGGAAC
>SBGX01000034.1 GCA_006226425.1 Bacteroidota bacterium | reverse complement strand
TTGAGGGAAACCAAATTGCCCCATCCGTAGATTACAAATCTTTGAATTACAATGCTTTCATCGCCATCCTAACCCAGGCAGTTCAGGAACAACAACATGAAATTGACCAGCAACAAAGTGAAATTCAGGCAAAAGATTCCCTGATCAACGATCTAAATGCTCGTCTGACTCAGTTGGAAAATTGTCTGGCGAACGCTTTCCCAAACTTATGTAGCATGAACCAGGGAATGATCCAACAAAATGATACGGAGACACAGGACAAGATCAAAGTGGCCATGGAGTTGGAACTGGTCAATGATCAGGTGGTGACGCTCTCGCAAAATGTTCCGAATCCCTTTGCGGAATCCACGGAAATCAGCTATTTCATTCCGGAGCTCATTCAGGAGGCCAAAATGCGCTTTTTCAATCAGCAGGGCCTGATTATCAAAGAGGTGGTCGTCAAAGATCGGGGGAATGGAAGCATCCGTGTCTTTGGACAGAACCTGAGCAAAGGAGTCTACAGTTATCAACTGGTCGTGGATGGACAAGCCGGAATCACGAAGAAGATGCTTAAAAACTAGACTAACCTAACAACAAAGTTCTCGCCATTGGTCCCAAATTAAAGAGGGCATCCAGCATGGAAAGATCGGCTTCAAAGGCCTCTTTTTCCCGGAATACCTGCGTGTATACGGGACCTGTATCAAGCAAGCGTTCCTTAAAGCTTTTTAGGTGATCTTCGGAATAGTCCCGGCGAAATTCTTTGGTCTGTTGAATTTCGATTGGCAAATCAAGCCAGGAACAAAGCTTTTCATGCATGGGTTGAAGATAATCTATCAAATGAATGGGCTTCCGCTCAAGCAATTCCTGGACCTCCGGACCGTAGTGTTCAAAATAGGGAGAAGAAGCGTAAGCCGAACTCAAAGCACGCCAATGTTCCAATCTCCATGGCTTTCCATCTACCAGTCGGATGTCTTTTGTCAGGGTCTTTGATCCCTGAGGCTTCACAATCGGAATGCTTAAGTCCAAAACGCCATTCGCCGATAAGATCCGGCAACGATTTCGAATGCTTTGCTTTTGATATGTTTCATGAATTTCCCAGTAACGCTCCTCTGCAGACAGCAGCTTTTGATAATAAGCCACCGATCCCCAATAAGCCACCGGAAATCTGGAAGACACGCTATTCGATGAATTTAAACACCCGTTCCCAACGAATTCCCTTGTATGGAGATCGGGAGAACCAAACGACCGATGCTTTTCCAACCACGTGGTCTGCCGGCACAAATCCCCAAACTCTGGAGTCTGCTGAATTGTAGCGGTTATCCCCCATCAACCAATAGTAACCCATCGCGAAGGTATAGCGATCAGTTTTCTTCCCGTCAATGTAGAAGCCATCGGCTTTCTCTTCCAGTTGATGTCCTTCGTAAGCCGTAATGATCCGACGATACATAGCGATATTATCGCGCGTCAGTTTCACACTGCTCCCCTTCTTGGGCATGCCAATCCGTTCAAAATTCGTCGTATTGTTTCCGTGTCCGATATCTTTCGGAAAATAATCCAGGTTACTCAACATGGTACTCACCGTATAATTTCCATTGGAATCTTTTTTTATCGGCTCCACGTCCAGTTCAAAGCGAGCATCTTTGTAATCTTTCTTGATTTCAGCCAACTCAGATTTCGTCAGGTGCATTCTCAAAATTCCGTCCCGTGGATCGATCAGGTAATCTTCCCGATTATGTCCCAGTTCATCTACCTCAAGCTTGTACTCCTCCTCCATGATTCTTTTGAAGGTCTTACTGTCAAAATGCTCCCGGAAATTATAGACTTTATACTTCAAACTCTGATTTTCAGCGACCCAGGCTTTTTTGTCGTTGATATACAAAATCCCATCTTTGATCTCCAAGGTATCCCCCGGAATGGCCACACAGCGCTTGATATAGTTCTCGCGCTTATCCACCGGGCGATAAATTAACCCGTAGTGATCAATCATACGTCCTTCACGCATATCCATCGCCTTCTTTTCTACTGCTAGTAGATGCCTTGCTTTTCCCTGCCAATAGGCCAGATTTTGAATAAAATCCATGCCGTACTTCTCCTCTAATAGCTCCCTGGCCTCAAAATAGGCCATGTTCTCCATGATATTCAGCGTATAGCGATTATCCACATTCAGGTTCTGAATACTATCCAGTTTTTTTCGCCACACTTCATTCAACTCGGATTGGCTCATTTTTTCCTGTTCCCAAAGCCTTCTTGCCTCTTTGTTCAATACCCCGTAATAATCGTGTCCCATGAGTCCAAATGGCATTCTCGGATCATAAACAGCCGTATCTCCTGAGGGATAATTAAATACCACCACATCGTTTCGCTGAACGTCTCCGAAGCCAGGAAGACGTGTGTAATTCGTCGTTTCCAAGGTCGTATATGACCTCACATTGACCCAGGGAATTGTGTTGTGAACCAGGGGAAATGACAATGGAGTAACAGGCACTTTCGAACCATAAGCCAGCTTGTTCACAAAAAGGAAGTCCCCTACCAGTAGGGTTTTCTCCATTGATCCGGTTGGAATTTGAAATGGTTCAAAGACATAGGTTCGAATAATACTGGCTGCTACCAGCGCAAACAAAATGGAATCTCCCCATTCCTTCACCCGGGACTTCTTTCCGGCCTTTTCGCGAGAAAACAAGCCCAGCAACATGGATAGCGCATGTCCGATAATTGGTAAGGACAGGAACAAAACGAGATGGTCACCAGCACTTCGCTGATGCACTTCCTTCGGATTTGCCCAATTCGTAAATGGTAGTGCGTCCCCCTTAGGCAGACGGGCAGTGATCAGATAAGGGAAAAAGATTCCCTGAAGGGTATCTCCCAGGGAAAAATATCCGAATCTTCTGATGTAACTTACGTTAAGTACTGCCCACATGACCAGATGTACTCCCGGGAACATCATCAGTAGTACCCACCAGGGCTTTCCACAGGAAACTTTAAAAGCTACATAGTAATTGTATCCGGGAATCAGAGCTTCCCATTTTTGACGGCCCAATTTTTCAAAACTCATCCACCACATTGCGAGGTATGGGTGAGCCAGAAGAAAAAGATAAAAATAGATGACGTTCATTTCGATGTAATTCTTTCCAGTGTTTTTAGTCCTTTAATACGTCTCTCATGGTATAAACCCCCTTCTTCCCCTGCAACCATTCGGCTGCCAGCACTGCTCCCAGAGCAAAGCCTTTTCTACTATGAGCCTCGTGTTTAATTTCAATGGTATCAATCGCTGATTTGTATTCCACCTTATGTGTACCAGGAACATTCGGAACCCGGTAAGCCGTTACTCCCAACTGTTGATCGTTCACATGTGGGATTTCATTCTCACCACACACCCAGGACAGGTAGTTTTCATTATTCGACAAAATTCCGTTTGCCAAACTAATAGCTGTCCCGCTAGGTGCATCAATTTTCTCCGTATGATGGATTTCTTCGATCGATGCCCGGTAATTGGTATGCGAGGTCATCAGCCGCGCCAGCAGTTCATTGATCCGGAAAAAGATATTGACTCCCACAGAAAAATTGCTTGCGTGGAGCAAACTCCCATCCAGTCGTTCCGCCAGTTTACTGACTTCACTCAAATAACTATTCCATCCAGTGGTTCCCACAACAATTGGTAGTTGTTTTTCCAGGGACCATTTGATGTGTCCCACTGCATGCTCCGGACGGGTAAATTCAATGAGCATATCCACATCCGTATCCTGATCTTTCAAAGGGTTCTCGCGATCTACTTTCCAGGCAATTTGATGTCCACGTTCCAGGGCAATCTGTTCGATTTCCTTTCCCATTTTTCCGTAGCCTACCAATCCTATTCTCATGCGCTTTTTGACCTATAAGACAAAAGTAAAAAACTATGCCAAGCAGGCAAGTTATTTAACGAATTTTAAGCAAAGCCTCACACCCGGTGTTCCTCCATAGGAAATGGTAGGTGACATGCTCAAACTAAGGTCCTCCGAAACATCAAAATGCACAAAGTGAGCTTCCACCGCCGCATCCAATATCTGAACCATGTATACAGCCAACATTCCCGTGATAAACAGGTCTCTCCGGCTTAAATGTTGCTTGTATAGCTGAAGGATTGCGAAGTCGTCGTAAAAAAGATATTGATCCAGCCCCGAGACTCCATTCAAGCGATTGGTGTATTCCTGCTTCAGTTCCAATTGCAGTCGTTGATTTTCGAGCATGAAATAGGTACTTGCTCCCAACCCGGCGTAGATCAATGGTACTTTCCAAAAGGCTTTTCGTTTTCCCTTAGGCATAGCCCGATGATTATAAATTTGCCCCGCTCCGGGAATACAGGCAGAAAAAATTGCTGCTTTTCGAACGCTATGTCTGGGAAGGGAATCCTGTTGGTGCTCCTGTCCCCAGGAAACCACTGCAAAGGGAATCAAAAATATCAGTAGCCACGCTACTTTTCTCATTTATTCAGGATTTCGATCACCCGGTTCAGATCCACTTCAGAGTTGAAGTTAATCAGAATTTTACCACTTCCCTGGGGCGTTTTTTTGATCTCCACTCTCGAGGATGTTTTATCACTTAGAAAAGCACAAAAAGTCTCCTGTTTTGAATTCAGGGATGGCGTTTCTTTGGAAGATGGCTTCTGAACTGATGTCTTTGTCACCTCTCCTTCTCCTCCTCCATTGCGAATAATTGCTTCCAGTTCTCGCACAGAAAGTGCTTCATCCACAATTCTGCGATACAAGGCAATCTGGAAGTCTTCATCTCCGGCGGAGACCAGTGCACGGGCATGTCCCATGGAAATATCCTTGTCCCGCACGCCCTTTTGGACCTCTACGGGCAATTTCAACAATCTCAGGTGATTTGTAATACTGGAACGACTTTTAGCGATCTTCTGACTCATCTGTTCCTGCGTCAAATCACATTCATCGATCAAACGTTGGTAGGACAACGCGACCTCAATCGCATTTAAATCTTCCCGTTGAATATTCTCCACCAGGGCCATTTCCAACATCGCCTGATCATTGGCTATCCGCACGTATGCCGGTACTTCTTTCAATCCAGCTAACTGAGCGGCACGAAAGCGTCTTTCACCGGAAATCAACTGGTACTTATCACGGCCCATCTTCCGCACGGTAAGTGGTTGGATGATTCCATGTGTGGCAATGGACTGACTTAACTCTTCCAGTGCTTCTTTTTCAAAATGAGTCCTTGGATTGAAAGGATTGGCCTCTATCTTTTCAATTGCAATGGTCGAAATTGCTCCTACCACTCCACTATCCGGTGCTGAACTGGTGATGTCCGTAGACGCATTTTCCAGGAGGGCACTTAATCCTTTCCCTAAAGCCGCACGTTTCTTCGCATTAGAGCTCATCTTCTAATTTTATCGTTTTTTCTTCGTTCGAAATTTTTGTCACATTGTTTTTCTGGAGAATCTCCCGCGCAAAGTTCAGGTAGTTTGTCGCTCCCTTACTGGACGCATCGTGCATCACGATTGTTTCTCCGTAGCTTGGAGCTTCTCCCAACTTGGTGTTTCGATGTACCACCGTATCAAAGACGAGTTCCTGAAAATGTGTTTTCACTTCCTCCACGACCTGATTGGCCAAACGCAAACGCGTATCGTACATGGTCAGAACGATTCCTTCAATTTCGAGGTCTGTATTCAATCTTCCCTGTACAATCTTAATCGTATTCAATAATTTTCCGAGTCCTTCCAGAGCAAAATACTCGCATTGTACCGGAATCAACACAGAATCAGCAGCCGTTAATGCATTTACGGTAATCAAACCAAGAGAAGGCGAACAATCAATAATAATGAAATCATAATCATCTTTCACTTTATCGAGTGCCATCTTCAGGCGGTGTTCCCGATTGGACATATTGATCATTTCCAACTCCGCACCAACCAAATCGATGTGAGAGGGTAACAAGTCCAAATTCGGATTCGAGGTGGACAGAATTAAATCCTTCGGATCTACTTCATTCACCAAACAATCATAAATGTTGCTATTGTTTTTGGGATCATGTCCCAAACCGGAAGTTGCATTGGCCTGTGGATCGGCATCCACTAACAAGGTCTTGTACTCCAGTACGCCAAAACATCCTCCTAAATTGATGGCGGTAGTCGTTTTTCCAACCCCACCTTTCTGATTTGCTATCGCAATAATCTTCCCCATTCCTAAAACCAGTTCTATAAACTACCTCCGGTATAAACCTTACTTACAAGCTCTCGAAAGTCAGGCTATCAGATGTGGATTGAACTTCACGAAATTCATCTGTATCCTTCAACTCTGCGATTTTTGCTATCACTTCCTCAAAACCATCACGAAACTTCTCAAAATCTTCTTTATAAAGGAAAATTTTATGCTTCTGATAACTTTCTCTTCCGTCCTGAACTACTTTTTTGCTCTCCGTCAAAGTCAAATAAAGGTCATTTCCCTTGGTTGACTTGACATCAAAAAAATATGTTCTTTTTCCCGCTTTAACGACCTTTGTGTATACGTCGTCATTTCTGTCCCTTTTTTTATCGTAGTCCATGCTCTTGCGTTTGAATAGCAAAGATGGTGAATTATTTTCATAAATTCAACCGTTGTTCATAAATACTAAAGAGGGAATTTGGCTTATTTCAGGGAACCTTTTTTCAGGAAAGGATTCATGCTGAACTCCGAACGATGCTTACGGTTCCCCGCATGCTTTGTTCTCTTTCTTCCGCGGCGTTTCTCTTCCTTGTCAAACTGTTTTTGTTTGTCAGAAACCATTTCATCGCCTGGCAATCTGGCCACATGCACATTAGCTCCTCCAGGGGCACTTTTATCCGTTGGATCCACCCAGGTATTCTTCACGGTACGTGTCTTAACGTCTCCGGAACTCTTATGCTTTGGATCCATGTAACGAATAGATACAGAACGCGCATCCTTTTCATTCACTCCAATCACATCCTCTTTCAATTGCCATTTATTATTGACAAAATCCAGTTGGTCATAGGTCATATCAGGCACATAGTACTCATAAAATCCAACCAAACTAGGCGCTTCCGGTGACAGATGATCATAAATGATACGCTTTCTTCCCGCATCGTAGCGCAAAGACATATACGCTTTCTTGGAGTGTTCAAAAAACAATCGTTTGTGGGTTCCGTCATTCATTTTGAACATGGAACTTCCGAGTTTCACCCGATTTCCGGAAAAACTCATGATATCAATCAACTTCACATGACTGGCACGATTTCCGGCATCCAGCCCCAGTACGGTATAAACGACCTTCCCCGATTTTTTTACTGGAATAATCTTGTAATAAAGTGCTCCATACCAGTTATCCTCATATAAAATCTCTTTCGGACGAGGTTGTTGTACTGCTGAATTATCAATTAATTCAACTGTCAACCATTTCTTTTTTCGCTTGTCGTAACGCAGCACAAAACAATAGTACTTATTGGATTGATCATCCTGCTCTACATTCCAATTAAACAAACGAAACGCACCATCTGGACTTTTAATAGTTCCAAGGGTACTTAAACTTGAAAAAGGGTGATCAAACGCTCCTTCCAACTGAATGGTTTCGTGAAGATTTTTTTTGAATTGCTTATTCAAAAGCGTCCGGTCCTGATCGTTCTTAGCCGCTCTTAAAGCCTTCAATTGCTTATTTAAAACTTGTTCACGCTGATAAAGCACAGAGTCTCCCTGAGCCCAAATCCCGGTACTCACAAACAACACTGCTAATATGCTCACCAAACGTTTCATCCTCTTTTAAGCAAACGTAATATAAGACGCGAAGTTACAAAAATGACTTCACATCAGCAAATTTAACCTTTCATTAACAATTTCAGTGTACGCAGGATTGCCTCAGAGGTTACATTTTCAACCTTTCATCCCTATTTTACTTCAATGATTCAGGGAAAATTTTATCTTTGCTTCGAACTCAAATACTAATTATTATGAAAAAAATGTTTTTAGGAGTGCTCATGGCACTCGGTTTCCTGTTTGTTTCTTTCGATGCTTCCGCACAGGATTTTAATTCTCAAAATGACAATCAGTTATCTGCAAAAGCCATTGCCGCGATCCGACAAAACTGTCAGGTAAGCGGTCCGATGGAAGTCAGCAAGATTGAAGTTGTAAGCATTTGTTTCGCCTCTGGAAGTGTTAAACGCGTACACGTAATCAGTAAAGGGCATTGCCCAGGTAACGAACCTTGCCTGATCAAGCCCCTTTATTACGGATACGTGGAATTTGCGTGTGGAAACGATGTCACGAACGTTGTTTGTGCTCAATAAACAAATTGAATTCATGTAATGCAAAAAGGCGGTCTTTTGACCGCCTTTTCTATTTATTTCTGATTTATTTTATGACAAGTGCATAAAATCTTTCTTGGCTAATAACTCGTCTTCCGACTCCCGGTAATCGGGGTCATCCACACAACAATCTACCGGACACACAGCCGCGCATTGTGGTTCATCGTGAAATCCTACACACTCTGTACACTTATCATGCGCGATGTAATAAACATCCATATCCACCGGCTCGAACAATTGGTCCGCGTCTACATCGTCCCCGTCCAGGGTCGTGATGATTCCTTTGAGTGAGGTACCATCTGAGTATTTCCATTCAGCCCCTCCTTCATATATGGCATTATTTGGACATTCTGGCTCACAAGCCCCACAATTAATGCACTCATCGGTTATCATTATTGCCATAAAACAATGCTTTTTTTTAAGTCCTTCAAAAATTCTTTGCAAATATAAGGCCTATCCCCTGCAAATTGTTCACAACTACGGAAAAACTTGTGAAAATCTGCTTAATTTTGAGCTGTGAAACGCGATCAACTTATTTCCACCTTCTCCCAACTGGGTATGGCACTTCATCACCTGGGAAGCCAGGATCAGTGGCCAGGCTACGCCTCCGGGCTCACGGAAGAAGAATTTTCCTCCCTAAAAAACCTGATCCAACGACAGAAACATCATAATGCCTGGTTTACCGAATTGTCAATCAATCGTGCATTCATGGGCTGGGCAGACCTTCTTCAACAAGAGAAACTTGAAAGCTGGGTTCAGGGCTATAATTTCAGTCAACACCCAAAACGCATTGGCATCATCATGGCCGGAAACATTCCCCTGGTCGGATTTCACGACCTACTGTCTGTCTTGATGACTGGACATCATGCGGTGGTCAAAATGAGTTCGGATGATCAATTGCTTATTCCGGCACTCTTTGAACTCCTGGAAAAATACGCTCCAGAAATTCGGCAGCGAATTGAGTTACAACCACAAAAACTTCAACATATTGATGCCATCATTGCGACTGGAAGCAACAATTCCATGGGCTATTTTGAAAGCTATTTTGGAAAGTATCCGCATATTTTTAGAAAGAACAGGACTTCCGTGGCCATCCTCGATGGAAGCGAAACGGATGAGGAACTGGAAAAACTGGGAGACGATATTTTTCAGTATTTCGGACTCGGTTGTCGCAATATCTCCCAATTGCTAATCCCTAAAGATTTTGATCTGGATCGTTTCTTCGGAGCCATCATAGGGCAGCAGGATGTGATCCATCACCACAAATACGCAAACAACTACGATTACAATCGAGCGATGTTTCTCATGAATCAGGTTCCCGTTCTGGAAAACGGCTTCTTGCTTTTAAGGGAATCTGATGAATTGTTCTCTCCCCTGGCGGTTGTCTACTACCACCGCTATCGAAACGAAGAGGAAATCAATTCTTTTTTGAATGCTCACCGGGAAGATATTCAGGCCATTGTTTCCAAAAAACATATTCCTTTCGGACAGGCACAAGCTCCTGGTTTAACTGACTATGCTGATGGAATCGATACCCTGCAATGGCTGAGTGAATTAGCTTAAGACTGTCGTAAGTCGCTCCCCGCAGGGCGCTCAAATACTTCCAGGTCAAAGCGATCTACCGCGGCAAACAGGTGATCAAAAATGTCGGACATGATTGATTCGTACTTCACCCATTCCTTCACTTTACTAAAGGTATAAATTTCCAGGGGAAGCCCATATTCATTGGCTTGCAATTGGCGCACCATACAGGTCATATCCAGATTCAATTTCTTATTGCGCTTCAGGTATTCAGTGATGTAAATCCGGAACACCCCCACGTTTGTCAGGTTTCTTCCATTGATTAGATCATGTTGGCTCACCTGATTCTCTTCATTATACTTTTTCGTCTCTACTTCCTTCTGCTCAATGTAATCACGAATCAAATCGATCTTCCGGAAACGGTCCAACTCTTCTTTTGTACAAAAATGTACACTATCAATCTTAATGTTGATCGTCCGCTTGATCCGGCGACCTTCCGAATCTTCCATCCCACGCCAGTTCTTAAAGGAATCATTGATAAAGGCATAAGTTGGAATGGTTGTGATGGTCCGGTCAAAATTTCGCACCTTGATCGTAGTCAGGTTGATCTCCATCACATCCCCATCTGCCCCGTACTTAGAGACTGTGACCCAATCCCCCAGACGCACCATATCATTGGCCGACAACTGAATACTTGCTACAAATCCAAGGATACTATCCCGGAAAACAAGCATGATGACCGCCGCCATCGCTCCAAGTCCGGTCAGAAGGTACAGCGGGCTCTTACCTATGGCAATCGAGATCACTAAAATGGTGGCCACCGAATAGACAATGATTTTCGCTAACTGGGTAAAACTTCCAATGGGTTTGTCCTTGAACTTTTCGCTTTGGGACATGATTTCTTTGATCGAGGAAAAGAAGGAACTAAAAATTCCTGCCACCACCATCACGATAAAGATGTCTGTAACCCCCACCACAAATGGCAAGATCTTCTCATAACCACTAAATACCAATGGAGCATAATGATTCAATAAGATGGCCGGGATCAGATGTGAAAAGGAGTTTACTACCTTTCTATTCAGAATAATGTCATCCCAAACTGTCTTTGTACGGGCCGTAAAACGAGGAATAATCAGATTCAGGCTTTTTTTCGAGATCCACCAGACCATTCCACAAAAAGCGATCAGACAAAGAAATAGTACAAAGGTCTTTACAGTGGTCAACCTGGGGTCAACCAAATCAAACTGTTCCTTAAAAAGTGCTGTTAACCAACTGTCTAAGCGTTCAAACATAAAGCATTATTCTTTGTTCCGGGTACAAAGATAACAATGATCCGGTGACCCAAAAATCACCGTGGTTTCATTTAAACTAACGACGAATCAGGCTAATCGTTTTTACCTGGCTTTCAGATCTTAATTCCAAACGATAGACTCCTGCCGGCAACTGATCTACTTCCAGGGGAATCAACTGACTACCTTCCTGAACATAAGTCATTTCCTGCAACACCTTCTTTCCTGTTAAATCAAACATGGTCCAGGTCATTTTTTCTCCCCGCACACTCTCGATTTTCAACAACAGTGCCCCGTTCACATAAGGGTTTGGATACAACTGATAACTATTCGTCTTGCCAGCCTCAATTTCTTTCGTATTCACGAAACCACACATTCCAGCCAGCCCCCAAATACTGTTGTTTACATTTAAACGTCCTCCGGTAGTTGTCTTTCCGGTTAATGTTCCAAGAGAATCCACCCCGTTGAAAATCATATCTCGTACCAATTCCGCTGCCCTTTTCGGATTCAGTTTGGCTGTATCCGCAAAGTTGTTACAAGGAATGGAGTACATCAATCCAATGGTTCCGGCCACATGAGGAGTTGCTCCTGAAGTTCCTCCAAAGGAGGCATAACCATCAGAAAACTGATCAACGGTCCAGGTCCCTTCACCAGGTGCTCCCAAATCAACGCTCTCCAATCCATATCCAGCTGACGACACTTTCTGATCTACCTTATTGATATTTGTTACCGAGATCAGGAATTCACTTGGGCACTGCGTCGGTAAATCACCATCTGTATCCACATCCACGTTCAGGTTGGCCGTTGCCCCTGCATTGAGGACTCCATGTGCCCCCAGGGTATCATACATGGCACACCAAAGTGGTGCGTTATCCGCCTGACCGAAATTAATCCCCCAGGAAGCATTGGTTGCCACGACAAAAGCTCCTTTTGCTCCATTGGTGGCATTATACAACTTACGGCATTCCAGCGGATACGAATAAGCGGCAATTGCCTGTGCTTCATTTCCTCCTCCTTTTACAATCATCAACTTCACATCCCAGTTAACTCCCGTGACTCCCTCTTCGTTATTTCCTTTGGCTCCAACAATCCCCGCAACCGCTGAACCGTGTCCATCAAAAACACTGCTGTGCTCGGGATTATTTGTATTGTTCTTCGAATTCCATCCTAAAAAATCATCAATGTACCCGTTTCCGTCGTCATCGATGTTATTCCCTGGAATTTCGTGATAGTTTCTCCACAAATTTGGTTGAAGATCCGGATGCCCTGAATTCACTCCGT
Organism: Bacteroidota bacterium; assembly: GCA_006226425.1. Taxonomy (GTDB): domain Bacteria; phylum Bacteroidota; class Bacteroidia; order Flavobacteriales_D; family Crocinitomicaceae; genus M2408. The sequence continues at coordinate 82,195 of SBGX01000034.1, read as the reverse complement.
CATCGATCACGCAGACAACGATCGTATCTCCGTTAGCTGTTAAACCACCAGTCGTCATGTCCCAGGCCAAGTCGGCATCTATGTCCCGGTCATTGCTCTGAAAATACTGCCATTGCTGATCGTATTGTGCATCATTCGGGGTCTTTCTCAGCTCCAAAATGTGATTTCTCTGTACCGTATGCACCAACTTGCTTCCACTCAATCTCCAGATCGCTTTCTCGATATCTGCACTTTCCGGATCATAAGTAAACTTCCAAATATTCATGTGATCTGACAGCAACTGAATGGCTTTCAAATTCATACTTTTGAACTCTTCCTGCAGTGCACGGAGCGTTGCCGGATCATCCTCATAAAATCTTACTAATAAGTCCCCTTCCACATAATTCTTTGCCATTTGTGCCTGAGCGAAGCTTCCTCCCAAAAAGAGGCTCAATAAAATCAATGCTTTTTTCATCTTCCTGCTAATTTCTTTGTTGCATTTTTTTGTTCGTTTGTACGCCTTCAACCTCCTGATCCTTTCGAAGTTTTTCGAGCATCTCCATGGTTCCGATTCGTTTCGTACTGAATTCGATCAATAACAAATTCATTGATTTACCCAACATTTCTTTTTGTGCCATTTCATAGCGTTTGTACTTCTTTACGAAAGCGGATGCATCCACGGAATTCTTCAAATCAAGAATTAATTCTCCTGAAATTACCTGTGGGTCCTCCAGTGTCTCTTCCACAGTTCCGCATCCCATCATGAGCCACAGAAAAAAGGGAATTCCCAGGTATTTCCAGTTTGATTTCATAGTTTAAGCAGCTACTAAAATAAGGATTCAAATGCTAATTTCACCCACCTAAAGCGAACTATTATTGCCTTCCTAGTTCTGATTTGCGATCAAACGAATTCTGCCATCTGTATCAATGGTTGCCTAAACGGTAGCTTGCAATAAATAAAAAGGCGAAATCGATGATTCCGCCTTTCCAATTCTTAGTATTTCAAACGCTTATTTGCGATTATTCTTCATCCGTTCCTGTTGCGCTTTTTGCATTTGCTCCAAACGCTCCTGGAATTTTGATTTTTTCTTAGCTCCCTTTGTCGTAGAAGTTGCTGCTGCCGCCTTTTTCGCCGCCATTTTTGCTTTCAATTTTTCTTCATCTACAAAGAATTGCTTGATCGCCAACATGGTCAAAATAGAGATCAGGGTTGAAATGAAGTAGTAATAACTCAATCCTGATGCAAAATTATTGAAGAAAAAGATCATCATAACCGGGAAGATGTACATCAACACTTTCATGTTCGGCATCCCCGGTTGATTCGGTTGCTGCATATTCCCACTATTCAGGAAGGTATAGATCAGCGTTGTTCCGGACATCAACAAGGTGAACAAAGAAACGTGATCCCCATAAGGCCAGATGTACATTCCGAAATCATAGATTGAATCATACGAAGACAAATCCTCTGCCCACAAGAAGCCTTTCTGGCGCAGCTCAAAGGCAGCCGGGAAGAAACGGAAGACGGCCAACAGAATTGGCATCTGTATCAGCATTGGGATACATCCAGCCAGCGGCGAGGCACCGCTTTCCCGATAGAGCGACATCATTTCCATTTGCTTCTTCATGGCGTCATCCTTGTTCGGATACTTGGCATTCAACTCCTCAATTTCCGGCTTCAAAATTCTCATCTTGGCCGAAGAAACGTACATTTTCCACTGAATTGGAGTCAGGAAGAGCTTCACGATCAGCGTTAAAAGCAAGATCACCAATCCGAAACCTAGTCCCAATGAAGACAGGAAGTTAAACATCGGTTGAATCAGGTAAATGTTGATCCAACGGAACAGTCCCCAACCATAGTTGATGATATCTTCGTATCCCTCCGAATAAGAAGCCAGTACTTCGTAGTCATTCGGTCCGAAGAACCAGTTCATCTTAGCTGTTTCACCACTTTTCAGGTCGAGTCCTACCCTTGCCCGGAATTTTTTAATGTGTGAATGATATTTCTGCTCATCTTCTTCGAAATTGGAAATTTTCAGTCTTCCCTTTTTCGCTTTGTCAAAACCTGCTTCCGGACGAATGATGGTCGAGAAATAACTTTGCTTGAAGGCAATCCACTCCAGGCTCTTCTCTTGCTTTTCATCATCGTCTGAATATTCACTCAACCAATCGAGATCTTCGTCCTCGTACTTAAAACAAACGGTTGATACTCTTCGTTGCTCAGAAAGAAGTCGTTCTGTCTTATACAAATCTGCTTCCCAATTGAACTCATAGCTACTTGCTTCAAATCCTTCCTGTTTGACAGAAAAGTCCAAATCATAATTCCCATCCTTCAACTGATAGGTGTAAATCAGGTTTTTTCCAGCTTCAGGCGACCATTTTAGTCGAACAAGTCCCTCTTTCTGCTCCACCACTTCAAAGGCCTGATCAGAAGTTTTCACTTCTTTCCCTTGTCGCATGAAACGAATTTCATTCTTCGCATCTCCTTTTCCAAACAATTTCAAGGGACGCTTTTTCTTCTCTTCAGATATAAAATTCCGATACGACTCATATTCTTTCAAATAAGCGGCTGAGATTCCTCCTCCTTTCGTCGAAAGCAACAATTTGAGTTTATCATTCTCCAGGGTCAACCATTCCTCTTTTACTTCGGCCACCTCAATAGCTTTCTCCTCTTGCTTGAGTGTGTCAGCTGTTTCCTGTTTCCCCTCTTCCTTTGCCGCTACTTTCTCCTCCTTTCCTGTCGTTTTTTTCTTTTCCTCCTGCTTCTGCTCCTTCTTTTCTTTTGCTGCTTCGACCTTGGCCTTCTCTTTCTTCAAGTCTTCCTCCGAAGGACGATTTAACATGGTAAAGGTTACCATGATCGTACCAATTAAGCCAAGCCCAATGAGTGTATTTCTATCCATTTCTATTTTTTACTTTTCTTTTTTTTCGTGTTAGAAATTGTCGCTTCGACAAAACTAACGAATAATGGGTGTGGTTTCGCCACCGTACTTTTATATTCCGGATGGTACTGTGCCCCCACAAACCATGGATGCTTTGGGATTTCAACTACTTCTACCAAGCCTGTATCCGGGTTGATTCCTGTTGCTACCATGCCTTTTGCTTCAAATTTCTTCAGGAATTCATTGTTGAATTCGAAACGATGTCGGTGTCTTTCCGAAATCAACTCGGTATTGTAAGCCTGAGCTACCTTTGATCCCGGTTTTAATTTGCATTTATAAGCTCCCAGACGCATGGTTCCCCCCAGGTTGGCCACATTCTTCTGCTCTTCCATCATACTAATGACCGGTGAAGCGCTTTCCGGATCGATCTCCGTTGTATGGGCATCCTGCAAATTCAAAACATTCCTAGCAAATTCAATCACTGCACATTGCATTCCCAAACAGATTCCCAAAAATGGGATTTTATTCTCCCGGGCAAAACAAACGGCTTCGATCTTCCCGGAAATTCCTCGAGAACCAAAACCTGGCGCCACCAGTATTCCATCCATTTCTTCTAACTCTTTGGCCACGTTGTGACTGCTGATCTTTTCCGAATGAATCCATTTCAAATTGACCTGACACTCGTTGGCCACCCCTGCATGAATAAAGGATTCCGCGATGGACTTATAGGAGTCTTTCAACTCCACATATTTCCCCACCAGGGCAATATTCACTTCTTTTTTCGGATGTTTCAGGGTATCCAGGAATTTCTTCCAGTTTTCGAGTTTTGGCCTCGTCTTATTTGGCAGACTCAATTTTTCCAGCACCACTTTATCCAGTCCTTCTTCCTGCATCAGGATTGGCACATCGTAAATGGTTTCTGCGTCCAGTGACTCGATCACCGCATTCACACTTACATTACAGAACTTCGCGATCTTTTTCCGCAAAGTCAAATCCAGTTCGTGCTCAGTTCGGCAACAAAGAACATCAGGTTGTACACCTAATTCCAACAACTGTTTCACCGAATGCTGGGTTGGTTTCGTTTTCAACTCTCCGGCAGCCGAAAGGAAGGGAATCAAAGTCAAGTGTACTACGATGCAGTCATTCTCAAACTCCCACATCATCTGGCGCACTGCTTCAATATAAGGAAGAGACTCAATGTCTCCGACTGTTCCTCCGATCTCCGTAATTACAATATCATATTCTCCCTTTTTACCGAGAATTTGAATCCGCTCTTTGATTTCATCTGTGATGTGTGGAATAACCTGTACGGTCTTCCCTAAAAATTCTCCCCGGCGCTCCTTTTCAATCACCGCCTGGTAGATTCTTCCTGTAGTTACGTTATTGGCCTGAGAGGTAGGAACATTTAAGAAGCGTTCGTAGTGTCCCAAGTCCAAATCCGTTTCCGCTCCGTCGTCCGTCACAAAGCACTCTCCGTGCTCATAAGGATTCAGGGTTCCCGGATCAATATTGATGTAAGGATCCAATTTTTGAATGGTCACCTCATAGCCTCTGGCTTGCAACAATTTGGCCAGTGATGCCGAGATGATTCCCTTTCCAAGCGATGAGGTTACCCCGCCTGTTACAAAGATATATTTCGTGGAGTTGGACATACTATACAGCGATTTGTAACTACGGGGCGCAAAGATATAACTAAATCACGAAACGACCTTGCAATTAGGGATATTTATGACAGATTGTTTATATCTTCTTTTTCGATTTTCCTTCCTCTCAAGTCGCGAGCAAAATGCGTGTTTAGTTTGACCACAACTCATTCATGGATGCCTGCAAATAAATCCTGGAAGGTCGTTGTTCTTTCCGACTGAATACGGGCATTCCCTCAGCGTTTAATCTCGGATAATGTGGGGTATTCCGCTTCATCTTCCTGGGCAAGAGGATCAAATCATGGCTGAGGCGATTTTGCATGAAATGACGCACCGACTCACTATCCCATCCCGCCTTTGCTGTCAAAAACTGATTTCGGTAAAGTCCGTGCCAACCGAAAGACCAGATTCCGTGGCTCGTCTTTCCATAAGGCAAATGATCCAGTTTTCGATAGCCATTCGGGCATCCCGATCGTACTTCGTGTTCCCACACTGATCCTCGGGTTTCTCCTGTCCAGATATAAAAATTGGTAAACAGCTTATTCTGTCCATAACGGTAAGCGAACTCCAGCATCCCCGTCCGGAAGCGATCCCGGGCCTCTCCTCCGAAAACATCGTTCTCAAGCAATACTGAAAAATTTTTCAGGTGCAGTCCCCACCCTCCACTTCGTTGCGAAGTCCCTTTTCCATCGAAGTACCAGAGATAATTGTAAGATACCGCATAATTATAGGGGGTCTGATGGTTCAGAGCATCCAGGTGAAAATCTGGTTCCAACTCTTTTTTTCCTGCTAATAGTACCATGCCGGTCGCCAGGCGATGCTCTGCAAAAAGACGTCGACCACCATAAGCGTAGGCATTCCACTTTGTGGAGAGATCCACGTTCAACTGATAAAAGTAATCTGTATAATACAGGTTCAACTTCCAACCTACATTCGTGAGATGTGTACCAAGGGATGCCATTAGGCCCAAACGAAAACCTGCCTCCTGTCCTTTTGCATGGACGCAAAGACTTAAAAGTATTCCGGCCAGGGCCCATTTTCGGATGATCCTACTCTTCATGGTGATCAAAGTTACCTGATTTCATCAAAGCAAGTGTCAAGCTCTTATTTTACCACTTCTTTTTTCCTTTCAATACAAAATTTGAGCCACCTGTAATAAGTTCGCTTCAAATCCCGAAAAGCTATGTAATTTTGATTCATGCGATCCAATCGTTTTTTGTACTGGTCGGCCCAATTGGGGGGATGGATGTCTTACGGACTCCTGATATTTTTGGCAACCTATGCCAATGATCCAAATCAGCTGAATTTTAAGCTTTTTCTGTCCCTGGCACTCTTTTTATGCTCCGGGATTGGGATCACCCACCTCATGCGGACCCTGTTTATCAAATGGGGATTTTTGGACCTCAAACTGACCCCGCTCATTCCACGGATTTTACTGTTTTCAGTCGTTGGTGCCTCTTTCATGGCACTCATTAATCTGGTGGCCACTTATTATATTGAGGGTTCACTCGACAAAGATTTTAAATCCCTCAATCTAGTTATTGACATTCTGGCACTCTCCGTGCTTTTTACGCTTTGGAATGCCATCTATTTTACCTATCACTTTTTCCGGAAGTCTATTCGTCAGGAAATGCACGTTTTGCAGATGCAGGCCAGTCAAAATGAGATCGAACTGAAAAGTCTCCGTTCCCAGATCAACCCTCATTTTCTGTTCAATTCCCTGAACAGCATTCGGGCCCTGATCGACATTGAGCCCAAAGCAGCGCGCGAAAGTGTTACCAAACTATCCAATCTTCTCCGCACTTCATTGCTCCACGGAAAGCATCCCTTTGTGAGTATTGAAGAGGAAATCGAACTGGTGAAGAATTACCTGGACATTGAAAAAATTCGCTTTGAAGAACGCCTCCGGGTTGAATGGAAAATCGATCCGACGGCCAAAGATGCAAACATCCCTCCCTTCCTAATTCACACTCAGGTAGAAAACGCCATTAAGCATGGGATTTCCAAGATCATTGAGGGCGGACGTATCTCTATTGAGGTACAGAAAACCGCTTCAAAAGGACTCGACATTCTCATTCGAAATACTGGATACATTGACAAAAGTAAACCGGAAACGGGCATTGGCATAGAGAATACCTTGCGGAGACTTGACCTCCAATATCACGGAAAAGCACATTTTAAATTAATTGAGCAAGACGGTGACGTTCTCTGCTCTATTCAAATAAACGACAAGTAGTATGGACGTATTGATCATCGATGACGAACGACTGGCACGAACCGAGTTAAAATCACTTCTGGAGAAATTTGATTTCCTAAACATCGTGGATGAGGCGAGCAATCCCAAGGAGGGAATTGAGAAGATCAAAAAATATCAGCCAGACCTCATCTTTCTGGATATCCAAATGCCAGGAATGACCGGTTTTGAAATGTTGCAACGTCTGGAGGAAATCCCCAAGGTCATTTTTGTCACCGCCTTTGATGAGTTCGCAGTTAAAGCTTTTGAAGTCGATGCACTCGACTATCTTCTAAAACCTATTGATCCGGATCGTCTGAACGAAACGGTGGCCAAACTTCGCGAGCACGAAGATGAATTCAGCACCAAACTCAGCGGGATCGATGCACGCAAGGACAAAATCCTCAGTCCGGGAGACAAAATTTTCATTAAAGACGGTGAAAAATGCTGGTATGTGGACATCGGACAGGTTCGGATGTTCGAGTCGGATGGGAATTACGTCAAGGTTTATTTTGATCGTTTTCGTCCACTCATCCTACGTTCTCTCAACAGTTTGGAAGAACGCTTGGACTCCAATTATTTCTTTCGGGCCAACCGGAAATACATTATCAATCTCAACTGGATCAGCTCTATCGAAAACTGGTTCAACGGAGGCTTACGAGTCACCTTACGGGATGAGAATGAGTTGATTGAAATCTCCCGGAGACAGGCCATTCGTTTCAAGGAACAAATGAGCCTCTAAGTCAGGCAGGGCGTTTATTTCGCTTTCTTCTGATTTTTTTCAAATCGACTTTGCAAAAAGAAAAAACTTCGTATATTTGCCAGCACTTCCAACGGGAAGTTTAAGCAATAAAAACGCGAGAGTAGCTCAGTTGGTAGAGCACAACCTTGCCAAGGTTGGGGTCGCGGGTTCGAATCCCGTCTCCCGCTCCAGGTAAACCCACCTTCGGGTGGGTTTTGTCTTTCTCAAACCAGTTGTTTGAGAGAAGTCCTCCTCCACAATTGGAGGAAAGTCCACGCCCGGATGGTGGAATTGGTAGACACGCCGGACTTAAAATCCTGTGGCCTTTTTGGCCGTGCGGGTTCAAGTCCCGCTCCGGGTACTGAAAGCCGAAGCATTACGCTTCGGCTTTTTTGTTTGGGTTAAACATAGGTTAAACAATTTGAGGTCTGAAATACGCTGAAATGGTTTGAAATTTCAATGTATGGTTCCCAAAAGGTTCCAACAAAACTCTACGCTCTATGATACGGCTTCGTAAAATCATTCCGTTGTTTCGTTCACAATACCTCAGATTTTCCTATTTTATCAGTCTGAATTTTGAGGAGGGATCCAATTTTAACTTAATGAAATCTGCCCTCATATAGGGGAGCGTCTCACAGTTTTTTGGGAAGAGGTCATTAGGTCATGTTTTTTATATTTGTTTAATTTTATTTAGATGAAAAAACTATCAGCATTATTGTCTATTTCATTGTTCCTACTTTCTGGAGTTGTATGTAATAGTCAGATTACTCTTGATCTGAGAGAAAAAACAGTAGATGACATTGATGGAGCAATAAATTATGTAAACACCCAAGAAAAAGAGAATTTTCCGATCCTAGTTAATCTTTATGATAAGAGCATGGATCAAGAAAATTTCAAGGGAGGTAAACTTGGCAGTCCCATTGTGGTTTCTAGTCAGGATAATAAACATATTTATACTTTCAGCTATAATGGAGATATATGTGTATATGAATTAGCCACTGGTAGAAGATTGAAGCAAATAAAACTTGGAACTTATTTCCCTGCTTACGCGCAGGCACCGGGGAAAAACAGGAATACGATTTTTAAGAGAGGATATATTTCGCCTGATGATCGTTTTTTGATTTTTGAAACGTTTCCATTGAATAAAGTTTCGGACCCTTACAATAATTATTACGTTATCGATCTGAATAGACCTATTAAAGAAGGTTACAATAGCGGTAACCCTTACTTTCATTCACTCTATAATTTTCCTGAACTTTCAAAATTAGATGAAGAGGCGATTCAAAATAACAGCCCTCAAAAAAGGCAGGAGTTGGCTATAAAAACCATCTATGAAAAAGGGGATTTCAAGGAGAAATTGGACATTGTGCAAAAAAAAGATGGCATATATTTTACTATGGGAAACAAAGTACCAGTATCATTTGTTGAACTTGGATCAGTCCAGAGCTATGAATATGCTCAGAAATTTTTCTTAACAGATAAAACTACATGTTTACGTTTCGTCCAGATGACCGCTGGATCTAGTGAATTTAAAAGTCAAATCGAAAACAAATATTTGTTTTCTGAGATAATAGAATTAAAAAATGGCTTGTTTGGTTTGTTTGCCACTTCTTATGGTTCTGAATATAATGCAAGATTGATACCATTAAATGACCTTTTAAAGAATAGCTCAGTACTATATGATACAGCTCTTAAAGAAGTTGAAGATTTTTACAAATCTCGAATTTCTCAAGAAAAGGATTTTGTGGTTCAAGACGATCAGTTGTATATCACTTATTTGAACAAAGAATTTCAGTTTTCCTCACCATACCTTAATCAAGAATCAAGTTTTTTCAAAGTAGAAAAACCTTGGAAAAATTCTTATTCATGGGGTTATTTATTGCCTTTACAAAAAGACAGAGTTGATTTGTATTCTCATAGAATACTATTCCAAAGTTCATCAAAAGAGTATGTGCTGATAAAAATTGGCAAAAAACTAAATGTGGAGGTTGAGAAGTCGGTTGTGAATTATGAAAACATGGCAATTCGCTCTACAATTACGGAGGAAAATTTAAGGACTAATACTTCATTAATTGCAAACATTAATTTAATCAAGACTTTACCGCAGTGTAATAATGAAGAACACACGTCAGAAGTTAAACCATCTGAATTATTAAGAACTGAAACCTGTAGAGTTTGTAAGGGAGCAGGAACCGTTTATTATGGTCCTAAAACAGGTACTGTTCGGTGTCAAAACTGTATGGGGGCGAAAGAAATTGATTATTGGTCAGGAAAGTATGAAAAGAAAAAAGTAACTACCTATTCAGGTTGGAAAATTAATAGAGTTTTGGCGTTGAATGATAATCAAATTCTTATTGAATGTTCAAATCGAAAAGTACTGGCCACAGTCGAATTTCTTGAAGGATCTGAAACTGGAAGAAGCGTTTTGGAGGACGTAGAGATAATCAGATATATCAAACTTGGATTAAATGGAATGCACACGATTTATGAGAGTTATAATGGAGCAAATGAATTAAGAACCGTATATTCTGGATTATATAACTAATTATGAAGTTAGCCGTAACAACAGTGTTTTTGATCGTCTTTTCTCTTGGTTATGGCCAAGAGAAAATTGGAGAATTTAATCCTGTAGAATTTCAACATTCTGCTATTTTAGGTTTTTCAAATGGGGTTTTATTAACTCGAAAGCAAAATCAGTATAAAATTTATGATGTTAAAGGGAAAATATCATTTGGTAAGATTGGATCAGTTGGTTCATTGGGGATAAAGGAAGGGTGCAAACATTGTGATGGGGAGGTAAAAACGGTAATTTTTTCACCAGATTTTACTTATAAGATATTTTTGATGACGGATGGGAACATGGGGTTCTATCTTGTTAAAGTTGATTATCAAGGGAAGAATCTGGAAGGAGTCCAGATTCCTGGAACTAAGCGGTTAAAACTTAAGTCTTATGCGGAGTATTTTAAATCAACAGGGGCAATATGGTTTACAAAAGACGGAAATATCGTTATTCAAAGAGTAGCGCCATCAAATCAAGAAAGAATAATCTATGAGGTCATGGATTGGAAAGGAGAAACGGTTGATATCGAAAAGAAAAGTACCAAAGTACCTGAGTTGGATCAAACGAAATATTATAAAGTGACAGACTACCCTCTACCTCAAATCACTTCTAGAAAGGAAGAAATGTATAAAAACCTACAATTAGAAGTCACAAATGAAGACAATTTGATTGCTACTGGAGACAGGAACCCTGACAATCACTCAGAAGTTATAATCCGGTATCATCAACTTGATGAAAAAGGACTTAAAGATTTGTCGGAATTTAAGTTTGGAGTGGATTTATCCGATTGTAGTAATTGTAAAGTAAGTAATGTAAAGGTATCTTCAGAGATGAATTATGCTGTAATCACAATTCTTGAAAAACAAGCTTATAAAGGTACATTTAGGTATCTTATATATTCACTTCCCGAAATTGAGATAAAAAAGTAAGGATAAGGACCAAGGGTTCGCAGCTAAGCTATTGTTTTAATATGGTTTAGGTTTTGTTAACCGCTTATTATATTTACGTTAATAGCACAAATTCCTTTTGAATTTTTTCCTTCTTCAAATGGTAGACCTCACCATATTTTGTAGATACCCCAATATAGTAGGACTTAACGCAAGGCGTCCTTTAAAAAATCAATCTCAACTTTTTGTTGACCAATTGTCTTCAATAGGCGTTCTTTCTCCAGTTCAGCTTCGCTTTTCGAATGCTTTTTACCTTTTTCAAACACCCCAGACGCTCCTTCTATAAACTCCCGTTTCCATGCACTAATTTGTGTGGGTTGAAGTTCATATTGCTGAGCTAATTCTGCTAAACTAATGCCTCCAAAACTACTTTGGTCTTGAACGCTGATGTAAATTTTCTCCTTGTCATATTAGTAAATTTAGTTATCTAAACTTACTGCCCAAATTTTTGGGGTATCTACAGTATTATATCCTCCCCTGAATCGTGTACAACTCGTGATAGCGGGCTTTTCTTTCCAATAATTCATCGTGGGTTCCGCGCTCGACGATCTTCCCTTCTTCCACCACGAGGATCTGATCGGCCTGACGAATCGTACTTAAGCGGTGGGCAATCACAAAGGTGGTGCGATCTTTCATCAGTATGTCGAGGGACTTTTGAATAAAGGATTCACTTTCCGTGTCCAGGTTGGAGGTGGCTTCATCCAGGATGATGATTTTTGGATTGGCCAGGAGCGCTCGGGCAATGGAGATTCGCTGGCGTTGTCCGCCTGAAAGTTTGACGCCTCGCTCCCCGATGACGGTGTCCAAACCATCTTCAAAGCGATCCGTGAATTCGTTCACGTAAGCACCTTTTACGGCCTCCATGAGCTGATCCTCGGTGGCTTCGGGCCGCGGAAACAATATATTTTCCCGAATTGTTCCTTCGAAGAGAAAATCATCTTGTAGAACGACTCCCAGATTTCTTCGATACGAACGCAATTTGACCCGTGCAAGATCTACTCCATCTACTTTTACCTCTCCACTATCCGGTTGAATAAAGGTCGCTGCCAAACTTGCTATCGTCGATTTTCCCGAACCAGATGATCCGACCAAGGCCGTCACACTTCCGGCAGGAGCCTTGAAATTGATCGAATGAATCACCTCCTTACTTTCCTCGTAGCTAAAGGACACATCATGGAACTCGATATCCCCTTTGATGGCCCCCAATTCCTTGCTGCGCAATTCCGAATCATCCTCCTCCGGCATGTTCATCAACTCTTGCGTGCGATCCAATCCAGCCATCGCTTCCGTCAACTGACTTCCAATATTTCCCATCTGAACGATCGGTGCGATCATGAAGCCAATAAGCATGATATAGGACATGAATACCCCTGGCTCCATGGTTCCTTCAATCATAAAATGGCCTCCAACGCCCATAATAACCGTCGTGGCAACTCCCACCAGGAATACCGAGGCACTCATGATTAACGCTGTCACGGTCAGACTCTTCTTGACATTTTGAAAAATACGATCCACCCCTTTGGCGAAGACCTCATTCTCCTGTTCCTCCGCGGTAAATGCCTTAATGACCCGTACGCCGTTTAAAGATTCCGTCAATCGCCCTTTTACTTCCTGATTGATCTTTCCGCGATCTCTGAAAATCGGACGAACAAAACCAAATGCTTTCAGAATCACCACGGCGAAGAGGATCATGGGAATCAATACACAGATTGTCATCATTGGATTATCCCGAAGTAGCAGCACTATGGCCCCGATGGAAGTGATGGAACCTCCGATCAATTGCACGAAGCCCGTTCCTACGAGGTTCCGAACGCCTTCCACATCGGACATGACACGAGAAACGAGTCCACCCGACTTATTGTCATCAAAAAAACCAATAGGAAGTCGGAGCAACTTGCGCTGTACCTCCCCGCGCATCTGAGCTATCATATACTGTGCCTGCACGCTTAACAAACGCGTGAGTAAAAAGGAAATGACGGATCGGAGTAAAATGGCCCCGGCGACAACAAACAACAGGATCCATAAGGCCCCCATGTCTTTGTTTGGCACAATGTAATCGAGCAAATAACGCGTCGAATAAGGTGCGATCAGGGTAGCCACACTCTGAAATAAAATGAGAAGAAGCCCCAGTCCAAGCATGCTACGACGCGGCCAGATATACTTCTTAAAGGCCCAGGAAAAAGTTACTTTATTCGATTTTTTCATAAGCGGATATTCACGAATATCGAGCCAAACACCGTTTACTGACAATTAGACAGGAATGCGCAAGTCATCAAGTCACTTTCGTAATGACTCCCTCCCATTGTCTGACAGTTCTAAAACAAAAAAGAGGGCTGAGCCCTCTTTTGCTTATCGTTGAATCACGATTCGTTCGGTTTTGACTGTTTTTCCATCCGATAACTCGAGGAGATAAGTTCCTTCGTAGAGGGTCTGAGTGTCAAAGTAGCTAATCGTCTGTCCTGCTTTAATTTGTTGGCTCATCACTTTCTTTCCGGTGACATCGAACAAAGTCAGTTCAATGCTATGCTGAACAAGTCCTTTCACCTGGATGGCGATGAGATTGGATGCCGGATTCGGGAAAATCGTTACCTGGCTTTGATCCAGTTGACTGATCCCTGCCGAAGCATCTTCATAGGTCGTGGTTGATTCACTCACAGAAGTAACCAAACGGTTCTCAAAGACCCCGTAAAAAGTTGGTCCAACCGCGTAAGGATAGGCCGAATTCCAATTCTCATCTACTGTCATAAAGTAGGCATAGGTCCCGTTCGGGTATTCCGGAGTCACGCAGAAACGTCCGTTGTGTTCATCCAGGTAATCCGAGGCAGTATTTTCCGTGTAGGAATAATCTTCTCTGAAATAGCCGTTAAAATAAGTCGCATTGACGTCCGGACCATTCGTCCGAGTCGTGGCATTCGCATTCAGGTGATAGCTGGATTTCATGCGGGCAATTCCACCCGTTCCATCCGTATTCTTGTAGGCATAAGCTCCGTAAATGGGGAAACCATCATAGGCAAAACCAAGTAAAGGGGCATGTTTGGTACTATCTATCGCATACAGACCATCGGCATCGTACAAATTACAAATCGTCGAAACCACTTCCAGATCGAGCTTGAAAGCGGATGGATTCTGATGATGGTGATACGCTCCCATCGCCGGATGTCCCTTGGAACAATCAAATCCGGGTTTTTCCGCCGGAATGGCATCCCGGTTCCAGTCCATCGTCGCCATGGGGCCTCCCGGACAAGGTGGATTTCCCGGTCCGCCACAAAGTGAACTGGACGAATTATCCCAGGCCACACCATCCCGGTAATCGTACAAAGCAACTCCATTGATAAAGACTCCGATGTTCCCCATCACGGTCGCTTGCGGAGTTCCGGTATTTTGAGTTGGATTCAAGGGAAATTTATAGATCGCATCCTGATCTTCAGTCACTGATGGGTTTCCGTCCCCATCAAAAGGCCCTGTCGGGTAGGCTGGAATTCCTCTTGTGTGAACGTACACGAAATCGGAAGAATACTCTATTTTTTGACAATTCACAAAATCGTTGGCTCCGGTCATCTGTTGGACATTCGAGTTTCCCGAACTGTAAAAAGTTCCTTTTGCCGTGGTATTTTGCAACCAGGATGTAATTGCCGGGGAGAGTTGTGCAAAAGAGCTTGTACACAAGGCCACCGTGCAAATGGCGATGAATTGTTTTCTCATGGTCATTAGTTTTTGTTTCGTAATTTATTTGGGTACTTGTTCAAGGGGTTAAATACAAAATTTCGGTCATTCAGGGTCAGCAGAAAAGTGACCAAATCCGTTTTTTCATGATTGGTCAGGACTATTTTTTGCTTCAATTCTTCAGACAGCTTCGTTTCTTTGACAGACAAACTGGTGTAATGGTTTAATACCTCGTACAAATTTTTAAAGCGCCCGTCATGCATATAGGGATAAGTATAACTTAAATTGCGCAGACTTGGCGTCTTGAAAACCAGGCTGTCAGCACTATTTTGAGTAATCATCATTCTTCCGTAATCTTTTAAGACCGAATCTGCTTTTAAGCCATTTTTTTTGAATTGGTAGTTCGAAAACAGGGGCTCCGCATGACAGGAATTGCAATTTTTCAGGAAGAGGCGGTAGCCATTTTCTTCCTGCAAGGAAAAGGTGTCCATTCCCAATTTGACCCGGTCGTATTTGGAATCGGCGGAAACCAGGGTTAGCTGAAACTGACTCAAGGCCTTCAATACCCGTTCACCGGTCGCCAGACTATCCTTGTAGATTCCATAAAACAACTCTTTGTAAAAGCGTTCCCGATTCAGCTTGTCCACCACATTCCGGATGTCCTCCCCCATCTCTTTGGGGTGTGAAATGGGTGCCAAAGCCTGCATGTCCAGGTGATTGATTGCCCCATCCCACATAAAGGAAGACTGCCAGGCCAGGTTGAACAGAGCCGGTGCGTTTCTGCTTCCAATTTCATCATTGATCCCATGACTCAGGTCATGATCCGTGTGGGCAAAGGCATTGTAAGGAGAATGGCAGGAAGCACAGGAAATTTGTCCGTCTGCCGACAAAAGGGGATCATAAAACAAATACCTTCCCAGTTCTACTTCGGCCTGATTGAGTTGATTGTGTTCAAAATTGTACACCGGTGCCGGAAAATGTTCGGGCCGTTGAAATAGGATCAAATCAGAACTTCTGAACGCCAGGAGACAAAGAACGCCCATCCCCAACAATGCTATGTAGGCTATTTCTTTTCGGATGACACAATGGATTTTTGAAGTAAATCTGCCAGACGAACTGCGGCCTGATTGGGACTCATGACTTTGTATTCGCTGCTCAGCTCAATTTCTTGAAACAGGCGATCCAGGTCTAACACCACTTGCTGCCTTTCCCTACCCGATGCTTTCAGTGAAATGCTTCTGAGTGTATTGTAGGGATACTGATAACCTCCTATGTGAAACTGAAACTGATTGTTTCGCGCCGGGCTCTCACTACAACTTCCCTCCAGCTTAAAATTGATGTAGCCACTTTGCCAGGTCCAATACATTCCATTGGTCGGGTCCAGGTCTTCCCCAAAAGCTCCGGAGACGTTAGTCAGACTATCAATCCCCAATTGAAAATGCAGGGAATCGAAGTACATTGGAACATCAAAGGGAATCCTGGTCGAATTCTGATCCGAATAGTCAAGCAGGTAGTGTTTTTTGGGGAACTGGTAAACGGTTTTCCCCTCCTTCGTGAAATGAATCCCGGAAACATAGAAGCGTAACTGCTCAAAACGCATGCTATCATTGCCCAAATGGTAAGTGGAATCCAACAGCAATTCACGTCCCTGATAACTTGGAATAAATTCCAGCACTCCCTGACCATGGATGCTCAGCGGAGCTGCAAACAAGGAAAAGACAATGATAGATCTTCGGAACAAGGGCATTCTTAAAGTTAGACAACAAAAAGGAGTAAAGGTTTATTTCGATTCTATTTTTTTTTGGAAACAAAGGGATTGTCCGCTATTATTTTTATCTTGTTTGACCATTTACCCACAACAAAACCAGTACAACTTGACTAAAGCGACCCCAACACTTTTGAGTTATTTCCAACTCCCCTTGATTTTCGTATTCACCGGATGCCTTTTTTTCTCATCCTGTAATTCCAAATCCGAAAAAAGATTTTTGGGGAGCATTACTATTCCATGTATCGACAGCATTGAGATTCATCTTTTTCAGGGAACCGAGCAATTTGAACAATTTCAGGGAATTAATTATTTTTTTCGAAACAAAAGTGATCAAGAATCTGAGTGGTTTTGTTTAGGGGGAACAGATGATTTCGATGGCGCTTCTCTGGACGACTTTCATATTGAATGTCAGGATAGCATCGTTCAAATATCCTACAATAGTGGCGGACTTGTGGACAAGTACCCCATTCAAAAAATAATTCATTTAACGAACACCAAAAACTAAGCGATCTCGTTATGAAATGGAATCTTCTTTTACTCCTGTCTCTTCTTACTATCTCTTGTCGCGAAAATCCGCATCCCGGGGAAAAAGTCAGGTCGGTTCAGGAAAAGGCTGAGCCTACGGACACACTCCATACAAAACTGAAAATGGAGCCTTATGACGAGCATCCCGATCTTCCACTAGCCAAGCTAGACGGCCATGAGCTGAAACGAATCAAGGATTTTTTTGAGCAAGAAAGTATCTCTGGAATGAATCGCTTCATTGATCGCAAAATGGGAATTACCATCCTTTACTCCATTGGGGTGAGTCCGGATTTTGTCCGACTGGACTCGCTCTACGAAACCCCAAAAGAGTATGCAAATATCCCCTTCTGGATTTCAGAAAACATCCTCGGAAACGTGAAAGGGCAAGCGGTAAATAAAATTTATCAGTCACCCGACACCCTCTTTGAATGTGAGACGGTCTATCATTACGGATGTTTTGAGGATCAAAAAGGATTGAAGGTGATGTCTAAAAGCATCGATTTTTTGCTCGAGATAGGCGCTGTTGAAGACTATGAAGAGCTGCGTATGAAGATGCTTAGAGAAGAACGAAAATTTTATCAGGATTTGGAAAAACGATCCATCCGAATTGTACTGACCAGAAAAAATCTTCCGCCTGGAAAACCAAAGACGGCCATCTTTCATTTTACGAAGAAAAATGGAAAATTGTTCCTAACCTTGATGGATTTTGAATCCTATAATTGCAGCGTTTAAGAAAATCACAAAGCCTCGGTCACTATCTGATGGGGCACTTCCTCCAACTTCCAGTCGATGACCATGCCCTCCGCGATTTCATCGGCCACTTTTTTTCCATACATCAATTGCATCAGGTAAAGGGATGCTTCAAATGATTTGGCTCCCCCGGCGGAGGTAATGTATTTTCCGTCATGTACGAACAAAACGCTATCGTTCACTTTCAATTCCGGGAACATCTTTTTGTAGGCTTCCAGGCTCCCTGGAAAGGTGGTGGAGACCCTGGAGTTCAGCACACCGCTCTTTGCCAGGAGAAAAGCGCCATCGCAGTGAGAGGTCACGTATATCGCTTCCTGATCAACTTTTCGGATGAAATCCAGCAGGGCTTGATTCTTTAAATCTTCGTCCATCGAAGCTTCCGCACTCGGAACAATCAAAATGTCAATATTGGGCAACTCATCTTTCAGAAAGTTGTAGTCCGGAAGGATTCTTAGCCCCTCGGAAGTCGTCACAGCTGTGGATTTATCAGACACCGTAAAAACGTTGATCCCTCTGATTCTTTTCCGATACTTCGTGTGTTCCAACACATCATAAGGTGCCGTCAACTCGGTATTGTAAACTCCATCCACGATCAGGAAAGCCGCATTGTAATAATCTGGGTTCAACACTTTTTTGAAGGCTTTTTCTTCCTTCTTTTCTTCACTACATGCCCACAAAAAAAAGGGCAACAGGAGAATCAGATACGACTTCATTTTACTCAATTTTGGATGAAGATATAAATTCCTGTCTGAACAAATGAATGGACAATCACGGCTCAATGAAGTTTTCCCCGGACTTTCCTTCCGGGGACAAGCCTCAGCGATCATCTTACCGCCACCCGCCTCCCAGGGACTTGTAAACATTGACCATCGTATTCATCTGCTGTTTCCTGATCTCAATCAGGTCAAACCTGGATTCCAGGGCTTCCCGCTGAGTCAACAGTACTTCCATATAATCCGCACGTGCCGATGTAAATAACTTGTTGGAGATTTCTGTTGATTCAGTCAGTGCCTGAACCTCCTTATTTTTCAGATCATAACTCTTTTCCAGATTCTCAATTTTCGAAAGTTGATTGGCCACTTCCAGATAAGCGTTCAATATGCGTTGCTCATAGGCAAACATCGCCTGAAGCTGCTTGGCATTCGCACTGTAATAATCTGCTTTGATTCCATTTCTGTTGATCAATGGGGCAACCAGATCGCCAGCCAGCGAATACAGGATCGACTCCGGGCTTTTGAGCAGATAAGCCGGATTAAAAGCCTGGATTCCCAAATCAGCTGAGATACCTACTGAGGGATAAAAACTGGCACGTGCTACCTTCACATCCAGTTTGGATGCTGCCAATTCCATTTCAGCCTGGCGAATGTCCGGGCGATTCCCCAACAATTGGGACGGAATTCCGGTCTGAATTTCTACTGGTTGCAGACTGTCAAACGATTGCGAGTCCCGATCTATTCTACCGGAAAACCTACCGACCAGAAAATTAATTCTATTTTCCGTTTCCACGATTTGCTGCTTGATTTCATACTGGCGACCCCTGGTATTCAGCACCTGTGCTTCGAAGCGTTTCACAGCCAACTCGGTCACTCGCGCTGCCTGTTTCTGAACCCGTACCAATTCCAGGGCATTGCTCTGAATTTCAATATTTCGTTGCAAAATCCTTAACTGGTTATCCAGGGCCAATAGCTCATAATAAGAGTTCGCTATTTCGGCTACCAGATTTGTCACCATGAAGTTTTTCCCTTCAACGGTTCCAAGATATCTTGAAACGGCTGATTTCCTGGCATTGCGAAGCTTTTTCCAAATATCCAGCTCCCAGGAGACATGAAATCCGAAAAGATAATCCTGAAGTGGCTCCGGGAATTCTTTTCCCGGTTCAATTTCCGTAGTTGCCTCCAGTGCTCCCTTTCGGGTATATCTTCCGACCTTATCTACTCCCGCACCGGCATTTAATCCAACGAAGGGCAGGTATTCTCCCTTTCTCGCACGAATCTCATTCCTCGCCACTTCAATTTCCTGCAGGGTGATATTGAGTTCCTGGTTATTGTGAAGTGCCGTATCTATCAGGGCAAGCAGATGCGGATCCTTGAAAAACTGTTTCCACACCTGATTTGCCGAAGTAACTGTATCCTGTGAGTCTTTATAGCTCACAGGAACAGTTGTATTGACATCTCTCTTGATCAGATCCGGAGTTTTACAGGAACTGATTGCCAGTCCCACCAGCAATACTCCGAAATATATTTTTCTTCTATTCCTCATCTTCTCTACTTTTTCGTTGATCGTTTTTTCTCATTCTTTTCAACAACTTTTTGATCATCTGATTGGCTTTCAGCAGATTTTCCGAAGTTGTATTGTTCTTTTCATTCTTGCGCACGAATTCCTCTGACAAAGGCTCATCATGCGAATCGCGAACCAATTGACATCCGTCAGCCCATTTTCCGAAGATGTAATACAGTCCAGGGATAATTACCACCCCGAAGATGGTCCCCAACAACATTCCTCCCATAGCTGAACCTCCAATCGTTCTGTTTCCAATTGCACCGGCTCCATGGGCGATTACTAATGGAATCAATCCGGCAACAAAGGCAAATGAAGTCATCAGGATCGGTCGGAAACGAACCCGGGCTCCCTCAATCGCTGCTTCCAGAATCGTTGATCCCTGTCTCCGTTTCTGAACCGCAAACTCCACGATCAACACAGCGTTTTTACCGAGCAAACCTACGAGCATGATCAATCCAACCTGCGCATAAATATCATTGGCTAATCCCATCATTTTCAACAGGAGGAAGGAACCAAAAATCCCGGCAGGAAGAGAGATAATCACCGCCAGAGGAAGCAAGAAACTCTCGTACTGTGCAGCGAGTACCAGGTAAACAAATACAAGCACGACGATAAAAATATAAATCGCCTCATTCCCCCTGGCCGCTTCGTCGTAGGACAAACCTTCCCAGGCTACATCATAACCTTTGGGCAGCTTTTTTTCTGCGACTTCCTTGATGACTTTGATCGCATCTCCACTCGTATATCCCGGCCCAGGCAAACCTCGAATAGAGGCCGAGTTATATAGGTTATATCGGGTGATCTCATTCGGTCCCTGTGTCTTTTTGAGGGTCATGAATGAGGAATACGGCACCATCTCTCCCCGTTCATTTTTCACAAAGAGTTTTTCCAGATCGGAAGGGAACCTTCTGAATTCAGGTGCCGCCTGCGTATATACCTTAAAGAAACGCCCAAAACGAATGAAGCCCTGCTCATAGGTACTACCTATCAGAATGTTCAGATTTTCCATCGCCTTCCCGATCGACACTCCTTTCTGCATCGCCGCCTGATTGTCAATTTGCAACTCATACTGAGGATAATTGGCTGCATAGAAGGTAAACAATCCGGTGATTTCCTTCCTCTTTCTCAAGGCATCCATGAAATCATTGTTGATTTTCTCAAATTCATGGTAACCCGTTGAATTTGTCTTGTCCAACAAACGCAGGGAGAATCCACCGGAAGATCCGAATCCAGGAACGGCAGGCGGTTCAAAGAATTCGATGATCGCCCCGAGGTCTTTTGACTTTTCCTCCAACTCTTCCATGACTTCATGCACGGAATGCTCTCGCTCAGACCACTTTTTCAGGTTAATCAGACAAGTTCCCGCATTGGATCCCCGCCCTTCGGTCATAATCTCATATCCAGCCAGGGCCGAAACGGATTCTACTCCATCAATCTCCTCACAAATCTTTTGCAGTTCTCTTGATACCTGATTCGTTCGTTCCAGGGTTGCTCCTGGAGGCGTTTGAATGATTGCATAAATCGTCCCCTGATCTTCTCCCGGGATGAATCCCGCAGGCAAGGATTGATTCTCTACAAAAATTCCGACTCCGAAAAGTATGAGAATCCCAAAAGTCAGCAGGCGTCGGTTCACGATCAGCTTTAGCAAGCCGACGTATCTTCCCGTCAGTTTTTCAAAACCTCTGTTGAACCAGTCAATGAACCTATTAACTGGTGTTCTCCTTCTTGGCTGACCATGATTATTCTTGAGGATCATGGCACAAAGTACCGGGGTCAGCGTCAGGGCCACAATCGCTGATAAAATAATCGAACTGGCCATCGTGATCGAAAATTGACGGTAGAAAGTCCCGACCGGTCCGGACATAAATGCGATCGGAACGAATACGGATACCATGACCAGAGTAATGGCTATGATCGCCCCACTGATCTCACCCATGACCGATTTCACGGCGTGATATGGAGACAAATGTTCCTCTTCCATCTTGGCATGGACTGCCTCTACCACCACAATGGCATCATCCACCACAATTCCAATGGCCAATACCAATGCAAACAGAGTAATCAGGTTGATCGACAGTCCGAATAACTGCATCACAAAAAAGGCTCCAATCAATGAAACCGGTACAGCAATAATGGGGATCAGTGTCGATCTCCAATCTCCCAAAAAGAGGAAGACGACCAGTGCCACCAACAGGAAAGCATCTCTCAGTGTATGGGTAACCTGTTCAATCGATGCATCCAGGAATTGTGACACGTCATAACTCACTTTGAAGTCCATTCCCTCTGGAAAATCGATTTCCATTTCCTTCAGCTTTTCTTTCACCTGATCAATAACATCACTCGCATTTGTTCCATACGACTGTTTCAGGACGATTGCTGCCGATGGGTGTCCATCCAGGTTGGAGTAAATATCAAAGAACTCCGTCCCCAACTCAACTTCCGCCAAATCCTTGAGGTGAATTGTCTCCCCCTCTTCATTGGCCCGAATGATGATGTCTCCATACTGCTCCGGTTTGTTGTAACGCCCCTGATAAACGAGAACGTATTCCAGAGACTGGGCCTGAATCCCGGAACTTTGTCCCAAACGCCCAGGGCGTCCGATGATACTCTGTTCCTGCATTGCCTCCATTACTTCTTCCGCTGAAACATTGTATGCCCGCATTCGATCCGGATTTAACCAAACCCGCATGGCATACTGACGGCTACCAAGAATCTGAGCACTGGCAATCCCTTTGATCCGTTTCAATTCCGGAATCATGTTTACGTTCGCGTAATTGTACAGGAATTTTTGGTCGGCGTCTTTGTCTTTACTATATAGGTTGACGTACATCAACATACTGGGCTGAACAGGGGTGATCACTACCCCTTCACGTTGCACCAGTGGAGGGAGCAATGGCATGACCTGGTCGACCCTGGTCTTTACCCGAACCACCGCCTGATTCGGATCGGTACCCGGCTCAAAAATCACTCGGATGGTCGCTTCACCGGCACTGGTCGCATCGGTTGCGATATAGCGCATTCCCTGTACCCCGTTAATGGAGCGCTCCAGGGGGATCAGTGTAGATTTCACCAGTACATCCGCATTCGCTCCCGGATAGGCGATGAAAATATTCACCGTTGTTGGGGCAATCTGCGGGAACTGAGAGATAGGCAATTGCTTGATTGCCAGGGTTCCTATAAAGAGGATAATTATCGAAATAACGATCGCCAGTACAGGTCTATGTATAATTCTACTAAACATGTCCTTCTTTTTTAGTTATTCCGCAAACAATTCCAAATGAGAAACGACCTTTTCGGGTTTCTCAAAATCATATTTGATCTTCTGACCGCTTCTCACCTTACGAAGTCCTTCAATCAAGATTTTATCTCCCTCTTTCAGCCCTTTTTTGACTACATATAAGTGGGTAAATTCTTCTCCAATCTCAATTTTTCGAGATCTTACGGTATTGTTTTTGTCGATGACGTAAACATACTTTTTGTCCAAAATCTCATAGGTTGCTTTTTGCGGGATGAGCAAGGCACCTTTTAAAGGCACTTCCATCAAGATGTTCCCTGTTTCACCATATCTAAGCAATCTTTCAGGATTCGGAAAAGTGGCTCGAAACGCAATGTTCCCTGTCTCATTGTTAAAGTCTGCTTCAATGGCTGTTACTTTCCCGGGGTATTTAAATAATTTCCGATTCGCCATGAGCAGTTTTACACTGGTCGAACTGTCTGTCTTGATTTTGGACATGTAGTTCAAATACTCCGCTTCCGGAACATTGAAATAAATCCACATTTTGTCATTAGCTGACAAGGTGGTCAACAACTCTCCTTCATCCAGCAAACTCCCTAAACGTACATGAAAACGATCCATGATTCCATCAAAGGGCGCGGTTACTTTTGTGAAATTCAAATGGACCTGAGAGAGCTGCAACTCCGCTTTCGCTTTATCATACTTGGCTTTGGCCAGGGCCAGTTCATTTCCTGATACAATTCCCTGATCCGCCAGCTGTTTCGTATTCTTATATTCGATTTCTGCAAAACTCACCTCGGCTTGTGCCTTCTTCATTTCTGCTTCATACAACATGGGCATGATCTGGAACATCACCTGCCCCTTTTTGACATGCTGTCCTTCATCTACATAAATTTGCTGCAGATAGCCCTTTTCGAGCGCCCGCAATTCAATATGCTGAACAGAGCGGATCTGACAAACATATTCTTTAGTAAATACCGTGTCTTTTCTATACGGACTACTTACCAGAAACTTCACTTGTTCTTCTGCCTTATGTTCTTCCGAATGACAGGCGCTTAGGATAACCGCTCCAAGCACCCCAAGTACTATTAAGAACCGTTTATTCAATGCACTAAATGCTTTATTTTTTATGATATAATAACTTGATTTCATGATCTTTTTTTTTTTAAATTGATAGTTTGGCCCACACGTATCTCTTTCACGATATGTGAACGATTTCTTTGGTCCTAAAGGACTGATATCAAGTTAGGAATTGGGGATTTTTAACGAACAGTACTTCACATACCTGGGCAAGTCTGCCACTGGTCTCTCTTTTTTGAAGAACTCAGATTGTCTTTCGACCTCTGAAGATTTGAGTTCTTCTACATCGAAGAAAGCCAGAGATGACACCATCTGCTTAACTTTTCGTTTGCAGACCTTTTCCAATTCATCTCCATCTTTGCACAGAGCAATCAGAACCCTTCCCTGCCCATAAACCAATCTCTCGTGAACGCGTATTCCGCGTTTGTTCTTTTGAATGCTTCCGGAATGAATCCGGTGCTGAAAAACTGCCGTTGGAAGAGCAGAATCATTCTGCCGAAGGCTCTCGATACAATCCCTGCACAGAGGACCTGCCAGCAAATACAGAATCAAAAAGAAGGAGGTTAGTTTGTACCCTACTTTTCTAAATCTGTTAATTTCTGTTTTTCGTCTGGAGAATCCCCGACGAAAGTCTATCAAAAAATGAGTGTTCCTGTTTTGTTTCGTCAAACACATGTATTTGAAATATTCAACTGATGAATCATTTGATTAAGCGCTATGTCTGCACCTCCAGGCATGGAGGTATCAACGATTAATCACAGTCGAAATACCTCAAACAAAATAAAAAGAGGCGTACGCGGTGCTTGCGTACAGATTAAGGTTAAAGGTCTTAGCTCATAATACTCTGGACTAACCTCTTGTTGAATGTAGTGGACATAATAACCATGGAAGGCATCTTTCGAATCCAGATCTTCTTCATCCGGTTCCAGTTCCAAACCACTTTCCGCAGCAAGGCCAAGCAAGGCATGATGCTGATGGTGATTTTCCTGAAAATGATTTTGGTGATGTTCTGAAGTCTGAGATTCCTGCTGAACTACCTCCCCACGGGATTCTGCCTCTGTTGGAGCCATGCCGAAAGACTGGAATGCATAAAATAAATATGCGATCAGTAATCCTAAATGTAGTCCCTTTCGAGGCATGAAGTTCTCTTTTATACTTCTTATCAGACACAAATCTACGAAAGCAAAAGTTCCCAACAAGTAGATTTTCGCATTTTCACAAATTTTTCACATTTCAGAACAAATCACCTATCATTTCCTGGTTCACCTTGAAGCTGACATTTCTTGAGAAAGAAAAATACTGCTCGTACAATGGATGATCCGTGATTGGTGAACTAACTAAAGGTTGTTCCCTACCATGAACCAAAATCAAAAATAAACTTTCTCGTTCTTCACTTGTTTCTAAAAAAAGCAAAGTCATGAAATGGTCCATCATCACCCTGTCAGTTTTAGCTCTCGGACTTCTTGTTTTTCAATCCTTTACGGCCAAATACAATCGTTCTATCGAGACTTACCCTTATCGTGTTCTCAAACAATATGAAGGTTTCGAGATCAGAGAATACCTCCCTCGTAATTTCATTTATGTCACTATGCCTGCATCTACTTATTCGGAAACCTCCGGAAAGGGATTTCGTTATCTGGCGGGTTATATTTTCGGGAGCAACGATCAGCAAAAGAAAATTGCGATGACTGCTCCTGTCGCTATGAATATGGAGGATTCTGTCACCATGATGTTTATGGTTCCAAAGGAGTACGACCTGAAAGACCTTCCCGTCCCTAATCAATCCGAAATCAAATTTACCCGGGAGCCTTCAAAAGTAGTAGCCGCAATCAAATTTAGTGGCTGGGCGAACGACGAAAAGATTCGTAAATATGCTTCTAAGCTGAAAAGCCTGTTGCATCAAAACAAATTGAATTTTGCCTCTAAATACAGCTATTTTGGCTACAATGCTCCTTACGAAATGATCAACCGTAGAAACGAAATAGTGATTGAACTAAGTCCATCAAGCGCCCAGCAGTTTTTGAGATCTAATGCTTTGAATTAACTGATTGTCTTTAGCGAACTATGTGAACGTAACCAGATTTGGTGTCTCCTGACCAAAGCAACTTGTAGAAATCTTTTTAGCGATATAACAATTAAATTATTCAACCAACAGGTAGGGTATTTCAATTGATGATTGTCTTATTTCAAAAAAAACAACCACAATTATGAATACCTCGTCAATACTTCGCATTACCTGTTTTACCATGTTCTTTGCTTCTGTCCTTCAATTGTATGGGCAAAAATACGAGCGTTACAAAGTCCTGAAGGATACCAGTCTTTACTCTCCGTCACTTAAGTTCGAGCGAGATATCAAAGTCAGTGTCCCCATCGAATGGCAAAGTAACTCCAATCAAAAGTATCCGTTAATCATCGTCTTTGACAGCCAAAATGAACGGAGTCACGGCTATATTCTCCGGACAATTGACTACCTCACTTCTACGGAACAAATGCCTTCCTGTATTGTGGTCAGCGTCGCCTCTACTCAGCAGTTCAGATATGCGGAAACCCTCCCGGTAGCGACAAATTCGAAAGGACTGGCCCGAGCAAATGAACATTTTTTGTTTCAGGAGCTGATCCCCCTTGCTGAAAACGAATGGAAAGCAAGTGACTTCCGCCTATTTATTGGACATTCCCGTTACGGCTATTTCACCACTTCACTCTTCCAGCAGTATCCTGATGATTTGAATGCCGTTATTTCCTTGAGTCCTTTTTTCCGCGAAAAAAATGTCAATTTGATTGATTCCATGTCTTCCCTGTCTCACCGCGAATTTTCCTCCAATAAATACTACCGCTTCGGAATTGGGGATGATTATCCGGAAGATTTTCGAGCCATGGAAGAAAAACTAAATACAGTTCAAAACCCAACATTGAATCTCATCGGCTGGCATTTCCCTCACGCCGATCACAATGCCACACCAGGATTAATCATCGGAAGAGCCTTGTATGAAATCTTTGCCCATTGGTCTGCCCAACAGGCTATCTATCTGGATGAATCTCAACAAAATTTCGATACGATTCGAGGGCTGGAAAAAGAAGTTCGGGTACATTACGGTTCCGATTTACGTTTTTCGCTTGGGGTTCTGAACGGAAAGGGTTGGCAATTTTATGGGAACTCAGATTACGAACAGGCGATCCAGGCCTGGAAAATTCTTATCAAAAACTACCCTTCTTTCTCGGAAGCCTGGTTATATATTGCTGAAACCGAAACTAAACTTGGTCGGGATCATTCAAAAAGTCTTCAAGCATTTCGTCAATCCATTCAAAATAGCGAATTTTATTCCGATGAAGAGAAGAAAGAACTCTTTGTCGAACTGGAACAACTAAATCGCTAGACATGAATGAAACGGAACTCCACCGACTGAGCCAGGAATTTGATCGACACAAAAACCTTGTTTGTTATGATCCGGAAAGCTGGGATTTCTTTTTATCCAGGAATGGCTACCTGGAATCCAACGCCGATGAAAATTGGCTCTCAAATGCCCTGAACAAGGGATATCACATCAATCCTGGCATAAAGGATTTTCTCCTGGAAAAATACCAAGGGCTTTGTCCTTTGTCCATACCCAACAGACTCATCGAATTTTGGACGGCATGTGACGGTTTTAGCTTTCGACTACACGATCCACAAAAAACAAATTCGCTCATTCACTTTGGTCTGCTCCCCATGGAAGCTGCTTTAGGTGGGCTGGATAGTTTATATCGAATGCATGACGAAACGGGTATTTACCAATTTCTGCAGGAACCGATTCTTGCCCCGGAACGATATGAGGAGAACCTGGAATTTATTGTTGAACGACCATCAGAGATCGACCTCAAACAAATTTTTACGAACAGTATTTTTCTGGAAGCATTTAGCTTGCATCCTGATTGCTTTACCATTTACAAACTGGATCATCAGGATGAAAACACTTCAGCAATACACTTGGTACTGGAAGATGGGCCGCTTCCCCTTTCATTGAATCTGGAATCTTATTTGGAAACCCTAATTGATTTCCGGGGCATCGTTTTTCCCTGGCCGCTCCTGTTCATTAGGGAAGACAATCTTGATTCCAGTATCCTCCAACAAAAACGCGACTTGATCGAGCTAGCCAAAGGACGAAGCAAAGACCTCCATTTGGAGATTGATTTTGAGAAATATGGTTTGTAATCCGATTTCCTTATTTACTCAGGATAATCCGTTGACGCGATTTTAATTCAGATTTTTCATAATACTGAACGATGTAGATTCCTGGACTTTCTCCAGACAAATCCAGTTCAGGATTCCCCTCCAACTTCTGTTCCCGAATCAATACTCCCCAACAGTTATAAACTCTTAGTATTCCGTCCTTGTCTTCTTTAGGAGTAATTAATTGAAAGATTCCTCTCCCGGGATTCGGAAAAATCGAAAAGCCTGATTCATCCAATGCGGGATTTTCGATTCCCAAAAAGGATAACTCTACGTTTTTACAAAGCGTATCTGTCCCACAATCATTATGCACAACCAAACAGAGTTCATAATTTCCGGCTTGTTGGTAACTATGCTGTGCGACTTTAATCCCTTTGAAGAACGATGCATTTCCGTCTCCATAGATCCATTCATAGTCAAAATGATGTGGCCCCAATGCATTTAGATGAATTGTATTCCCACTCTGTTCATAGTCAAAATCCGCTTTCGGCTGAATACAATTTCCACAAAACCATTCATTCATATCAATGGTCGTTATCTGAACCAATCCTGTTAGGTCTTCTTCCACCGGTAATGAAATGTCCTTTCCTTTCCAAAGATCCACGTCCTGGGCAATTTCATATAAACAAGATTCAGTTTGGAGCAATGCCACGCTGTCCAACGAACAGCTATCGCCAATTAGTAAATTTGCATCTGACTTCAGCACATCAATAACCGCTGAATTCGGGTTGTAACCAGCTGAGGCGGCTGAAACCACACTTTGATCTTGATTCAGAAGCAAAAACAGTCCTTGCGTTGTTTTCAACACCCCGTAATCAATTACTTTAAGAGGGCTTGTTTCTGTAAACTCGTCATTCGTATAAAACAATCCAACGGAAGGACCAGGAATTAACAGAGAACTTACATAGATTCGGCCATTGTTTGCATATCGTACACGGGAAGCCTCAAAGGTGATCCGATCTGCCTCATCATAAAAACGATGCTGTCTAAGGACCTGTCCATCTTCATCCAGCATAGCCAATACCACATGCTTTTTGGAGACCATGTAATACATTAATGCAATTTGTCCCTGATCTCCAATCGAAAAATCAATGATGCGTTCCGAACCAAGCATATTAAAATTGGGGCACAAAGACTTAAAATTCACTGACCAGATAAGGGATTCATCTGAAGCATATTTGGCCAGGCGAGTTCTTGAAGCAATGTACATGTTCCCAACAGCATCCCGCTTCATCAAACTAAAATCCAGGCTATCTCGCAATCTGGTTGACTGACCCAAATTATCTGTTTCAAGCAGGTAGTTGTGATACTTCCCATTCTCCTTTCCGCTTACCCTGATGTATTCCTTTCCGGTCGGAAACTTCACAAAATTCGTGATGTAACTTACTGCCAGATCGGACTGATAACTTCGACAATGAAGTAATTCGCCATCCAAATCTAATTCTAATCGAAAAAAACGTGCTTCTCCCAACTCTCCATAAATGACCAGGCGTTTTCCATCTACTAAAATTTTCCCCTTCCCCTCTGAATTAGCTCCCAGAGTATACGCTTTTTTAAATACAACCTCACCCGCTGGATCCAATTTCACCAACACCAGGTCCCAATTTCCACAAGCACCATTGAAACAGAGCGATGATGCCCCTAACAAATAGGTGTTTCCGTGATCATCCAGGGCGACGTCGCTCACGTAATCATAGGTTGTCTTTACGTAGCGTCGTGTAAAAGTATGCTGAGAAAGGACATCTGTTCCTCCCCAAAAGATCATGAAACAAAGTACTAAAAGGAATCTGGATTGTTGTAAAACTCTCATCGCATCAGCTTCGGTTTCCCTTGCAAGTTAGATTAAATTTTTGAAACAGAAAAGGGCCGCCAGTGGCAGCCCTTCTTATTTGATCGTTAATTGACCTCTTAATTTTTGATGACCCGGAACTGATCAAAGTTTCCATCATAGCTCAGGCGCACAATGTACATTCCGCGCTCTCTGATTCCAGATCCCAATACAATTTTCGTATTCGTTTCGCTTTGAATGCTCTCCAACACTTCACCAGTCGGCTTCATGATATCCACCTGTACCGGAACCTGCAAGTCATAAGGCACTTCCATTCCGAACTCCGAATCAAATGGGTTGGGTGATACCGCATATTTTCGGTAAGCTTCCCCAAAGGCCCCTTTTCCGGCCTGATTCTGTCCAGGACAACCAGTTGACATAAAATCGAAACTAACTCCCCAATCCAGGTCACTGACACAATTCTGTAAATCAGTCACATCGTAACTTTCTCCCGAGACCATCGCCATTCGAACATAATATCTTCGACAAGGCTTCAGATTAAACACTGGTGCGCTTGCAGACTTCCAGACGCTCCCTGTTGCCACTTTCATATTTTGGGAATTCACATCAGAGAAGTCCGCGAAACGACTCACGTGAATCGCAAATTGATTTCCTGTCAAGCCTTTAATACGTGGGTTGATCCGAACCTGTTGATCTGTTTCCAGAGTAGTCGACGTATGAACATCCGTCGAAGTAAAGAGCTGCGTCCCATGACTTGCATCGACCACAGAAATCGGATAGAAAACCCCTAACTCCCCGGTTGAAAAACTTCGGGTAGCTCCGAAGTCACAATCCGTTGTTCTTTTGGCGCGCACGAAGTACAAGCTATTTGGACAAAGGTCCGTGAAACGAAAATCTGTGGAAACAGTTCCGAAAACCGATCTGGAAGCAATGAAGTCTGCATCCGATGACAACTGCACTTCCATCTGATCGCCGTTCCCTAAGCCAGAAGGAACCACATAGGTCAACACACTATAAGTTCCAATATTGAAGGGATAACTTTGAACGCCATTGTGAACATCCGAAACATTCTTAATGAACAGGTCACTTGCCACACAACAGTTGGCCGGATTGCTTTCAAAGGCCCCGATATCCGTCTGTTTTCCTTGTGTTCGCTGCTCGTATCCCAGGTCTAAAGTGGATAATACGTATTGGTGATTAGCTGCATCAATGGCAGGTGATTTACAAGATAGAGTATAATCTTCGTTCCCAGGATCATTAAACATTGGATCCACATTCCAGGTCCCTGGATTATTAGAAATCACCTTAGCCCCAAGTAAAGATGTGTTCGACGCCAAATCTAGATTTCCACCACTATTTCCCCAAATAATACTGTTATAGACTCTTGGAGTAACCGAGTTATTGATGAAAGAGACCCCTGTACCAATAAAAGCTTTGTTTTCCGTGATAGTAGACGAATAAATGCGGCATCCCGAATTCGTCGCATAAATTGCTCCTCCGAAACTTTTAGCAGCAGGAGCATGATTCTTATACAAGAGGCAACTATTCATGAGAAAGGTACTTCCTGAAACATAAATTGCACCACCAAATTCTTGAGAAATATTTCTTCTAAACGTACAGTTTTCTACTCTTACTGTGGAGTTGACGACATACATCCCAGCTCCTCTATCGTTACTTGACATATTCGAAGTTCCTTTTTCTACAATGACCCCGTCCAATACTGTTTCCTTGACATTGTTACAGGTGATTATATGGTAACTATTGTCGCTGGCCAGGTTGCTTGCTCCAATATTTCCACTTAAAATCGTTTGATGCTGTGCCCAATTTCGATCTTCCAGTCGACATTCTGCTCCAGAAAATCCTCCGTACACCTCGACCAGGCTTTTCATATTCCAGGTGGCTGATCTGGAAGTTCCTGCAGTTGGATAGTAGCTTCCTTCAGCCAGCCAAACCTGACCACCTCCAAGTTGTTCGATCTCATCAATAGCTGTCTGAACATCCCACTCTCCATAGGCATCTGCCCAGGAGGTTCCAGAACCTTTTCCTCCTGGTTTCACATAGCGAATGTTAATCCCACCAACGGGAGTACAACAGTCATTTGGATCAGTTTCGTAGGCTCCCAGGTCAATGGTCGTGTTTTGTACTCTGGCAAGTCCCGCCAAATCAACATTTTGAAAAGAACTGATATTCGTTCCAGCGTCAAGACAAGGAGAAGCGCATTGCAATCGGTAATTGTGATTCGCTGCATCCACAAAGAGAGGGTCAACATCTATATTCTGATTCCCCGCCTGGATTCCCCGAACATTCGAATATTCGATTGAGTGCACACTATTTATAACAATCCGTAATTCCTCTTTTAAGCCAGGGTTTCGAAGAATCGAATTCCGAACATTTAACTGTGAAGTTTGTCCACTCGATGCCGTCGAGGAAATCATGTTATTTAGCCCAACATTGTCCACAACCGTACTTCCCAACAAATGAAAAGTCGAGCTTACCAAATACAGGAACACCGCATCCGTAGAGTTGTTGTAGCCATCCAAATCGAGCACCTCATTTCCGTATACCAGTCCATTTTCAAATCGAACAGTAGAGCTATAGCAACTGATGGAAGGAGATCCTTCTGTACCAATATTGTTGCGAATAATCGTGTTAAATACCGAAGCTTCGGAAGCTACAAATCGCAAGGCACCAACCGAATAAACCTGATTGCTCTCAATGGTACAGTAGCTGACTTGAACGTCTTGTGATTGATTCACATAAATCGCTGCTCCACTACCGTTCATTCCAGCATTTTCATTGTTTCTAAAATGACAATAATCTATCTTAATAGCTGACTGATCCACATAGATTCCCGCTCCTTTTGCAGACAAAATGTTATCATATCCATCTTCGACACTGATCCCATTCAATACTGTATTGACAGAAACGGCTTCCAGCACTCTCTTTGAGTTATCACTTTTTTGCCCCACTTGTCCAATATCTCCACTCAATATGGTTGCATTTGACGTTAAATCGCGCATAGAAAGTGACGTTTCCGTACCACCAAAGCCTCCGTAAAGCTCAACGTTATTTTTCATCTCAAATGAGACATTCCGGTTATTTCCTGAAGTAGGGAAATAGGTTCCGGCGGCTATCCACACCTGCCCTCCTCCAAGTAATTCCAATTCGTCCATCGCCGTCTGAATGTCCCATTCTCCATAAGCTTTTGCCCACGAAGTTCCGTTTCCGGTGGCTCCAGGCCTGACATAACGCACATTTTGTGCAAATATGGTCCCGAACAATGAAATGCTCAACACCAGTAATCCGATCTTTTTCATAGTGATTTGATTTTTTGATTTAATACTTTTTCTCGGTTGTCCGCAAAACTATGACGCTCCAAACAACTGTCCTTCAACAAATTCACCAACGACCACTTTTTGTTCATGAACTACATTTTTTGAATTCATTGACCTGGTCACAAGTGCCTTCACTCGTTTCATTTTGTATTTTCCTGACTTTAGAGTAACTTTCCCTTTACAAACAATCAGCACCAATTTTGCGGAAGAATGAAACGCAAGGAATTTGTTCAAACATTACTTACTTTTTCTGCCATGGGAACACTCGGGAGCTTCAAACTTTTTACGGACACCTTAAGTAGACAGGACAAAAAAATGCCTGTACTTTTCACCTCACATGGAAACCCGATGGATATTCCCGTTTCAAGGGATGAACGCGCTTTTTGGAAAACGCTTTTCGAGCTGGGAAAGGAACTTCAAAAGAACTACGATGTCAAAGCTGCTCTGATCGTTTCCGCACATTGGTGTACCCGCGGAACTTATGTCAATATTTCGGATGAACAGAAGCAGATTTACGACTACTATGGCTTTCCGGATCATTATTATGACCCCATCTATCACGCCAAAGGAGCTCCGGAAATTGCCAAAAAGCTAAAAGATTTTTCCAAGCAGATTCAGGAAACCCAAGAATGGGGACTAGACCACGGTTCCTGGCCTATGCTCATGCATCTATTCCCTGATGCAGATGTTCCGGTCTTTCAAATGAGTATTGACTACTATGCCTCTCCCAAGTACCATTACGAACTCGGAAAAGAACTCAAAAGTCTCCGTGAAAAAGGCGTACTTATCATTGGGAGTGGTTCCTTAATTCACAATTTAAAATTGGCTTCGCAACGCATGTTCGCAAATGATATGCGTCCCTACGGATGGGAAGCAGAATACGATGCCTGGATCAAAAAACAGATTGACGAACGGAATCTCAAGGCCATTATTGACTATGAACACAGTCACAAACTCGGGAAACTAGCTGCACCAACCCCAGATCATTTCGTCCCGGTACTCTATAGTTTAGGCCTCATGGACCAACAAGATGAACTCCATTATTTTTACGAAGGAGGACCATCATTGCCCGCTTTTAGTGAACGAAGCTTTATTCTTTATTAGTCCGGCGAATTTCATACTTACATGAAGCTTTTAATCGGATTTATTCTAAGCGGAGTACTATTCTATTCCTGCTGTGATGTGAGCTGTCAGCGGCAGCGCTATGCCGAGAAGTTGATTGAACGAATCGAAGACTTTCAGCAAATACATCAACGATTGCCGAATTCCGTTCGGGAACTGGGATTTAAAGAAAGTGAACAGTCCAAAGCATACTACGAAAAGACCGGTGATCATCAATATCAGGTATGGTATGGCACCAGTCTGGGACGTTCTATGGTCTACCGCTCGGAACGAAAAAAATGGTTGGAATCAGGAGATTAATTACTCCGCTCTTAAAATTCTTAGTGCCTCTTCCAATTGTTCGTCCCTTCCCTCCTGCATTCCTTTGATCGTTGGGGAGACTGAATAATCTCTTCGAACCCCGACTCTCTGTGTTTCAGAACGATCCGGATAAAAAACTCCAATCCCTGAGAAAACGGTTTCAAAACCACCGATCAACTTGATGCGATTCACGTTTCCATCTGCCCCGGAACTTTGGCTCCCCAGAACCTGTACCCGATCTCCTGTTTGCAAGCACATACAACTAAACTCTCCATGACTCTGGGTGAGTTCATTCACCAGGATCATCACTTTCCCTGTATATTTCTTTCCCTTGCTTGAGCCACAGTAGTAGGGTTTCGTCCAAATGAGACGTCCCGGATAAGACAAGTCAGGTTTTGTAAAAACGACAAAGGGCATCGGTTCCTGATTCAGATAAGCAGACAATTGATACAACGTACTATTCGCATTTTCTCTCAGGTCAAAAACGATTCCTTTAAAGTGCATCAGACTGTCCATCAACGAGTCTACCTGTTCCCTGGACACCTTACCCAAATTCACGTAGGCCAAGCCATCCTCCCAACTCTTGAATCGTTCCCTCTTCGAATGATAATGATAAGAGAAGTCTCTAAAACTGTATCTTTTATAGATACTCTCTTCGATCTGACCATTTCTTTCTATTTTCAATTTAACTTCTTCCGTATCCCCATTAAAAATAGCACTTATCGTATTTCTTCTTTTGACTGCTTCGTTCGATGCACACAAGTACTTTTTATTGCGCTCAAAACGTTTTTGCACGGATTCGCCATCCACATGAGTAATGACATCTCCCAGGTGAAAGCCATCTTTTTTCGCCATTGAATCATTGTAAAAACCCGTCACAATAGCCTTTCCATCGATCAGTTTAAACTGAATGGGGAGCCATTTTGTTCCAAAGTGATTCACCGTCTGCTCCGAGTAAAATCGGGCATGACTGTCATCTGTTTTCGCAAAGCATTCCAGTAATAACATATGGAACTCTTCTTCACTTTCAACATTCAAAAAGCGGGGAGTCATTTCCTTTAAAACCTCATCCCAATCCTGGTCGCACTGATATTTGTATGGGAAAAAGTATTCCACGAGGTTCCAATACTGAAACCAGGTAAGAAGACGGTGTTCCTTTTTCTTCCAATCGTATGATTCAGGTCCATTCTCATTCTTCAGGAGTATGTTTCCAGCAGGCTTACGCTCCAAATAGAATGGTTCTCCCAGATAGCGGTTATCACGAATGTAGCCCAATTGACCGGAAAGCTTTGCTCCCCAAAAAGAAGTGTTCTCGATCCATGAAAGATCAAAATTTCGATCATCGTATTCCTTTTTTCCCTGCTTCTTACATTTTCGGCATTTCGAAGGACTTTTCAATTCCGCCAGCCAGCTTTCGAAAAATTGCTTCACTTCCTCCTGACCTTTGCACTTTTCTAAGTTCTCCAGTTGCTGAATCAACTCCAGATTCCAATCGCTCTGCCCGGAAGCTACCACTGGATGATAGTATTTAAGGAAGCCCCAGAATTTGGCCGTGTAATAGAGATTTTCATAATACTTATCCTTTTCGGATGCGAATCCAAAAATGGTAACAAGTAGTTGAGAACATAAGAGGAAAGAAAGCAATTTCCTTTGAGTCATAAGCAGTGATTTATACTTGAGATCTATAATGCTAAACATGTCAAAATGTTACACTGGTCTTTTCAAGATTATCCGATAAACATTTTGATTCTCAAGCTATGTTTAGTATATTGTGACCATCTACTGTAATATTTATTGAAATGAACCACGACATTCGTCTACTTTCCGGAATTGGGGAAGCACTAGGAGAAGAATTAGCAAATCGAAACTGTTTTTATACCGAACACTTGTTGGTCGATCATCCAATGGACATTGCCGACAGATTTGAGGATATTCAAGGGATCTCGAAAGATCAGTTATTGCATCAATTTATTCCTCAGGCCAGGCTCTTTCGCCTGGAAGGAATGACAGAAAGATTGGCTGATCTCCTTGTTGAATCGGGCCTGGATTATTCCTGGATGGCACGTTTAGCACCTGCTGATTTGAGGGAATTTATTAGTGAGCATGGCTTTCGTTTTGAAGAGCAACTCTTGCTCAATTGGCAATTGGAAGCATCAAGACGCGTTTTCTCGAATACACTTGCCTTATATGTGGTAGATCACCAATTCAAGCCTGTTAAGGCTCGTGTCAGTATTTGCAATGCTTCATTTTCGGAGCATTTATACAACGATGAATTTGAGACAGATGATCGAGGTTTTGTACTGCTAGATGCGATCCGTAACCCAATGATTTCTTTATTGGTTTATACAGACAATCGTTGTTATATTGGAGAGTTTCCACTCATTGGATTGGATACCTACTCCAACCGTGTCATTCGTTTGGAAAAAGAATATTCGGGGGAAGTGATGTGGGATGAACTAATTGACGGCCCTTCTTATGTCAGCAGACCGGAATATTCTAAAAAGAGAAACGAGGAGGACCTGGCTGGCATCGATCAATTTTATGTCTCTTATATAAACGGGACAGAAATACGACTCTCCTCGATGTATCGGAAACTGATTGACGGAAATTGGCGAACGGAATACTTCGTTACTGACGTTTCCAGCCTTGGAATGGATGTCAATATGTCTGATATTCTCAGGAGAAATGAAGGAGGTTTTGAATTAACAGGTGAACAAAAAATTTAATACGCATGGGATTAGTAGAAGGAACGGTATGGATAGGAGGAAATGAAACTCCGCCAGCTTATAACGAAAATGATAACATTTGGTGGAGATGGAACACTCAAAGCCAGAATCCTTGTGCAGAATGTGCCAGGAGAAACGGAAAATCATCACCCGTAAGATTACCCAAACCTCATCCAGGATGTAGTTGTACGCAGACTGAGGACTGGCGTATTTGCGAATTCAAACGAAGGGAGCAAGCGGGAGAAGAAGAACACATGGAAATTGAAAAGGCCGGTGAACTTGCACCCGGTGCAAGCAGAAGCTTTTCTCATAGTAGTAACTTTAACGACACTCGATCACTTTCCGTTTCAAACCTGGGTTTCTCAGGAAGTACTGGAGGAAGTGAAACCGAGAGTACAAGTATTCAAAACACTTCGGACGAAAACGCAGAAATTTTCAGAAAGTTCACCATTACAACAACTTACTATCATGATCATTATGAATGTGTTGGAAGCTATGATGTCGTGCTGGTCAAAAAAATCGTTACCAAATTTGAAGGAATCTTTCGAGGCGAAGATCTCATCGAATTCGTTGACTAGATTTATAATTTCTCAGCCAATTCTTCTGTCAGAAGTGTGACATTCAGGGATTCCCCGTTTTTGTATACCTGACCGAGCCATCGTCCATATTTTTCCTTTTTACCCCGGTAGATTTCGACTTCTACCCAGTCATTTTCCCGTACAAAATTTTGGACAAATTCTTTAGCTTCCATCCCTTTTCGATACTCTTCCGAACCCTTTTTCACACCATACGTCTCTGGAGTATTTAGGCCTATCAGACGGAGGCTATTTCTAATTTTAAGGTCAAAACCCAATTCAATTTCCAGTTCCAGGGTATCTCCATCCACTACTCGCACAACACGGGCCCAATACTGGTACACGGTAATATTTTGAGGAGCATAATTGTTTTTATATCCAGAGATGACGTCCTCCAGATGGCGTAGAGCTTCTGCTTTTTCCATAGTTCTAAGGTAAGAATTTAATCATTCAACTCAATATTTCATCGGCATTTTTTGCACATTTATCGACAAATTAATATCTTTAGGCATCACCAAAACACAGAAACATGAAAGTAATGATTACAGCAGCAGTCGTACTGTTTGCCTCTTCGCAACTTTTTGCACAAAAACTAGGAACATTTGGGAGCTCGGTTCAAAAGAAAGTAGGGCCCAAAACAGTTAGAGTTCCGTACACAAGTTCTACGACATATCTTGGGTATGCGGAACCAGGATCTGAAGACGCCATTGTGGATGGCAAAAAATTCAACTATATCTATGTTTGGATTCCGGCGGTTGCACCTGAAATTGGCGTGCGAATGATGTCACCCGTACCTCCTAAGATTGCTGCTAAATTGAATAATCCAGGCAAATCTCCCAACTACGATCAAAATAAAGATTCTCAGGAATATTTTGATACTTATATCACCTTGGAGAAATCGGATATTATCAGCATTAAAGGAGGAATTACCCCTGAAAGAATTGCAGCTGCCAATTGGCACAAAATGGCGTACAATGACGATAATTCGGAAATGCCATCACAACCAAGTGGAAAGAATTATAATTCATTAATGCGAGTCAAGAGTCAAACCAGCGATCCACTCAATTCCTTAACGGTCGGACTCTATCGCATTGGTTTTACTACCTTCAAAACTGGTGAAGTAAAAGGAACCTTTATGGCAGAAGTGGCCGCTCCTGTTGATATGCCAGGGATCATTGTAAGTCCTAATATTGAAGATTTGAAGCATCTCGACTAATTAGAATCCGTAAATATTCTTTAAAAGGTCCTTCGGGGCCTTTTTTTGTTTCGGGTAGTTATACGGTCACCAAATTAGGGAAGGGCAAGAACCACCAAATAGAGACCAGAAAACCACCAAATGGAGACTTGACTAGATGACTCAACCATTTTAGTTTTGTAGAAACTATAAAACTATCAAAATGAAAAAACGAATTGTCATTCCCCTGGTTGTGACCTTTCTAGGCACCATTGGCATTACTCAGTACTCCTAC
The DNA here is from genome assembly GCA_006226425.1 of Bacteroidota bacterium. Classification (GTDB taxonomy): domain Bacteria; phylum Bacteroidota; class Bacteroidia; order Flavobacteriales_D; family Crocinitomicaceae; genus M2408. The sequence continues at coordinate 42,388 of SBGX01000034.1, read as the reverse complement.
ACCCAAGAAAACAAAAAGCGATGGATTGATCGAATAAAAGAAAAAAATGAACAGAATAAATACAAAACACTTACTTACTCCCTCTATGAATTCGAAAAGTTGGTGGAAAATAATCAACTAAACTGCATCATTGATGAATTAGAGCATGTCCACCTCCAAATACAAGATGTAAACCCCTTTCTTTTTAAATTAAGCTTGTACGAGATGCAGACGAATTACTTAATCTCAGATCCTAGCGATCAAAATCAGCTGGAACACTTTCAATTTGATGAAAAAACATTGATGATCAATGTTCCCGAGATCAATAACATATATGTATCCGAAACAAAGAAGATTGCGGATAAAAACAAACAGGGTGAGTTCAATGACCATGTGAAGAGTCTAGACAAACTCAAATTAATGATACAAAACCTTGTTCAGGATTCAATCAAATTCTCAGATAAGAGAAAAAACCTTGTCCAGAAATTAAGAAACACTCCTGATTCAGCTGAGAATAAGAGTCAAAGAGATCAAATAATAAAAGACATAGATAGTATATCTGACTCTATCTATTCTCGGATAGAGTCCCTGCAATATTATAGAGTAAAATTATTAGATGTTATACATAGTCTAAGGGATATTGATCAGGATTTTATACTTCAAAAAGAACAAAATCATCTAACGACAAAGTACGTTAAATCCATAGAAAGTTTAAAACATAAGGCCAATACGATTCAGGAGCTCATGATCATTGCTCACTCAAACAAAAGCTATAATCAAATTGACTCGGCTAGAAGATCGCTCATCAACAATCGATTTTCTGACAGCAGATTCATTATTTACAACTGCCAGAAGAATTTAGACGAACTGAACAATATCTTCTCCGACCTCAAACAATTGGCAGAGAACAATCCAAATGAGATAGGCATTCAATCTGCATATAAAGCCCTTTTGAAAACGCACGAATCCATTAATCAAAAGGAGCTTATGAATCAATTCTTTAATCTAACCAGACTGAACAATGCAATTTGTGAAGAAAATTGGACCATCGAATTTACCACAGAAAAAATCTTTGACGATTCGGATGAAATCTCAATATATGCCATCGCTAAACCCCGAAATAACAGATATGGAATCGCTCCCCATGAAATAAGACAACATATTCATTTTAGAGTGGAGCATGGCGTTAAGATTGATTTTAGTAGTGCTTTTGTTGCGGCCATTGGTCTGAATAATTCGAGTCCTTTTTTTCAGTTGCTTAGCAATACAGATAGCACCCAAATTTTACGTCTCAATGAAGGAGAAACGAAATTCAATGTTCACCCAACTGTAGGACTTCTTTTTAACGTTTATCGGCGGAAAATAGGCAATCACAGGCTCACCTTAAACTTCGGTACGGCCACCGATACGGATCAACTTTTTTACTTGGCTGGTGCCGGATGGCTCATGGGGCGCAGTGAAAGAGTGGGCATTTCGATCGGAGCGGCCTGCAGGAGAGCAGAATTTGCTAAAACGAGACTTATTGAGCTGAACAAAGACCAAAACTACGACTTTTCAAATGAGTTCAATGTTAATTCAGATGTCCCCACCGAAAGAAAATTCAAAATGGGTTGGTACGTCGCACTCACATATAATTTTAAGCAGAAAAATGAAGACAAACTAAAGGCTTCGTTTAAAATAAAATAAATAGTCCTCAATGCCCTCCACCCCGCTCAACTTCCAGAACATGAAAGACAGCAGGAAACAAAGCATGAAGGGCATCCTGAGCTGCGCCGGGAGAGCCGGGCAATCCAATGATCAGGCATTGCCCGGACATTCCTGCTACGCCACGAGACAACATCGCTGTTGGGATTCGCTGCTGTCCATAATTTCGGTAATGTTCCATAATCCCAGGAATCTCCCGATCCAAAACGGAACGGATTGCCTCCGTGCTCCGGTCGCGCGGTCCAAGTCCACTTCCCCCGCTGACCAAAATTAGTTGTTGTTCGGATACTTTGTCCTTTAACCAGGATGTGATTCCAGCTTCATCATCTGGCAAACAGGCATAGGTCACCTGGTCTATTCCCATTTCTTCCAGGCCTGCTACTAACAGCTTTCCTGATCGATCTTCCATGAGTCCCTGACTCACCCGGTCCGAACAGACTAATACTGCCGCCCTTACGGAGCTCACATCCACCGCTTTGACATTTGATTTCCCTCCTTTCTTTTCCAACAATCGAATGTCCTTGATGGTAATTCCCTTGTCAATCGGCTTCAACATATCATACATCGTTAGAGCAACCACCGATACTCCGTGCATGGCCTCCACTTCTACCCCGGTTTTGTAGATGGTATGAACCTCCATCTCCACATACACTTTTAGTCCTTCGATTCGATAACTGACCGAGGTAAATTCTACCGGAAGGGGATGACAATCTGGAATGAGGTCGCTTGTCCGTTTTACGGCGAATAAACCTGCTGTTTTGGCCATTTCAAAGACATCTCCCTTCGGGACTTTTCGTTCTCTGAGTGCCGCGATCGTTTCTTCCTTGCTCACCTCTACCACTGCCTGAGCAATGGCTTTTCGTAAGGTACTATGTTTATGCGTGATATTGATCATTCCATTGTATTTTCAGGAAACTGATTTCTCTTCCAAGCATGCTCCTGATTCTCGTAAATTTCCTTCCCGAAAATGGGCAATTTTCTTTTAATCTCTTCCACCAGATACTCACAGGCTTCAAAAGAGGCTTTCCGATGTCCTGAGGAGACAAAGACAAACAAACATAGTTCCCCTGTCTGAACTTCTCCCAAACTGTGATAGACATGCATACAGTGTAAATCGAAGCGTTCAAATACCTCTTCCCGGATTTCGTGCATCAACTCATTGGCCATCTCCTCATAAGCTGTATAGACCATTGAACATACTTTCCCCTTTTCCGTTTCATCTTCCCGGATTTGTCCCATGAACATGGCATGCGCCCCTATTTTCGTCTTCGTTTGATGTTTTTTCAAACTTTCCGCAATGAACTCTGGGGCAATGGGTCCTTGCTTAAATATGGATTTGACTTTTCTGTCTTTCATCTTCTTTCAATTTCAATACTCCTCCCCGAAGGCTATAGCATGTTTTGTTGTTCCGGGAGCTCCAGGAAAGTGCTTCTTTTTGGCTACGTACTCCTGTTTGGCAAATAAACACAGGCGATTCACTGGTAAAGGCTGTCCCTTTTTCAAATACTGCTTTAGACAATACCTCATTACCTGCAAAGGAAGTCAGTTCTGGTGATTCATCGGGATCCCGAACATCCACCAATAGGCAAGGGAATTCACGTGCCAATTTCTCGCGCAATTCTTCCGGAGATAATTCGATGACCTGCTGCCGAATTCTCATCCCTTGTTTGGCCCATTCCTTTGCCTTTTCATGACGGTTCACTTCAATCAACTGAAAGTGATAGTTCAACTGGTTGAACAGCAATAGCCGTCCTGAAAGTCCTTCACTCAAGCCTAAGAAATAATTCAATACTTCATTCGCCTGGATAGCCCCAATTAAAGCAGGTAACACAGCCAGCACTCCTCGTTCCTGACAGTTTTGTACCTTACTTCCTGATTCTTCCGGAAATAAACAGCGATAGGTCGCACTTCGATTCCCCAAGTCATCCGGAGCATTGAACAGGGCTACCTGTGCTTCATACGCATATAGCGAGGCATACACAAAAGCCTTTTCCAAACAAACGCAGGCGTCATTGATCAGGTAACGCACGTCAATCCGATCGCTGGCATCCACTACCAAATCGTACTTCGCCACAAGTGTCTCTGCATTCTTCGGGTGAAAACTTCCTTCATGGATTTCCAGTTGTACCTGACTGTTCTGAGCTTTTAATCGTTCCTGAGCCACTTCCGTTTTTTTCCGGCCAACATCTCCTTCTCCAAACAGGCATTGTCGCTGTAAATTGGAAAGTTCTACTCGATCTCCGTCAATCATTCCGATTCGGCCGACTCCCGCTGCAGTCAACTGCTGAAGCACCTGACAGCCCAATCCACCTACTCCGATGACCAACACCGAAGCCTGCTTCAATCGCTGCTGTCCCGCCGCTCCGATTTCACTTAGTGCAATCTGACGGGCATATCTTTCCAATTCCTGATTTGTCAACATTAACCTCCTGCAAAGGGTGGTAAAAAGGCCACCTCATCTCCATTGTTCAACTGTTCTTTTCCTGTGGCAAGGCGTTTATTCACTGCCACTTGAAATACCCGGTCCTTCAAAGTTGGATAATTTCTTTCCAATTCCTCGCGCAATTCACTCAAGAGCAATGGACCTGACACTTCTAGCTGCGAAGTCGCCGTCAGTTCTGCCAGTTCTCCAAAAAAAAGTACTTTGATCCGATCCATGTTATTATTCGGGAAGCCAATAGAAAGCGACTTCATCTCCCTGATTTAGTCTTTGGTCTCCCTCCGGTAAAATTAACAAACAATTCCCGCTTGCAAAAGGCTTTAATTGAAAGGAGGCCTGTTCTTCTTTGGTCCTCAGCAAGCCATTTTCATAATATCCGCGCAAAAAATGCCTGAATTTTCCCTTTTTGATAAGTTCATGACTCAATTTTCCTCGAAATACAGGTAATTCGCGAAAACCTTCTCCCCGAAAGAAGCGAATGCCTGGCAAAACATACAGATAATAGCACACGAGGCTTGAACTTGGGTTCCCCGGTAATGCAAATACGGAGCAGTTGTTACTCCGTCCGAAATACAATGGTTTTCCTGGTCTCTGCGCCACCGTATGAAAAATTTGTTCCACTCCTGCTTTCTGAAGCGCTTCGGCCACCAAATCATAGGTTCCAACGGAAATCCCTCCTGAGACAATTAAGAAATCACTGGCAGCCAGCGCCTCCCGACAACTTTCTGTCAAGCGCTCCAAATCGTCCGAAACAGTCTTTAGTTCGATCTGTTCTACTCCCTCCTGCCTGAGTGCCGCAACTAGCATATTTCCATTCGATTCGTACACCTCTCCAGGTTTCAAAGTTTCCCCGGCCCGTCTCAATTCATCTCCGTTAATCAGTATGCTCACCTTAGGAGGAACTCGGAGCTTCACTTTTTCGATCCCGAACATGGACAAAAAACCAATGGCGGCCGGATTCAACTGTTTTCCCCTTGGAAGCGCCAACTGACCCTGCTGAATCTGTGTTCCCCTTGGGCGAATGTGCTCCCCCGCTTCAGGAAATCGCTCCAACATGATCCTGCTTCCTTCTCGTTTCACCTCTTCCTGCATCACCACAGCCATGCTTCCTTTCGGTACGACAGCTCCGGTAAAAATCCGACAGGCCATTCCCTGTTCCAATTCAAAATGGGGGGCGTCTCCTGCCTTCACTTCTCCCTTCAACTGCCAACTTTTTGTCTCCCCTGGTTCTCCCAAAGCGTAACCGTCCACATTCGATTGATCAAAGGCTGGTAAATCCATGGGAGCATAGATATCCTCTGCAAGCACACCTCCCTTAGCTTCATTCAAGGAAAGCTCATTCACGCCCGTTCCCATGACAATGTGTTTCCTGACTAATTGAAGGGCTTCCGACACTGATTTCATAAATGATTCTTTGATTGAACTTCCTGAAAAGGGAATTAAAATTAACATAAATTCAGTAGTTTTGCCCTCTTCCCATGAACAAAGCCTCACTGACGGATTCTTTTGGACGGACACATGATTATCTCCGTCTTTCATTAACAGATGCCTGTAACCTCAGGTGTCGTTACTGCATGCCTCATGAGGAGGTTTCCGTGACCCCAAAAGCTCATTTGATGCAGGTGGATGAAATTGCTCATTTGGCTCGTTTGTTCGTTGATCTGGGAGTGAAAAAAATTCGGCTTACGGGCGGTGAACCACTCGTTCGAAAAGATTTTCCTGAAATTCTAAAAGTACTTAGTTTACTTCCTGTCGAATTGAGTTTAAGCACCAATGCTATTCTCATCGACCGTCATGTGGAACAGTTGAAACAGGTAGGATTGAAACACATTAACATCAGTCTCGACAGCCTTGATTCAGAACAGTTCCGTCAAATGACACTTCGCAACGATTTTCAAAAGGTTTCCGAAAATCTCCAATTACTACTGAACGAAGATTTCCGGGTGAAAATCAATGTGGTCGTCATGCGTGGAGTGAATGAAAATAGTCTGAGCGAATTCGTGGAATATACACGTCACCATGACCTGGACGTTCGCTTCATTGAATTCATGCCCTTCGAACAAAATGGCTGGAACCCCGAACAAGTGCTTTCTTATCAGGAAATGTTGGATAATTTGAATCGGGAGTTTCCACAGATCACCCGTTTGAAGGACCCCAAACACTCAACAGCGAAACACTATCAAGTCAAGGGATTCAAAGGGAAATTTGCCTTTATCAGTACCATTACGGCTCCCTTTTGCGATTCTTGCAACCGTTTACGCTTGACTGCCGATGGAAAAATGAAAAATTGTCTTTTTTCTCAGGGAGAAAGCGACTTGTTAAGTGCCCTGCGCCAGGGAAAGGATCCGGAAATCCTGATCCGAGAAAATCTTGCGCTAAAGTCGAGAGAACGTGGCGGACGTTTTGATTCCACCGAACTAAAAGGAAACGATACCGAGAATCGAAGTATGATCAAAATAGGAGGTTAAGCCTATTTCAGTTTGGCTCCGTGATCGATCCAACATTGGAGGGCATCCCGTTCTTCTTGCGTCATTTCCGTTTTATTGGCCTGTGGCATGGTTTTCGTCACTACGGCCCGGTTCAAAATCCGATCGGCATAAGCGACGATGTCCTCATCCTTGTCAAAAACTACGCCATTTGGCGGTACCTTCTGGGTGTCATCCGTTGGGTTCTCCGAGTGACATTGCACACATCGTTGATCTACAATGAGTCGGACTTCTTCAAATTTGGTGGCCTCGCCATCTTTACAAACTTCTTTTGGACGCGGGGCCGAAATGAAGGTTAAGCCAAACATACAAACCACAGCTATCGGCATGATCCAAACTGCTTTGCGCCCTTCCTCAATCACATTGAGGTAATGTTTGACCAGGACACTCGTCAAGGACAGTCCGATCAAAATGAACCAGTTCCACTCATTTCCATAGGTCGTTGGGAAGTGATTTGAGATCATGATGAAAATGACCGGTAACGTCAGGTAGTTATTGTGACGTGATCGCTGCAAAGCACGTTTTCCCAGCAAAGGATTCGGTGAACCACCTCGTTTCGCGGCATTCACCATCGCCTTTTGCGAAGGAATAATCACGCGAAATACGTTCCCAGCCATCATCGTCCCGATCAGTGCTCCTACATGAATGTAGGCCGCCCGGGGACTGAACACCTGTAAAAAGAACCAGGCAAAACCGGCTATAAATGCGAAGAGAATAAACCAAAACAAGGTTTGTCTTTTGGCCAGTGCCGACTTACAGAGCATATCATAGCCCAACCAGCCCAAAGCCAGGGAAACCAGTCCGATTCCCACCGCTGACTGCGGAGAGATGTCTAAGACACTTTTATCGATCAGGTAGACGTTGGCGTCCAGATAATAGACTATCACCAGTAAGGTAAACCCTGATAACCAGGTAAAATAAGCCTCATATTTGAACCAGTGTAGTTCCTTCGGAATCTCTTTGGGAGCTACTTTGTATTTTTCCAGGTAGTAAAATCCACCTCCATGTATTGCCCATAAATTTCCGGCCAGTTCATCCCGGAGCCCTTCCTTTCGATTCAGGGCATTCTCCAGGAAATTAAAATAGAATGAGGCCCCGATCCAGGCAATTCCGAAGACGACATGCGTCCAGCGAACAATCAGATTTAGCCACTCAACGACATGTGCTTCCCAGGTGGTTCCTTCCACGAAATAATAAATGCCGTACAGTGCCAAAAACATCAATCCCAGATAAATGAATACCCGTCGCTGCTCACCGATGTCTTCGATCTCTGTTAGAAGCAGCACTTCCTCCTGACCACTCTTCCCTTTCAGGCGTTGTTTCAAGGTTTGAAGTACCTGTCTCAAAATTCCGGAAGTCAGGTAAATCACAAACAACATGATGAGGATGAAAATCCAGTTGGTCACGTCAAAATTGGTCTGAAATCCTTCTTTTCCGGTTTCCGCCCATACTAAACCGTTAAATAAACTGAAAATGAATGTAGCTACTAATTTCAATACATTAAATTTAAGGTCCTTACTCGAACTTTCTTATCTTTGTGCTAAACGTTTAGCAACATGAAGCAGTCGTCACCTGAATTCGGGCTGTACAGTTCCCGAATCTTGCTAAAAAACGGCTTCTTTGACGGAACAATGATAGTCAAAGATGGCCTGATTTCAAAGCTTATCCCCGGAAAATATCAGGGAGAGCAACTGACGGTGAAGGACTTAAACGATTTAGTGGTAATGCCCGGTATCATTGACTCCCATGTGCACATCAATGAACCCGGACGAACGGAGTGGGAAGGTTTTGAAAGCATGACCAAAGCAGCTATTTCCGGAGGGATCACGACGCTGATCGATATGCCCCTGAATTCGAGTCCTGTGACTATTGATACCGCCACTTTTTTGGACAAACAACGGGCTTCCGAAGGGAAGTTGTATTGTGATTGCGGTTTTTGGGGTGGAATTGTTCCGGACAACCTGGATCAACTCGAAGATTTACTAAAAGCCGGTGTTTTCGGAATCAAAGCTTTTTTGACCCATTCAGGCATCGATGAGTTTCCGAATGTCAATGAAGAAGAGCTGGAACGAGGGCTGGAAATTCTAAGTCGTTTTCAAAAGCCCCTACTCGCCCACTGCGAGCTGGACCAGGAACATGCCGGACTTGATCTCCTTAAACAAAACCCCAACTCTTACGAAGCCTACTTGAATTCCCGGCCTAAATCCTGGGAAGATGATGCTGTTCGACTCATGATCCGACTTTGTCGCAAGTACCAAACACCTGTGCACATCGTACACTTGTCTTCTGCCAATACACTCGATGAAATTCGCCAGGCCAAAGCCGAAGGACTTCCTTTGACGGTAGAGACCTGTCCGCAATACCTCTATTTTAATGCCGAGGACATTCCGGATGGAAACACACTCTATAAATGTGCTCCTCCAATCCGGGAAAAGGCCAACAATGACTTGCTTTGGGAAGCCGTACTGGACGGAACAATCGATTTTATCGTGACCGATCACTCCCCTGCACCGCCTTCCATTAAGGAAATCGAAAGTGGAAACCTGCTCAAGGCCTGGGGTGGTATTTCCTCCATTCAGTTTGCGCTTCCAGTGGTGTGGACCGCAGGAAAAAAACATCAGCTTCCGCTCGAAAAACTGGCTTTTCTGATGGCTGAACAGGTCGCCCGTTTCCTGGGAATCCAGGAGCAAAAAGGACACATTTCCGAAGGAGCCCGGGCCGATTTGGTCGTTTGGGACCCCGAAGCACAATTTAAAGTTCAATCAATGGACATTCACTACCGACACCCAGTAAGCCCTTACATTGGGGAAACTTTGTATGGAGTCGTTCATGAATGTTATCTGGGTGGTCATCAAGTTTTTGATCAGGGAAATTTTGTCTCCCAGCCACTTGGAAATGTCTTACTAAACAAGTAATTTCAACTCTTTCATAAATTATTTCAATGGAACAACAGCAACTGGAAACAGCACCAAGCTTCACACAATTGATCGACCTTGCCTCCGAAAAACTGGGGGGAAAAGCCCTTGTTTGCAGCGATGATTTCTTTGCGGAAATGGAAAACCTGGTCAAACCGGGACGTGGAATTTTTATCGCAGATAAATACACCGATCGCGGGAAGTGGATGGACGGTTGGGAATCCCGTAGAAAACGGGTTTCCGGACATGACTGGTGCATCCTGAAACTGGGCGCTTCCGGAAAAATTCGTGGAGTCGATATCGATACCAATCACTTTTTGGGAAATCACCCTCCGCATGCTTCTTTGGAAGCCTGTTACATGAGTGGTGATCCGAGTATTGATGTTCTTCAGTCAGACGATTGTCCATGGGAAGAGATTCTTCCAAAGTCTCCACTGAATCCAGGAAGTCAGCATTTTTTCGAGATCGATGACGAAGCCATTTACAGCCACGTCCGACTGCATATTTACCCGGATGGAGGGGTTGCCCGTTTGAAAGTCTACGGAGAAGTGATCCGCAACTGGGATGAAGTCAATGAGAATGAAGAAATTGATTTGATCGCAGCCACGAATGGAGGAAAATCCATTTTGTGCAACGACATGTTCTTTAGCCACATGGATAACCTGATCATGCCCGGACGCGGTGTGAATATGGGGGATGGCTGGGAAACCAAACGCAACCGAACTCCAAACAACCGGGATTGGGTCATCGTTCGACTGGCACACCCAGGGATCGTAAACTCTGCTCTGGTAGACACTTGTCATTTCAAAGGAAATTATCCGGATCGCTGCTCCATTGAGGGAATTTTTGTCGAAGACGAAGCTAGTACCGACTGGGAAAGTCCGAATCTTCCCTGGCAGAACATCCTTCCAGAAGTGAAGTTACAAGCCGATCACGAACATCCCTATCAAAGTGAGATTCAATCGCATGGCAAGATCAGCCACATCCGTCTTAATATTTTCCCAGATGGAGGAGTGAGTCGCCTGCGTCTCTTCGGAAATATCGTTAAAAGCTAAAGCATGACCTTAGAAGAATTCAATCAACTCTCTGAAAAAGAAGCTTTTGACAGTCTTTATCAATGCTGTGCTTCTGAAAAATGGGCGAGTCAGGTCAGCAAGCAACGCCCCTACTCTTCCCTACAGGCCCTCCTGTGGGCGGCAGACCAAAGCTGGGAACAATGTGGCCCCGAAGATACCCTGGAAGCCTTTGCCGGGCATCCGAAAATCGGGGATGTTAAAAGTCTGGCTAAAAAATATGCCGCCACTAAAAGCTGGGCCGGGAACGAGCAATCCGGTGTGGATGCCGCTTCCCAAAGTACCATCGAGGCTCTCGCTACTGGCAATCAGGAGTATGAAAAACGCTACGGGTACATCTTCATCGTCTGTGCCACTGGTAAATCAGCCGACGAAATGCTGGACATCCTGAACTCTCGCATGAACAATGAAGCGGAAACAGAATTCAAGATCGCCCGCGGAGAACAACATAAAATCACCCACATCAGACTGAAAAAACTAATCGCATGAGTCAAATTACCACCCACATTCTGGACACTTCACTCGGGAAACCTGCACGTGGAGTTTCCATCGAATTGCAACAAAAATCAGGGAATGAATGGGAAACCATCGGTTCCGGAAAAACCAATGATGACGGACGTTTACCCGGTTTATTGGAAGACTTTGTTCGCCTGACTCCCGGTGTTTATCGCCTCGTCTTCGATACCGGAGGCTACTACCAATCCATTGGAACCAAAGGACTGTACCCAAGTGTCAGCATCGATTTTGAAGTAGGAAACGACCCGCATTATCATATTCCCCTCTTGTTGAATCCCTTTGGATACAGCACTTACCGGGGCAGCTAATTATTTATCACAGAAAAAAATGACAATGAAACAAACAATACCATCCAAGGAGCTGAAAGCGGTCATGACCAAGTTGGGAAGATCGAACAAAGCTTTTCAACGCGTTTATCCGGGCGACCGTTCGGATCGTCAACCAGTACACACCGTCTATGGAGGGGCGGACCTTTTTAGTTCGACCATCGCTGAAAAAATGGGACAGGCAGCCCTGAAGACTTTCCTCGCCAATGCAGAGAATTTCGTGGAATTCGCACAGGCGATCCAACTTCCAGGACACGAAGATCTGCCGACCAAAGCGGACAAAATCGAAAAATTGAACAAGAAACTGGGCAAAATGGACGAACACAAACGTCGTGAGCACAGTGCCTGGTTGGCTTATACGACTTACAACAAAGTCATTCAGAAATTGAAGACAGAAGCCCTGGAAGATTTCCGCATCGATTTTGAGGATGGTTTCGGAAACCGCTCCTGGGAAGAGGAAGATGCCACGGCTGAAAGAGCAGCCAAAGAGGTGGCTGAAGGGATCAAAAACAACAGCCTCCCTCCTTTCATTGGGATTCGGATCAAGCCTTTTACAGAAGATTTGAAAGAACGCGGGATGCGTACGCTGGACATTTTTGTTTCTACCCTGTTAGAAGCTTCCGGAGGACAATTGCCGGAGAACTTTGTCGTCATGCTCCCAAAAGTGACGATTCCACAGCAAATCGAAGCGCTGGTCACTCTTTTCGAAATCCTGGAAGCCAATAATGGTTTGGAAGCCGGAAGCCTGAAAATGGAAATGATGGTGGAAACCACCCAGGCTGTCATCGACAGCGAAGGAAAAAATCCGCTGCGCAAGTTTGTGCTTGCCTCCAAAGGGCGCATGATCGCCACTGCTTTCGGAACTTACGATTATACCGCAGCATGTAACATCACGGCCAAGTACCAGGACATGGGGCACGCTGTCTGCGATTTCGCCCACCACTTCATGAAAGTGTCTTTGGGAGCTACCGGAATCTGGTTATCGGATGGTGCCACCAACGTCATGCCGATCGGACCACACCGTGGAAAGAAATTAACCGCTGAGCAGATTGCCGAAAACAAGGCCGTCGTTCACCGTAGCTGGCGAAAAGCCTACAATCACACACGTTATTCCTTATGGAAAGGATTGTACCAGGGATGGGACCTCAACCCGGCGCAATTCCCGATGCGTTATGCCGCCGTCTATTCCTTCTTCCTGGAAAGCTATGAAGACGCTGCCAAACGTTTGAAGGCCTTTGTCGAAAAAGCTGCACGTGCCACCCTGACAGATGACGTTTTCGATGACGCCGCCACCGGACAGGGCCTGTTGAACTACTTCCTCCGCGCCATGAACTGTGGGGCGATCTCCATGGAAGATGTGCTCGCCACCGGACTCACCATCGAAGAAATCCAGTCGCGTTCCTTCCTCAAAATTCTGGAAGGCCGCCGACAACAAAAATAGGATTGATCGTTTCTTGATAGAACACAAAAGCCCGTCTAAATAGACGGGCTTTTTTTATTATCCGTTTTTAAACGTTTAGAGACGAATAATTGCTTGTGTGCTTTGTATTATTGGGAGGTGAGATCGCTGTTAGAGACAATATTAAACCAGTAAAATGATAATAGGAACGATTCTAAGAAACATTAAAACTTATTCAGGTATCAATTACGTGCCAATTAGCAACGGACATTCTTATTGTGGGCTAGTCGGGAACAATGGAATTGGTAAAAGTTCTGTGCTTGAAGCGATTGATTGCGTTTTTAATCAGAAGCCATGGAATCACAATATTATTGTTAAGAAAAGTGGTTTTTCAACCACGAGACCTCACATTGTACCAATTTTCTTATTGAAGAAAGATTGCATTGCAGAAAATACAGAGCTCGCAGAAAAAATCAGCAACTATGTTTGGGAATGCGAAGAATCAGATTTCTTATCTCAAAACAAACCGCATTTCAATGCATTCGTTGAACAACGTGATGTTCTAGTAAGAGATAGATTCAAAGACGACTATTACATTTTGCCTCTAGGATTATCACACGACAATGTTCCAAGTCTCAGCATATTCAACAATAGATCCTTAGGAGAAATATTGGTTGAGAGCTTCGATAAAACAAATCAAACAATACAAGATGAATATTTAAAGAACTTGCGACCTCTTTTTGATGAAATCATAGAAATGTATGATTACATCTACATCCCAAAAGATATTGATCCAGAAAATTTTGCACAATTAGAAACAAGGGAGATTCAAGGATTGATGGGGGAAACATTACAAGACATTGTAGCGAAGTGTGTACCTCAATCAAAAATTCAAGAAATAAACGCAAATCTTAATGAGTTTATCGATGGCCTTTCTGCTACACTTGGCGAATATGCCTTTCGTACTGGTGGTGAAAGACAGGTTAACTTGAGAAAACATGATGTATACAAGTTAATTATCGAGGCATACTTTAACATCCGGAAACTGCATAAAAAAGAAGGTGATCATTGGCTCGATTTAAGTATGCTTAGCTCCGGAGAAAAGCAAAAGGCGATTATGGAATTGGCCTATCAATTCCTAAAGGAGTATAGAAGTGAGACGGACAAATTAATTGTAGCCATTGACGAACCTGAATCGTCACTTCATATGTCCGCTTGTTACGATCAGTTCAATAAATTGGCGGAAATGAGCGGAATGTGTAATCAATTATTGTTTACAACTCATTGGTATGGATTTATTCCAACAATTGAAGATGGCTGTGTAAGTGTTATCACAAAATCAAAAGAAAACAATGATCATCAGTTTGATTTAATAAGGGTTAGTAGTTATCGAGAATCGATTAAACAATCTATAAAACAATCTAAGGGGCAATTGCCGTATGATATAAGACTAAAGAGCATTAACGATTTCACTCAATCAATTATCACCAGTATTTTAACTGATGAGCCATTTAATTGGTTGATTTGCGAAGGTTCCTCGGAAAAGATTTATTTCGACAAGTACTTTGAAGAAATCAAATCATCAAAAAAACTTAGAATAATACCTGTAGGAGGCGCAACGGAAATAAAGCGAATTTACAATAATCTTCAAGTGGCCTACGAGGATTTCAAAAAGGAAGTACAGGGTAAGGTAATTATGATCTCTGATACTGATGCGGAACTCGTTAACTATCCTGTCAAGGCGGACCTAAAGAACCTTCTTTGTTATCGCATTGTAAATGTTGAGGCTAAAAGAAAGACTACTTTAGTTAAAGTCGATTCTAATCCCGTATCTCCAAAAACAGAAATTGAAGACTCCCTGAATGGGAAGCAGTTTTATGAAACACTTAAAGATTTCGAGTCTGACTACCCTGAAATTGAGCCAATAATCAATGGCATTGAAGCTCCCTCAGAAGAAGCCTCATACTTTTCTCTTGATTTATCTCCCAGTAGACAAAAATTACTTGAAAAATTCTTCGATATTGGTAATATAAAGTTTGAATTTGCTCAAAAATATGCGGAGAAAATTGGTGAGACATATTTGATACCTGAGTGGATTGAAGAGATTAAAAATCTATATTGAATGCCTATAACAACACCTAAGCCACATTAAAACATCCGCTTAGCTTAGAACCGTTAAACTACATACATAGTAAAAAACCACCCACCACCACCCAAAAACTCTACTCGTGCCCTCATTCATCCATCAGCTCCATGACAAACAAAATTATTCGGATAAGAACGTTGAACAAAGTCTTCCCATCTCCTGGGTGGCACAAAGGAATTCAGAGCAGAAACACCTGGATTTAGCCCAGGTGGCCGAACACGGAAATTCGCAGCAACGGGTCGCGCAACTGCAAGCGAAAGCGAATGAGTCGAGGGTGGTGCAGCGCATGCCAGGCATTCTGGGATTCAGAGGACCGGACGCTAATTTTGCACGGAATGTTCTGGACATGGAGTTTCAACCGGACCCGGCAACGGGTATTCGTTTTTCAGTGGACAAGTCGGGGGCTTATCGGGGGAACATACTGTTTACTGTCCCTTTCAACAATTACAAATGTCAAATTCACATTCACTACACGCCTGACGGAAGCAGTTATAAGGTGGACAGTAAAATTGGTACCGGGGACACCGCCCGGGCGCACATCTATAACAATGGGCAATCAAACGCGGTCTATGTGTTCAACGGGGCTGACTCCCTCAAATTGATCGAACACTGCGTGCCACCCGAAAAAGTGAAAGAGGCCAAGGCAGCCCGCGACATTGAGTTGTATGGTAAAAGAACCCATCGCAGCCTCACAGGCATGGAAATGGCCATGCGCGGAGATCATTATTAATGATTCACATCTGATCCCTAAAATTTACATTTTTGTTCATGTTTCTCTTTTTTTTATTATATTGAGAATGTCTTCCTTCACAACTTGACTGCTTAATTACTTTTGGAATGAAGAAAGATGAACTGATACGAAATGACCTGGTCATAGAAGGTACCAGAATTGGTACATGGGATTGGCATATTCAAAATGGAAAAACCATATTCAATGAACGCTGGGCAGAAATTATTGGTTACCGGCTCAGTGAACTTGAACCAACAAGTATAGAAACTTGGATTAAGTTTGCTCACCCAAAAGATCTAGAAGAGTCTAACCGCCTGTTGGAGGAGCATTTCAATGGGCAAAGTGATTACTATGACTTTCAAACCAGAATGAAACACAAGGATGGGCATTGGATTTGGGTTCATGATAGGGGTAAAGTTTTTGAGTGGGACGAAAAAGGAACCCCCCTACGGATGTGTGGCTCCCATACAGATATAACGGAAATAAAACAATTGGAAATTGAGCTCAAAAAGTCAATCCATGAGAAAGATATTCTCTTAAGTGAAGTTCACCATAGGGTAAAAAACAACCTACAACTCATCCAAAGTTTGGTTCGTCTGAAACAAGATGAAAGGGGTTGTATTTCAGTTCATGAAATAGAAAAGTCGATCGGTGCCATCTGTGAAGCCCATGAAGCAATTTATAAAGTAAAAAGTTTTGATCGAATTGACTTTCACGAATACCTCAACAGAATAATCGAATCTTTTAAACTAAAACATGTCGTGTTTAAGATAAACAAGTTGTCTCTAAGTCTTCCCATCAACGATTTAGTTCCACTTGGCTTAATAATTTCGGAGTGTATTACTAACAGTATTAAACACGGTTCGAGCAGTACTAACAAAATGACTCAGATAGAAATAAAGACCAAATTAATCAAGAACAAGCTTAATTTTTCTTACAAAGATAATGGTCGCGGATTTCCGAAAAAAGTTATTCAAGATAAAGCTCTCTCGGGAAGTTTTGGAATCGAAATCATTAATTCTCTGGTGGAACAGATTGATGGAACAATGGAACTAAAAAATGAAAATGGCGCCTGCACCATTATTAATTTGAACAACTACGTAAATGAAATTTAAATTCTTGTCTAAATCCTCTTAAAAAGTTAAATTTGGTTCATGGAGGGATCTCAAACAAAGACCTGGACCGGAAGAAAAATAGACTTACTCATCAGTTTGTTTTATTTCCTGATTTATGCCTGCATGATCCACATCATGACCTCCATCAGCCGAGTCATCGAAGACGGAAAGGATCTCACAGAAGAACTTTCCAGTCCGGGGAATTACCTCCTGAGTATCCTGCTCGTCTTTGTCTTTATGTCACCTATCTGGGTCTATTTCCGAAAAGTGCCGAAACGGCTTTCCCTGAATCGCGAGCAGAATAAATTGGAAATCGAAAAACGGAACAGACAACTCCGCTACGACCTGGACCGAATCAAATTTCATCAACGGCAAACGCTTCTGTTTTCCATCCTGGAGATTCACGCTAAATTCTCCACTCCCAGACTCGGGGAGATCGAGAAAATGGCCACTTCCATTGTCGTTCCGCGTTGGGGACTCTCCTGGAATCAGAAAACGCTTCGGAACATTGCCCGGGAACTCAAAGCATCCGGAGTGGTTGAATTACAGAACCTCCCCAAGAAACCAGTGGTTTCGTACTGGTACGATTGAGTTAATTATCCGTATTTAAACGCTTAGATACGATACGTCATTTCCTTTTTACTTAAGTTTATAGTTAATACTCTAACTGTAATGCTATGAACAAAAAATTTATTTGGCCAGTGAGCGTGATGGCTTTAGCTGTCCTGGCTTTTGCGCTGTACCCTTATTTTTCGGCCAAAGAGAAAATGGACCAGGTCGAACAAGAAATCAAACTTGACGTGCTTAGCGTTCCTCCCTGTCAGCAAGGACACAGCTCTGGGGTTCCACAGACCAGTCTGCTCGTTGAGGGCTTTGATATGAATTTGATGCACCCATCTGGTCAGCGTACGATTACTTTCAAATGGTATGAAAGTGAAAACCGCTATCGGTTCCTGGATCCAAAAGATGGAGACGATTATGTGGCTAACGACCTGATCAAGTTTGTGGCTAACGCCTATGATCAACAATTGGGAATTCGGCACGTGGAACTTCGCATGCGTCTCACCAAGGGATGTGGTCCGGGATTCGCGGAATACCAAACGGTCAATCTCAAAGCGGTGGAGCGTCTCCCTCCCATTGTTCCAGTTGGTGAGGAAGCCCCTTTCCGGAAGTCAGCCACATCCTATGTCAGACTGAACGAGTTGTTTCAATTGGTCGAACCCGGATGTCGGCCTCATGCTTTGGATGTCTGGGTGCTCGCATATAACAACAATCATTGCGCTGGAACAGTGGCTCCCGCCGGAATGGTCGAGTCCAAACATTTCTTACTGAATTTCGCACACCATGATGATCATTGATCAATTCTTATAAGATGCCCTAAGTGATCACCGCCGCATCAACTCATCAATGCTCAGTAAAATCACCTCATTCGTTGCCGGTAATTTGAATTCCGGTTCAAAAGCGTGATCCCGAACCGCTGAAATGGCATCTTTGATCGCCAACCAGGTGGCCAGTCCGTGCATAAACGGTGGCTCGGCAATTGCCTTGCTTTTTCGCACCGCATTGGGATTTGGGGCCTGTTGAAGTAACGAGGTTCTAAAATCGATTGGAATATCCTGCACGGAAGGAATTTTGTAGGTATCCGGAGAGTGATTCAACAATTCTCCTTTCGCTCCCCGCTTACATTCTTCGGTCGTACACCAGCCAACTCCCTGGATGTATCCTCCTTCAACCTGCCCAATGTCCAGTCCCGGATTGATGGAATCTCCAGCATCGTGTAGGATGTCTGTTCGCAGATTTTTGTAGTATCCGGTGAGGGTATCTACCAATACTTCACTCACACACATCCCGTATGCAAAGTAGTTAAAGGGTTTTCCCCAACCTTTGATTTTGTCCCAACCAATATCCGGTGTGCGGTAAAAGCCCGCTGCACTCAAACTCACCTGGTTCAAATTCGCCTGCAAACACAATTCCGGGAAGCTCATTGCACGTTCGGGATGCTGCCGATCAAATACGCGATCCTCTTCCAGGCAAATATCTGCTTCCCGCGAAGCTCTTTCCTGATCTTTACTCAATAATTCCGCCGCCAATCGCTGAAGTCGGGCCTTAATTTGATCAATCGCGTGCTTCACCGCCATTCCGTTCAGGTCCGTCCCCGAAGAAGCTGCCGTAGCGGATGTATTTGGAACCTTGGAGGTATTGGTAGCATTGACTTTGATTCGTCCCAGGGTCACCCCCAATTCTCGTGCTGCCACCTGAGCCATTTTCGTATTCAATCCCTGTCCCATTTCGGTTCCACCGTGGTTCACCAGGATCGTTCCATCCGTGTAAATGTTCACCAGCGCCCCCGCCTGATTCAAAAAGGTCGTCGTAAAGGAAATTCCAAATTTGACCGGAGTCATGGCAATTCCTTTCTTATAAAATTCATTCTGACGATTAAATTCAGCGATCTCTTCCTTTCGTTTCTCATATTCGGAGCTTTCCATCAATTGCTCGTAGATCGTATGTATGCGGTTCAATTCCACTTCCTGCCCGTAATGGGTCACGTTGCGATCATCAATTCCGTAAAAATTGCGCTTGCGAACGATCGCCGGGTCTAATTTCAAACGCCGGGCAATCTGATCAATGATACTTTCAATTGCTGCGACTCCCTGAGGACCGCCAAAGCCTCTGAATGCCGTATTGGAGGGCAAATTGGTTTTATAAACCTTTCCGATTACCTCTATGTGCGGAATGTAGTAACAATTTTCAGCGTGCAACATCGCCCGTTCCAGGATGGCAAAGCTCAAATCTGTGGCACAGCCCCCATCTGCATTCTGCTCAATCTTCAAGGCCGTAATCATCCCCTGCTCATCAAAACCAACGTCGTAACGAAAGAGGTAAGGATGTCTTTTTCCGGTCATGATCTGATCGTCATCCCGAAACAAACGGATTTTCACCGGGCGATTCGTGGCCCGACACAGGAGTGCACTCCATGCTGCTACCCAGTTGGCCTGTGTTTCTTTTCCACCAAAGGCACCTCCCATCCGGCGTACTTCCACCACAATTTCATTCTTGGGAATACCCATGACCTCGGAAATAATGGCTTGAGTCTCCGAAGGGTGTTGTGTGGAACTATATGCCGTAATTTCTCTTCCTTCTCCAGGAATGCACAAACAAGTTTGCGTTTCTAGGTACCACTGCTCCTGGGCCCCTGTTTCCAGTTCACCCTGCATCCGATGGACTGATTTCGGTAATTCGACATCCGCATCTCCGCGCTTCATTTGTCGGGGTGGGCCTAATACATTTCCTTTTTCAATAGCTGTTCGTAAGTCAATGACTGCTTCCAGGTCTTCGTATTCAATCTCAATCAAACGTTCGGCATCAATGGCCAGTTGATCGCTTTCGGCGGCAATCAGTAAAATAGCCTGACCGATGCACTCCACCACCTCTTCTACCAGGCAAGGCTCATCGTGCACCACCGGCCCCATTTGATTCTCACCGGGAATATCCCGATACGATAAAATGGCATGAACTCCTTCCAGTTCCAGTGCTTTCGAAAAATCAACCTTTTTGATCCGTGCATGAGCTCTCTGACTATAGACCACTCTTCCAACGAGAAGCTGTTCGTTAATGGTCATATCATCAATATAAACGGACTGACCGCTGACGTGTTTTCTTGCGCTATCGTGAGGTACTGCTTGTTTCATTTCTTTCATAAATTCATGCATGTTCAGACCAAAACTTCAATAATAATTTTTGTGCGACACTGGTTCGGAACTCAGCTCCGGAACGGGCATCAGAAAGCGGAGTAAATTTGGCAGCAATCATTTGCATGGCCGCTTCTACTTCTTTGCGCTCCCATGTCTTTCCAATCAGGTATTGCTCAGCTTCGGGAACCCGCAGACACTGCGCTGCCATCCCTCCATAAGCCATCTTGATGTTACTCACCTGATCGCCTTCCAACTGCAAACTAAAGGCTGCACTGGCGGTGGAAATATCCAAATCCTTTCGCTTGGAGACTTTGTAAAACTTCATTACTACTCCATCCGAATTTTTTGGAATTCGCACTCGGGTAATCAACTCATCTGGCTGTCGAACGGTTTGACGGTATCCAGTGATGTAATCATTCATATTCACCCAGCGACTTCCTTTACTACTAGTTAGTTGCACCTCCGCTTCACTCACAAACAAGAGCGGCAGGGAATCACTGATCGGAGAACTGGAACCGATATTCCCTCCGATCGTTGCCATTTCCCGAATTTGACGAGAACCAAATACGGCCAGTAGATCATGCATCGCCGGGAAAGATTCCTGGCAAACTCCCTTCATTCGTTCCAGGCTCACACTTGCACCAAATTCGAGGTAATCCCCGCTGATCTCGATAGTTCTTAACAAATCAATCCCTGACAGATCAATGCAGGTTTCTAGCAAAAGATGACGCTTGGTAACCAACAGCGCAATGTCCGTAGCTCCATTCAAAATATAGGCATCCGGAAAACGAACTTTCAAATCAAGAGCTTCCTCCAGCGTCTTCGGCTGAAAATACTGCTGTTTTTCCGTTCGAATTTCAATACTTCGAGCCTCTACTTTGATATCCTTCAACAAGGAAATTACCTGATCAGCTTGCTCGTCCACCACGTCTTCACTAATATGCTGACAGGACTTCATGCAGGCATCAATAATCGGTTTATAGCCCGTACAACGACACAAATTTCCGGTAAGTGCATCTTCCACTTCCTCCTTTTCCACCTGTTTTCCCTTTTTGTATAGGGTGGCCATGGACATGACAATTCCGGGGGTACAGTAACCACACTGACTTCCGTTGGCCTCAACAAGTGCCTCCTGGACCGGATGTAATTCCGTTTCTCCCTGCTTCTGTTTTCCGAGATATTCAACGGTCACCAGGTGCTTTCCCTGTAACATAGGAAGGAAAATCAGGCAGGAATCGACCGCTTTATATTGCAATTGGTCACCATTCAGTTCTGCCAACATCAGGGTGCAGGCACCACAATCCCCTTCTGCACAACCTTCTTTCACCCCTTTCGTTCCGGGCTGATTGCGTAAATAATTTAATACGGTATCCGTTGGTTGATGTTCGTGCCCAAAACGAATTTGTCGTCGCTGACCGTTCAAAACAAAAGAAATAACATCCTGCATCTTCAGCAATAAATTTTAAAGTCCTTAAATTATAAAAAAATGGCTTCTTTCAAGCTCATTCCTGTTTTCTCAATTCGGCCCGACACTGAATCAACTCGGACAAAATACTCACGGCAATCTCTTCTGGTGTCTGGGCTCCAATATCCAGCCCGATCGGCATCCGTACCTCATCCAATTGCTCTTTACTAGCAATTCCGGCAGCCAGCAAATTCTTTCGGGCAATCTCCACCTTGCGTTGACTCCCAATCATCCCCAGATAAGCCTTTTCTTTTGGCAGACAAAGTGCCAGGATTTCCCTATCATAAGCATGATCGTGTGTCAGAATCACAATGGCCGTATGTGTATTGAAGGATAAGGAAGTGATTACCTCCTGATGTTGCCCGGAAATAAAGGAGATTTCCTCATGAGGCTCCCACACATCCAAACGCTCATCGATCAGTGTCACCCGAAAATCTACCTCATTGGCAAAACGAGCCAGTGCTTGTCCGACATGTCCGGCACCAAAAATGTACAATCCAAACTGACTTTGAATTGGTTCAATGAACAAATCTACACTCCCTCCGCAACACATATCCAATTCGTTTACTAAACTGTGCTTCACAATTTTTGGTCGGCCCAAACGAATTTGTTCCTGTGCCTCCTCAATCACTTTATATTCCAGTGCTCCACCTCCTATCGTTCCACTGATATCACCGTTTTCATAAACGAGCATCTTAGCTCCTACCTTTCGGGGAACTGAACCTTTCGTGGCAATAATAGTGCAGAGGGCAGCTTTTTTTCCACTCTTTTGAAGTCTTTCAATCTCTCTGTACAACTGGTTCATAAGCACTAATCCAAACAAACATACTAAAATTCATTAAAAAAGTTTAGTAAATCACAGGTCAATTCTTTAGATTTTGCTTTATATTTACCCTGATTAAAATCAACCAACACACTAAAGAGTTCCTGAAATGAAAGAAAAAGAAGCTTTTATGCGAGAGGCCATCAGGCTCTCTCTTGAGAACATGCGAGCCGGAAAAGGAGGTCCCTTTGGCGCTGTCGTGGTAAGGAATGGAGAAATCATCGCCCGGGGTTTCAATCAGGTGACTTCAAGCAATGATCCAACAGCTCACGCCGAGGTAGTTGCCATCCGGGAAGCCTGCAAGGTCCTTGGAACCTTTCAACTGGATGACTGCGAAATTTATACGAGCTGTGAACCATGTCCCATGTGTTTGGGAGCCATCTACTGGGCGCGCCCCAAAAAGATCTATTACGCAAATACAAAAAAGGATGCCGCAGACATTGGTTTCGATGATCAATTCATTTATGAAGAGATTGAAATTCCTTTGGAAGATCGAAAGTTGAGCTGTGAACAACTCCTTCCTGAAGAAGCCATTGAAGCATTTCGGGAATGGCAGAGCAAGCAGGACAAGATCGAGTACTAGCTTTCTATCCCCTTTCTACAGTGCAAAGGAGGCAAATCAAGCTCACTAAAACGTTTTATTAAATTTTACTGTTCAAAAGGCAGCTTTTTCCCGTTCTAATTATTTGGAATTCTGTTTTTTTATTCCAATATTTGGTAAAGTTCAATTTTAACTAAACGTTTAGCAATTTTAACTCATTTTGCTAAACCGGTTAGGAAAAACAGTGAATACCATATTATATAATACAATTTAGAATTTATTACAAAAATGACGCTTATGGAAGCCGTAGCAAAACAAGCTGAAGTAAAAAATTACATCGACGGAAAATTTGTCCGAAACGGACAACAATCAATGAATGTAGAAAGTCCGTTGACCGGAGAGGTGATTTCGAACCTCCCTTTATCCACTTATAACGATGTTGATCAAGCCGTTCAGGCCGCCAAAAAAGCTTTTCCGGCATGGTCGTCCATGACCCTGAAAGAAAGAGCTCAGATCTTTTTTAGATATCGAGGCCTGTTAGAAAAGCACATGAAAGAACTCTCCGAATTGGTGCAATTGGAAAATGGTAAGACATTCGACGAATCGCGTGCAGAAGTTGAAAAAAGCATGGAATTATGTGAATTTGCCGTGTCGCTTCCTCAAATTGTAGCGAATGAGGTACAGGAAGTCAGCCGCGGAGTGGAATGTCGGATTGAAAGAAAACCTTTGGGAGTTGTTGCTTCCATCGCTCCTTTCAACTTCCCGAATATGGTTCCCCACTGGACGATGCCAAATGCACTCATGCTTGGAAACACGATGGTCATGAAGCCATCCGAAGTTGTTCCTTTAAGTGTTGTTCGAATGGCAGAACTTCTGAAAGAAGCAGGACTTCCAGATGGCGTTTTCAATATTGTCAACGGAGGAAAAGAAGTGGTTGAAGCTATTTGTGATCATCCGGACATCGAAGCCGTTTCTTTTGTCGGATCTACACCAGTTGCAAAAATCGTTTACAAACGTGCTACTTCTAACCTGAAACGCTGTGTGGCCCTTGGAGGTGCTAAAAATCACCTAATCGTGCTACCTGACGCTGATCTCGAAATGACAGCTACCAATGTCGTTGCATCGATGTCTGGTTGTGCAGGACAACGTTGCATGGCAGCTTCTGTGATGGTTGGAGTAGACAATGTTCAAGCCATCATCGACCGAATGGTTGAATATGCCAAGACGATCGTCCCTGGAAATAATCTGGGTTCTGTGATTAGCAAGGCGGCGAAAGAACGTATTGAAGGCTACATTGCTCAGGCCGAAAAAGACGGGGCAAAAATCCTGTTGGATGGACGTGGAGCCAGTGTTCCTGGAAAGGAAGGTGGTTACTACGTAGGACCAACGATTATCGATTATGTAACCACTGACATGAGTGTAGCTCGTGAAGAAATCTTCGGACCGGTCATTTCGATTATCCGAGCCAAGGATATGGATGAAGCCATTCATATTGAAAACTCTTCCAACTATGGAAATGCCGCTGCTGTGTTCACGCAAAGTGGACGTTTGGCCAAAGAAATTATCGAGCGGGCAAGTGCTGGAATGATTGGAGTGAACGTGGGTGTTCCTGTCCCAAGAGAACCTTTCTCCTTTGGTGGGTGGAATGAGTCCAAATTCGGAGTAGGTGACATCACTGGAAGAAGTTCCGTGGAGTTCTGGACACAGAACAAAAAGACTACGGTCAAATGGAACGCAGGAGCCAAAACCAACTGGATGAGCTAATAATTGAAAGAATTCATGATTACAGAAACAATGAATAAAAGTCAATCTGTTCAGGACAACCTGGACTACACCTTGTTTTCCTGGTCGCAACAAGGTGGGTTAAATCCGATAGATGCTGTACGAGCTGAAGGAGTCTATGTTTATGATCGGGACGGAAAACGATACCTCGACTTTTCTTCCCAGCTTATGAACGTGAATATCGGTCACGGAAATCAGCGAATCACGGAAGCCGTAGCCCGACAAATGAGAGAATTATCTTTTGTCTATCCGGGAATGGCAACTGACCCGCGTGGTGAACTGGGAAAATTACTCGCAGAAATTACCCCAGGAAATCTTAGCAAGACCTTCTTTACCCTTGGAGGTGCCGAAGCGATTGAAAATGCCATCAAAATTGCCCGGATGTACACGGGACGACATAAAATCGTTGCACATTACCGTTCTTATCACGGTGCCACCTATGGAGCGATGTCTGCCGGAGGTGACCCGAGACGGTTCGCTGTAGATAGTCAGTCGGTTCCAAATATTGTTCATGTTGAGAACCCCTACGCATATCGTTGTCCCTGGGGAAGTAGTTCGATAGAAGAATGTGGTCAGCGAGCCCTGGCACACCTGGAACGAGTGATTCAATTCGAAAATCCAAATAGCGTAGCTGCCATTTTAATGGAAGGCGAATCAGGTTCTTCCGGATGCATCAAGTATCCTCCGTTCTACTTGAAGAAAGTGCGAGAGTTATGCGATAAGTATGGTATTCTCTTGATCGATGATGAAGTCATGAGCGGATTCGGAAGAACCGGAAAAATGTTTGCGATCGAACATCACGATACCGTTCCTGACATTATGTGTGTAGCGAAGGGATTGACCTCTGGTTATTTGCCTCTTGGGGCAACCATTGTTTCAGACAAGATTGCCAAACATTACGAGGACAAACCGCTGGCTATTGGCTTGACTTATTCAGCACACGCCGTTTCCTGTGCCGCAGGAATTGAGAACATCAAGGTGATGCAGGAAGAAAACATGGTTGAGAATGCCGCGGCCATGGGGAAATACCTGGAAGAGCGCATGGAAGACCTGAAAAGAAAGCATCCTTCGATCGGAGACTTTAGAAATACAGGTTTGCTCGGTTGCATTGAGTTGGTTAAGAACAGGGATACCAAAGAGCCTGTCACACCATGGAATGCTGCTCCGGGTCAAATGGAAGTAACGAATCGGATGGCAGCTAAAGTGCGTGAATTGGGCATGTTCACCTTTGTACGGTGGAACTGGATTTTCATTGCTCCGCCTCTCTGTATTACCAAAGAACAAATTGATGAGGGACTGGAAATTCTGTCTCAGGTCATCTCAATTGCGGACGAATATTGCAACTAAAATGAAGTCAAATCATTTATTGCTGCTTTTGCTGACGGTTTGTATGAGCCTTCCCTTTTCAGGAAGTGCCCAGCGCGAATTTGAAATGAAAGAAGGAGATACTACCTATATTATGAAGGAGTATTTCTTCTGCATTTTGACAGCCGGAGAAAAGCGAAATGATTTTGATTCCCTACAATTAGCTAAATTGCAAGAAGCACATTTGGCAAACATCAATCGCCTGGCCGAAGAAGGAAAGCTTCATATAGCTGGTCCCTTCGGTGACGATGGTGACTGGCGGGGAATCCTCGTTTTAGATGCCAAAAACATAAAAGAAGCAGAAGAACTGGTTAAAAGTGATCCAGCCGTTCAGGCCGGTCGTTTGAGCTACATCATCCATCCTTGGTGGGCAGCAAAAGGTTCTAGCTTAAAATAAATGAAAGAAGAGGAAGAAATAGTTTCATTGAACGAAGATCTTTCAGGGTCTCCGTTGTATAGCCCGGACTTGGCTCCGGTACCTAAGGAAAAGCGTACCTGGACCACCTGGAGTTTGGCCGCACTTTGGGTCGGGATGGCTGTTTGTATTCCTACGTATATGTTGGCTGCCCAATTTATTGTCAATGGCATTTCCTGGTGGGAATCCCTGTTGATCATAGGATTGGCGAACGTGATTATTACGGTTCCCATGGTACTTAGTGGACATGCTGGCGTGAAATACGGCATTCCCTTTCCGGTACTGGGACGTTCCTCTTTTGGAACCAAAGGAATTCACATTCCGGCACTCATTCGCGGTTTGATTGCAGCTGCCTGGTTTGGAATTCAAACCTGGATTGGAGGCGATTCTATTTATGTCATTTGGGAGACGATTGCCGGAAATAGTGCCGATTTAACGGTATTGAGTTCCGGACGCTTTGTTTGTTTTGGCATTTTTTGGCTGATCAACCTCTATTTCATTGTCAAGGGTACGGAAAGTATCAAAACCCTGGAGCTGTTAGCTGCTCCTATTTTGGTAGCTGTCGGAATCGCTTTGATTTGGTGGGGAAGCAGTCAGCTAGGGTCTTTTGGAAAAGTACTGAACTCCAGCAAAGAACTGGCCATTCCCACAGTACACTTAAATGCAGAAGAACTAACTATTCGGAGTCTTCCTGGTAAAAATGGAGAACTCAAAGCTGAATATTATCAGGTCAGCTACCCGACTACCTGGGAGAAAAAATTAGTCGGAAACACGGATTTCCTTCCCTTAAGCGGGACGGAAACAAAGGTTCCACTGAATTCCCTGAAAGGACTAGACCTCAAAGTACTGACAAATGAACAAACGCCTGTTGCCCTGGAAGTACGCCTGAAGAAGGGAGATCATCTTTCTTCGCCCGTTTTTGCCTTTGTTGAAACTGAGCAGAAACAATCCACGGGATGGTGGCAGTATTTGGTCATGCTAACGGCAATGGTCGGTTTCTGGGCCACCATGTCCATCAGTATTGCAGATATCACGCGTTATGCAAAGAGTCAACGCGATCAGAAACGTGGGCAGTTCATTGGACTCCCGGGAACCATGATCCTTTACTCATTTGTGGGAATTTTCGTCACCTGCGCAGCCAGTATTGCTTTTGATGATGTCCTAATTCGGGAAGATGCTCCCTGGAATCCGGCAGACCTTCTTGCCAAGTTTGATGGCAAAGCCATTGTGATTGTTTCGCAACTTTTTCTTTTAATTGCCACCTTGAGCACCAATATTGCAGCCAATGTAATCGCTCCTGCCAATGCTTTTTCGAACGCTTTCCCAAAGCAAATCAGCTTCAAAATGGGAGGTGTCCTAACCGCCATCATCGGAATTCTGATCATGCCCTGGTCACTGATCAATTACATTATTCCCCTACTGTTATTTGTGAGTAGTCTTTTGGGACCAGTAGTCGCTATTTTAATCTGTGATTATTTTGTCATTCGCAAAACAAGATTGGATTTGGCGGGACTTTACAAAACAGACGGCCCCTACTCCTTTGGCGGAAGTGGATTTAACAAAGCCGCCATTATTGCCTTTTTATTAGGAGCAATTGTTGCGGGAATCGGAAATTTCGTCCCTGCCCTTTCATTTTTATATGACATTTCATGGTTCAGTGGATTCATCGTCTCATTTATCATCTATTATCTACTGAGTCAAAAAACAACAACGAATTAAACTTACGCCCATGTCTATATTGATCAAAAACGGACACATTGTTACTGCTTCAGAAGACTACGTAGCGGATCTTTACATTGAAGGAGAAAAAATTGTAGCTATTGGGAAAAACCTCCCCATGCAGGCAGACAAAGTAATTGATGCCAGTAATAAGCTCGTCTTTCCTGGAGGAATTGATCCACATGTCCACCTGGATATGCCCTTTATGGGAACCTATTCAAGCGATGACTACGAAACCGGAACCCGGGCGGCTCTTCATGGAGGAACAACTTCGGTCATTGAATTTATCTTGCAAACACAAGGAGACACGCTTCGCAATGCCTTGAAAACCTGGCAGGAAAAATCGATTCCCAAAGCGGTAGGAGACTTTTCTTACCACATGGCGGTGACTGATTTCAATGATGATGTTGCCAAAGAAGTCGTTGAAATGATCGAAAAAGAAGGGATCACTTCCTTCAAAACCTTCATGGCCTATAAAGGAGCCCTGATGATCGATGACGGACAAATGGTTCAACTGATGAAAGTTGTGAAAGAACATGGCGGTCTCGTAACCGTGCACGCCACAAATGGAGACATGATTGATTCCCTGATCGCCAAAAACCTGGCCGAGGGGAATACCAAACCGCTTTACCACTATTTATCGCAACCGGAAGTCACTGAAGCGGAAGCTTCGGCACGATTCTGTGATATGTTGGATTACACCGGCTGCCCCGGTTACATTGTCCACATGACCTGCGAAGGAGCATTGAACGCCGTTCGCAAAGCCACGCAACGAAATCAGAAAGTATATGTAGAAACCTGTTCTCAATACCTCATGATAGACGCTTCCCTATATGAACGGGAAGACGGTGCTAAATGGGTCATGAGTCCTCCGCTTCGCGAGAAAAAGGACCAGGAAGCACTTTGGTCGGGAATCAATCAGGGACTGGTACAGGTCGTCGGGACTGACCACTGCCCTTTTACCATGGAACAAAAGGCCATGGGAAAAGACAATTTTGCTAAAATTCCAAATGGTCACCCTGCCATTGAACATCGTGTTGAATTCATGTACTCGGAAGGAGTTCATCAGGGAAAAATCTCTCTGAACAAATTCGTCGAAGTGTGCTCCACCAATGCAGCTAAAATCTTTGGAATGTATCCCCGAAAAGGAACTATTGCCATTGGTTCGGATGCGGACATTGTCATCTTTGACCCCAACAAAAAGCATCGTATTTCAGTCGACACCCACCATATGAATTGTGACTATTCCGGCTATGAAGGCTGGGAAGTTCAGGGAAAAACGGAAACCGTCCTCCTGAGAGGAATGGTCGCTATTGAAAATGAAAAATGCCTGTTAAAAGCAGGTGATGGAAAATTCATCCCAAGAGGAAAGTCCTCTCTGGTGATCTAATATTAAAAACCAAAAATCTATTTATCATGCCAAGAATTGTAAAATCAGGATTGATCCAAATGAGCCTTCCAATGACAGAAGGAGAAGGAAGCATTCAGGAAATTTGCCAGGCGATGTATGACAAACACATCCCCTATATTGAAGAAGCTGGAAAACAGGGAGTTCAAATCCTTTGTCTTCAGGAAATCTTTAACACTCCATACTTCTGTCCTGGACAGGATAAGGCCTGGTATGCTTCTGCGGAGGCTGTTCCGGGACCAACGACTGAAAAATTGCAAGAAATAGCAAAGAAGTATCAAATGGTGATCATTGCTCCTCTTTACGAACGTGAGCAAGCAGGATTCTTGTACAATACAGCCGCTGTAATTGATGCCGACGGAAGCTATCTTGGAAAGTATCGTAAAAATCACATCCCACACACGACTGGATTCTGGGAAAAATTCTTTTTCAAGCCAGGAAACCTGGGCTATCCGGTATTTCAAACGAAGTATGCGAAAGTTGGGGTGTACATTTGTTACGACCGACACTTCCCGGATGGAGCCAGGGCACTTGGACTGAATGGAGCTGAGATCGTCTATAATCCTTCGGCCACCGTCGCTGGTTTAAGTGAATACTTGTGGAAACTGGAACAACCTGCACATGCTGCTGCAAACGGTTACTTCATGGGTTGTATCAACCGGGTTGGAGAAGAAAAACCATGGGACCTGGGGAAATTCTACGGACAATCCTATTTCGTGGATCCACGTGGACAAATCTTTGCAGAAGCATCTCGTGATAATGACGAATTGTTGGTGGCAGAATTTGATCTGGACATGATTGATGAAGTGCGCTCAACATGGCAATTCTTCAGAGATCGGAGACCTGAAACTTATGGTGATCTGACTCGTCTGTAAAAACATTAATCTAAAAAAATTAGTATGGCAGAATATAAAAGACCCGCTAATGAGGCCGAATTTCAGGCCAACTTTAAGCAGAAAAAGCCCTTGATGAATGCTACACAGGCATACTATGAAAGTTCGCGTTGTCTGTTTTGTTATGACGCTCCATGTATGAATGCATGTCCGACAGGAATCGACATTCCGTTATTTATCAAGCAAATTCATACCGGAAATGTAGAAGGAGCAGCGAAAACCATCTACGATGCCAACTGGCTTGGAAATGCCTGTGGTACCGTATGCCCAACAGGGGTACTTTGTGAGGGAAGTTGTGTGTACAACAATCAGGATGTTCCTCCCCTTCAAATCGGACGACTGCAAAATTTCGCTACCAAATCGGTGATCGATCAAAACAAAGCGATGTACCAGCCAGGTCCCGACAATGGGAAGAAAGTGGCCATCATTGGTGCCGGACCAGCCGGGATTGCCTGTGCTTGTGAACTCCGAACACTAGGATACGCCGTGGATATTTTTGAAGCCAAAGAAAAGCCTTCCGGATTGACTGTCTATGGAATCGCTCCTTATAAAATCACGAACGAAGAAGTCCTGGCCGAGATGAAATACCTTCAGGATCAGTTAGGCTACAATGTCCATTACAATCAGGCAATCACGTCCAAAGAGCAAATCACACAATTAGAGAATGATTATGATGCCATTTTCCTGGGAGTTGGTTTGGGAGCAACAGCTTTTAGAAATCTGCCCGGTGAAGACAAGAATGGTGTTTACGGTGCCGTAGAATTCATTGAAGATCTCCGGATGAATCATGAAAAAACCCATGTAGGTAATCGAGTCATCGTATTGGGTGGAGGAAATACGGCCATGGACGCGGCATCCGAATCAGCTCGTATGGGAGCATCCGAAGTAACGCTTGCTTACCGTGGTTCCAAAGAAAAAATGGGAGCCTACGATTTTGAATATGAATTAGCGGTAGGAGCTGGTGTCAAGGGAGTATTCGATGCTTCACCGACTGAAATTCTAGGAAACGGCTCTGTGAGCGGAGTAAAATTCAAGCGTGCATCCGGAGAAGAATTCGTCATGGAATGTGACATGGTCATTAAAGCAACCGGTCAGGCAAAACAAGGTTCATTCTTCAGCCTCATTGATGGACTGGAACTGGATGACAAAACGAGAATTAAAGTGAATCCAGAAACGAACCAAAGTACGAATCCAAAATACTTCGCTGGTGGAGATGCCATCAATGGAGGTGCAGAAGTCGTAAACGGTGCACATGACGGGAAACTGGCTGCTCGTGGAATCGATGCCTGGTTAAAGTAATAAACAGACCGAATAACAATATTTAAAATTTAGAAGATATGGCAGATTTATCAATCAATTTTGCAGGCATCAAGGCTCCAAATCCATTTTGGTTAGCCTCTGCCCCACCAACCAACTCGGGTTATCAGATCATGAAAGCCTACGAAGCCGGATGGGGTGGTGCTGTATGGAAAACCCTCGGAATGCCAACGATTAATGTTTCCAGTCGCTACGGTGCAACCAATTATCGGGATACACGCATGGCCGGATTCAGTAATATCGAGTTGATCAGCGACCGTCCACTGGAAGACAACCTACGCGAAATGCGGGAAGTGACCAAACGCTTTCCAAACCATGCAACCATTGCTTCATTGATGGTCGATACCCGTCAAGAGTGGAACGACATCATTAAAATGGTCGAAGACGCCGGTGCTGCCGGAATCGAATTAAATTTCGGATGTCCGCACGGAATGTGTGAGCGAGGAATGGGATCGGCTGTAGGACAAGATCCCGTGGTACTGAAAACAATCGTCGAATGGGTCATGGATGCAGCAAGTATTCCAGTAATTACGAAACTGTCTCCTAACATTTCTCACATTACAGACCCTGGAATGGCAGCCGTAGAAGCCAAAACGGATGCTATTTCACTCATTAATACCGTGAAAAGTATTGTGGGAATCGATCTGGATACTTACGCCCCCTACCCAGTTGTTGACGGGAAAGGAACCAATGGAGGATATTGTGGTCCGGCAGTAAAACCGATTGCCCTACACATGCTGAAAGAATTAAAGCAGCACCCACAAATCAAGGATACTCCGGTTAGTGGAATCGGTGGAATCGAAACCTGGAGAGATGTCGTCGAATACATCCTTTTGGGAGCGACTTCCGTGCAGGTTTGTACTGCCGCCATGCACTATGGATTCGGAATTGTACGGGAAATGGAAGCCGGACTCCGAAAATTCATGGATGAGCGAGGTTATCAGACCATTTACGATTTTGCTGGAAAAGCACTTCCAAATGTGACTGAATGGAAGCATTTGAACCTGGAATATAGCGTTAAGGCAAAAATCAATGAAGATAAATGTGTGGGTTGCGACCTGTGTTACATTGCCTGTGATGACGGTGCACACCAGGCCATTGCATTGCCTCAGGAAGGTCAGGGACGAATTCCGAGTATCATCGAAGAAAACTGTGTGGGTTGTAACCTGTGCTCACTGGTATGTCCGGTTGAAGGATGTATTACGATGGAACGAAAAGATGACGGAAGCAAACACCGAACCTGGGATGAGCGTACACAAGCGGACAATATTCCGAATACCTGGAATGACGACCGTGCAGGAGGAAAAGGACACTACGTTCCTGAACCGGCACTCGCTCTTGAGAATAAACGAAAAGACCGCAGTAAGTGGTAATCCGAAAGCCATTAGTGATGAACTAATGGCTTTTTTATTTTCTTCATTCCATTTTGTAGAAAGCGATAAATTTGAGCGTTTAACCCTTATCTGAACTCTATGGGAATTGTATCCGTCGATTGGCTGATTGAGCATCAACATGACAAAAATCTGATCATCCTCGATGCAAGTCTTCCGGCAAAGGTCGGAGGAGAACAAGCCGCTTTTCAGGGAAAATGTATTCCTGGTGCCCGTTTTTTCGATCTTAAAAGCAAATTCAGTGATCCAAGCGGTGAATTTCCACTCAGTTTTCCCTCCAACGAACGCTTTCAACACTCCAGTAGAAAACTTGGAATCTCACAAGACTCCTGTCTGGTTGTATACGATCAACATGGAATTTATTCCAGTCCACGAGTTTGGTGGATGTTCCGTATCATGGGACACCGGGAAGTCTATGTGCTGGATGGAGGCCTCCCTGAATGGGTCAGTCGGGGAAATCCAATCGAAAACGTTCAAAAGAAAGAATATGAAACTGGAGATTTTACAGCGAAAGCACAAATGCAGTTTGTCAAAACGTATGAGGAGGTAGTACGCAACACAAGTACTCAAGAATTCACCTTGATCGACGCGCGATCGGAAGGTCGTTTCAAAGGAATTGAAAAAGAACCTCGTCCGCAACTCAAAAGTGGATGTATTCCAGGATCAGTAAATATCCCGTACAACGACGTCCTCAGGGAGGGAAAATACAAGTCGGTTGAAGAACTTAGGCAGCTATTTGAGAGTAAACTAAAACATGAAAAACCACTTGCATTTAGTTGTGGTTCAGGACTGACAGCATGCATTGTCCTCTTAGCCTATGAATTGGCCTTTCAAAGAGTTTTCGCTGTTTACGATGGTTCATGGACTGAGTGGGCCACCCGACAGGGACTTTTGGAAAACTAGCAAAATTTACTATGTCTCTAGATCGCAACAAAGTACTTCAGGTTTTCAATCATTCGGCTGATCGATACCTGGAAAAGTTTGGGAATCTTTCCGCTTTCAGTTCCATCCTGGATCAACTTTTAAAACAAGCTCCTCAAAATGCGCGGATTTTGGATTTGGCCTGTGGCCCTGGAAATTTGGCGCGCTATCTTCTAGATCAACGAAGAGACTTACAACTCCTCGGAATAGATTTTGCCCCTGAAATGATCGAACTGGCCAAAAAAAATGTGCCCGAAGCAGCATTCGAATGCCGAAATGTCCTTGAGTATGAAATGACAACATCAGAATGGAGCGTCATTTTAATCTCCTTCCTCCTGCCTTATCTGAAACCAGAAGAGGCAATCGAGCTACTGGATAAAGTGCAACGACAACTGTCCCAAAAGGGACTGCTTTTCATCAGCACGATGATCCACGAACAAAGCGCCTGGATCGAACAGGTATCTTCGGAAAACCCGGATCGAAAACTGAACAGTTACTATTATTCCAAGGCGGAATTGTTGGACATTTTGAAGCAATCCGGTTTTTCTCTTCTTGAAGAACTGCAAGTTGATAATCCGGAGATCTCCTGGCCCAAAGACATATACCTCTTGCTTGAAAAAGTATAGCTAATCAGTGCATTGATATAATTTCGTATTTTTCAGAAAAACACTGCTATGGATGAATTCATGCGTCTGGCCATCGAAGAAGCCAGAAAAGGGATGGAAGAAGGTGGAATTCCGATCGGCTCTGTGCTGGTCAAACAAGGAAAACTAGTCGCTTCCGGTAGAAATAAGCGAGTTCAGGAAAAGAATCCGATCTTACATGGAGAAATGGACTGTCTGAATAATGCGGGAAGGATCGGCTCCTACCGGGATACTGTGATTTACTCAACACTCATGCCCTGCTATATGTGTGCCGGTACGATCGTACAGTTCAAAATACCAAAGGTAATCGTTGGAGAATCAAAGAACTTTCCAGGGGCCAGGGAATTTATGGAAAGTCATGGCGTTGAAGTAATTGATCTAAACAATCCCGAATGCATCAGCATGATGTCAGAGTTCATTGAAACCAGACCGGAACTATGGAACGAAGACATCGGGGAATAAATCAATGATACCTGAAACCATGAAAGAGATCTTCGAAAGAGATTTCCAAGGCGTCACAAATCATTTTTAGGGTGGTGATGGTTGGATTGGTACGTCCTTTTTCAATACGCGAGATCAAGGAAGTGTCCGAATAGGTCTTTCGAGCCAGTTCGGCAGAACTCACCCCCCTCATCTTGCGCGTGGATGAGATGTGTTCACCGAGTTGTCTTAAAAAGAGTTCTTTTTCGGAGCGTTCCATAGCGGTTACGAAGTAAAAGTATTTGAACGAGGCAGGTGCTAACTTATTTGTCTATACTGAATATTAAGTTATACATAAATGTGTAATTTTTCAAATTTTTAATCACAAATTTCACGTTCCAGAACATTTATGTCAATCCTTCTACCATTCCAACTAATTATAGCTGCAAAAAGTCCATTTGCCAAATTTTCCCTACCATTGACAAAGTCTATCCACCAGGAGTCCGGCCTCGCGCTATTTTTTAACTACTTTAGAACCGTTTAGTTGTATAAATGCGTCAAACAGGCTTTTCCATTCTCCTATTGGTGTTATTGTTCACCAACTCTTTCAAAGGAAGAGCACAGGCCTATAATGCCGTCCATTTTCACAGCGAAAACGAATTAATCAGCAATTCAATTTTCAAAGTATTTGAAGATTCCAAAGGCTACGTATGGATTGCCTCTGGAATTGGGGTCATGAAATACGACGGCTATCAATTTCATCCTTATCACCTGGCCGATGGCATCTCTGACGCAACCATTTTTGGTTTTTTTGAGGATTCCAAAGGGAGAATCTGGCTTCGAACTCATAATGGAATTCCATGCTTCTACTCTAACGGGAAATTTTATGAAGCACAGATCCCTGACAAATACCCTATCTCCCACATTGTTTCCTATTCAGAAGAATCAGATGGGGCCATTATTGTTTCTTCTCACCCGAATAAATATTTAAAAATTCATTTGAATGATCACGATCAGGTCGACACGAACAAAATAGAGCTCTTTCAAGGTTCTTTTTTGAGAGACTTCGTTTCGAACTTGAACTCAGACAACGTACAGTCTCTCAAGGAAAATGATCCGTTTCTGAAACTTTGCGGAAAACGGCTGGAAATTGGAGGCATCAACCAATTTCTGAGACATGGAGACGCGATGCTATTTTCCAAGAAAAATGAACTGTATATTAGTGAAAATCGATTCAAAAGCTACCGTAAAATCCTCTATGACGACCCAATTGTGGACATGTATGAAGACCCTAAATCAGGAGAGCTCTACCTGTCTTTTGGACGCGCCGGTATAAAAAGGTATAAAGACCTCACATGTCAAACACTTTTGGAAAATCTCAACGAATTCGGTTCAGCTACCTCCGTAATGGTAGATCGACATGGGGGGATGTGGGTGAGTTC
Source organism: Bacteroidota bacterium (assembly GCA_006226425.1). Classification (GTDB taxonomy): domain Bacteria; phylum Bacteroidota; class Bacteroidia; order Flavobacteriales_D; family Crocinitomicaceae; genus M2408. The sequence continues at coordinate 5,321 of SBGX01000034.1, read as the reverse complement.
TTTGGGGGACGGGGTCTACTATGTACGAAACAGGAACATCAAACAATTTATTCCCAAATTTAGAGAAATTGGAATTGATAAAGTAGAGGGATTTGGAGACGATATTTATTTTGCAACCGATCAATACGAATTATTTCGAGTGAGGAACCAGACACTTGAGAAAATTGACCTTGGACTGGAAGTTAAGGAGATCAAACAACTTGAGCTTATTGGCAACTCCATTTACTTGTCCGATAACGAAGGACGAATCATTGATTCACAAGGCCGTATACGAAATCTTGGAGAAGGCCGTGAATTCCTTCCCGTCGGAGATTCTGTCATCTTCTCCACCGCCTCACACGGAGTCCTTTTCGTTTACGATGCTAAAACACTAGAAAGAATTGCCCGAATAGAGAGTCCAAGCAAAATCATCTCGAGAAGGTTGCTTCAAGTTGGAGACACATTGTATATTGCTACAAAGCTGGACATTGAAAAACTAGACTTAAAAACCTGGAAATTTTATCCCACCACAGCCAGTAAAAGTTTGTACTGTTGGAATAAAACTCCGAATGGAACAGTCCTTTGGGCCACTCCAGATCAAGGTTTGCTGATAGGACAACCGTACAAATGGAAAAGTATCATGGACCCCGATGGACTGCTTAAAACTTATGTTTCGAAAATTCACGTGGAAAATGATTCCAGCATTTGGTTGGCCACCAGAAAGGGAGCCTTACATCTTCAAATTCAGAGCCTCTCTCCCTTGAAATACACCACTCGAAAGTATGATAAACTGGATGGACTTTCATCCAACAGTATTTTTGACATCTACACTACTAAAGACAAGGTGTATTTTGCCTCAAACAGAGGCTTGAATGTGATGTACAATCGATCTCGGAGAAAAAAGCACCGTTTAAACCTGCAGTTCACAAACATTCTGGTCAATGGAAAAAGTCAAAGTCATGACGAAACTTTCACCATGCCTTACAGCAATAACCAGTTGGAACTTGAATTACTTTGCATCTACCCTCAAGCCAAAGAGAACATCACCTATAAATACCGCCTCAATAAAAGAAGTTCCTGGATTCACACGAATGAACGAAAGATTCATTTCTTAGGTCTGGAAAGTGGCGAATATCACCTGGAAGTTATCGCCTATGATCTGGACAATAATCAAAGTAAAGCCCACCTCCTTCATTTTAATGTAGCCAGACCATTTTGGCTCAAATGGTGGTTTATTGCAGCTACACTAGTCGCCGTGCTCGGAACTATTTATTTCATTTTCTCGCGAAGTTTGAATCGAATCAGAAATGAAAACAAGCTACAGTTGGAACTAAAAAAACTGGAAAAAAGAGCCTTGAGCGCTCAGATGAACCCACACTTTATTTTTAATGCGCTCACATCCATCCAGAACTTAGTACTGAAAAAAGAAAAATATGAAGCTTATCAGTACTTAAACAAATTTGCAGTTTTAATCAGAAGTATTTTAAAGAACTCAGAAGCTGATAAGGTTTCATTGGACGAGGAAATTAAATTGATTGAAAACTATTTGGAACTGGAAAGACTGCGTTTTGAACAGCAGTTCGAATACCAGATTTCTATCTCGGACGAAGTCAGGGAAGCCAATTTTTCCATCCCTAGTATGATCCTTCAACCCTACGTCGAAAATGCCATCAAACATGGCTTCTTACACAAAAAGGAAAAAGGCTTGATCTCCATTCGGATTTTTTTAGATAACGACATCATGAAATGCATCATTACCGACAATGGTATTGGAAGGAAGGCATCCATGAAAATTAATGAAAACAGAGAGCATGTTTCTTTTGGCACCAGAATAAATGCCCGTCGCATAAAGTTGATGAACGACCTCGGCAAGAACAACTTTTCGATTGCGATTGAGGACCTTTATGATCAGGACAAGGCTGTTGGAACGCAGGTAAATATTCAAATACCGATAAACTATAATACTAAAAAATATGATCAAGGCCATATTGGTGGATGACGAGTCCGCTTCCCGGGAAATCCTGCAGGGTTTGCTTGAGAATTTCTGCCCACAGGTAAACATTGTGGGACTTGCAAAAGATGCATTTGAGGCAAAAGAACTTATTCGAAGCAAAAAACCTGATGTCGTTTTTTTGGATATCGAAATGCCTCAAAAATCCGGGATCCAACTCATCAAAGAACAATCACCTATTGATTATAAAGTGATTTTTGTGACTGCCTATAACGATTACGTCCTCCCGGCACTTAGGCTATCTGCGGTGGATTACCTTTTAAAACCGATAGACATTGAAGAACTAAAATCGGCCGTGAGCAAAATTGAAACAGGTTTAAATAAACAGGAACAAATAGACTCGCTGCTTTACAATTTGAGTAATTCAAAAAAACGCATCGCTCTCAGCCAAAGTAATCGAATCGACTTCGTAAATCTGGATGAAATACTCTACCTAAAAGCTGACGGAAATTATACTACATTCAAGTTGGAAGGCAATCGGGAAATCGTTGTCAGCAAGACCTTAAAAGAATACGAAAGCGTACTACCTGATCAGATTTTTGCCCGATGTCATAAATCATTTTTAATTAACATGGAACAAGTGGAGCGCTTTGATCGAGATTTAACGCTGCACATGAAGAATGGAGATCAGATTCTTGTTTCAAGATATAAAAAGGATGAACTGCTAAATCGATTAATGAACACATAATTTAGCTAAAATCATTCATTTTGCCACTAACACAAAAATCGATACCACTGGCTTATTTCCCTTTTTAAAAGCCACTTATTATAGAGAATATTGCACCAAACAAAAATTGAAGTGCAATGAAAAAAATGAAAAGAACTGCGCTGCTACTTGCTATCACTTTTACTACTATTGGGATATCATGTGGAATAGCTCAGGAAACACCTTACCGGTGGAAAAACGGAAAAAAGGAAAACCTGACCGTGTTGCCCACTCAACGCTATGTTAGCTTAACCAAAGTCCATTCGGAATCAGAACTAATTGATTTATTGAAGATCGAAGATCTGGAAGTAAGCTTTTTTAGAAAGAAGGATTTGATTCTTCGGGCAAAGGAAAAAAGTGAAGTAGACGAAAGTTATGCGATCATTCAATCCGAAAAATTGAAGGATTTGGACCTTGACCAGTTTCCATTTATTAACTACCACATGCCGTTGTATACCGATGGAAACCCAGAAAATATCATCGCATATTCTGAATTGTTTCATATTAAATTGAAGAATGCCGGAAATGTTGATAAACTAAACAAGATTGCCGCCAAAGAAAACTTTCAAATCATTGGACAACATAAATACCAACCATTATGGTATACTGTTGCAGCGAACAAAAATTCGAGTGGAAATAGCTTGGAATTAGCAAACCTATTGCATGAAAACAAGTATTTCAACTATGTCCAAATATATAGCTTTACTGAAGTGCCACGAACTTTATGTCCAACTGATCAGTGGGCTCTTTCGCAAACCACAGATGTTGACATCAATGCTTGCGAGGCCTGGGCAATTACCAAAGGAAGCTCTTCTGTTTCCATCGCAGTGATTGATGAGGGTTTTGATTCAGGTCATACCGATTTACCAAACCGCACCGCTTTTAGCTACGATGTAGTAACGAGTTCTTCACCACATCAGGATATTTACGCTTGTACTCCATTTAACAATTACAAGGGAAGAAATCATGCGACTCAGGTATCTGGAATTATTGGTGGAGCTCATGCCAATTCCTATGGCTCAGATGGAGTTGCCCCTGATTGTCCTTTAATGTACGTCAGTATGGATTTCACTCAAGGAGGCTCAACCTGGAATTGTCCGCCTTCCGACTGGGTGAATAGAATGGAAATAGCTATTATCGAGATTGGACTCAACCAGGGCGCATCCGTGATCAATGCTTCCTGGGGGTTCGGCCTAAATGTTCAGGTGCTTTCTGATGCTTTTGAAAACGTTTCGGAAAATGGAAGAAACGGACTGGGTTGTATCGTAGTTGCCAGCGCTGGAAATAGTGGAGGAGCGCCCGTTGATTGGCCTGCCAACTTGAATCATGTGATTGCCGTTGGTGCAATCAAGAGTTCTGGTGACAGATGGACAAATTCAGCCTACCTGGGGACCGGAGTTAGCGTTGTGGCACCTGGCGACAATGTAAAAACAACGGCAACTGATGGGATCAGTGCCTATCCATATGGATCAGGAAAAATAAACGCAACAGGTACTTCAATCTCAGCACCGCACGTATCTGCCGTAGCTGGTTTGATCCTTTCTGCGAATCCCTGTCTGACAAATCAAGAAGTAACAAACATTATTGAAAGCACCACCAAAAAGCTTTCAAACTATACGTACACGAGTACTGCTGGAAAGCCAAACGGAACATATAACGATGAAACCGGATATGGTTTATTGGATGCTCATGCAGCCGTTCTGGCCGCTCAAAACTTCACGTTGAACATTGATTACGATTGTAACACGAACGAGTTTTCGACGGATGCGACAAGCGGATTCACCTATCAGTGGTATCTCAATGGAGTAGCTATTAGTGGGGCCACTGCAACAACATATACACCAAGTACTGCTGGAACATACCATGTCGTTCGTACACATTCATCAGGTTGTACAAACAGTTCTGGGGACTACATTCTTACAGAAAATGGTATTTCCGGAACTCCTCGCATCATTTGTGTGGGAACTTGTCAAAGAATAGGACCTACCAGTCCAACCAAAAACAATACAACCAACACCTACCAATGGTACGTGAATACGAGTGGATTCTGTAATAACTATGTAGCACTTTCAGGCGAAACAAATACCGCTATCTGTATCAATTATAGCGACCGTCCGGGACTTGGAGTCTACGTCTACAAAAGAGTCGTTAAAAGTGGAGCCACAATTATTAGCGAGACCTATTATCCGGTAGAATTCAGAAATACTTGTAAAGGTTTGATCGTATACACTGCGGCATGTTGTATTCCTGGGAAATTTGACCCAAGTGTAAGTTATACTTCAGGAACACCTCCTTTGCTGAATTCCATTAAGGGAAATGAAGAAAATCCATGTGGAGTAATTGCTTCCATTTCTCCAAACCCAGGAGATGGTAAATTACAGGTTCATACCGAATCAAAATCAAGCGAGCAGGATCGTATTCAAATTCGAAACTATCAGGGAATTTTGATCGACGAAAAGCCTATTTCGAAAAGGGGTACCACAGAATTCGATATCAGTTCTCAACCAAATGGTTTGTACCGCGTCATGATCATTTGTGAAGAGGGAATTCACAGCATTAACTATGACAAAAATCACTAAGCAGATTTGACCTCCAATAAAAAAGCCCTTTCAATTGAAAGGGCTT
>SBGX01000029.1 GCA_006226425.1 Bacteroidota bacterium | reverse complement strand
CCATCATTGCTGATTCCAGTAGCACCTGTTGTTGTATGGGTGATGTTGGTCAGCGCAGTACTTACACAAAGTGTTGGACTACTTGATCCTGCTCCAGCCGTGTTGTTAGGTTGTGTCAATGTGAAAGGACCGGCCAATGTGTTCGTTGAACTACATCCCAATCCTGTCGTACTAATATTAGTATATGCTCCGGCATTTAATCCGGTAATGATTATTTGACCTGATCCGTTCGAAGTAAAAGCCCCACTTGTAGGTGAACCATCATCCGTATAATTAACCGTATAGCTCTGATTGTTTTGAAGACCACTGATCGTAATGGACCCATCTGTCCCACCACAAGTAGTAGGATTGGATTGAGTAACATAAGCAATTGTTGGGGGAGAAACCACTGTCACTGCAACCGTTTCATTCAAAGTAACCGTACAGCTTCCATCATAAGGGGACTTGATCGCTCTTACGCTAATCGTCGTATTTGAAGACAAAGGTGCCGTAGACAGGGTTATTGTACCCCCATTCCCCAGCTTCGAGGAACCAGTAGGAGTCCCACCATCCAATAACTGATAAATCACGCCCGACTGTGAACTTTCAACTTCAACATTCGTAACCGCAGTTCCCGTACAGATCACTGAATTATCAGGGTTCACAACAAGCGTCAGTGTTGGTGACTGACAATTTACTGGCGTTGGATCCTGATCCGTACTTTCACAAGTTGAACCATTTGAAGAACGTACTGTCACGGAAGCCCCAGCGTATAAGGTATTATCTGTAAGAGTTATCGACCAGGTACCGCCCCCGGTAACAGTTGTAGAAGCTGCTGATGTTTCTGCAAAGTCCAGGTACAATGGCCAACCATCTATATATAAGCTGATCACATCTGATGGTGTACCGGTACCAGTAATGGTAACATCACTTTCTATCAACGGGTTCTGATCAATCGTAGTTGCATTCGTGTTCTGCGTTCCAACGGTTACCCCTGAAGACAATGCGCTTACCGACTTACACCCTCCGGAATTCGTCGCACGGGCGGTAATCACGCTTCCTTGAGCAATTGTCAAACCTGTCAATTCCCATAGCCCCCCACTCACAGTGGTTGTACCTGCGGAAACCCCATCATCAAACACTTCAATAGTTGCACCATCTTCTGTTGATGTCCCAGAAACTGTTGCCGTGGTTCCACAATAAGAACCACTAACTGTAGGAGTCGCAGTTGTTCCTCCCGAAACAGTTTGTGAGGCAGAAAGCACCGACGGACATTTTGCCGTTGCCGCCGTCTTAATCGCCTGAGCAGTAACCACGTCACATGCAGCAAAAGAAAGACTATTAATCGTCCAGGCTCCACCTGCGGTGGTGGTGGTACGTCCAACTTCAAAACCATTATTAAACAGGATCACCAAAACACCGGCAATATTCTCCGGAGCCGGTACCGTTCCAGTCACAGAAGTTGTCGCTGTCGTAATTGTTGTCGAGATTGTAGGTGTAGCCGTACTTCCACTCAGACCAATACAAAACCAAAATGGTGTTGATTCACATTCTCCAGTGTTTTGCGTAGTCAAATAATAGTTTCCATCTGTCAAACACGGTCCTCCACCAGCCGTACAACTGGTTGTTGAACCTGATCCAACACAACGCCATAGGAAATTATCCGTTGTTGGTGACAAGGCTGAAGGTACACTGGTAGAAGTAATCGTAGATGATCCTGCATTCCAGACCGTACCACTTGTTGGGTTTTGTACCACCCCATTCGCATCATACAAAGTAATTGTCGCACCGACTTCAGTGGTAACCCCAGTAAAAGCTTTATTCGCATTACAAACATTAACCGAAGTAACAGGGTCCGAACAACTTGCTCCGGCAACCTGTACATTATTACAGTTCGTTCCTGATTCTACTTCGCCTGTAGCCTGGGCTGTCGCAGTCACCGCATCATCCGCCGCAAGTGCCGTAATCGGTGAGACCGTCCAGCCCCCCCCTGTCACCGTTGTCGATCCAGCCAATCCACCATTCACATACAAACGGATCGTCGTACCATCTGCTTCTGTAGAAGTACCACTTACACTAGTTGCTCCTGTTGCTAAAGGAAGTCCTGAAATTATTGGACAATCAGAATAAACACATGTCGCTGTAGCACTCGGAGAACATGTCGGTTGCTCTTCGATAATATCTGTAAAACAAGACTCCAGGTTTCCACAACCAGTATCATCCACCCCACCAATATCAGAAGCTGATGAAGGATTACAAATAGTGGACTTGTCGGCTGCCATGTTATCGACAATGGCGTATCTCATCGCCGTGTTTTCGTCGATCCCAAACTGCGTTGTCAGATCAGACCAATCCACATAATATTCAATAAAATAGTTAATGGAAGAACAAACTGTAGAAGCCGCTATGGACTTCTGAATTCGATCTACGCCATAGGAAGCAATCAAGTTTGACCCACAAGCCAATCGATGATCATAGATTCTGACACCAAATTTTGTCGACAAGACTATTTCTAGCTCAAAACCAGGGTTAACACCCGCAATATAGCAGTCATCCGTTGGTCCAATTAGGTTATCGATATCAACTAAAATCGAATAGGATTTCGCATTTGGTGCAATCGACGCCATTCGGAAACGAAACAACCACTCAGTACCTGTACTGAGATGAAACACGGGGTCAATCCCTCCTGAGGTTGATTCCACGAAATCGGTAAATCCGCAATCCGGCCCATTCCGAACATCCGAATTAGGCTCCGAACCTGCCGGAATCAATGTTCTCCATCCCAATTCATTATTTGCCAGGAGCTGATCATCCCCCGCAAAACCAGCCGTCGTAGCAGAGACATACCCATCCCCGTTCGGATCCAAGATCGCGGCCGAGGCCCCTGTTGCAGGTTCCACAATTAAACCGGTTGTTTGAGCAGCAGCTATTCCGGAAGCTGCAAGTAAGAAAGCTAAAATGCAATAGCGTAGTAGTACCATATTTTGAGATAATTTCACAAAAATCACTACGAAGATAGGCTTTCTATGTCGAAATCAAAACCTCTTTCACACAAGTGAGACGCTTCCTAAATAACTGCGTTTCGCTCACAATTTTTCATAGTTATTTGTCACTATCCAAACAAAACACCACAATTTGAAACCCATATAGTTTTAAATTTTGTTGTAAATTTGATCGACAAAAAACTACTTACTACAATTCCTGATTTGCATGTATAATTTGGCCTTAGTCGAAGATGACCCGATTGTCCGTAAAATTTTACGGCATCAACTGGCTGAATTATTTCCCGATATAAAAATTCTTTTTGAATCCGAAAGAGTCGAAAGCACCCTTCAGCAAATCGAAGTCCAATCTCCTGACATTCTTATCATTGATGTTAATCTAATCGATGGAAAAGGCTTTGATATTCTACATCATTTTCAAGACAAACAATTTGAGGTAATTATCACTACTTCTTCCAAAGAATATGCCTTTGATGCAATCAAGTACGGAGCCCAGGACTACCTCCTAAAACCAGTTATGCCCCAAGCTCTCCGAAAAGCTATTGACAAATGCATCCAAAACCTCGTCTTGAAGCAAAGTCATGAAATTCAGTCACATTCAGGAGAACGAATTAAGATTCGCGTAGGCAATCAATTTAGATTGATTAATCCACTTGAAATCCTTTATTGTGAAGCGGACGGTGCCAATACGCAAATTACTACTGTAAATGAAGTTGTTTTCGCTTCGGAAACGATGAGCAAAATTGAACAAAAACTGGAAAATCACTCTACTTTCTTCAGAGTTCATCATTCATTCATCGTCAATTCCAACTGGATTCAGTCGTATACCAAAAAAAGAGGTGGAGATATCCTGATGCAAAATGACACAAGTATTCCCATTTCTCAGAGGAGGTTAAAGTCCTTTGAACTTTTCTTAAGTAGCCAGCAAAAAGATGTATAGGAATCTTCTAATCGTTTTTCTGCTTTGCACAACATGTCATTGCTTTGCTCAGGATTCACTTGTGCAGTTCATCAATCATTTTCCCGATAGTCTCTTAAAAGAAAACCCCAGGAAAGTTTCTCAATACTGTTTCACCATCAACGCTAAAAGATCAATTGATCCACTGAATCCCGAACTTATTTTCAAATGGTTTATGCGCGATCAGGTCAGGACCGGAACCGAGGTTGAATTTTGTGTCAATGGTCCTGGAAGTTATCCAGTAGTTTTGCGTGTCTCAGATGCTGAAAGCAAGCTGGCCATCAGAAAGGAAGACTCGACGTTCATGGTAGAAATCCCGGAAGTCGAATATTTTAACCTCATGCGGAAAAATCAGATCGCGGATATCAACAAATTGCGGATTTATCACTCTTACGATCTTATCTACTCAGGATTAGACACTTCCGAAATAATCTATTGGAAAATTGATGCTTCCCCAGCCCAAAAAGGAAACAAACTGAAATTCATTTTTGATGAAATGGGTCAGGTAAAAATTCGTTGTTTCATTTTTGATCGGCACAAAAAACTAAAGTATGCGTACTATGAAAAAGTTCAGGTTGGCTCAGCACAATAGGACAATTCCAGTGTTGACGCTTGTTCTCTGTCTATGTTGGAAGCAACATGCAGCAGCCCAGGCGATTCCAGGCGCAGAGCAGGGAATTGAATTTCTATGTACCTTCGGAAAGGCTTCGAACCCCTATTACGGTGATGACGATTTTAGTCAAACCTTCTTTTTTGTCATCCCGAAAAACTACAAACAACCTTTCTTTGTTCGAATTTTTGATCCGGAAGTTGGAGGAAAACATGATCTCATCAAAAACACCCCGAATACTCAAACCGGATTTTATGTTTACGGAGGAAGCGGGGCTTACTCAAACAAAAACGCTCGTGGAATCAACCCAAAAGAAGGTTACAAAAGTGGTATTTTACTCCAATCAAAAGTCTTTTCCAACCAGGGACATACGGATAATCAGTGGGTTAGTATCGGTCCCTTCATTCCTAATCAAGGTGAGTTTGACAAAGACCTAAATGGCTACGTATTCAAAATTATTTGCGAGGGAATTTCAGGGGACGACGGAAATTTGTACAATTACTTTCTTAGCTCCTCCCAAAAAGAAAACAAGCATATTGAAGGAGCGAACTCATTCACCTACGAAATCAGTTTCAGATTACCGTTGAATTCGGGAACCAAATGTCACATCTACCCTTTTGTGGACAACAACATTATTTCAATCACGCAATATAATTTTGACATGGACGACGAAGCGGAACTCAGAATTAATTCAGTGTCTAAGAACCACGTCAAATTAGATGTCTCCGGAAACGGAGACTGGGCCAGCACCAAATACCCTGTAACCGAAGAAGAAAAAAACACTTCACTTGACATTCAATTTATTAAGCTTCAAGATCGTGTAAACGACGTTACCTTCTATATGATGAATCAATACAATGAGGCAATTCCTCTATACTCATCACCCATTGGAGGAAAACCGAAGTACAAATACAAAGTGGATATTATTATTAATACAAAGGCACGTTGACGAGGACCAAAAGCTATATCACCCTTTTCCTTTTCGTTCATGCTTTTTTTACTCATGTTGGGGCCCAACAGCAATATACCTGGAATCAGTTCAGGCTTTCTGCCGACTTCGTGTATGACATTTCACAGGACCACAAAAGCAGACTTTTAATTTCCACTGAGAAGGGTTTTTACCGCTATGATGGTCGCAAACTCAAAAAATTTACTGAATCCACCGGCTTACTCAATGACTTCTGTTATTCGCAAGTCACCCTTAGCAATGGAGATGTCTGGATCGGGCATTTTCAAAATGGCATCAGCATTCTCCACAACAATGGTCTGGTCGAGGCCTTCAAAAGCAAGGTTTTCGAAAATAAAAGCATCCTAAAACTCATCCATCCAAGCCCGGAATATGTACTTGCGCTTTGCAATGATCAAAAACTCTTTACCATTAACTTAAATACGCGACATGTTGAATTGACTGAAGAAGGTGTATACGATCTTTTGAACGGACCAAAAGAACTCATTTTGGCAACGACAAAAGGGCTCTTGCAAGTGAAATGGGAAAAGAATAAGTTGATCCGACATCAGGAAATCTCAAGGGCTTCTTATTATCTGCTGAGCCAAAATTCAAATGGATTTATTGCCTCATCCGAAAGCGAAAAATTCGCCATTTACGAATGGAATGGAGAGTCCTGTCGCTTGAAACAAGAAATAAATATCAGGGGGGGGCAGCATCCTTCTTTTGAGATGAAGAAGATTCTGTCAGTTAAACCCAATACACTTGCCGTAATTACCGAAAATGACGGTCTATGGTTTCTAAATTATGCAAATCCCAGGAAACTCAACTGGTTTAAAGATATCCAGGAAGACAAAGACTTATTGCTCCAGGAAATTTACGCTGACCAGGAAGGAAACCTTTGGGTGGGATCACTTGGCAAAGGACTTTTTCGAGGGATAAAAAAAGACATGAATCAACTCCAATTTGAAGAAGGAGTTACCGCTCTGTGTCGCCTGGACTCCAATCGGGTTGTTCTTGGAACTAAGAAGGGCTTGCGAATTTTTGATGTTGTCGCCAACAAAAAGACTTTACATAAGCTCCACCGAAAACTCCAATCTTATGAAATAAGTGCGCTACTCAGTACTAAAAAGTCAATTTGGATCGGTACAAGAGAAAACGGAATTTATCGCTTCGACCGAAACACCGGGAGCTTAGAAGCATTTTCCAGCAAAAATCATCTTGATTTTCAGGAAGTAACCTGCATTTCGAAGAACGAAAAAAAAATATATATCGGAACATTGCAGGGTCTTTACGTGATCGACCGCCGAAACTTCCGGGTCGAGACCTTGTCAACAGACAACGGACTTCCACATAACGAAGTCAGAAGTTTGTACTTTGGTTCCAAGGAAGATTTGTGGATCGGCTTTCGGGGATTGGGACCATGTCGATACCGCGACGGGAAATTTAACTTGTATAAGGAAATTCGCGGGTTAAATTCTTATCACATCAATGCAATCCATGAACACGCGCCATGCGGGATATGGCTGGGGACTTTTGGGGACGGCCTTTTTCATTTTAACGGAAAAAAATTTACTCAAATAACAGAACAGGATGGCTTGTTGTCTGATTTTATTTATTCCGTTCTTGTCGCATCAGAAACACAACTTTTTGTAGGACACAAAACAGGTGTATCCATTCTACGGATGACTGAAAATTCCTATGGAACAAGTGTTTATCCTGGTGTCGTTTGTGATCACAATGCAATCCTTTCTTTCCCAGGAAAAGGAGTTCTGGTCGGAACGGAAAGTGGACTCATTCAATTCAACCTTCAAAACGACTTCCCAAAACCCAAAGATTGTAATACCGTTTTCAGTAGAATTGCACTGAACGGAAAAGAACTAAAACAAACAGAACGAATTGAACTTCCCTATGGTAGCTACTCCCTGAAATTTGAGTTCTCCAGAGTTCGATTTTCCAGAAAGTCAAGAATTAGGTATAAATACATCCTGAAAGGACTGGAACATGAATGGCATCAGGAGCTGGACCAAACAGAAATTTCCTACCCAAAACTCACAGAGGGAAATTACACTTTCCTCGTATACTCAGCTGATTCCAAAGGAAATTGGGACCCTAAACCCGCCACTTTTCATGTAAGCATTGATCAACCCACCTGGAAAAAAACCTGGTTTATCATCCTCATGCTACTTGCTGTTATTTCAGTTATTTGGTTGATTTTCCAGTGGAGAATGAGCTACCTGTTGGAAATCAGAAAAACACTTCGGAAAGAAGTGGCAAACAAAACCAAAGAACTCCGAAAAGAAAAATCCCTCGTTGAAAAGCAGAATAAAAGTATCAAGAGCAGCATCAACTATGCCTTGCGTATTCAAAGTGCCCTGCTTCCTCAAAGTAAAGAAATTAGCATGTCCGGACTGGAATACTTCATCCTGTATCTCCCCAAAGATATCGTATCCGGGGATTTTTACTGGTTTCATGAAAACACAAACGATTATTTCATTGCTGCGGCAGACTGCACCGGACATGGTGTTCCAGGAGCCTTCGTTTCAATGATTAGTACACTAAGTCTCAATCATATCATGGAACGAAATCCAGAAGCAAAACCTGCCGAAATTCTGGAAGAACTCGACAAACAAATCGTTCGTTCTCTGAAACAGCATGACGAACATGCTCCAATGGATGGTCTTGAAATAGGTTTGTTACAAATTGATAAAGACCTGAAAAATGCTGCTTTTGCGGGAGCCCGACGACCACTCATTCAAGTAAGCGGCAGTGATTTAAAAATACATAAAGCCTCACTCCATGGAATTGCAGGATATAACTACGGAAATGAAAAAGTGTTTGAATGTCAACGCATTCGTTTAAATCCGAATGATGAACTATACATGTATTCAGATGGATTTCCAGACCAATTCGGCGGGACAGAGCAAAATAAATTCTCGACCGATCGACTCCATCAAATACTCGTAGATAAAACGATCCCATTTGTCGAAAAGAAAAGTTTTCTAGAGGAACAATTCGTAAATTGGAAAGGAGCGAACAAGCAACTTGATGACATTCTGATTGTTGGAATCAAAATCAATGACTGATCATGGAAAAAATGATGGACACTCACCGGACATACAAATCGCATCTTCATTTTGAAGGATTGATCAACCATCAGAATAAGGTGCAGATCATTCAGAGCATTGAAGAGACTCTCCAAAACAGAAATGTAAGCACCAATTTGAGAAAGCAAATTGTGCATGCGACCATCGAGTTGCTTCAAAACATTCAGGACTATAAAGATCAACTCAATCATGAAGAGAACAGCCATTCCTTCGCCTTCCAGGAAAAAGATGATTCCTTTCAATTGATCGCCTCCAACAACATCCTGACTCAGGACTTCAGAAAATTCTATAACAAACTGAACAACATTGAGAATCAGTCTTTGGAAGAAATTTCTGAAACCATTCGGGAAAATCTAACTAAAAAGTTGCGAAAAAAGGGCTTAAATGCCGGAAATGGAATGCTTCGCCTTTACAATCTATCTCAGAAAAATATCCAAATAGACATGCAAAAAATCTCTAAAAACCTGATCTATTTTACCATCTCAATATCTTTTGAAAAACCATGAACACCCAGATTGAATCACTGATCATCAAGGGGACGATCGACTCGCCAGGAATCCAATTGAATTCAGCAGAAAAAATTGGCGAAATTGAAGGTCGCTCCTTCCCTGATAACGCATTCGAACTTTACAAACCTGTCCTCAATTGGTTGGATAATTACATTGATCAAATGAATGATTCCATTGATTTTCATTTTAAGTTGGATTACTTTGATTCCATCTCCCAAAAGTATTTCTATGATATCCTAATGAAACTCAAAAAACTTGAAAAAAAGGGCAAAAAAGTCACTGTGTTTTGGTGGACTAAAAAGGATGATAGTGATATGATTGAGATCGGGAAAGAATACGAAATGCTCAGCAACATGAGCTTCGAATTCAAAACAGATTTGTAAACATCCCGCTGCTATGCCCGAACAATATCATGAAGATTTTTTCAATAACAGTCGGAGAATCCAGGACCTCAATGCCAAGAAAATTCATAAGCTCCTTGTTTCCCTGGAAGAAGCTAACAGAATCATAGCAGAAAACGCACGTCAAAAAGAGCTTTTCATGGCCCACCTGAGTCATGAAATTTTCACGCCGATCAATGCCATTTATGGCTTTGCCAATCTACTGATAGAAGATGAAGAATACGGACAATTTAACCAAAAACAACAGGAACATCTGGCAATCATCCGAGACAGCAGTACCCATCTTGTGGAACTTCTCAAGCAATTTTTGGGACACAGTAAGCTCCAAAGTTCAGAAACTAAGCTGATTGAAAATAACTACCAAAGTCACCAACGTTTTCAGGAAATCCTAAATACTTTTCGCTTAAAAGCAGAAGAAAAAGGACTGCAACTGCAACTCGAAATCCATCATGAGGTTCCAGCCTATATTTTTGGAGACGTAGTAAAAGTGAGTCAGATCATTCGCAATCTTCTGACAAATGCAATCAAATTTACAAGCAAAGGAATTGTTGGACTCCAGGTGTCGATTCATGAGCGCAATCAGGAGAATTTCATCCTGCAAATCTCGGTGAAAGACAGTGGACCAGGCATATCGGAAATGGACCTGGGAAACATCTTTGAAAGCTTTCAACAAGGTGAAGAAGGGACGAAAACAAGTGATGGTTTTGGACTGGGATTATCGATCACCAAAAAATTGATTCAGTTCCTGAATGCCGAAATTCAGGTCGAAAGTAAACTGGGAGAAGGAAGCACTTTCATTGTAAAAATTCCTCAAAAGATAGGACAGGAACCTATCGTCGAACCTACAAGCGACACTTCCAGGTTAACTGAGAAAAAGATGCTTCGTCTATTGGTCGCCGATGACAATGAAGTAAACCTCATTTTTATCACAAACATTCTGTCCAGACAAGGTTATCAATTTCACTGTGTCAGATCGGGGGAAGAACTTATTTCAGCACTGGACCAAAGACCCTATGACCTGATTTTAAGTGATTGGAAAATGCCAGGGCTGAGTGAATCAGAATTGCTCAAGGAAATAAAATCACACCCGAATGGAGAAGTTCCGGTTATCATTATTTCTGCCAACCAACTTTCTCCCGACCTGAAAAAAAATGAACTCCGATTCGATGCGTATTTGCATAAACCCTTTCATCCGGAAGAACTACTCAAACAAATTCAGCAATTCAGTTTTCCATCTCATCCAAAAAAGTGGGGACTTCGTACACTGGAAACTATCTGCAATGGAGATAAATCACTGATGAATGAAATCATTTTCCAACTTCTGGAAGACCTTCCGATACAATGCAGTGAACTGAACCAATCGCTGAAAGAAACAAATTGGGAAGGACTCCAGCAATGTGCTCATCGCATGCTTTCCAATGCTCGACTGCTTGATGCCGAAGAACTTGTGAAACCACTTCGCTTTCTGGACGAAGCCCAGGTGGAGCTTCTTTCCAAAATGGATTCCGAACTGGAAACCAAACTCATCCACGTTAATGAAGTCACGGAACAGATCATTCAAGAACTTAAAAATTTAATAAGCGACTGATCTCTGGCTTATTAATCTATTTCTTTGTCTTTTATGGCAAGGATTCTTTCCCAATCTATTTTTTCTTTTTTTAGACAGTTTTTTCTATCTTTAGAGTTTTATTTTTAATCCACAAATTATGAAGAGACAACTATTCCTTGTTGTTTCCATGATCATTCTAGGTTTTTCTGGGGCTTTGTATGGCCAACAGAACTACTTAAATCATGGGATCAAACCGGTAGATCATTCCAAGCACCAGGACTGTGGTTTTGATGCGAGACATGAATACCTGATGAAAAACGACCCTGCCTATGTTCAGAGACGAGCAGAAGTTGAGCAGCATTATCAGGAATTCTTGAAGAATCCGGTGACCAACAAAGCAACCTACACGATTCCTGTTGTAGTTCACGTCATTCACACAGGTCAAGCCGTGGGAGTTGGTGCGAACATTTCGGATGCTCAGATTCAAAGTGCTATCGATAATCTTAACGCAGCCTACTCGAATACCAGTACGGCCCTTACAACCTACACTGGGGTAGATACAGAAATTCAATTCTGTCTGGCACAACGTGACCCTTCTGGAAACCCAACTACGGGTATTCTGCGGGTAGACGGTTCGGGTGTTACAGGATACGCTACCAAGGGTGTTTGTGATGCCGGTGGTGGAACCGGGACGGATAACGAAAATGCCGTCAAAGCATTGAGTAAGTGGGACAACACTAAATATTATAATGTTTGGATTGTCACGGAAATCAATGACAATAATGCGGGTTCTGGAACACAAGGATATGCTTATTTTCCAGGTGCTTCTTCAGCCAAGGATGGAACAATCATCCTTTACAATTCATTCGGTTATGACCCGGATGGTTCCATTGGGTACAACTTAAAAAGTTATACGAACAGAAATATTACGTTCATTCATGAATTAGGTCACGGACTGAATCTCTATCACACTTTTGAGGGTGACAACAACGGAGCTTCATGTCCGTCAGGTAATGGTTGTGGTTCAGGTGTGGGAGACTGTGTTTCTGATACGCCTCCGCACAGAAGAAGTAGTAGTGATTGTAACACTGGTGGTACGAACTCCTGTGACGGTGGTTCTTCAAACAGTTTGTTCGTTCATAACTTCATGGATTATTCATCCGATGACTGTCAAACCGAGTTTACCGCAGGGCAAAAAACCCGACTGGTAGCGACCATGACAGGAGCCAGAGCAAGCCTCACGACTTCTGACGGTTGTAATCCAGTGTTTGCCAATGATGCGGGAATCCTTGCAGTTGTGAATCCGAGTTCAGCCGTCTGTGGAACGGATTTGGACCCAATCATCACTTTAAAGAACTTCGGTTCCAGTACACTAACCAGCGTAACTATTTCATACGATATTGACGGAGGGACTACTCAGACTTTTAACTGGACTGGTAGCCTGGCCTCCAATGCTTCAGAGAATGTAACCCTTCCTACCTATAGCTCCACAGCAGGAGCACACACATTCAATGTTGCTACTTCCAACCCGAACGGTGGATCGGATGATTATGCTGCAAACGATAGTAAATCAATTGCTTACTCTGCGGCAGGTACAGCACCTGCCAGTACTTGTGCACCAAGTACGACAAACACTGGTAACTTCGGAACTGGTATTATTCGGGTACAATTCAACACGATTGACAATGCCCACACAGCCAATGACAATGACGGAACACAAGATTTCGTTTGTTCAGATTACACCACAGTGGATGCGAATACTGCCTACACGCTGACCATTACACTTGATAACGGAAACTCTGAAAGCTGCCAGGCCTACATCGATTATAACGACAACGGAACGTACGAAGCTTCTGAACAAGTCTATACAAGTGGCCCGGTTGGATCCGGAGTTCACACGACTTCAGTAACCATCCCGCAGTTTCCAGATGTCACTGGAAAATTGATTCGTATGAGAGTTATCTCTGACTTTGGTGGAATCAGCGGACCATGTAATACTTTGACCTACGGAGAAATTGAAGACTATGGTATTTATATTACCCCTCCTCCATGTTCTGCTCCAGTTGTGAATACCGACCCTACTGATCAGGGTGGTTGTGCCGGATTGAACGCTACATTTACAGCAGCATTCACAGGTTCTTCTCCGATCACCTATCAATGGCAGGTAGATAACGGTTCTGGTTACACCAATGTTTCTGATGGTGGAATTTACAGCAATGCAACTACCAATGCGCTCACCTTAACCGGATTTACGGTTGGTGAAAACGGATACAAATACCGTTGTGTTGCAACTAATGCTTGTGGTACAGCTACTTCTAATGAAGCGTCATTGGTTGTTGCAGCTGCTCCAACCAGTACTTGTTCACCAGCTACGGTAAATACAGGTAATTTCGGAACAGGAATTATTCGAGTGCAATTCAACGTTATTGACAATAATCACAACTTGAACAACAACGATGGAACTCAGGATTTTACATGTACAAAAAATACAACAGTCGATGCCAATACGACACATACGCTGACTGTGACCTTGAGCAATGGAAACCCTGAAAATTGTCGGGTATATATTGACTACAATGACAACGGAACTTATGAAGCTTCTGAAATTGTGTTGGATGCAGCATCTACAGGAAGTGGAGTTCATACAACTTCTGTAACCATTCCGGCTGCTCCAGCAGTTACCGGAAAAATGATCCGTATGCGAGTCATTTCTGACTTTGCCGGAATAACAGGTGGATGTGCCGATGTTCAGTATGGTGAGGTAGAGGATTATGGTATTTATATCACCCCTCCTCCGTGTACAAATCCAACTGTTGATACAGACCCTTCAAACGCAACTGTTTGTGCCGGAGATAATACAAGCTTCTCCGTGAGTAGTTCAGATGCCACCGGATATCAATGGCAAGTGGATACCGGTTCAGGATTCGGTGATGCTGTTGATGGGGGAACCATCTCAGGTGCCACGACAAACACCATTACTATTACAGGTGCCACAGCTGGTATGAACGGATACATTTTCAGATGTAACGTTAGTAACGCTTGTTCGACTGTTGCTTCAGGGACAGCTACATTGACCGTTAATTCGGTAGCCACGCCGACTATTTCGGCTGGTGGAGCAACTACTTTCTGTACTGGAGGTTCTGTCACTTTGACTTCTTCTTCAGCTACTGGAAACACCTGGTCAACCGGAGCAACAACACAAAGCATCACTGCATCAACAGCTGGAAATTATACAGTTACTGTTACTCAAAGTGGATGTAGTGCTACTTCTGCTGCGACGACTGTCACGGTAAACACTCCTCCAACAATTACGGAAGGAACCTTGACGAGTCCAACTACTTGTGGCGGATCAGACGGTTCTATTGAAGTGAGTGGAACTGGTACAGGTACCATTTCATGGACTGGTACTTCCAGCGGATCAATGCCAGGAGCTACTTTGCCAGCTTCAATTACTGGTTTAGGTGCCGGAAGTTATAGCATTACTTTTGATAACGGTTGTACTTCAAATACGCTTTCAAGTACTTTGAGTGACCCAAGTGCACCGGCTACTCCGACAATTACTTCTTCGGATGCTGACAATGCCTTGTGTCCGGGTGAAACATTGACACTGACTTCTTCGGCTGCTTCAGGCAATACTTGGTCAACAGGTGCAACGACACAAAGTATCACTGTAAGTGCAGCTGGAACATTTACAGTTACGCATACAGTAGCCGGATGTTCTTCAACTTCTGCCGGGGAGACCGTAACGATGAATACAGCACCTGCTACACCAACAATTACAGCCGGTGGAGCAACTACTTTCTGTAATGGAAGTTCAGTTACCTTGACTTCTTCTTCGGCAACAAGTAACACATGGTCAACCGGGGAAACAACGCAAGCAATCACGGTTTCAGCTACTGGAAATTATACGGTGACGGTTACTCAAAGTGGATGTTCTTCTACTTCAACAGCAACTTCCGTAACGGTTCAAAATGGACCTACAATTACCTTAGGTACAACCTCGAATCCAACGGCATGTGCCGCTAGTGATGGTAGTATTCAGATTTCTGGAACCGGAACTGGAAATTTAAGCTGGACAGGAACTGCTTCCGGAAATATGACCGGAGTAACTCTTCCTGTAACTGTTACAGGTTTGGCAGCTGGTTCTTATTCCTTTGTCTTTGACGATGGATGTCCTTCCAACGCACTAAGCGGAAGTCTTTCTGATCCAGGGGCTCCGTCTACTCCGACCATCACATCTTCTGATGCGGACAACACTGTTTGTCAGGGTGAAACAATTACACTCACTTCCTCAGCTGCTACTGGAAATACATGGTCCAATGGAGAGACAACTCAAAGTATCACAGTTAGTGCGAGTGGAACATTCAATGTGACTATCGTGGTAAGTGGATGTTCGGCGACTTCTTCTGATGAAGTGGTAACCGTTAATGCTAGTCCTACGATTGCAGTTGGAACAACTTCTGATCCTTCTGCCTGTGGTGTTGCTGATGGTACGATCCAAATCATTGGGACTGGTACTGGTACCGTTTCATGGACAGGAACTTCCAGCGGATCAATGTCGGCAACTACCTTGCCAGCTTTGATTACTGCACTCACAGCGGGTAACTACGATATCACATTCGACAATGGATGTCCTTCTAACACCATTAGTCAGACACTTACAGATCCATCAGCTCCAGCGACGCCAACAATTACGGCTAGCGGTGCAACCACTTTCTGTAGTGGTGGTTCTGTAACACTAACTTCTTCTGCAGCGAGTGGAAACACTTGGTCCACTGGAGAAACAACTCAAAGTATCACCGTATCTGCAACTGGCAATTATTCTGTTACGGTTACTCAAAGTGGATGTTCGGCGACTTCGGCGGCCACCTCGGTAACTGTTCAGAATGGTATTGCGATCACTCTTGGAACAACTACGGACCCAACAGCTTGTGGTGCCAGTGATGGTAGCATCCAGATTTCAGGAACTGGAACTGGAGATTTAAGCTGGACAGGAACTGCTTCCGGAAGTATGACTGGAGTAAGTCTTCCTGCAACCGTTACAGGTTTGGCAGCTGGTTCTTATGACTTCACATTTGATGATGGATGTCCTTCCAACACAGTAAGTGGAAGTATTTCAGATCCAGGAGCACCAACAACACCAACCATTACATCTTCCGATGCTGACAACACGATTTGTCAGGGTGAAACAATCACACTGACTTCATCAGCAGCTACAGGAAATACATGGTCTACTGGAGAAACAACTCAAAGTATCTCAGTGAGTGCTACAGGAACATATACGGTCACCGTTAATGTATCCGGCTGTACAGCAACCTCTGCTGGATCCAGTGTAACTGTTAATGCAAATCCAAGTATTACGCAAGGAACGGCAACAGATCCGAGTGGATGTGGGACGTCTGACGGTTCCATCGAAATTTTGGGTACTGGTACCGGTACTTTATCATGGTCCGGTGCTGCGTCCGGCTCCAGCAGTGTAACACTTCCACACACGGAAGGATCATTAGCTGCCGGTGCGTATAACTTCACCTTTGACGATGGTTGTACTTCAAATACAGTCACTGTAAGTCTGACTGATCCAGGGGCTCCAGCGGCACCAACTATTACGGCAAGTGGTCCAACTACTTTCTGTGACGGCGGTTCAGTCACACTGACTTCATCGTCAGCAACGGACAATGTATGGTCTACTGGAGAAACGACTCAAAGTATCACGGTAACGGCAAGCGGAACTTACTCCGTTAGCCTAAATGTAGGAGGTTGTGTTTCTACAGCTGCCAGCCAGGTAGTAGATGTAACTCCAATTCCAGCAACAACAGTTACCATAGCATCAGACGATGCCGATAATGATATCTGTGACGGTACATCAGTCACATTCACAGCCTCTGTTGTGGATGGAGGAACAACACCTTCTTATCAATGGAAAGTTGACGGAAGTAATGTAGGTACGGATTCTCCGAATTACACCGATAATGCTTTAGCAGATGGTGCTGTAATCACTTGTGATGTAACAAACACAGATGCATGTGGAACAACGGTTACCAGTAACTCGATCAGCATGACTGTGAATGCGAATGCTCCTGCTTCGCTAACGATTACTTCAGATGATGCAGATAACTCAATTTGTTCCGGTACGAACGTTACATTTACAGCAACAGCTGTGAATGGTGGGGCTACTCCAACACTGACCTGGAAGAGAAATGGATCTTCTGCTCTAATTGGTGCCAGTTTCAGTACCTCCATCTTACAAGACGGTGATCAAATTGTTTGTGAGCTAATTTCAAGCAGTGCTTGTGCTTCACCTACGACTGCCATTTCAAATACGATTACCATCAGTGTTGTTTCGTCCAATCCTAGCATTTCGATTGGTACGGTAACTCCAACATCGACGTGTGGTGGAACGGATGGAAGCATTGTGGTCAACGGTAGTGATTCCGGAACTTTGACATGGAATGGAAACGTCCCAGGATCAATGAGCACCACCTTGCCAGCTACGATCAGCGGATTGATGGCAGGTATCTACGATATCACTTTCGATAACGGATGTGGAAACCGTACAATTAGTGCAACGGTTACTGAAACAGGAGCACCTACGAAGCCTGTAATCACGGCTAGTGGATCTACCACTATTTGTACCGGTGAAACCGTAGTATTGACATCTTCGGAAACAAGCGGAATTATGTGGTCTAATGGTGCAACAACAGCTTCCATTACTGTAAACCAGGCTGGAACGTATACTGTAACTGCTACTGCCGGAACCTGTTCCGAAACTTCGGATCCCGTGACTGTAACAGTAAATACTCCTCCAGCGACACCAACCATTTCAGCAGACGGTTCAACTTCAATCTGTGAAGGAAGTAGCGTTACTTTAACTTCTTCCTCCGCGAATGGAAACGAATGGTCCACGGGAGAAATTTCTCAGTCGATTGTTGTTAGTACAGCGGGAAGCTTCTCCGTGACAGTAACATTAAACGGATGTACTTCTCAGGCCTCCGCAAACACCACGGTACTGGTTAATCCATTGCCGACAGTGACTTTGACAGATCAGGCGAATATGTGTCATACAGATGATACGCTCGCACTTGATTTCGGAACACCAGCCGGTGGTACTTATACCGTCAACGGAACTACGGCGACTGAATTCGTTCCAGCTGATCATATCGGTACGAATCAGATCATTTATAGCTTTACTTCTCCCGCAGGGTGTACAGGTTCAGATACAATCGCCATTGTGGTTGATCAGTGTGTATCCATTGGAGAAAATGAGTTGAATGTGTTCAAGCTTTATCCTAACCCAACTCGGGATCAAATTACGATCTCCGGTGAGTTTGTGAGCAAGATCACAGAGATTCGAGTGCATGATGCAACAGGAAGATTGGTGAGCAGCTTTGCATACAAAGTTGGTTCGTCAGAAGGGTCCAAAGTATTGAACCTTTCAGATCTCGCCGATGGACTGTACAAATTGATGATTATTAGTAATGAGGGAATTGAAACTCAAAACATACAAATCATTAAATAGGAATTTTCCTAAAATAGAAAGGGGGACTTTGAGTCCCCCTTTTTTATTTCCCTTACCCCGAATTTATTTTTGCTTCTTCTTAACGACGAAGTCTTTCAGATAAAAAGGCTCAAAATAAGCCACATCTTCAAACTGACCTTTCTGATATTTTTCAAAGGAAAGAGTTACCAATCCCTCCGCTGAAGAAAGAATTTTTGAATCGATACTTCCCCATCGGTCTTCCGACCAAATACTTTTTAATTTCTCAGCTCCATCCCCACAACAGGTCATTGGATTCAAATCGATAAACGAATCTTCCTTCATTTCAAATGCTTCCACATTCTGGATACACGTTCCACCTGGATCGAAAACACTGGTATAAACTTCCATTCTACGCGCATCAATCATCGGGACAATAAAACTTTTCGGATACTTTTTCCTGGCCAAATTAGCAATGACTTCCAATGAGTTTATAGCAATCAACTTTGCTCCAACGGCATAACAAATTCCCTTGGCAACCGAAGTTCCAATCCGAAGTCCAGTATACGACCCGGGGCCTGATGAAACCGCCACTGCAGCCAGGTCAGTCGCACGAATTCCTTCCTTTTCCAAAACTTCTTCGATGAAGCAGGTCAGGTTTTCACCATGCGTATAGCCATCACCTTCGTATTCTTTCAATTGACATAATTTCCCATCCCGGGACAAGGCTACCGAGCAAACTTTCGTTGCCGATTCCAAATGCAGTATATAAACCTGGTTCATTCCGAAAAATTACTCGTTGTCACCCAATTCGAGCTTGAATCCAATTCCGTGTACATTGGCAATTTGAACTCTTGGGTCCTCAGACAAATACTTTCTCAGTTTTGTAATAAAGACGTCCAAACTCCGACCAATGAAATAATCTTCTTTGCCCCAAACGGCCACCATCAACGTCTCTCTCGACACGACCTGATTCTTGTGCTTACACAACACAGTCAAAATCTGGGCTTCCTTCTTTGTCAATGACTTGGTGAAAGCAGGATGTTCCAACTGATAATTCTCGGTATCGTAACGATACTCGCCTAAATCTATCACGGTTTCCTGCACATCTTCTGTATAGACCTGTACCCTTTTCAATAAGGATTTAATCCTCAAAAGCAATTCTTCAAAATTGAAAGGTTTGGTCAGGTAGTCATCTCCCCCATGCTTAAATCCTTCAATCTTATCTTCTGTCATGGACTTGGCTGTCAGAAACAAAATAGGAATCTCCGCATCCTGTTTCCGGATTTCCTTCGCCAAAGTAAAACCGTCCTTCTTCGGCATCATGACGTCGAAAATGCACAAGTGAAATTTTTCCTGATGAAATTTCTGAAAAGCTTCGGCTCCGTCAACGGCTAAAACAACGTCAAAAGATTCGGATTTAAGTTGATCTGCAATAACAAAACCAAGGTTCATGTCATCCTCAGCTAGTAATATTTTGGCTTTCATAGAATACTCCTTTGGTCTCTCAGAGATACAAAAATAGCATAATTTAAATGGCTCACGACCCCCTAAAAAATGAACGAGAGTTTCAAACAGCTGTTCGAAACTCTCGTTACACTAATCAACCTAACCTACTACTACTGATACAAAATTAATTTTTTTTGTCAATAAACACCTGTTTTTTATCGTTTTTTTGCGTAATCGGTCAAAACCATCGACCAATGGAAAAAAACGTCAAATAAACGCTCGCTTTGCTCTTCTTGAAATGCATGTTGGACCACTAAAATTCGGAAAGGAATCGTATCTTTATCAAAAAGTTTGGATATGGGTTCCGTATTGGTGATTGACGACGAAAAAGATATTCTGGAAATTATCAAATACAATCTGGAAAAGGAGGGTTTTCAGGTAGATACCGCCTCCAATGGAATTGAAGGAATTCAAAAAGCCAAATCCTTTCACCCCGACATTATTCTCCTAGATGTCATGATGCCTCAAATGGATGGGATTGAAGTTTGTGAGGAACTCCGTTCTATGAATGAATTCAAATCTGTCCTGATTTGTTTCCTGACTGCTCGCTCAGAAGATTACAGTCAGGTGGCCGGTCTGGATGCCGGTGCCGATGATTACATTGCAAAACCTGTTAAACCTAAAGTACTCGTCAGCCGAATCAAAGCACTCCTCCGCCGAAAGGAAAACTATAGCTCACAACTATATCAGGATACCGGATTGATCATTGATCGGGATCGCTACCTGGTAATCCATGATGGAAAAGAAATCCAATTGCCCCGAAAAGAGTTTGAATTACTCGCTTTGCTGGCTTCCAAACCGGACATGGTCATCGAACGATCTACTATTCTGGACACTGTTTGGGGGAAAGATATCGTTGTCGGGGATCGCACAATCGACGTACATGTTCGAAAACTTCGCGAGAAGATCGGAGAGAACTACATTCGCACAGTGAAGGGAGTGGGGTACAAATTCGAGCATACCACGTCCTAATTTCTGCCCAAAAGCAAAGCTCTTTTTTAAAGTTATCTTAACGTTAAGCTTTTAGAAGAACCTTTGTTTAAAAGGTATATCGTTTAAATTTGTCTCAAACTTTTTTTACTTATGGCGAACATTTTAAAGTTTCTTTTGCCAAAAGATCGGGTGTTCTACTCTTTATTTGAGAAAGCAGGTGAAAACATCGAGAAAATAGCGGAAAAATTGACTCAACTGGTGAATGAACCGGATTTCAACGTCCGGAACACCATCATCAAGGAAATGGAAGATTTGGAACATCAAAATGATGAACTGACTCACCAGATTTTTGTCGAATTAGGTAAAAACTTCATCACTCCATTCGACCGGGAAGATATTCATAGCCTGGCTACCTCATTGGATGATATTGCTGACTTTATTTATGCCGCCGGAAAAAACATCAACTTCTACAAAGTAGATCCTAACGACCAGGGAATTCTTAAAATGGCCACGGTGATCTACGATGCTGTTTTAGCTGTAAATGAAGCTGTTTTGGAACTTCGAAATCTGAAAAATACACAGAAAATTGTCGAATGTGTTATCAAAATCAATAGTATTGAGAACCAGGCAGATGATATTTTTGATCTGAGCATCGAGAAACTTTTCGATTCGGACGTTGATGCAAAAACGCTCATCAAGAAAAGAGAAATCTATCAAATTCTGGAACTGGCCACTGATAAATGTGAGGACGCAGGAAATGTGATCGAATCCATTGTTGTCAAATACGCCTAATTAAAAAGAGAAGCTTCAGGCATGTTTACACTGCTCATCGTCATTATCATTATCGCCCTCCTTTTTGACCTCGTGAATGGTTTTCACGATGCCGCCAACTCAATTGCGACTGTAGTTTCAACGAAAGTTTTGTCCCCATTTCAAGCAGTACTTTGGGCGGCTTCCTTCAACTTTATCGCATTTTGGGTGTTCGACATGAGCGTCGGAAATACCGTTGCCAAAACAGTTGATAATTCAGCCATTAGTTTATGGGTTATCCTGGCCGGTTTGCTGGCCGCCACCTTCTGGAACTTACTTACCTGGTGGTTGGGAATTCCCTCCTCCTCCTCACATACACTGATTGGGGGATTTGCCGGGGCTGCTGTTGCGCATGCCGGCTTTGACGTCATCCATTCTGGAGAAATCGTCAAAATCATTCTTTTTATCTTCCTGGCTCCATTGATTGGGGGGATCATCGCATTCATCATTGCTCTCGTCACCATAAGCAGAAGTTTTATCAAAAAAATGCTTTGGATTCTCCTCCTTTCGGGGATCACCATGTATTTCATGTACTACATGATCGAATTTATGGACATGAAACCGATCATGATCTATATCATCGGTACAATGCTTCTAATCTTTGTTGCCACATATACCTGGTATCAAATTGTTCACGGCAAAAGACAAACTGCCCTGAAAGAATCGAACATGTATAAACGATTACAATTATTGTCTTCAGCAGCCTTTTCACTTGGTCACGGTGGTGCAGATTCTCAAAAAGTGATGGGAATCATTTGTGCGGCCTGCATGGTTTACGGAAGTTATATGCGTGATAACAACCAGCAAGACCAGGTTCCGAAACAACTGGCGATCACAGAGATGATCCAGTTGACATACATTGATGACCATGGTCGAAAACGAACGTTTAAGCCTGAATATCCGAAAAATAGTGAGCATCATCAAAAAGGAGAGAAAATTCACGTTTATACGGAAGGAAAAGATGTTTTTGATGCCTCTACCAATGAATTAATCTTCTCGGACAACAAATTGAACAAGAAGTATAGTCAGGCGGGCGCTTTTCTAGCTTATGTTGAACGAGGAGAACTGAAAGCCCATCACAAATTAAAAACCAAAGTTCATTCCGATACCATGCCTTTCTGGATTGCCATTTCCTGTTACATTGCGATTGGGATCGGTACGCTGATGGGGGGATGGAAAATTGTGAAAACCATGGGTACTAAAATCACCAAGGTAACTCCTTTGGAAGGAGTCTGTGCCGAAACGGCAGGGGCACTAACGCTTTTCACAGTTTCTCAATTGGGAATTCCTGTTTCCACTACACATACGATTACCGGATCAATCATTGGGGTGGGTGCAACCAAACGTCTAAGTGCCGTTCGCTGGGGAGTAACGATTAACCTTTTATGGGCCTGGATTCTTACCATTCCGGTAAGTGCCCTGTTGGCCGCCGGAATCTACTACCTCATCTCCTGGATTCTCTAGTGTATCTGAAATCGAAGATATTTAATCACTGATCCACGAGCTGTAAATAACTGCTCATAGTGCGTCTTGATTTCCAGAATTTCTCTGGTGGTTTCATCCAGGTCTTCCGGAAGTTCACCGTAAAGATCCCAACTACATTCTAGCAATGGGTAAGCATGCTCTTCGATCTGTTCCAGCGTCGATTCAAACAACAAATCACTATCTGTTTTCAAATGAATCACTCCTCCCGGTTTGAGCAACTTCATATATCGCTCAATAAATAACCTGGAAGTGAGTCGTTTTCTTGGTTTTGCCGGCTGGGGGTCAGAAAAAGTCAACCAAATTTCATCCACCTCATTCGGCTCAAAAAACTGGGCAATAAAATCGATCTTGGTTCGAAGAAAAGAAACATTGTTCAAATTTTCCTCCAGAGCTTCCCTAGCACCAACCCACATACGGGCCCCCTTAATGTCCACTCCAATGAAGTTTTTGTTCGGATACTTTCTGGCAAGTCCAACGGCATACTCTCCTTTTCCACAACCCAACTCCAAAACGATCGGATGATCATTTTTGAAATAATCCGATCTCCATTTTCCCCGAAACTCAAAATCTCCCACTCCTTGCGGACTGAGTTCCGGTTGTAAACAATTCGGAAAATCTTCCATTTCCCTGAACCTTCGTAACTTATTCTTCGCCATAACCGGGCACAAAGATAGGCCTTAGTTCCAATTCTTCGGAAATTTAATGTATCTTTAAACAATCGGAAAGCAATGAACCCTGCGTTCATCAGAAATAAAAAAATTGTCGTAGCCTCTCTGAACTGGGGCCTGGGACATGTCACCCGTAGTGTTGCGATTATTAAGAAACTGGAAGCTGAAAATGAAGTGATCATTGCTGCCAGTGAAAAGCAACAGGCTTTCTTCAAATCTTACTTCCCCGAGCTTAAATACGTTGACTTAAAACCCTATCATTTCAAGTTTGAAGGAAAGGGAAAATGGATCAAAGACCTCTTGCGAAGTCGGAAGGATTTTGTACAAACTATAGATGAGGAAAAAAAGCAACTGGCTCACATTTGTGATGAGCTCGAGCCAGACCTCATTATTTCCGATCATCGGTATGGCTTTTTTCACCCGGAGATCAAAAGTGTTTTCGTCACGCACCAACTTCAACTTCCCATTTCCAAACTCCTATTTTGGGTACAGCAATGGCATGAACGCCAACTCAAAAATTTTGATGAATTATGGGTGCTGGACAATCCGATTGATTCTTTGGCCGGACGACTCAGTTCCAAAATTGACCACCCAAAAATATTTTACATTGGCTGGCAATCCAGGTTAGATGACCAGTGCAATTCCCAAGGTCAAGAGTTGCCCGATTATGAATACCTGATCGTCGTGAGCGGACCGGACCCTTATGCACAGCAATTCTTAGATCAGATGTGTCGCGATTTTGCTGCTCACGGTTCAAAAGTAGCTCTTCTCTACCCTCCGCACCTTGAAATTCCAAAATCAGATTTTGACTGCTTCCCCAATAACGACCCCATCACAAATGACCTGCTGTTTGCACGGACAAATACAGTCATTTCCAGGGCAGGCTATTCTACCTTAATGGATTTGAAAAAAACGGGAAATAAGGGTATTCTCTTCCCAACCAAAGGTCAGTATGAACAGCTTTACCTGGCGCAACATCTTCAGGCAGATGATCAATTCGAATTCCGAAATCCAACTACCTGATCTTAACTCCCCTACTCGTTACCAGGCGTTCGCTTCTGCTTCCAGCCTTATCCAGGCTAAAGGCAAAAGTACTTCCTAGTCCAACAGAGCTTCTCACACTTAATGTTTGTCTATGAGCTTCAATAATGTGTTTGGAAATGGCCAATCCCAGTCCGGAGCCTCCTTCATTTCTGGTTCGACTTTTCTCAACCCGGTAAAAACGCTCAAATAATCTCGGTAAATGTTCCTGATCAATCCCCGGACCGTCATCCGAGATTTCTATCAACACCAGGTCATTCATTTCAAAGAAACGTACCTTGGTAGTTCCTCCTTCATTTCCATAATAGATCGAATTGGCAATCAGGTTAAGTAACACCTGTTCTATTTTGGCCTGATCTCCGTGGACCAACACATCTGAATAATCCTTCGAAAAAAGCAGCTGAATATTTTTTTCGGAAGCCTTTAATTCCAATGATTCAAAGATCTTGTCTACCGATTCCTTGATGTCAAAATCCACCATATCGAGGCGCAGTCCACTAATCTCCATCTTGGTAATTGAATCCAAATCCACCAGGAGGTTCACCATCCGGTCAATGGATAGGGAGGCTTTTTCCAAAAATTTTCGATTGACTTCTTCGTCTTCGAGTCCTCCATCCAGCAAGGTCAGAATATAACCCTGGATCGAAAATAACGGTGTTTTCAGCTCATGCGCCAGATTCCCCAAAAATTCCCGACGAAACTTCTCCTGTTCCTTCAATCTCGAAATTTGCGCTGACTGTTCCTGCGCCCAGGCCCTTGTTTCGGCTTCCACCTTCTGAAAAATATCATTCGTCAGGGGCAAATGTTCTCGTTCCTTGTTCGTGAATTTCCCTTTTCGGATAGATCGATAAATAATTCGTAAACGTTCGTTGACAAAGCGTTCCACGAAAATGTAAAAGATAAAAAAGGCACTAACTCCCAGAACAAACGGCAAACTTAGAACCAGCCAAAAAGGCAGATCGACCAGCCGGTAATCAATCACCAACAGAATCAGTAATGCCATCACAAAAATGATCGCACTTCCTCCTATGACAAAATATACGGGTTTACTGTTTTTCATCTGCGCTGAAGGTGTAGCCCACCCCTTTCACAGTACGAATATAATCATCTCCCAGCTTTTCCCGAAGTTTGCGAATATGAACATCAACGGTTCTTTCTCCAACCACTACATTTTTACCCCATACTTCCCGCATAATCTCATCCCGGCTAAAGACTCTTCCGGGCCGGGTCATCAAGAACTCCAACAATTCAAATTCCTTCTTAGGCAAAACCAGTTGCTTCCCCTTGACGAAGACCAGAAATCGATCGCGATCAATTTCAACCGGAACTGCTTCACTTGTAGACTCACTCTGTTGGTTCAGATTTAATCTTCTTAGCAAAGCCTCAATTTTACTTAATAGTAACCTGGGACGAATTGGCTTCGTGATATAATCATCTGCCCCAGCGTCAAATCCAGCCACCTGGCTGTAATCTTCTCCACGTGATGTTAAAAATGCGATAATGGGCTGAAAAGCAAGTTCCTTTTCCCTGATTGCATAGCAAGCCTCTACTCCATCCATTTTGGGCATCATTAAATCCAGTAAGATTAAGTGTGGTTTATGCTCTAGCACAGCCTCAACTGCCTCTTCACCATCGGACGCAACAGACACTTCATAACCGGCTTTCGAAACATTGTAAGCTAAAAAATCAAGGATATCCTTTTCGTCATCGACAAGTAAAATCCGGTATTTCATGGTCACATCTTCTTTAAGAACTTCGATGACTCAAAGTTAGCGCTATGCCATGCATCATCCCTTCAATTGACCTTAAGCTTAAATTAATTTATTCTTTCCAATGTTAAGTTAAAATTAAGAAACAATAACAGTTTAGTAAACCGTATTAGGGCGTGCAAATCACGAATCAAAATAATTTTGCAGCATCATTATTAAATGGTCTTGATTATGAAATTTTTGAACAGCATTTTCGCCCTCTTTTTACTTCCAATGAGTTTGTTTGCTCAGGAAATCAAGGGTACTGTGAAGGAACAAAAAGCCCAGGGAACTGAAGCGGTATTTTCTGCAACGGTTGTCATACTGGATGCGCAAATGAAAGTATTGAAAGGAACCAGAACAGACTTCGATGGTTTGTATCAAATGCAAATTCCTGCCGGAACCTACAAACTGCGTTTTTCAGCCACCGGACTCAAAGAGCAAGTTCAGGATTTGGTAATCGGTGCCGGAGAGACGAAAGAGATTGACATCATTTTGGAATCACCTGTTCAGGACCAAAAAGAAGTGATTGTTGTTGGAAAGTTAAGCCGTACCTCAGATAAGATGTTGGTTGACGAGATTAAGGAAGACGATGGAGTAAAAACTTCTGTAAATGCCGAGCAAATTGCTCAAAACGGTTCAAGCGATACCAAGGAGGTTCTGTCAAAGATGTCTGGAGTATCTGCGGCTCAAAGCAGTGGAACCATTTTCGTGCGTGGACTGGGAGATCGATACAACACCGCCTTTTTAAATGGACTTCCTCTCGTGTCCTCCAGCCCGGAATTGAGAGTCATGCCTATGGACATCATTCCAACCTCGATCATTGAGGTTCTGGATGTATCAAAAATGTTGGCTCCCAACCTATATGGAGATTTTGCCGGTGGTGCCATTAATATTCGAACCAAAAAAGTCTATAAAAATCCTGTTTTTAAATTTAGTCTGGGATCGAGCTTTAACACAATTGTTACCGGAAAAGAGTTTAACAGTTACCAGGGAGGGAAATTTGATTTCTTTGGTTATGACGATGGAACACGTGCTATCCCAGATGGAGTGGTCACTACTTCATTGAACCGGGCAGATAACATTTATAAAAACGGGCTTTACTATTCGCAAGAGAGTGTCAATGGAAACGATTTCAGCCAAAACTTCAATGTTATTCGTAAAAAAGCATTGCCCGGAAGTAATTTTCGTTTCGAAGGTGGAAACTATTTTAAATCAAAAAAGGAAAATTCAGATTTTGGATTCGGATTTTTGACGATGGTTTCACACAGTTCGGGATACAGTATCAAGAACGGAACATCCAGATACTTCAACGCTCAAAACAAACTTGAATACAATTTTGACCGGAAGGACGAATCGTTTAACGTTTCAAGTGTCGGACTGGCTTCCTTCCTGGTTGATCTGAACAAAAAGAACCAATTGAACCTGAATTACCTGTACATTAATAATGTAAGTGACCAAACCAGTCAATCATGGGGGTATCACCGAGACTACAGTGACGGTGGATATGAGCTTTACGGACGAAGAAACACTTTTGACCAAAATAATATCCAGGTAGTCCAGTTACTTGGAAAACATGAGTTGGACAAACAAAGTAAACTCCAGGCCAATTGGGGGACATCCTACAGCTTGACCCGCAACCTGATTCCAGACCGAAAACAAATCAGTGCACTGACAAAAGATCGGGAAGATACGGAGCACTATTCGCTTCTTGCCCTGGACGCCAACCACACCCACCGCTTCTTTTCTGTATTGCGCGAAACAGAATTAGCCGCTCACGGAGATTTGAATTATCAGGTGTATGATGTTAAAAGTGGAGACAGCAGTTTGCGCAGCCTGAACCTTATCCTTGGAGTAGACTACAAACAAAAGAACCGGGATTTCTCATTCCGTCAATTCAACTACCTGGCAAAACCTTTGGCAGATAAGTTTCAGGACAACTTCGACATTATGAATCCGGATCAATACCTGAACAATGAGAATCATCGAAGTGATTTGTACCGCATCGAAGAATCCGCCAACCCGGGGAACGGATACCAGGCTGGTCAAAGCATCATTGGGTCCAATCTGGGAGCCAAATGGAATATCAACCAAAAACTGGAGCTCATCCCTAACTTGCGTGCAGAGCTTGGAGATCAAATCGTTTCCAACAGAAAGCAAACACAAGCTAATATTAAAGAAGTTAACATCATCAATGGACTGGATCTTATGCCTTCCCTCAGTATGAAGTATGAAACGGTCAAAAATCATCAGTTGCGTTTCGGAGCAAGCAGAACGATCATTCGACCTAAATTCTTTGAAGTTGCCCCATTTCAATACCTGGCTCAGGTCATTGGTTTGGTACAGGTTGGAAACAGTCAACTGCAAAATGCATCTAACTTGAACCTTGATCTAAGATATGAGATTTATGCAGATCGAAGTGCAGACTACCTCGTCATCGGTACCTTCGGTAAAAAACTGATCAACCCCATCGAACAGGTTCAACTTCCTTCAGCAAGCGGTCAGATCATCTCCTTTGACAACACAAAAGGAGGAATCCTTGGGGGAGCCGAAGTTGAGTTTGTTAAAAGCCTCGCTTTCCTAGGGAAAGATAAAAAGTCTAGCTGGAGAAACTGGTCTTTGGTAGGGAACCTGGCATACACGTACAGTCGTATTGACGTTGGAGACGAAACAGGTTTTACAACCAATGCGGTCCACCCACTTCAGGGAGCCTCTCCACTTTTGGCAAACCTCATGTTGCGATACAAAAAACAATTTGTAAAAACGATTGGTGAAGAAGAGGAGAATGGATTGAAGATCAGTGGTGCCATGAGTCTTTCCTATACTTCCAAAACACTTTTTGCACTAGGAATCCAGGGGATCGGAGATCAATACCTCTTCCCAACTTACCGATTGAACTATACACAGAACTTCCAATTCAACGAACAATTCACACTGTCATTGGTCCTTCGAAACCTATTGAATACAAACATCGGATTGTATCAGCAAGACATGGTCAATGTTGGAGAGTGGCAATTGGTGAACACTTATAAAACTGGAATTGACTTCCAATTCAAGCTCACCTATGCATTTAAAGGGAAACAGAAATAAGCTCTTTAAATTAACTTAACATTGATTAATATTAACATAAAGAAATACTAATCTTCTGGCTACGCTTTAACGATTTAGTATTCGGACATTTGCAACGTAATAATTTTCAATAATCGAAAAATGAACAAGAAAAACATCAGCGCAGGATTAATTTTAACTGTTGCACTGGCATTCGGATTTGCCTCATGTAAAAAAGAAGGTTGTACGGACTCAAATGCTGAGAACTTCAACTCAGAAGCTAAAAAAGATGATGGTAGCTGTACTTACAAAAGCTACACGTTGGAGCCTACTACTGTAAATGGAGTAAGTTACACAAAAGTATCAGGAACAATTGACGAAAGCATTACCTTGAATGCAAGCACCAAATACTTGCTTTCAGGAGGTGTTTTTGTGAGTAACGGAGCTACTTTGACAATCGAAGCGGGTACAACTATCTACGCGGCTGATGATAACACAGTTCCTTTCCTGGCAATTCACAGAGGGTCCAAAATCAACGCAAACGGAACAGCTGATCAACCAATCGTATTTACGACTGTTAAATCAAATCCTGCTGCAGGTGACTGGGGAGGGATCATCGTAAACGGTTACGCTCCTGTAAACAACGGTGTTGATCCAGAAGGTGAAGGAGGTACTGGAAAATACGGAGGTACCAATGCTGCTGACAACTCTGGTGTTTTAAGATATGTTCGTGTTGAATATGCTGGAAAACAATTTACAGCCGACAACGAATTGAACGGATTCTCTTTCAACGGTGTTGGTAACGGTACAACTTTGGAGTATCTTCAAGCCTATATGGTTGCCGATGATGGATTCGAATTCTTCGGAGGAACCGCAAATCTTTCCTACGCCCTTTCTTATGGTTCAGGTGATGATTCTTTCGACTTCACATACGGATGGTCTGGAACCGGAATGAACTGGAGAGCTGAACAAAGTGCTACAGAAGGAGACCGTGGAATTGAAGGAGACAACAACTCTTCAAACAATGCCGCCGCTCCATTCTCGAACCCAACGTTGAAAAACATTGAGTTGGTTGGACGTGATACAAGCGCTCATACCGTAGGAATGAAATTGAGAGAAGGAACAAAAGCAACAGTTGATAATCTGGTTGTTTCTAACTTCCTGAAAGGAATTGAAATTGAGCATGATCAAACTTTGGAAAACGTTTTGGCTGGTGACCTTACAGTTATTAATGCAACAGTAAACGGTGCCGCTTCAGATATTTCTATCAAAGGATCAAAAGATGCAAACGGAAATACAATCAATCAGACATTGGTAGATGATGCGAAAGCTTCTTCCAACGTGAAAGTGGATGGTTCAGGAACTGCTTCAACAAGCTGGTTGACTGGTTCATGGTACCGAAATCTGTAAGATCATTTCTCTCTACTTAACCTAAAAAAAGGCCCCTCGATGAGGGGCCTTTTTTATTACTTTTTCTTCTTCTTTTTCTTTTTTCCTCCCGGAGGAAGCTCATCATCTTCTGTCTTTTTCAGACTTTGCGCTCCAAATGTTTTGATCTCATTTCCGTGTACGTCAAACACATGCTCCTCGGTTAGTTCTCCCTTCTTGTAAGTAGCTATCCTTTTCGCTTTCTGATCCGGGAAATACTCTTCAAAAGCTCCTTCCTTTTTCCCTTTCACATAATTCTCAACACTTTGAACATGCCCCTGATAATAGAAGCTTTTAAACTCACCATGCTTTTTCCCATCACTGTAATTTCCGGTTTTCAATAGTTTTCCGTCATCATAAAAATAAACGCACTCTCCATCCTTTCTCCCCTTCTTGTAGTTCAGCTTCTCAATCATTACACCATCATAATTGTAATACTGATACAAACCATCCATCAGTCCTTCCTTATAATCCACTTCCGATTTGATCTTGGACCCCGGATAATAGAGTCTCCGTTTTCCATGCATTCGGCCATCCTTATAATTTTCCCATTTGGTCGTATCTCCAGATTTCTTAAAGTAAATATGCTTTCCATGCTTCTGACCCGCATAAAAATTCATCTCCCAGGCCAAATTGCTGGTACTGTCATAATAGTACAACCATTGACCATGCTCCGCTCCCTGAATATGGTTCCGAATGACCATTGGGCAACCGGAACGGTAATAGGCCGTATCCACCCCGTTCTCTCTTCCTTCTACAAAAGTCACCCTACGTTCCAAAATTCCATTCATGTGGCAAGTTTCACAGGTACCAGTATAAGGTGCACCAGACCCCTTGGAAAAGACCACCCCACTGTTCTGATCCAGGTCTAGTTTTTCATTACAATCTACTACCCCCGCTATTTTACCACATTCCCACTCGATGAATCGTTGTCCCTTTTTTAATCTCGATTTCTCGTAACACTTGGCTCTTTCCACCGGCTTGATTTGTGTCATCCCCCAGGTAGCAACCATTGTTAACACCATTCCTAATACCCATCTATTCATGCTTCTGCTTTTTTTAGTTTTTGTAATGCCTCTTTCATCGCGGGATATACTTCCACCGTTTGTTGTTTGAGATAATCAAAACATACGATCACTGAACTTCCGCTTGTCTTTAACTGTTCTCCAACCCTCAATTCGTATGCCAAAATAAAGCTCTTCTTTCCAATTGATTCCAGAAAAACATAGACCTCCGGAGCATCTTCCAGTAACAAAGGGGCATGGTACTCAATATGATTGACCTTCAATACAATTCCCTCCTTCTGCCAGTTCCATTGTTTCCCAACGAGCTGATTGAAGTAATGCATCCGGGCCAGTTCAAAATACTGTAAATAAATTGCATTGTTCACATGTCCCATCATGTCACAATCCGCAAATCTTACCTGAATTCGTAATGGTTTTATCATTGGTCCAAACTAGTAAACTCTGAATTGTTGCTGATGTACTCCGGAACAATTTCCTTCATTTTAGCAACTAATGTATAATTATCCTGCAAATCAAATAAATCTATTAACTCAAGTATTTTTCCCCTCGTCACTTCATCCACCTGACGAACCCGCGCTATCAGAATCTGTGGATGATGAGTCGGTGCCGTGTTTTCCTCATGCGCCAGCAACTCCTCAAAGAGTTTTTCTCCGGGACGAAGTCCAATGATCTTGATCTCAATATCCTTCCCCAACACGAGACCACTCAGCTTAATCATTTTCTTGGCCAGATCCACGATGCGGACCGAATCTCCCATATCGAAGACAAAAATCTCTCCTCCCTCCCCCATATTGGCTGCCTCCAGTACCAACTGACAGGCTTCAGGAATCGTCATAAAATAACGCGTGATGCGTTCATCCGTTACGGTGATCGGTCCTCCCTGGGCAATCTGCTTCTCAAACAAAGGAATGACAGACCCATTTGAGCCCAGTACATTTCCGAAGCGGGTCGTAATAAACCTGGTCTTTCCCCCTTTACTTGCCTGGGCATACATTTCCGCGATTCGCTTGGAAGCCCCCATGACATTGGTTGGATTCACGGCCTTGTCGGTCGATATCATCACAAATTTTTCTACTTCATACTCTAGCGACAGGTCAACCAGATTAACGGTTCCCCGGACGTTCGTATTTACGGCTTCCGAAGGATTGTCTTCCATCAACGGAACATGCTTATAGGCTGCCGCATGAAAGACATACTTTGGACCATAAGCATCAAACAAGCGCTTCATTCTTTTCTTCACACGAATATCGCCAATGACCACTTCGTAATCCAATGTTGGAAAATCATTTCGAAGCATGTATTCCAATTCATAGATTGGGGATTCGGCCTGATCCAACAATACCAGTTTTCCTGGTTGATAATTGGCTATTTCCTTCACAAGACCTGAACCAATAGAACCGGATGCCCCAGTCACCAAAACGACCTGTCCTTTTAGTTCCTGTCGAATTTGATCCGCATTCAACTGAATCGGATTTCTTCCTAGCAAGTCTTCAATCTGTAGTTTGGAAATCTGTTTGGTCGTAAATTCCCCATTGATCCAACTTTTAGGGCTAGGCACCTGTCTGACTTCGACTCCCGCCTCCAGGCAAATTTCCAGAATTTGTTTTTTATGTTGCTCCTGCGGTTCCTGAATCGCCATGATCAGAAGCTCAATATCCTTTTGCCGAATCAATTCCAACAGACGGGATGTATGATAAATCTGAATCCCTTCAATTCTTGACCCGTTCAACTTCCGGTTATCATCTACAAAAGCAATTAACTGATACCCCGTGCGAACATCTTTTTCAATTGTTCGTTTGGTGACCAGTCCGGAAACCCCCGCTCCGTAAATCAATATGTTCTTCTTTTCC
Organism: Bacteroidota bacterium; assembly: GCA_006226425.1. Lineage (GTDB taxonomy): Bacteria > Bacteroidota > Bacteroidia > Flavobacteriales_D > Crocinitomicaceae > M2408. Next base: position 63,153 of record SBGX01000029.1, on the reverse strand, counting down.
TGTTGACTTTCCTTCTTGGATTCCAGGTACATGTACTTGATCGCAAAGCGAAAACTTAGCAGGGTGAAGAAGGAGATCAGAAATTCCATGATCAGGACCGAATTCGGAAACAAAAAGTATCCATCCCAAAACTTCCACCTCACAACTCCGAGCACTACAAAAACCAGCGAACAACTCAAACTGGCTAAAAATATTCTCCGAATATCCTCTGATGAAGTATGCCTAATTATTCCTTTGTGAATCCTGAAAAGATAAAAGACCAAAAACTTAACGAGAAAATAAATCAGGATCGATTGAGACAGAATTTCCCATTCTTTTTGAATGAGTTTCGTGTCAGCTTCCAGGTCAAATCGGATTAGATAGGACAGACCCAATGAAAAGAGTGCAATGAACAAGTCACCCAAAACAATGACCCATCTCGGAGTTGTACTTTTCAGACGAAGCATGAACAAAAATAACATTCTGTCCAGAATTTAAGCTCTCCTTTTGTTGAAATCACGTAGTAAATTGAACCATTTTGGAGCACGATTCCATTCGTAAACATGATAATTTCGGTCGGTGGCACCAAATGATTTAAAAAAGCGACTAATTCCATCGAGATTCGAACCTCCAAAATCAAAGTACCTTCCATTTTCCAAACTTTCCCCAATCGCCCTTTCCATGGCCAGATACATTCCACCAACATCCCTGACAGCCTTTTGACATGCCCCTTTCAGATAAAGTCGTTTGTTTTTGTACTCTATATAATACATCACACCTCGAAGTTCTGCTTCCTGAAAAATTCCCTGACACATCAGTATTTCTCTCTGCTCTAATTCTGATAGCAGCAGTTGCATCCTTTCTAGATTTTCCTCGTTTAGTTCGGTCACCTTTGACCCCAGCTCCTCTCCTATTAAATGAAAACCTTGTTTCCAAGCTACTTTCTTCACTTCAATTCCGTTCTTCTCGGCCTTCTTTAAACTCCGTTTAGCCTGTTGGTTCAAATCAATTTGATCTGTCACCTGGAAGTTTTTGGCTCCCCTTTCTACACCCGTACCCAATGACTCTAAGGTCACTTCCGTTTGAAAAGATGCAATGTGAAATTCCTTTCTCAACAAGTCCAATAAAGCTTCGAGATCACCAATATCGAACCCCATAGGTTCATTGCTTCGCGTATAGATCGCCGGGTATAATATTTTCTTACCCAACACTTCATTATAAGCCAGGGCCAGCCCCTTTGAATAATCTTCGTTTACCAAAGCACACCATTTTTTTGCGCAGATGTCCATAAACCAGGAAGATTGTCGTAAATGGCCGTGAACATTCACCAGCCCATCCCAACGCTCCCGATTTAATTCATAACTTTGAATAAACTTCATCGTTTCAAAATTAATGAATCCTAAGTTCTAAAGAAGGATATGGTAGAGATCGAACGCAAATTTTTAGTGAATCGGGAAAAATGGAACGCTATCGAAAAGCCAGCACCGCAGCGAATCGTGCAGGGCTATTTGAGCAAAAGTGATCAGCTAGTAAGCAGGGTTCGGCTCAAGGGGGAAAAGGCCTATTTAACCATCAAGGGGAGCAATACAGGCATCACCCGGGCTGAATTTGAGTATGAAATCCCGGTTCAGGAGGCAGAAGAACTCCTCCGTTTATTCTGCCCAAAGAAAATTGTCAAAAATCGTTACAAAGTAAAATTTGGGTTACATATTTGGGAGGTGGATGATTTCACTGAACCCTTTCCTGCATTGCTTCTTGCCGAAATCGAATTGAAGAGCGAAGACGAGGATTTTGAATGTCCTGAATGGGTAGAAAAGGAAGTCAGTGAGGACCCAAAATATTTTAATTCCAATATGATTTAGGGGTAAATGCTTTTTCATCGGTCTATGTATGTGAGTAAATACTTTCATAAATTTTACGATTACTAAAATTTAATTACCTTTGCCGATCGAAATTATACCGACACCAAAAATGATAAGATTATTGCTATTGGACTTGCGCTTACTGCTATTAGTATGCGCTTTTTTTAGCTTCTCAGTACTGAGATCTCAAAGCCTTATCAGCCCTGATAAAATCAAGAACATTAAAGTTCAAAGCCTGACCGAAGCCGAAGTCAATAAAATCAAGGATGAAATGAAGCGTCAAAGCATCTCTATGGAAGAGTTGGAAGCTATGGCGATCAGTAATGGAATGCCTCCTGGTGATTTCTCTATTCTGAAGTCACGTTTAGAGAACAAGTCAGCCGATTTTTCCGAAACGAATGTTGAAATCGGTACAAAGATTTCAGAAAAGCCCATTGAAGTGGACAAACGATCTGGGATATCCGCCAAGAAGTTCAATGAACAGATTTTTGGTTCTGAAATCTTCAGTAACCCCAACCTGTCTTTTGATCCGAACCTAAACCTCGCTCCGCCACCCAACTACGTTTTAGGCCCCGGCGACGCTATGAGCGTAGTCGTATTCGGATTACAAGAATATGCAACAAGTTGTACGGTCGATCGTGAAGGAAGAATCAGATTACCTTCCGTTGGTCAGTTGAAAGTAGGTGGACTAACCTTTTCCGCAGCCAAAAGCCTCATCAAAAAATCACTCCAGCGCATCTTCAAAACGCTGGGGGGACAATCCGATATTTCGATCAATATTACTTCTGTAAGAACAATTAACGTTACGATCATCGGGAGCCGGAAACCAGGGAACTACCCCATTTCCTCTTTAACGACTCTTTTTGGAGCATTACACAAGGCAGGCGGACCGGATGATAACGGAAGTTACCGGGCCATTGAAATCCTTCGTGACAATAAAGTGATCAAAACGGTGGATTTATACGCTTATCTAACCAAGGGAGATCAAAGTGGGAATATTAACCTACTCGATAATGACCTCATCAGAATTCCACTTTATCAGAGACGAGTAAAAATCGTTGGAAAGGTCAAGCGAAGTGGTTTATATGAATTGTTGGAAGGAGAAACCTTTGACGACCTGTTGTTTTACTGTGGTGGTTTTGACGAAGCAGCATACAAGGCTAACATCAAATTGACTCAAAACACAGAAAAAGAACTGCGGATTTCTGACCTTCGAGAGGAGGATTACAAAAACTATAAACCCAAAAATGGAGATTTGTTCCGCGTAGGAATCATTCTGGACCGTTTTGAGAACAGAGTCTCTGTTAAAGGTGCAGTTTTCAGACCAGACAGCTATGAGTTGGTAGAAGGAATGACGATCAAAGATCTGATTGATGGTGCTGATGGTCTACAGGAAGACGCCTATCGAAGTTCTGCCCAATTGTTTAGATTACGGGAAGATTTAACCAAAGAAATTATCACGATTGATATTCGAAAAGTGTTTTCCGGAGATGCAAATCACAACCTGACACTTCAGCGAGAAGATGAACTCGTGATCTCTTCTGTATTCGACTTTAAAGAAGACTTTACAGTAAGTATCGGTGGAGAGATTCGTCGTCCGGGACGATATACTTTCGTGGAGAATATCTCTCTTTTTGATCTGATGCTTCAGGCAGGAGGATTGACTGAGGCAGCATCTAGCATTGTAGAGATTTCGCGAATTGTGAAAAAAGATTCGGTCGTATTTGACAACATCGAAACTTCCCAAATTATCACAATCAGATTAAATGACGGGGTTCGGGATCTTTCTCAGAACATCCCCCTAATGCCTTACGATGTTATCCAAATTCGAAAAATGCCCATATACGAGCGTCTGAATGTTGTGACGGTTCGTGGAGCTGCCTTTTATCCTGGGAAGTATGTTTTGGCCAACAAAAAGGAAAAAGTACTCGATGTAATTATTCGATCTGGTGGCTTGACCGCTGATGCCAACCCGGAAGGATTGAAAATTATTCGTCGAACGGATCGCGTTGGAACAGAAACCGTGGAAAAAATTGAACTTTCAATTCCGATCGAATACAAAAAAATCCTTCGAAATCCGAACTCGAAGAAGAACATCACACTTCAATACGGAGATGAAATCATTATTCCTAAAATCAACGAAACTGTGAAGGTTTTCGGAAACGTTCGCCTCAATTCTGAAATCCCATACAAACAGGGACGAAGACTGCGTTACTACGTTCGATCTGTCGGTGGATATGGAGATTTGGCCAACAAAAGACGAGTGTATGTTGTCTATTCCAATGGAATTGCCAAAACAACCAGAAACTTTGTTTTGTTCAAAGTACACCCCAGAATCAAATTGGGATCAGAAATTGTCGTTCCGAAAAAAGATCTGGAAATCAAACAAGGTTTCTCAACAGCTGAATTGGTTGGTATGACGGGAGTTGTAGGTAGTTTGACCGGGATGACCGTGTCTATAATCTCTCTATTCACAAAATAGACATGGAAGAGAAGAAAAAGAAAAAAAGCATGAAGGATAACATCCAGATGATCGCTGATCTCTGGAAGTACTTTCTGGCCCGCTGGGTGATCATTTGTATTTTCGGTTTCGGTGGTGGAGCTGTTGGTCTGGTCATTTCCATACTAAAAAAACCTACTTACGAAGCCAAGCTCTCATTTGTGCTGGATTCAAATAGCATTTCTTCCATGGCAGGAGGACTTTCTGGCTTGGCCAGTTCTTTTGGTCTGGGTGGTGCGGCAAGCGGTGAAAGCATCTTTGAAGGAGACAACTTCATTGCTTTGCTAGAATCAAAACCGCTCGTGGAAAAGTCTTTATTGAAGCGAGTTCCGCACAAAAAAATCACCTTCGCCGATTACCTCATTGAAATCAGAGAACTCAAACTTCAATGGGAGGATAAACCGCATCTGAAAAATATCAGTTATCCGGTGGGACAACCAAGAAGTAAGTTTACCTATCATCAGGATAGTGTCCTTCGGGAAATTTATCGGGATCTCACCAAGAATTTGATGGAGATCAAACTCACGAGCAATAAGGTCAACATCATCAACATCAAGATTGAATCACCCAGTCATTACTTTGCCAAAACGTTTCCGGGTGTGTTGATTGATGAAGCCTCCGATTTCTACATTCAAACAAAGACAGCCAAAGCCAAGGTGAACTACGATGTCCTGAAACGACAAACGGACTCCGTTCGGGCTGAGCTTTACAATGCCATCGCAGGGCTTGCTTCTGCAAATGAGCAGATTTACGGATTGAATCCGGCTTACATGACCCAACGGGTTCCGGCAGTCCAAAAACAAGTGGATGTTCAGGCCAATACAAGCATTCTGACCGAACTGGTGAAGAATCTGGAAATGGCCCGGGTGAACCTCCTAAACAAAACACCTCTGATCCAGGTGATCGAACGACCTCGATATCCTTTGGAAGAGAAAAAGCTTCGAAAGCTCCACGGCGTTATTATTGGAGGCTTTTTAGGAGGAATTCTTATCTTAGCAATTTTATTAACGATTAAATATATCAGGGAAAGTTTGGAAGAACCGTCCCATGCATAAACAGGAATACTTATGAGTAAAGTAGCATTAATTACTGGTGTAACAGGTCAGGATGGAGCCTATTTGAGTGAATTTCTTCTGAAGAAAGGATACATCGTTCACGGAGTCAAGCGAAGAGCTTCACTTTTTAATACGGAGCGTATTGATCACCTGTATCAGGATCCGCACATCGACAATCAAAACTTCATTCTGCACTATGGAGATATGACAGATAGTACGAACCTGATCCGAATTATCCAGGAAGTACAACCAGATGAAATCTACAACCTGGCGGCTATGAGCCATGTAAAAGTTTCTTTTGAAACTCCCGAGTACACTGCAAATGCGGACGGAATCGGAACGTTGCGTCTTTTGGAAGCACTTCGAATCCTGGGATTGGAAAAGAAAACAAAAATCTATCAGGCTTCCACCTCTGAACTTTATGGTTTGGTGCAGGCAGTTCCACAATCGGAAACGACTCCATTTTATCCACGTAGTCCATACGCCGTCGCCAAAATGTATGCCTACTGGATCACCGTGAACTACCGGGAAGCATACGGTATGTTTGCTTGTAACGGAATTCTGTTTAACCATGAGTCTCCGATTCGTGGGGAAACTTTCGTAACTCGAAAAATTACTCGTGCAGTTGCTAAAATTGCATTGGGATTGCAAGATAAATTTTACCTGGGGAACCTGGATGCACAACGTGACTGGGGACATGCCAAAGATTACGTTCGTATGATGTGGATGATTCTTCAGGCAGATGAGCCAGAAGATTGGGTGATCGCAACAGGAAAAACAACTCCAGTACGTGATTTCGTAAGAATGGCTTTCAACGAAGTAGGAATTGAGTTGGATTTCAGAGGAGAAGGAGAAAATGAAAAAGCTTACGTCAAAGCTTGTAACAACCCTGATTACCAAATAGAGATCGGAAAAGAGATTCTTGCCGTTGATAAGCGTTATTTCCGTCCGACAGAAGTTGACCTGTTGATTGGAGATGCAACCAAGGCAAAAGAGAAGTTAGGATGGGTTCCTGAATATAGTTTGGAAGAACTGGTTAGCGATATGATGTCCAGCGACCTGAAACTGATGAAAAAAGGAGTCTATTTGAAAGATGGTGGTTACGTCATTACGAACCAGTTCGAATAATCTGAACAGCAACCATACATGAAAAAAGACGCCAAAATATACATTGCAGGTCATCGTGGACTGGTAGGAAGTGCAATCCTGAAAAACCTGCAAGCCAAAGGGTACACGAACATTGTCTATCGGACCCACGCAGAAGTGAATCTGTGTGACCCGACAGCCGTGGAAGCCTTTTTCGCGCAGGAAAAACCAGAATATGTTTTTCTGGCAGCGGCCAAAGTGGGAGGAATTGTAGCCAATAACACCTATCGGGCTGAATTCATTTATGATAACCTGATGATTCAGAACAATGTGGTACATCAAAGTTATGTACACGGTGTCAAGAAATTGCTGTTCCTGGGAAGTACTTGTATTTACCCGAAGAACGCCCCACAACCGCTGAAAGAGACCTATTTACTGACAGATGAGTTGGAATACACGAATGAACCATACGCAATCGCTAAAATTGCCGGGATCAAATTGTGTGAAAGTTACAACCTTCAGTATGGGACCAATTTCATCTCAGTCATGCCAACAAACCTCTACGGACCAAACGATAACTTTGACCTGGAGAAATCACATGTATTGCCGGCATTGATCCGAAAAATACATTTGGCAAAACTTCTGAAAGAAGGAAAGAATGATGAAGTCCTAGATGATCTTAAAATGACGTCCATGGAAGAAGCTACTGAATTCTTGAAACGATTTAACGTCTCCTCTTCCAGTGTGGAAATTTGGGGGTCAGGGAAACCAAAAAGAGAATTCCTGTGGTCCGAAGATATGGCTGATGCCTGCGTCTTTATCATGGAACAACGTGATTTTAAGGATACGTATGACAGTTCGAATCCGGAAATCAGAAATACGCACATTAACATCGGAACCGGAGTGGATATTTCGATCGGGGAACTGGCCGAAATGATCAAAGAAACGGTTGGATATGATGGTGACCTGGTCTTTAATACTTCCAAACCGGATGGAACGATGCGCAAATTGACAGATGTTTCAAAACTCAACTCACTGGGGTGGAAACACAAAATTGAGCTGCAAGAAGGAGTACGTAAGATGTACGAATGGTACCTCTCTGAGGTGAATGTAAAAATCAATTCTTAAAGAGCATCATGAGTGGTAAAAAAATAGCGATCATGGTTCCCATGAAAGGGAATTCGGAAAGAGTTCCGAATAAAAACCTAAGATCTTTTGACGGGAAACCGCTGTATCATGCCATTATTTCAGAACTGCTAAAGTCGAAATACATCACCGACATCGTGATCAATACGGATAGTGAAAAGATCAAGGAAGATGCCAATGCAAACTTCCCTTCCGTGATCATCGTCGATCGTCCGCAAGAAATCTGTGGTGACTTCGTGCCTATGAACGATGTCATTGCCTATGATATGAGTCAGGTGAATGCAGATATTTACATCCAAACGCACAGCACCAATCCACTACTCAAAGTGGAAACTCTGGATAACGCGATCAAAGCATTTTTGGATGCCGGAGATCAGTACGACTCAGTCTTTTCGGTAACTCGGATGCAAACACGACTATACTGGGAAGATGGGAAACCGGTGAATCACAATCCGGAAGAACTGATTAGAACGCAGGACTTACCTCCCGTTTTCGAAGAAAACTCGAACTTTTTCATTTTTACAAAAGATTCTTTTGAAAAAGCCGGAAACAAACGAATTGGAATGAACCCCATGATGTTTCCAATGAATAAGATCGAAGCACAGGATATTGACGAGCCGGAAGATTTCATTCTGGCGGAAACCCTTTATAAAGTAAGACATGATCTACGATAGAATAGACAATTGGCGCACTTATTTCAAGGGACCTGTCTTTGAAGAAGTTTTTCAAACACTGAAAGATTACAACCAGAATACGGCAAATGGTATCTATCGTTATGACGACAAAGGTTTCTACTTCAAGGTCATGGAATACGACACAAAAGAGGAAGCTGATATCATTGAAACGCACCGTAAGGAAGTAGATATTCAAATTCTACTGGCCGGACACGAGTTGATCAAGATGTACGGAACCGAAGATGTCAAAACCAAAAAGCCATACGACGAGGAAAGTGATTGCGAATTCTATGACGTAAACAACGACCCTTACTGTGAGCTGATTCTGAAGCCGGAGTACATGGCGGTATTCTTTCCGGAAGATCCGCATCATCCGCAATTTCAGATTGGGAACGGACCAGAGCACCTTAAGAAAATAGTAATTAAAGTTAACATCGACCTGTTTCGATAAGAGCAGGTACTAAATACCAACAGAAACAATAAATTGATTATGAAAACATTGTTAAATAGCAAATTCGTCAGATACATCGTTGGATCTCGGACATTCAAAAAATTAATCGGTCCTCAAATGTTCTTCAGATTGAAGAAAAAGATGATGGGACGCGTGGATGAACTGTTCCTGATCATCGAATTTTATCGTAGAACCAAAAGTACCGGTATCATGGTCGATGTAGGTGTTCACTACGGAGAATCGAGTATTCCTTTCCTCGAAAACGGATGGAAAGTATTTGGTTTTGAGCCAGATAAGAGCAATCATGAGATCGTAATGAAGAATATTCCAAGCAATGAGAATTTCACCTTGTTCGATTTTGCTGTGGCGGAAAAACCGGGGGAATTAAACTTCTACGTTTCCGAAGAGTCTACTGGAATTTCCAGTTTGTTGAACTTCCACGATACGCACGAAGTATCACACGTGGTTAAGGTAGACACCCTGAACAATGTGATCGAGGAACACAACATCAAACCAATCAAATTCCTGAAAATCGATGCCGAAGGATTCGACCTTTTCGTATTGCAAGGAATTGACCTGAAAAAATACGATTCGGTAGAAATGATCATTTGTGAATACGAAGACGGTAAAACTCAAAAAATGGGTTACACCGTGAAAGACATGATCGATTATCTTCAGTCGTTCGGATACAAAGTATTGGTATGTGAGTGGGAACCTATCGTTAAATACGGAGGAAACCACAAGTTCAGAGGGGCACATGTCTATCCATGTGACCTGGATCCTAAAGCATGGGGGAACCTGATCGCCTATAAAGATCCTGCATTTGAAAAATTTGCACTGAAAGAATTGAACTAAAACCATACTGTATTGAAAACGATAACACCAGATTGGTCTCTAAAGAAAAAGTTACAAGCGAATGAACTGACCATTGGTTCGTGGTTGACAATTCCGCATCAATCGGTCGTTGAGATCATGGCCACTGCCGGCTTCGAATGGTTGACACTGGACCTGGAGCACGCGGCCATAGACATTTCTCAGGCCATGAACATGATGGCACTCATTCAGGGAAAAGGGATGAAAGCCCTCGCCCGGGTGAGTAAAAATGAAGAAGTCATCATCAAGCGAATGCTCGATGCAGGTGCCGACGGAATCATTGTTCCTACTGTTCGAAATGCAGCAGAGGCAAAACAGGCCGTGGACTTTGTCAAATATCCTCCTACAGGAAAACGTGGTGTTGGACTGAACCGGGCCCAAAATTACGGGATCGGGTTTCAGGAATATCAGGATTGGTTGAGAGACGAATGTGTCATGATCGTTCAAATCGAACACATTGACTCCGTTCACAATATCGAAGAAATTTTGAGTGTGGAGGGAGTAGATGGAATCATGGTAGGTCCTTACGACCTTTCAGCTTCTATGGGAATGCCCGGAAATTATGAGCACCCAGATGTGGTTGAGGCCCTGAAAAAAGTGGAAGAAACAACCTTGCGCATGAAAAAGCCACTCGGTTTCCATGTGATTCATTCAGACCATGTCAAAACATTGGAAAAAATCAATGTGGGATATAGCTTGTTGGCTATGAGTATTGACTTCTTCTTCCTTGGTGATAAAGCCCGGGATGAAATGGAATTGTTGAAAAAAGCCATTAAATAATGATGAAAGTAGCAGTCTTTGGTGGAAGTGGATTTTTGGGATTGTACCTGAGCAAAGAATTGCTTCGGCGTGGATTTCAGGTAAGTGTTTTTGACCTGAATGAACCTGGGTTTCAGCATGAAGCGATGCGCTTCGAGAAAACGGACATCTCGGACAGAGATTTGATCGCCAAACAAATTTCAGAGGGTGCTTTCGATTATATCTACAACCTGGCAGGGTTTGCGAATCTCGATAAAGCAGTACTGGATCCGTATCGGACCATGGAATTGAACGTACTCGGGAACATCAATATTCTGAATGCCTGTGTAAAATCCAAAGTCAAACGATTCATTTATGCCAGTAGCGCCTATGCGATGAGTGACAAAGGTTCCTTTTATGGAATCAGTAAGCTCACCTCGGAAAAGATTGTGGAGGAATACGCGGTCAAGTATGATTTGAATTTTACCATTTTGAGATACGGTTCTGTTTATTCAGAAATGGAATACGACAATAATTATATCTACAACCTGATTGAGAAGGCAATCAAAACGGGAAAAATCGAACATGGTGGAGACGGAAATGAGATCCGGGAGTATATCCATGCTTCCGACGCGGCAAAACTTTCTGTGGATGTTCTTGAAAACGACAACTACATTAATGAGCACGTCATTTTTACCGGTATTGAGAAAATGAAACGATCCGAATTGTTCAATGTGATCAATGAGATTCTGGGGAACAAATTGGAGATCACTTATCAAAACAATCACTACAATAACCACTACCACTTTACCCCTTACTCCTACTCTCCGACATTGAGTAAAAAAATGGTTGCTAACCCACACATCGATATGGGACAGGGACTTTTGGAGTGTATCAAGGCGGTTTACAACAAAAAAGACAAATAGGTTTGAGAAACCTCGGAAATTTCATAGCTGCGTCAGGGAAAGAAGAATGGATCAGTCTCTCTTGTGCTATGATCAGTGCCAGCATTGAAGAAGCATTGGAAGAAAAAGGAAGTTGTTTCCTGGCCATTTCGGGAGGAAATACCCCCAAAGTACTTTTTGAAGCCCTGATTGAAGAAGCATATTTGCAGGATGAAGACTGGAAAAACGTGCATTTCTTCTGGGTAGACGAACGAATGGTTCCAACTGATTCCTCCGAAAGTAATTTCGGGAATGCCATGAAATATCTTCAGAAACTGCCGGCAAACTTCCATCAAATGTATGATGACGAGTTGGGAGGTGAAGCATCACTTGACAACTACCGACAAAAACTCCAGCAGGTTCCACATGAAGGGAACATTCCTGTTTTTGATTTGGTATTACTTGGAATGGGTGAAGATGGTCATACCGCTTCCCTTTTCCCCGGATCAAAAGGACTGGAGGTCAAAGACCAATCGGCATTTATCAATCAAATCCCTTCCCTGAACACCAGTCGGATGACCTTAAGTTTTCCGGTGTTACAACAGGCGACAGAGTGTTTTATTTTGTTGAATGGACCAAACAAAGTGAAAATCATGCAGGAAATCCTGGAAAAACCGACGGAATATCCAATTGAAACAGCTTTGGAGGGGCTTTCTCCTAAAACCTGGATTTACTACAATTAACAGACTATCATGATTAAAAATATATTTTTCGACTTTGATGGAGTACTGGCCGAATCGGTCAATGTTAAAACAGAAGCTTTCCGACAATTATACCTTCCATTTGGAAAAGAGATATCGGACAAAGTCGTGGCCCATCACCTTGCAAACGGAGGAGTTAGTCGCTTCGAAAAGGTGAAGCTCTACCACAAAAACTGGTTGAACGAAGAGCTGGACGAACAAGGTGTTCAGGAATGGGCGAATAAATTTTCGGATCTCGTACTGAAAGGTGTTGTGGAGGCAGATGAAGTCAAAGGAGCTGAAGAATTCCTCCGAAACGATTCTTCCAAATACAATTGCTGGATCATCACCGGAACACCAACCGACGAAATCAAAATCATTCTTGAACGACGGAATTGGGCGGGATACTTCAAAGAAGCATTCGGATCACCGAATAAGAAACCACACTGGACGGAACACATCATCGGACAGGAAGGACTCAACAGAGAAGAAACCGTTTTTATTGGGGATGCTCTGGCTGACTATGAAGCAGCTCAGCACTCCAAGTTGCATTACATATTAAGAGAAACAGAAGATAACAAAGTACTCTTCGAAGATTTTGACGGACCCCGAATTCAAGACATGAGCCAATTGGAAGAAGTACTTCAAAAAATGTAATTATGAGCATCAAACTTTTATTGACATCTACCTCTTTTCAAGACGCACCGGGTGCACATCAGGAACTGTTGAATGAACAGGGATTTGAAATTGACCGCATGCGTGGTCCCTTAACAGATGACGAACTAAGACCTGTGATTGCCAATTACGACGCCGTGATTTGCGGAGATGATGAATACACAGAGGAAATCCTAAAAATTGGAAAGGCAGGGAAGCTGAAATATATCTCTAAATACGGAGTTGGGCTGGATAAAATTGACCTGGAAGCAGCCAGGGCACTGGAAATCCCGGTGACTAATTGTCCTGGAGTCAATCAAGTATCAGTGGCAGAGCACGTTTTCGCCCTGATTTTAAGCTTCGTGAAGAATATTCACCTGGAATACAACATTACCCGTGCCGGAGGCTGGAAAAGACACGTCAGCACAGAAATTCACGGCAAAACCATGGGAATTGTTGGTTTGGGTGCCATTGGAAAGGAAGTGGCCAAAAGAGCCCATGGCTTTGGCTTAAATGTAGTGGCATTCGACAAATTTGTTAGCGCTGACTTCATCCGTGAAAACGATTATATCCAAACGGTGGACAGCATGGAAGATCTTGCCAAACAGGCAGACATCATCACCCTGCACGTGCCACACACCCCTGAAACAGAAGATCTGATTAACACGAATCTGGTAGAAAATCACTTGAAAAAAGGAGTGATTCTGGTGAACACTGCCCGGGGAAAATTGGTTGATTTGAAGGCCCTGAATGATGGAATGGATCGTGAAATCATCGGAGGGTACCTGGCAGATGTACTCGATATCGAGCCGATGCCTGAAAACTACCCGCTAAAAGATCGGGAAAACGTACTGATCACCCCACATATTGGTTCCAGAACATACGAAAGCGTACAGCGTCAGGGATTGTTCGCCGTCAAAAACTTATTGGAACTTTTAGGCCGATAAGTCGCATGGTTCCCCGCGTCGTCAGTTCCCTTTTTGCAGGAATTTATATCCTCCTGTCCTGGAGTTTTGCCCAGGAAGAGGCTGGTTTTGTCCTTAGTTCAAGGTGGTTTCATCCCCGGCATTCACAGGATAAAGTCAGTACCGTGGAGGCCATTGAAAAATTCCATCCCAAACGCATTGACTGGACTTACACCACTGATGACAAAGTCCTGGAACTTTATCGAAAACGCGGAATTCCATACAGCCTGACCATGAACCCCATGGTTCCTGACTCGGCTGAATACACCACCCAAAAAGGGAGGATGCGCACACTTGAACAGGAGCTTTATGTAGCCCCCTGGATGCGAAAATGGAAGATCAAAACACCCTACTGGGGTTGTGTGAACAATCCAGATTTCCAGAGCACTTTCCTGAACCGGGGAAAAGAATTACTGCGCAAAGGAGCCTATGGTATCATGGTTGATGACCCGGATTTCAATATCCGACTCAAATTAGATCAAGGAATCGGTTGTTTTTGCCACCATTGTATCAGTGACTTTCTTCGTTTTGACTCATCATTTTCAGACTCAGAAGATGGCATTATGACGCTGGCTAAAAAAGTACTGAAAGCAAATCCAGAGAAGACAGAAACCTATTTGTTGGAATTTCGTAAGAGTTACGAAGCCTTTCAGGAACGAGCAGTAATTGATTTTTTAGCAAACTGGAAACAAACATTGCTCAAGGAATTCCCAAAGGCCAAATTTTTGACCAACAATTACAATGGTCAATGGAAGGAACACCATCAGGTGTTTGATGGCGGAATTGCCGAACTGAATGAACATTTGATCGAAGAGAAAAAATTGAACGAACTTTATCATACGGCAGACAGCCTGGGGAAGACGCAACTTTTCGGAAGTAATTCCCAACAAGAAAAGTATCACCGCATCCTGATGAAATACGGCATGGAACACAAACGGGACGTCCTCATTCCATGGGATGTTTATGTCAAAGGAAGCACCAATAGATTCTACATCGATTATCAAAAATTTGAGCAACTGAAACATGAACGTTAAGGCCACATTACATCGCATCTGGAATTCGCCGACTATCATGACCTGGATGAGTTATGGTACGAAGTCGGCCAGTCTGGTGTTGGTCACCCCACTGATTCTGACCCGCTTTAACGAGCAGGAAATTGTGATTTGGTACGCCTTTGTCGCGATCTTATCCATGAGTGGTTTGGCAGATCTGGGCTTCCGAAATGCCTTTGTTCGCTTCTTCTCCTTTGCCAATGGAGGTGCAAAAACCATCGGAGTCATTAAGAACGGTGAAAAGACCGACGGAAAAACCAATTGGGAACTGATCGGAAAACTATATTCCCACATGACCAAAATATACATCACCCTGTCTTTCCTGGTCCTCATCGGAATGTTAATCGGAGGGTATTTTGGTTTAAAGGAACTCTTGAGAGGTTACGAACATGCCGACTCTCTCTGGACTAGTTGGATCGTACTTTCTGTGGCTACCAGCCTCGACTTTTATGGGAAAACGTACTACAACTATCTGGAAGGATTAAATGAAGTGGCACTTGTCAAAAGGGTTGAAGCCATTTTCAAATTGTTTGTCATTTTCGGTTTCTTCGGAGTACTCATGATTTCACCATCCATCTTTGGATTGACCATTGTCGTGAGTGCCGGATATGTCGCAACCGTAACTCGAAACTATATTCTCGCCCGAAATATTCGGGAGAAGAAACTGAGAACGATCAAAAATCATCCCCTGGACAAGGCCTTTTTGAAAGAGATTTGGAAACCGGCATGGAGATCAGGTGTTTCAGGGCTGGTGGCCACTGGGCTTACGAACTTAACTGGAATCCTTTATGCGCAAGTGGGAAGCCATGCTTCGGCGGCCTCTTACATGGTAACCATGCGTATTTTGAATGAAATCAAGAACGTAGCCAACGCACCCTTTTACAGTAAAATTCCGATCCTGGCCAAACTGAATGCGGAAGGAAATCAAAAGCGTCTTATCGAACTCGCTCAGGACGGTATGCGCAAAAGCCACATCTTCTTTGTATTCTCCGTGATCATGGCCGGATTGTGTTTCGGACCTTTCCTCGAATACATTGACAGTGACGTAAAACCGGTTTCAACGCTTCTTTGGTTAATGATGGCCTTTGCCTTTTATGCACATCGCTATGGAGCTATGCACGTTCAAATTTACCAAACATCAAACGATATCATTTCACACATCGCGGATACGATCAATGCGGTTATTTTTGCCCTGGTCGCCTTCTTCCTTTTCCCGTACATCGAACTCTATGCTATTCCTCTCGGAATGTTAGTTGGTTACCTCTTCTTTTATAGTTGGTATTCCACGAGTCACTCCCTGAAGTTTGTGAACATGACATTCTTTCAATTCGAGAAAAAGACCTCGCTGCCAGTCATGCTCGTTTTCTTGATTTATGCTATATTTGCACTTTTTTTCGGATAAACAATAGAGCGTTATGGATAACTATATCAAACAGTTAAATCCCCAGTTGAAGTTAGGCATTTACCGCATGTCTCTCGGTTTTGTCAAAAATCGTTTGAAATGGGATTTGAGTTCAAAAGCCAGACAGAGTAAAAAACGCTTTACGGATTTGGGAAATTCACAACACGGAAAAAAAGCAGTGATCCTGTGTAACGGACCAAGTTTGAACAATGTTGATTTTGAATTGCTGAAGGAAAAGGGAGTTTTCACGATCGGCCTGAACAAGATCAACCTTTTGTTCGATCGGACAGAATTTCGTCCAAGTATGATCGTCGCAATCAACAAACTGGTGATCGAGCAGAATAAAGATTTCTATAATCAGACAGATATTGAGTTGATTTTGGACAGTGCCTCTGCACACCACCTAAATAAACGACCTAACGTTAATTTCATCTACTCCCTTCCTTTCCAGCTAAAATTTGCCGGAGATATCAGAGGAGCTGTTTGCCAGGGATATACGGTAACTTATGCCGCCATGCAGATTGCCTTCCACCTGGGATTCTCTGAAGTAGCGCTTGTGGGTTGTGATCACAACTTTGTCACCAAAGGATCTCCGAACATGAAGGTCAAGTCGGGTGAAACTGATCCGAATCACTTTTCCAAAGACTATTTTAGTGGAGGTGCCGAATGGCAATTGCCTGATCTACTTGGATCGGAAATCCATTATAAAATGGCAGATGAGTTTTACAAAGCTCACGGAAGAAAAATCTACAATGCCACCGAAGGAGGAAAACTTGAAATTTACGAACGAATTCAACTGAATGACTTTTTAAATGGATAAGACATTATATTGCTTTTCCGCCAACCGCGTCTGCCATCACGATGACTACTACAGACTGGTCAACAAAATACGGAAAGCTGAAAACATCAAATCTTTTGGCCAAAAGCTAAAGATCCTGTTTAGTAAGAAATCAATCGTGTTCATGGACATTGACTCCAGGGACTTGATGCTGGCCCCATTCATGATTCTCCGGAGTCTTTGGGGAGCCAAGGCCATTGCCTTGAGTGTACGAACAGAATACCTTTGTAATCATCGAACATTCGTTACGTTTTTTACGAAACGAGGAAAAGTCGTATATGTTAAGGGCTTATTCAAACGCATTCTTTTTTGGAGTGTTAAGAATCTTTCTTCCACACGCGTCTATTCCATCCACAAAAACACAGAAGAACAGGCCTTCATGTCCAAATTCGTTTACGGTTTCATCTACGATATTCAATTGTGGGATTTGGCTTTGCTCAACTTTGAAGAAGAAATTCCAGAAGAATTGAAGGAAGCACCTTTTGGAATTGAGAATGCAGTCCTTTTTGCCGGAGAGTTTGATGAAAAACGCTCTCGTACCGAGTTCTTGAATTACATCAGAAAACACCATGAGTATAACTTCCTGATGTCGGGCCTGATGCAACAGGGAGATTATGATGAACTCATGCAAATGGAGAACGTCCATAGTATTCGTCGCTATGTAACGAATAACGAATTGTTCTACCTAATGAAGAACAGCAAGATCATCTACTGTTTTTACACCAATGAACGTCCATCTGGATTTTTCGGAAGAGCACTTCAACTGAATAAGCACATCATTGTTCGGGACAATACGTATCTTAGTAGGTACTTTAAACATTATAGCAAGTTGATCCCAGTTGAAAAACTGGAAGACTTAACGCTGGAAGGCCTCGACTTTAACGACGGAACAAATGCCGCAGAGCCCTATGATGACTCGGAAGAGTTCAAGGCCATCCTGATGAAGCTCTAGGCAGATCATGAACATTAATCTCTATTCCATATTTTTCTTTTTGGGGCTCTTAAATCTCCCCAATACGGTTGGAATACCGCTGCTTAATTTCGTCTTTGCTTTTCTGTTTCTCTTGCTTTTTATCATTGGGGCAGCTTCCGGAAATTTCAGGCTATTTCAGGGAAACACCCGAAAGAGAGTCATTTTTGTACTGCTCTACATGTTCCTCATTTTTATGAGTTTGCTTCGGGCCTACGAATTTTCCTGGATCAGACTCTTGAATTTTAGCTGTTTTTCCCTCTTTTTGCTGGTCTATATCTCCGAAATCCTGAACCACTGCATTGACAATCGCCTCAAGTTCATTGACGGCTTTCGGAATTATATCATCAATCCTTTTGTTTTTTATATTGGGATCAACTACCTGTTTTGGTTGTTGGGGATCACTTCTCAGGCCCGATCCGAAGGAGAAATTTTTATCGGTAATGCCGTTATTTTGCAAGCCCTGGGATACTCGGTGGAGCGGGTCAACTTCCTCTTTAGTATTGGGATCAACGGTTATGCCGTTATTCTGGGTGCAGTACTCTCCTTCGTCCTTATTGACAATGTATTTCAGAAAAAGTGGACCGGTTTCAATATTGTTCTCTTTCTGGTCATCATCATCAGTATCCTATTAACTGACTCCCGTAGTGCTGTTTTGTATCCCATACTCATCCTGAGTGCCTGTGTCGGAACCAGAATGCTCAATTTTCGCTGGGTGCTTACTATTAGTCCGATCCTCTTTGTCGTTATCCCACTCTTTACGGCTTTTGTCCTTCCTTTACTTGCAGAAGTGGAGTTCTTTGCACAGTTCTCAAGAAATTCCACCGACCTGTTTACACTAAACGGGCGGGTTTTTATCTGGATTTTCGCTTTTCAGGAATTCATGAACTTCAAGTTGTTCCACTTGATCGGGCATGGATTTGAGGGACATGTTAGCTCCGGTGCTAGTTTGAAATGGGCCTTTCTGTTTATTTCTTACAATGTATCCGACAATGTACACCCTCACAACTCCATCCTGTCCATGATCTTTGACATTGGATACCTGGGGCTTTCGGTCATCTTGATCATTTTTGGTCAGATCGCTGGGAAATTGAGAAAAATCTGGAACCTGAACAAACGTCATGCATTAACTTTTTATGCCTTATTTTTGTACATCATTTTAATCTCAATAACAGAATCCTTCATCAGTTTTTACTACCTAAATGCCATGCCACTCATGTTGAGCCTATTTTTGTTTGTACTGGCATTGGACGAAACGGATGAAGAACTCATAAAGACAAATTAGAAATGGTAGATATCAAACGATTCCATCCCACCCGGGTCATCCCGGCCATCAAACGAAGGTTGATCGAACGTCGCTTCCTGGCGCTTTGGAATAACTCCGAAGCAGGCAAAAAAAATCAGGAATACCTTCGAAGCATCAAAGATCGCCATCGCGGGGAACGTTTGTTTTTGATTGCCAACGGTCCGAGCATCAAAGACATGGACCTATCTGTACTGAAAGACGAATTCACGATGTGTATGAACCGTTTCTACATTTATTTTGAGAAAATCGGATTCATTCCAAATTACTTTGTTTGCGTAGAAGACCTGGTGCTGGGGCAGTTTGCCGATGATTTTAACAACTTACCCCTGGAAGATAAATTTGTCAACTGGAGACTCCATAAGCGAATCGATCAATGTCATTACCTGAAAGAATCATTTGCTTTCAATCCTTTCTTTCAGGAAGATTTGACCCAACCCACTCATTTTGGAGGAACCGTCACCTTCGCCTGTTTACAACTAGCTTACCATCTGGGCTTTGAAGAAGTCATCATCATTGGGATGGACCATAGTTTTAAGGAGAAGGGAGTGGCCAATAAAATTGAGGTGAGAACCTACGAAAAAGATGAAAGTCACTTCGACCCGAATTATTTCCCGAAAGGAATGAAGTGGAAACTTCCAGATTTGGATAAGTCTGAGATTGGATACGCCATTGCTCGGGATCACTACAAAAAAAACGGGCGACGAATTATTGATGCGACCGTCAATGGGAAGTGCACCATTTTCCCGAAAAAGGATTTCTACGAATACTATCCGAAAAAATAACCGGGCCTTGGAAAGAAAGCAAAAGAAAGTAATTAGTCTGGAGCTGGACACTGGTGCCTATCAGGATTTTGTCGATGAAGCACTTCGCCTGGGAACGGAAAGAATTTCTTCCTACGTCTGCGTCGCCAATGTGCACATGTGCATTGAAGCCTACGATGATCCGGAATTTGCCCGTTGCGTAAACGGTGCTGATCTAATCACTCCGGATGGGATGCCGCTGGCCAAGGCGGTTCGTTTTTTGTATGGACAACAACAGGACCGTGTTGCGGGAATGGATTTACTCCCCAGTCTGCTCCAGGAAGCGGAACAACGAAATTTGTCGGTCTTTTTCTTTGGAGGGCAAGAGGAAACGCTTGACCGAACAGCCGATTACCTCAAGGAAAATTATCCGAAACTTCAAAATGTCAACTACTACAGCCCACCATTCAGAGCTTTGAGCGAAGAAGAAGAAAAAGAGATTGTTGACAGAATCAATCAGACAGCGGCCCAATTGGTCTTTGTTATTTTGGGATGTCCAAAACAGGAAAAATGGATGGCCCGTCAAAAAGGAAAGATTCAGGCGTGTATGCTCGGAATCGGAGGGGCACTTCCTGTTTTGATTGGAGAACAAAAGAGAGCTCCTCGTTGGATGCAAAAGGCAAGCCTTGAATGGCTGTATCGATTTGCCCAGGAACCAAAACGCTTGTTCAAAAGATATTTTTACACAAACAGTAAGTTCCTCTTGCTTTTTGCGGGGGCTTATTTGCGAAAGATCTTCGGGAGACAAAAGTGATTCCGATCTATCAAAAAAAAATGTAAATTTGTGTTTCGCTTAAAACAAAATTGAGAAAACCATGATGGAAAAACTAATTGCTGACTTTCCAGCAAATATTGATGAAGCATTAGAAATAGCAAAAAACTCTACCTTCCAAAAGCCTACGAAGGAGATTCATAACATCGTATTTTGTGGAATGGGTGGTTCCGGCTTTGGAGGAAAGTTGGTTGCTAAATGGATTGAAGATGAAATCAAACTTCCCTTCATCGTAGTGCAGGATTACACGATCCCCAATTTTGTCAATGAAAACACGCTGGTAATTGGTTCATCTTACTCAGGAAATACAGAAGAAACTTTAATCAGCATCGAAGCTGCCAGATCAAAAGGAGCACACATTGTTTGTATTTCTTCTGGAGGGAAATTAAAAGCTTTCTGCGATGAGCACAACTATGATTGTGTTGTGGTTCCGGGAGGGAATCCGCCTAGAACAGCATTGGCCTATTCAATGGTTCAAATCGGAAATATCCTGGTACAACACGGTTTCATCAATGGTCGAATTTTGGATCAGATGGCCGGTTCAGGTGAACTTTTGAGAGCTAAGATTGGTGAAATTCAGCAAGAAGGAAGAAAACTGGCCGAGTTCATGCACGGAAAATTCCCGATGATTTATACGGAAACCAAGTATGAACCAATCGCAATCCGCGCACGTCAGCAGTTCAATGAGAATAGTAAAATACTTTGTGCATGTAACCCGATTCCTGAAATGAATCACAACGAACTCGTTGGATGGGGTGGAGGTGACAATCGTTATGCGGCGCTCTTCATGTATACAAGCGACATGCATCCACGGAATCGTCGAAGAATGGAAATTAATCATGAGGTGATCTCTCAACGTACTCCGCATACGTACCAGTTAAATGCTGTTGGGAACAATTGTGTGGAAGAGAGTATTTACCTGATTCATATTCTTGACTGGGCATCTTTCTATCTGACAGATATCAATGGCGCAGATGTGATCGAAATCCGGGTCATTGACCACTTAAAAGGTGAACTAGCTAAATTCTAATTGGAATTCTTTACATATTAAAAAAGGGGGCGAAAGCCCCCTTTTTTAATGATTATTGAACGACTCTACGTCCGATTTTTCAAATACCAATCCACCGTTTTCAGGATTCCACTCTCAAAGTGCTCATCCGCTTTCCATCCCAATTCACCTTCAATCTTACTCGCATCTATGGCATAGCGCTTATCATGTCCGGGGCGATCCTGAACAAAACTAATTAATTCAGCATACTTCCTTCCGGATGATCTGGGACTCAACTCATCCAGAATCTCGCAAATCTTCTCTACGATGTAAATGTTCGTCCGCTCATTCCTTCCCCCAATATTATAGGTCTCTCCCACTTTTCCTGTATGAAATGCCAGATCAATCCCCTTGCAGTGATCAAGAACGTACAACCAGTCCCGAACATTCTGACCATCCCCATACACCGGGATCGCTTCCTCTGCGCGACATTTTCTGATAATCGTCGGAATCAGTTTCTCGTCATGTTGCTTTGGTCCGTAGTTATTCGAACAATTTGTTGTGACTACCGGCATTCCGTAGGTGTGGAAATAACTTCTCACAATCAAGTCACTACTTGCCTTGGAGGCACTGTATGGGCTATTCGGAGCATAAGGTGTTGTTTCTGTAAATAAACCCTCCTTACCCAAGGTACCATACACTTCATCTGTGGAAACATGTAGAAAACGGGCTGCCTCAAATTCAGATTTCATCTTAAAAGGCCCGTCCATCCAATGATTTCTGGCTACGTCTAATAAAGTAAAGGAACCGTGTACATTGGTCCGAATGAACTCCTCTGGACCAGAAATAGAATTATCCACGTGAGATTCGGCCGCAAAATGAATCACTCCCTGAAACTGATAACGTTCAAATAAGGATTCCACCAGTTTACGATCACAGATGTCTCCCTGAACAAATTCATATTGCTCATTTCCTTCAACTTCTTTCAGATTCGTTAAATCTCCGGCATAAGTCAACTTATCCAGATTGACGACTCCATAAGACGGATGTGCCTCCAGGAAGTGCGGCACAAAATTCGACCCGATAAAACCAGCTCCGCCAGTTACCAAAATGTATTTCATCTAAAAAGGACTTTGAAAATTTTTAATTCCCGGAAGTTCCTGATCTTTCTCCGATAAGAGTACTTCAGAAGCCTCCAGTTTCCAGTCTATATTCAATTCGGGATCATCCCATCTAATTCCCGATTCATGTTCAGGTGCGTAAGGAGCATCGACCTTATATGAGAAGATGGCCTGCTCACTTAGTACGACAAAACCATGAGCAAACCCCTGGGGGACAAACAACTGTCTTTTATTCTCTCCGCTTAACAAAATCGAATAATACTGCCCGTAAGTTTTGGAGTTCTTTCGTAAGTCCACCGCCACATCGAGTACTTCTCCCTCGATCACCCGAACGAGTTTTGATTGTGTATAAGGAGGTACCTGAAAGTGCAAGCCCCTAAGAACCCCTCTGGACGACAATGATTCATTATCCTGTACAAATTCTACTGCTGTTACGTGCTTCTCGAATTCATCCTTTTTAAAGGACTCCATGAAATAACCTCGTCGGTCTCCAAAAACACGTGGCTCAATAATGACTAAATCTTGAATGGGGGTTTTAATAAACTGCATTCCGGCTTACTTATTTAAAAGGCGCATTAAGTATTGGCCATAACTGGATTTTCGAAGGGGTTCTGCCAAACGTGCCAGTTGATCTTTATCAATGTATCCCATTTCATAAGCGATCTCTTCCAGGCAGGCCACCTTCAGTCCCTGCCGACTTTCGATCGTCTGAATGAAAGTCCCTGCGTCAATCAATGATTCGTGTGTTCCGGTATCCAACCAGGCAAAACCGCGTCCCATGAGCTCGACATGCAGATTCCCTCGATTGAGAAATGCCTCATTGACAGAAGTAATTTCCAACTCTCCCCGATGCGAAGGTTTGATCTCCTTGGCAATCTGAACTACTTCATTGGTATAAAAATAGAGGCCTACCACTGCGTAGTTGGATTTTGGGTGCTCTGGCTTCTCCTCGATCGAAATAACTTTTCCCTCCTCATCAAACTCAGCAACTCCATAGCGCTCAGGGTCTGAAACGGCATAGCCAAAGATGGTAGAGACACCCGAAGCGGCATTCCCAACTGCTCGTTTTAATAAGGCACTCAATCCACCACCATAAAAGATATTGTCTCCAAGCACCAAACAAACCGGACTCTTTCCGATAAATTCCTCTCCCAACAAAAAAGCCTGGGCCAATCCATCCGGACTAGGCTGTTCTATATAGCTAAGTTGGAGCCCCCAAGAACTCCCGTCACCAAGAAGTTTCTCAAAATTTGGAAGATCTTCCGGAGTTGAAATGATCAAAATTTCCCTGATCCCTGCTAACATAAGTACCGAAAGCGGGTAATAAACCATTGGTTTATCGTAAATGGGTAATAGTTGCTTGGAAACACCCTTCGTAATAGGATAAAGACGCGTGCCGGACCCGCCAGCCAGTATTATACCTTTCATATAAGGCAAAAGTAATTAATTTTGAAGTACCCGAATTTTGAACAAAAAATTTTTAAAAAAAAATTGTGCATTAAATATATTTGTCTAAATTTGCCCCAATAATTTAAGAAATAGTGAATATGAAAAAGATTTTATTAATTGGAGGTTTGGCCGTTAGCACTTTGACTATGGCTCAATCAAACGACTTCAACAAACTCTCAATTGATTTTGGCTTTGGTATGTCCAAAACTTTTGAGCCAGTTCGTCCGAAGTTTGAAACTAGTTTTAACTTTCCTTATTTTGATCTGGGTGTTCGTTACATGATCAACAATAAGTTAGGTTTTAAATTTGCTGTAGACTACAGTAGAATTACAAACAGAAAAGACGTGCTTTCTTACCGCGAATTTTCTACCAATCTGATTGGTGAGCATTTCTATACTGTTGTTCATTGGGGGAACTTGCTGCACTCTCATGACTGGGATAAAATGAAGAAATTCACTGTCATCGGATGGGGAGGTCCTGGATTTTCTCAAATGATTGGAAACGGAAACTTTGATAACATGTTGAACTTCAAAGGAGGTGCTACATTGATGTATAAAGTTTCTCCACAATTGGCTCTTACTGCACAAGGAGATCTTTCTATGTATGCAATGGGAGACTGGTATGTTGATATGATTCAAAGACGTGCATTTGCTAACGCTCCTGCTACAGGTGTTGATGGGTATACTGGAGGATTAGCTCTTGGTGTATCTTACTACCTTGGTGCTGCTGCTGAGCACGCTGATTGGACTCCATCTGAAAGCGGAAACGCTGCTGCTTTGGAAGCTTTGAAAGCTCGAATTGACAAAGCTGAGAAAGACATGATGGATGACGATAAGGATGGTGTTCCTAACTACTTGGATCAAGAGCCAGGTACAGCTGAAGACGCTACTGTTGATACTAAAGGTCGTACAGTAACTGTTGAGAAAGTTGTTGATATGGACGGTGATGGAGTATTGGATGTGAATGATTTCTGTCCTACAATCCCAGGAACAGCTTCTGCTAACGGATGTCCAGATAAAGACAATGACGGAGTTTATGACTTCATCGATAAATGTCCTACACTTCCAGGTGTTCAATCAACTGGTGGATGTCCAGAAGTGAAGAATGAAGTGAAAACTTTGATGTCTAAAGCGATGAAAGGTGTTCAGTTCGTAAGCGGTAAATCTACTATCTTGAAAAAATCTTACTCGATTTTGAATCAGGTAGCAGACGTGATGAACGCGAACCCAACTTATTACTTGGACATCAACGGTCATACTGACAACGTTGGTAACGCAGACAACAACATGACACTTTCAAAAGAAAGAGCTCAAGCGGTACAAACTTACCTGATGAGCAAAGGTGTTGCTGCAGACAGAATGAAAGCTCAAGGGTTTGGTCAAACTCAACCTAAAGCCTCTAACAAAACGTCAAGAGGTCGTGCTGAAAACAGACGAGTTGAGTTCATCATTCACTTTGAAAAGTAAAAAATAGACTGATTTACTTAAATTATGGAAAAGAGGTTACTTCGGTAACCTCTTTTTTGTTTTACAGCTTTTCGATCGATCGATTTTTGATACCTTTGCAAACAAAACGCAAACAATGTCGGATACCAGGTATAAGCTTCGCGGAGTATCAGCCGGAAAAGAAGATGTTCATCAAGCCATTCGAAAGGTTGATAAAGGACTATTCCCCCAGGCCTTTTGTAAAATAGTACCTGACTACCTGGGAAATGACCCCGAGTACTGCATTGTCATGCATGCCGACGGAGCCGGCACCAAATCCTCCCTCGCTTACGCATATTGGAAAGAAACTGGTGACATTTCTGTCTGGAAAGGAATTGCTCAGGATGCTCTGATCATGAATATCGACGACTTACTTTGCGTCGGTGCCACGAATAACATTCTTCTTTCTTCGACCATCGGGCGAAATAAAAATCTCATCCCGGGAGAAGTCATTACCGCACTTATCGAAGGAACTGAATCACTGTTGGAAGAACTTCGATCTCTTGGGATAGGTATTCAATCCACTGGAGGTGAAACAGCGGACGTAGGAGATCTTGTACGAACCATCATCGTCGATTCCACAGTCGTTTGTCGCATGAAACGTTCAGATGTGATTTCCAATGCCAATATTCAGACAGGCGATGTGATTGTCGGGTTGGCCTCTTATGGTCAGGCCAGCTATGAAACAGAATACAATGGTGGCATGGGAAGTAATGGACTTACATCTGCCAGACATGATGTCTTCAATCAAAGCGTTTCACAGAAGTATCCGGAAACCTTCGATCCGATGCTCCCCAGAGAGCTATGCTACTCCGGAAGCAAAAATCTACTTGACCCCATCGAAAACGCCCCGGTCAACGCCGGAAAACTCGTTCTTTCACCCACACGAACCTATGCTCCGATCATCAAACAAATCCTGGACAAACACCGTTCAGAGATTCATGGCATGGTCCATTGTAGTGGAGGAGCACAAACCAAAATCCTACACTTCATCGACCAACTTCATATTGTGAAGGACAATCTGTTTCCCATACCTCCTTTGTTTGAATTAATTCAGAAAGAATCAGGAACAGACTGGAAAGAAATGTACAAAGTATTCAATATGGGCCATCGCATGGAGCTATATGTTCCTGAGCATTTGGCGCAATCCATCATCGATATTTCCAGATCATTTCAGGTAGATGCCCAGGTGGTCGGAAGAGTTGAAGCCAGTGATAAAAAATGTTTAACCATCCGCTCAGAGCACGGATCCTTCGAATATTAAATTGATTTTACATGCAGGATTTACTTTCCAAGCTTGAAGCTATCAACTACCGTTTCCAGGAAGTCGGAAAGCTTATCGTTGACCCGGATATCATTTCCGATATGCCCCGATACGTTAAATTGAATAAGGAATACCGAGACCTGGAAGAGATTGTTCAGGTTTATAAAGCCTACAAAAACGTGTTGGACAATCTTAAAAGTTCGAAAGAACTCCTGTCTGAGGAAAGTGACCCGGAAATGCGCGAACTGGCCAAAGCAGAAATCGAAGAACTTGAAAAACAGCGTCCCGAACTCGAAGAGGAAATCAAAGTATTGTTGATTCCCAAAGATCCTGAAGACGATAAAAATGCCATCATGGAATTCCGCGCGGGAACGGGAGGAGATGAAGCCTGTATTTTCGTGGAAGATTGTTTCCGGATGTACACGCTCTACTTCAAGGAAAAAGGCTGGAAATACGAAATCATTAATAGCCAGGAAGGAGGAACGAAAGGGTATAAAGAAATCTCCATTGAGATAGAGGGCGAAGGTATTTATGGAATGCTCAAATTTGAATCCGGAGTTCATCGGGTACAACGAGTCCCGGAAACGGAATCTCAGGGTCGTGTGCATACTTCAGCCATTACCATCGCGGTACTACCAGAAGCGGAAGAAGTAGATTTTGAACTGGACATGAATGATGTTCGAAAAGATACTTTCCGGGCATCAGGTGCCGGTGGACAGCACATTAACAAAACGGAATCTGCCATCCGATTGACCCACATCCCGACTGGACTGGTCGTTGAATGTCAGGACGGACGGTCTCAGCATAAAAACCTGGAAAAAGCCATTTCCGTGCTGCGATCAAGACTTTACCAAATGGAATTGGATCGTTTGCACGAAGAACGAGCCGCTCAACGAAAAACGCTGGTATCGACAGGAGACCGGTCAGCAAAGATCAGAACCTACAATTATCCCCAGGGACGAATTACCGATCACCGGATCAATAAGACCATGTACAACTTAAGTTCCTTTATGAACGGTGATATTCAGGAGATGATTGATGCTCTAAAAATGGCCGAGAATGCAGAAAAAATGAAGGGGCAGGAACAGCAGGTCTAAGCTCATCAGCGAAATAAACCATTCATAAAAAGTCCCTGCATCTGAACAATTTTTAACACTGTTTGTCTTTTTAGGATACACAATTTTACGCTGAAATAAGCACTCAACATGAAAAAAGCACTCTTATTCGCTTTGTTGCTAATCATCTCCATCCCGAATTGGGTGGATGCACAACAACACACCATCAGCGGATATGTCAAGGACAGTCTAAAAGGAGAAGAACTCATTTCCGCCACCGTCCGGGTGAAAGGTCAAAACCTGGGAGCCAGAACAAACGAATACGGTTTCTACTCATTGACCCTTCCGGATGGAAACTATGAACTCATCATCAGTGCCTTTGGCTATCTTCCCAAATCCAGAACGATCAATCTGAAGGAAGACCTAAACATTGATTTCCAATTAAGTCTTCAGGGAAAGATGCAGGAACTCAAAGAGGTAGAAGTACAGGGAAACAAAGGAGAAAATTTGGTGAAAGATCCCCTGATGGGAGTCACGCGATTGAATCCGAAAGAATTAGCTAAAATTCCCGTCCTCTTCGGTGAAAAAGATATCATTAAAACCATGCAATTGATCCCGGGAGTAAAAAGTGCTGGTGAAGGAAACTCCGGATACTTTGTACGTGGTGGAGGCTCCGATCAAAACCTGATTCTCCTGGATGAAGCTCCGGTCTATAATGCTTCTCACCTGCTCGGTTTCTTCTCTACATTTAACTCGGACGCAATCAAGGATGCCGTACTCTATAAAGGGAATCAACCAGCCAACTTTGGTGGGCGTCTTTCTTCTGTGTTAGATATCAAGATGAATGAAGGAAACAACAAACGTTTTAATGTTGGAGGGGGACTCGGACTGATCTCGTCCAGATTGAACATCGAAGGCCCACTCGTCAAGGAAAAATCCTCCTTTCTCATTACGGCACGAAGAACTTATGCCGATGTCTTTCTGAAAGCCACAAAAGATTTTAAGGATAACACACTTTACTTTTACGACCTTAACACCAAGCTAAACTATCGCATCGGGAAAAAAGACCGCTTGTTTCTTTCCGGTTACTTCGGTCGGGACAAATTGGGAGTTGGAAGTACTTTCGGAATCGATTGGGGAAATGCGACGGGTACGGTGCGCTGGAATCACATTGTGAACAGTAAGTTATTTTCCAACACCTCCTTTATTTTTAGTTCCTACGATTATAAAATTTCCATCCAGAGTGGAAATGTGGATTTCGATGTTCTTTCAAAAGTTCAGGACTTCAACCTGAAGCAAGAGTTCCAGTACTTTGCCAATACAAAAAACAGAATCAAATTCGGTGCAAACCTAATCCACCACACCATTACTCCGGGACAAATCGTTGCGAACTCGGATGCTGGATTGAATATCACAGAATTGAAGCCAGATCAATCGCTCGAAAGCGCAGTTTTTATTACGAACGAATATACGGCCAGTGAAAAATTCAAAATTAATTATGGCCTTCGGGGAAGTGGCTTTTCTCTCATTGGAAACGGTTCCAACACCTATTCCTACGATCTGGACGGAAACGTTTCGGATACAAGCGTGTACAAGAAGAACAGTATTTTCAAAAACTACTTTTATGTCGAGCCGCGAGTCTCATTTAGTTACGCCTATTCGCAAACAGGTTCGGTCAAGGCAGCCTTCTCCAGAAATGTCCAGAACATTCACGTAGTTTCGAACTCCACCTCCTCCTCTCCAACAGATGTTTGGTTGGCGACCAGCCTGAATACGAAACCGGAAATCGCA
This sequence comes from Bacteroidota bacterium, assembly GCA_006226425.1. Lineage (GTDB taxonomy): Bacteria > Bacteroidota > Bacteroidia > Flavobacteriales_D > Crocinitomicaceae > M2408. The sequence goes on along the minus strand of SBGX01000029.1, from coordinate 33,254 downwards.
GATCAGGTGGCAGTAGGATGGTTCAAAAACATCAAAGAAGGTATGTATGAGTTCTCCAGTGAAGTGTACTACAAAAGCCTTCAAAACCAAATTGATTACCGAAACGGGGCCAACACAAATGCCAATGACAAATTGGAAGGAGAGCTCCTCTATGGAATCGGTCGTGCCTATGGGGTCGAACTTTTGCTTCGAAAGAAAAAAGGAAAATTCAGTGGATGGGTTGGATATACGCTGTCCAAAACCGAACGTCAAATAGATGGAATTAATAACAATGAGTGGTACAATGCTCGTCAGGATCGAACGCATGATATCTCCATCGTTGGAATTTACGATTTCAATGAAAAGCTCTCTGCCTCTTTCCTTTTTGTTTATTACACCGGAAATGCGGTTACCTTCCCTTCTGGAAAATACGAAGTAAATGGCCAAACCCAATTTTCTTTCACAGAACGGAATGCCTCGAGAATGCCTGACTATCACCGACTTGACCTGGGACTTACCTGGAAACGCAAGAATACAGAGAAGTTTGAGAGTAGCTGGAATTTCTCATTGTACAATGCTTATGGTCGACAAAATGCCTACACCATTACTTTCCGGGAAAATGAAAATGACCCAACAATTACAGAAGCCGTTCAGATTAGCCTTTTTCGCTGGATTCCGGCCATTACGTATAACTTTAAATTCAAGTAGTCATGTCAGATCAATTTGCTAAAAACAGCTTGTTCCTGGTCCTTATTGTACTAGGAACATTTATCACTTCCTGTGAAAAGGTAATTGACCTTGACCTCAATGAAGAAAATCCAAAAATTGTCATTGAAGGAGCCATCAACAAGGATTCACTCGTGAATACGATCATGGTACGCTGGACATTAAATTTTGATGAAAACACCTCTTATCCGGCAGTTAGTAACGCCCAGGTATCCATTGAAGATGACCAGGGAAATAGTGAAGCACTGACCATGACAGCTCCGGGAATTTATCAGACATCAAATTTTCCGGGCGTGGAAAACAGAACCTATACCCTGAAGGTCACCGTTGACGGAAAAACCTATCAGGCAAGTAGCCGAATGCCCCAGCAAGTTCCCCTGGATACCATTATCATGGAAAATTTTGCTTTCGGGCCCGACCCGGTGTATTTCCCCATCGCCGTACGAACAGACCCGGCAGGAATCAATAACTATTATCGCTTTGACCTGTTCAAAAACGGAGATAATGTGCCTGGAATCTATCTCCAGGATGATCAGTTTGCCGATGGAGTACAGGTACTTGAACCAGTATTTGGTGGAGAGTATGAGTCGGGTGACACACTGGGATTAAATTTGCTTTGTATCGATGGAGCGGTCCACAAATACTTTTTTACGCTAGAGGCTAATACTGGTGGAACCGGGGGAGCTACTCCGGCGAATCCTGAATCCAACTTCGGCCTGGATGCACTAGGTTATTTTTCCGCCCAAACTATTCAACATAAGACCATAATCGTTCCCTAATGAACAGATCTGAACTCGTTAATTCCATTAAGGAAAAAAGAAGCTTTCTCTGTGTTGGCCTGGACCCGGATCTCGACAAGCTGCCACCGCACTTGTTAAACTCTAATGACCCGATCTTCGAGTTTAATCGACAGATCATTGATGCGACGAAGGATTATTGTGTTGCGTACAAACCAAACATCGCTTTTTATGAGTGCTATGGAATCGATGGCTGGAAAGCCCTGCAAAAAACAATTGACTACATTCCGAAAAGTCATTTTACGATAGCAGACGGTAAGCGGGGAGACATTGGCAATACTTCCAGGTACTACGCAAAAACTTTTTTCGAGCAGCTACATTTTGATAGCGTTACTGTAGCGCCATACATGGGAGAAGACAGTGTCCGTCCATTTTTGGAGTTTGAAGGAAAGTGGGCTATTATCCTCGCCCTGACCTCCAACAAGGGAGCTAACGATTTTCAGTTTTCTCAATTGGAAAAGGAACAAAAACCGCTCTTCGAGAAGGTTCTGGATAAGTGTATGGAGTGGGGTACTGCAGATAACCTAATGTTTGTCACCGGTGCCACCCGACCAAAAGATTTGGGACATATCCGTGACCTCGTTCCGGAACATTTTCTACTCATCCCTGGCGTCGGTGCACAAGGTGGAGATCTTCAGGAAGTAGCGGAACAGGCTTTTAATAAAGATTGCGGCATGCTTGTGAATTCCTCCCGGGGCATCATTTATGCATCCGCTGGAGCTGATTTTGCAGAAAAAGCGGGAGACGCAGCACGTCAACTACAGCAACAGATGGAAGCTTTCCTTAAGGAAAAGTCTTTTATTTGATTAAATAAGCCTCTCTAAGCGATTTTTTTGCTCTGAAGACACCTTTTCCTATTCTGAGAGTAAAAGATTGATTATATCCAATAAAACCTCTTTGTTGTCACAGGCATCATAAAAGCGGGAATATCCTCCGTCCAGTACAATTTTACCCTGACCTATTTTTCCAGAAAGCACCATCGGATTGTCATTGGACCATGCCTCGACTCTCAAATCCTGGTGCATCGGAAACGAAACTGTGGTACGACTATCCAGGCGCTTCAAGCTATTCTCGGTGAGTACCTGTTCTTCCAATTTATCTTCGTCAAAATTTCCGTAACACTCCTGTCTGTAAAAGCGATTCATCAACTGATTACATTCTTCTACCAACGGCCAGTTATCTGCACCGAGATACAACCTTCCCCCTTGCTCCAGGTAATGCTGAATGGCTACCTCCTCTCCTTCCTTCAGCCGACTATTTGCCGTCGAAAAGATCATCAGCAAGTCATAATCATTCAAATTCCGTGGAATGCTTTCTGAGTTACGGACATGTAGAACCGAATCAACACAGGGGAAATCAATTTGTCTGCCGTAAATCAACACTTCCTGCCCAAATGAAAAAGTGCTTATAAAGAGTATCAGAAGAAGTAACTGTTTCATACCTCTCCGTACATTGCTCTCTTAATTCGGTTCAATCAAGGACACCAATACTTACCCGGTAGCCGGTAAATTTGCGCAAATTAATCACCGCTCCCCCCTCAAACAACAAATACTGCCCCTTGATTCCAAGTAAACGGCCTTCGATCAAATCGGTCTTTTCAAAATTAAGACTTCGGACTTTATCAGGATAATCCAATACGGGATAATGAAATTCAAAAATCTCATCATCTTCCGAAAAATATTCGAGCATATCTCCCGGTAAGACTTCCTCCAAAGACCATTTCTCCTCCTCCAGATCCACTGATTCATCGACTTCATTCCGGAGCATTTTTTGCCAATGCGTCTTATCTGTAAAATGCTGTTTCAACTCGACTTCCAGCACCCCTGCCTCATAACGATTCGGTACCTCGGCCAGTTTGATTGCCGCCGATGCTCCCTGATCGATCCATCTGGTCGGAATTTGCGTTGCCCGGGTCACCCCAACTTTGACGGCACTGCTCACAGCCAGATAAACGACGTGAGGTTGATTGTGATTTCTTTCTTCCCATTCGGGGTCTCTTCCCTCCCCGAGATGAGCCCGGCAAAGCTCTGGGCGCACAATACATTCAGCCGACTCTGGAGCACTTGTAAAGCACTTATAACAAAATCCCTGGCCAAATGACTTTTTGGTGACCTTCTGACAGGAAATACACTCAATGATTCCTTCCCAACGTAAATAGATTTCCTTTCCGATCAATGGATTCATTTCCACTTTGTCTTCCAGGTTCAGGTAATATTGAATAGGTTCCCCCTGTTCAACAAGCATCTTGTGCAGTATTCCTGAAGAGAGTTCTCTATAATCTTTCATTATTCATTCATTTCATCCAGAAGAACCGATTGTTCCTCCCATTCCTTCATCACCTGATCCAAACTTGCCTTTTTAGCCTCGTACTCGTTAAGTAGCTTTGCGTTCTCCGATTCGCCTTCCTCTTCCGTGTAGGTTAAACCAGATAATCGCTTTTCCAAATCGGAGAGTTGTGTCTCCAGCTCATCAATCTTTTTCTCCAATTTCTGGACCCGATTTTGCAATTGATTTTTCTCACGTTTCAACTGCTTTTGCTCCTCATAGCTTAAGACCGGCTCCGAAGTTTTTTGCTTTCCTTTTTGAGCTTCTTGCTCCACAGCCGCTTTCTTTCCAGAGCTGCTAGATTTCTGTGGGCTCACTGAGGATAATTTGTGTTTCAGATAATCCTGAACACCATCATGGTAGATTTTCAATCCCTGATTCTGAATATCCCAAATCCGATTGGTCAGGCCCTCCAAAAACTCCCGGTCGTGAGAAACGATAATAAATGTCCCTTCATAGTGCTTTAGTGCCTGTTTCAATACTTCTTTGCTCTGGATGTCCAAGTGGTTCGTGGGTTCATCAAGAATCAGGAAATTACTTGGACTCAACAACAACTGGCATAAGGCCAGACGCGTTCGCTCTCCTCCGGAAAGCACACTTACTTTCTTGTCCACATCCTCTCCGGAAAACAGGAATGCCCCCAGCACTTTTCTGAGATCTTTCCGAATCTCTCCAACCGCTATTTCATCCACTGTTTCCAGTACTGTTCTTTCCCGGTCCAAACTCTCCGCCTGATCCTGTGCAAAATAACTGATCCCAACATTATGCCCGTAATGAACCTCTCCATCCCCTTCCAAGGTCCCCATAATTCGCTTCAAAAAAGTGGACTTACCTACTCCGTTCGGTCCCAGCAAAGCAATCTTCTCACCCCTTCCAACGGTGATATTAATTCCGCCAAATAGTTTTTTATCTCCAAAGCTTTTACCAACATCTTCCAACTCAAGCACCCATTTCCCGGGTTGCACACTCAGTGGAAAACGGATCCGCATGGAGGAAGTTTGATCACCTTCCAACTCGATGAACTCAGTCCTTTCCAACTTTTTGATCAGACTTTGCGCAAATGCTGCCTTATTCTTCTTCGCCCGGAATTTGTCAATCAACTCCTGGGTATGTTTCACTTCTTTGTCTTGCTGTTTCTTGGCCGATACAAGACGCTCCTGTTCTTCTTCCCGCTTGATCTTGTACTTCGAGTACGAATAGGGATAATCATTGAGCTTTCCCTGACTGATCTCCAGTGTTCTTCGGGTTACGTTGTCTAAAAATAAACGATCGTGGGAAATGACGATGACCGCGCCGGAAAACTTTTGCAGATAACTCTCCAACCAGGCAATGGAAACAATGTCCAGGTGATTGGTTGGCTCATCCAATAAGATCACATCCGGATTGTTGACCAGAATACGAGCCAATTCCGCTCTCATCTTCCAACCTCCGGAGAATTCGTTTAGCGGACGATCAAGTTCAGCGGCCTCAAAGCCCAATCCCTTCAGCGTTTCACTGATCTTCTCTTCCCATAGAAATCCTTCATTCAAAGCAAACTGATCATTCACCTCATTCAGCTCATCCAACAGTGCCAGATAGGCTTCCGATTCATAATCCGTCCGCGAAACCAATTCTTCGTTGATCTCATCAATTCTTGTCCGCTGATGATTCAATTGTTCATTCGAATGAAAAAGGTAGTTGAAGACTCTCTGGGAACTATCCAGTACAATATCCTGTGTTAGGAAACCGACCTGAATTCCCTTTTGCTTGTGAACTTTTCCTTCCGAAGCTTGCTCCCGACCAGCTATCAATTTCAATAAGGTTGACTTCCCGGCGCCGTTTTTTCCTGCCAGACCGATCTTGTCTCCTTTCACAATCTGGGCACTAATATCCTTAAAAAGGTATCCCTGCGGAAAAAAAACAGCAACCTGCTCCAAGTTGATCATAGTACAAAGTAAGGATTAAAATTTGAGATCATGCAAAAAAAAACCGCCCGTCATAGCTGACGAGCGGTTCTCTATTATGAAACCTTTTTAGAAGTGCCAGACATCATGTTCGATGTTTCTGATCTCTTCTGTAATTTTTTGCGATTCCATGAGTGCATCGACTCCCGTCCTGTACGACTCAATCTTCCGATCAAAAACATTACTCTGTTTATAGATCGTACTACTGAATCGCCTTTTCCAGAACAAGTCATCAAAACTCATCCATTGCGCATCATTGTCTGTATTGTAAACAAAGTAATTGTTAAACACAAATCGACAGTGCGGGAAGTACAACCAGAACAGTTCCAACAGTCCACTGATGTTTCCTGAATCATCCTGCTTGTAAACTACCGGACAAATTCCAAGGATTCTAACATCCAACTGAGAACGTTCCTTATCAAAGAACCAATCCTCTTTCAATCGATACTGAACGATGTCCTTAGACTTATACCAGAAGGTATCACGCGGAGGATAAACAATCTCCATCGTTACTCCATCAGGCATCAATCTCATGGAATCATCTCCATTGATATCTGTTAAAGGAATAGTACTCTGAGGTCCCAATCTACCCAATAATCGGAAAGACTGATCCCGGAACAACGAGTCCGTGTAATAGTTCTTTCCTGGTTCTGGTACAACTGGGTATTTAAACTGATCACCATCAAAGGTCCCTAATGCATACGGGTTCTCCGGGTCAAAAATCCGAAGGTCACCATTCAATACATGTGTTCTGATAACCGTCCAAAGCGACCATCTTTCTGCATGACGCACCCAAGAACCAGCTCCAGAGAAATCATCCAAAGGAAGATAAATCGGATGGTTGATCTTTTCTCGCATGTCAATTGTTCTCCACACCCGCTTACTCCAAATCACATCTGCTTCCCTTACATACTCATAAGGAATCAGTCGCTTTGTTGGAATATGCTCCTTGATGTAAACACCGTCAATGATGTTCTCCGAAGGAACATTGATCGGTCCACCGTTCACTTCCTGAGCGAAGCTCATCGAACTGGCAACCATCAAAACCGCACTAACAATTACATTTTTCATATTGTTGTTCTTTTTTTCTACAGCTTAAAGCTTCACGACACACACTCCTGTACGCTGAACGTTGTCAGGTCCTTTGTATTTGACGATGAAAGAAACGTCAGAACCTGGCTTCGCCTGCTTCAACAGTGCTTGTGCCTTGGCATCCAATCTGGATCCAACACCTTTCACAGAACGACCCATGAAGCTCATTTCCCAACTCAAGGTTTGGAAACTCACATTTAACGGAATCTCTGGTGGGTACTTTGTGAAAAGTTTCGTTTCAAACTTACTTCCTTTAGAACCATCACTGGCATTACCGAAGTAAATTTTCGCTGGTGGCAGGTTAGAAACACGGAATGTGAATACACCCAAACTCACCGTTTTATTCGTTACTGTATTTTTACCTGAAATGGTAACTGTACAAGTCTTTCCTTTTCCAGGTTTTCCAATGTAACCTTTACCTGATTTCGTCAGAGAAACGTTACTACCTGTCAATACTGTTTGGTCATACCCGGAAGCAACACCTTCCACTTTGTTGTCATAACCACGATACATCATGTTCATTTCAGGAAGAGACACAGTTCCTTCTGGCTTCATGATCTTAATCGTGTGTGTCCAGTTTTCTTTCTTCTCCACACCTGATTTGTTTCTGATCGCTACCGTACCAGACATCACCATTTCACCAGATCCCGCTACCTTCGCCTTCACGGTACCATAACCATCTTTTACATCTGGAACTTTATTTCCTCCGTAAGTTACTGAAGGTTGGTTATCCGAGTCAAAAGCGGCCATCATTACTTGAACCTCTACCTCTTCACCAGAGTTAGCAATCAGTGGACCATAAGCCAATGGCATGATCTTGTTAAACGAGTACTCACCAGTCGATACCTTCCCTTTCAAGTGGGCCAGAGCCATTGCTCTAGCTGACAGGACATCCTGCTCCATAGAGGACAATGAGGCAACAGCAGCAACCAACGGTGCGTGGTCAAATGTAGCTCCAATCCAGTGAACTCCTTCCAGGTCGTGTACTTTCAAACGCTCTGGTTTTGTCAGGTTAATGTAGATGTCAGCCAAAACATTCTGATCCTCTTTCAGGTTTGCTGTTTTGTTTGACTCAACCATTTTTTTCACTTTCTGAACCAAATCTGCATTGGATTCAAACTGATTAATTGGTGCACTTGGCTTAAATGTGAAGGTTTTCTCTCCAAACTTATATGTTCCAAGTGTTTTCACCATATCATCCCGGTACTTCAGGAAGTCAGCCCATAGCTTCTTTCCTGATCCATTTGGACTCTTGATATCTTCACCGATGATTTCGTGCATTGGCACATCATACTGGTCCTTTGCCTGAACTGCCATCAGATTCATTCGAATTGGTAAACAAGACTCTTCTTTCTTATAAGGCTTCCAAAGAACATGTTCCTCGCTTTTTTCCTTATACTCTTTGACTGCCTCACCACTTTTTTCAAGAATATCCAATTTAATCTTGTCAATTTCCTGAATCATCACTGCGGTGATCTTATCTACTTCATCCATTTGCTTTAATACCGCTTCCAACTTAGCTCTCTTCGCCTTATTTTCAGCGTTATTCGGGGTACTTGATAGTTCGGACCGAACTTCTCCAATGAAGCCCTTTCCTCGCTCATACTGGGCAACATTCGCTTTCTGAGTGTTTTCCTCAATCGCTACGAATGCGTCCAGAATAGATTTCGATACGTTCAATGCCAGAAGTGCGGTCAGTACCAGGTACATCATACCGATCATCTTCTGTCTGGGGGTTTCTTTTCCTCCTGCCATGACTTACAATTTTTTCTGGTTAATATTCAATTTCCTATAATTCTAACTTTCTATTCAGAATTAATCTCTGGAAATCGTCATCGCACGAAGCATGTTACCATAAACATTGTTCAGATCTGTCAAGTTCTTAGACAGCATGGCCATGTTTTCTTTGTACATTTTCGTATCTTCTACTGAATCTGCCAGGTTCTCCATCATGGTAGTTACCTGAGACTGGAATCTTTCTGTTGCTTCAAGGTGAGCTGAAGATCCTTTCAATTGCAATTCATATACATTGTTCAATGCAGCCAAATTCTTGGAAACTTTTTGCATTTGCTCTCCGAAAGACTCTCCTTCAGAAGCATCTGAAGTCATTCCTGCAATTGACAATGAAGCACGCTCGTAAGCATCACTCAATGAAGATACTTTATCAGAAGCCGCTTGCAAGCTTGTTACATAAGAATCTGTCGCTGCTGCTGCTGTAGTAACTTCTTGCAATTGAGCTGCATTATCTCCTAATGCGCGCATTCCGCTACCCAATCGTTCAAGTAATTCACCATCAATCTTAGCTTCTTCAAGCATTTTATCCAATTGATCTGTTATTCCTTCTCCTTTATTACGCGAAGTACTAATTGCATCGTGATCTAATTCTTCACTGTGTCCCAAACCTAATTCCGGATACACCAATTCCCAATTTGGATCTTCGTGGATCGGTTCAAATGCCGAGAAAATGAAGATGACCGCCTCTGTACTAAGACCAACAATAAGCATCGGTCCTGCTCCTGGCCAGTGCTGAATCTTAAATAAGGCTCCAACGATTACAATTGCTGCACCGAACCCGTACAGCTTCGCCATAAATTTTTTCCATCCTTTACTTCCTGGTTTCATAGTTTCTGATTTTTAAAAAGATTAAAAATAAATTGTTATTGATTTGTATTTATGTATTCCACAGTTTAACGCAGCTCGATATCACTTTCTATATCTTCACTTCCTTCCGCTGAGAAATTCTTTCCACCTCGACCGATGTGTGTCATTACGTTTCGGAATCCGATGTATGACTTGGCCGTATCCTGATACTCGTAGTTACGTGTACCATTTTGCAGGTAATATCCGATATCTTTCCATGATCCTCCACGCAACACTTTACGCTTCATTGATGGTGGATCCCAGTCCATCGCATCATAGCGGTATTCCGTATTCAGGTCATTTGAAAATTCATACATTGACTCATCGTAAGCTGTTTCACACCATTCGGCAACGTTTCCAGCCATACAATACAATCCCCATCCATTCGGGTTGTAAGAGAATGCTTTCACCGTGTGGAAACCTCCATCTTCAAAGTAACGTCCACGCATTGGCTTAAAGTTACCCAGGAAACATCCTGCTTCGTTTCGAATGTAAGGTCCTCCCCATGGGTATGCTGACTGCGCCAAATCACCTCTGGCTCCACGCTCCCACTCAGACTCTGTTGGCAAACGGAAGTCGTTCACATACAACTCTCCCATTGCCTGAAGCCATGAGTTCAATAATTGCGTTCTCCAGATACTGAATGCTTTCGCCTGAACCCATGTAATCCCTACAATTGGGTAATTGTCATACCCAGGATGCCAGAAATACATGTTTGTCATTGGATCGTGGAATGAGTAAGTAAAGTCTCTCACCCAACACAATGTATCAGGATACACATTGATTTGCTCATCAATAATGAATCGTTGACGGTTCTCATGTCCTCTGATTGCGTTGTTCTGTCCCTTCTTATTGAATACCCCCATATCCAAGTCCATCCCTTGCGGTTCTTCTGTGAACGGATGTGGTGGCGTATTCAACTGACGGTGGTTATTTGAAATCAAATCTCCCTGGTTATTGTAACCATTCGGAACGATATCAATACGGCCTCTTCTGGCTGCTTCACGCAAATCAATCCAGAAATATTTGAAGTTCAACTTTCGTGTATCAATTTCACGTCTCTTGTAGAATCGCTCAGGCTGAGGATAGTACATATCCGCCAACAATGGCATGATTTCCTCGTTTCGCTTATCTTCATAATCAAAGACACGATCCCAGTTCAATGCGAACATCTCCCGGTTTTCATCCCGGTTAGACGGATCAAAGTCTTCAAATTCCAATGATCCCTCATTGAAATAACGATCCTGATAATTGATGTATTCGGCTGCATCTTCATCTTCTGATAGTCCGATATAAATCTTTTCCCTTGCGATCGAATCACGCACCCAATAAACGAACTGTCTGTATTCGTTATTGGTAATCTCTGTTTGGTCCATGTAAAAAGCCTGAACAGAAACTGTTTTTGAACGCGACTGATGCAAGAAGGGAACATCCTGATCATTCTGTCCCATCGAGTAAGAGCCCGAAGGTATATAGATCATTCCCATCGGAATTTCAGGCTGATACACCGGTCTACCCAACACTCCTGTCAGATTCCCAGATCGCGACTTACACGAAGCGACCATCACAGCAATAAGACCTACAAAAAATAATTTTCTCATTCTTCCTTATTTTAAGTCTCCGGATACCAATTTTAACATTCTACAGGATCAACTTCTTCGGTATAACGGAGATTCACCTTAAAAGGTTACATTTTTTTTCTAACTTCTCTTACAACCATCTTGGGTGCTTAGACTTCTGCACAGGTGGCGGAGGTAAGAAGTACACGTATTTTAGTAAGAATTCGTGAGAACCATTTGAGATGTCTCTCAATCCGTTCAAGGTCAAATCATAGGAATAACCTACCGTAAAGTTTGGAATCTGAGGCGGATTAAATCCTCCCATCAAGCCAATACCATCTGTAATCCGGTAAGTTAAACCTCCGTAAAACAAATCTTTATCATGCAAGTAACGCACATTCAATTCGGTAGAAAACTTAACAAATTCCGTTCGTGCAACCATCTGAGCATCGATTCGCTTCCCTGGCAAACCGTTCGCCGTAGGCGCCGTAACAGCATGTGTATATCCCGCCATGATAAACAGGTTTCTCGCATTCGAATAATTCACATTTTTAATCGCTGCCTTTGTCAGGTGAGCCATCGAAACCCCGAAGTAATAATTCTGGTCTCCTTTCAACATCACACCAAAGTTGACATCAAAATTTGTACCACCATTCACTCCTGGCAACAACGGGTCATTCAGCGTTACTGGCGGAATCCACTTCGGATCGAAGCCGATATTCACCATTCCCACACCAATTCCGGCCGCAATTGTTCCAAGCCCCTGGATTCTGTAAGGAAAACTATAGTTAATCAACAAACTATTCTGACGCATTTTACCAATTGCATCGTGATAGAACGACATCCCAAGTCCTCCCGGAACCATAGGAACACTCCCTTCCACATTTAGAAGGACGGAGTTTGGAGCTCCATTAATCTTATCCCACTGGTTTCGATAGACCGATGTCGCCGAAATTCCTTTCGACAGTCCTGTTGAAGCCGGGTTAATTGTCATTTTATCGTAAATAAAATGAGTTAACAACTTATCCTGCTGCCCGAACAAACATGCTCCGGACAAAGCAACAAAAGCTGAAAGAGTCAAAATGTTTTTTTTCATAAACATTGCTGGTTTACATATACTTAGCCATCGTCAGGACGTATTTTCCCCTGACAATTGGGCACTAAAATAATCAATTTTATTAATACGCCAATTATTTTTCAATTTTTTTGCAAGTCTTGAAAGTCTCTTTATAACTGTCTATCCGACGAAATTGAACCACGCGATTAATGTAGTTTCTGATAGGTCTTCCACCAAAGGTCCGGCATTTCGTTTTTCATAGCCTGTTCGTAATCTTCTTGATTACAAGGAACTATATGTTGCCGTTCATACTGATTCCCTTTCACCGGTGGGTATGGCACCTCCATCCACCAACGATCCGACCTGGGACTTTTGTAGAAGACTAAATCTTCTTCCTGCCCTTCTAAATGAACAATGAAGCGTTGGTAATCTTTTTTGCTCCCAACTGGGAAATCTCCTTTTCGTTGAGCATAACCATCCATAAAGTACCACAGCATCTCTGCCAACAACGCATCCTCTACCCCCGCCTCTGCTCTGTGCGCCACATTGAAGAAGCCAATGGAAGACAATTTATCACTGATACCGGCATACTTCATGATCTGACAAATCTGATCCGCGTAAAAACCATTGGGAGTGTTTGACAACCCCTGATAATCGGATCTTCTAACTGCATCCATATCGATACTCATTAGGTCAGTATTTCTTAACAGTGGTTCTGCTCTTTTAAAATCAGCGTTAAACTCTCCCAGACGACATACATCAAAAAATAGCTTCTCAAAAAGATCAATGTCATCTTTCCGCACATAGGGCTGCTGAACCCCTATGTTGGCACAATTGAACAGGTAACACGGACGAGACATTAAAATTTTACTGATAAAAGCATCTGCCTTCACCTCCTCATCCGGTTCCCCAAGATCAAAACTCTTATCAATCACCGTCAGATTCAACAATTGTTCGAGTTGCTGATACCCCTGATACATGGCATAGGTTAGATCCTGACTTCCGCCTATAAGGACCGGCACAATCTGATTCTTTACTAACTCCGTGATAATCTGACTAATCGCAAAATAGGTGTTCTCAATCGTATCCCCTGGAATCACCTCCCCCAAATCAAAACAGGAAAAGCTCCAATCTCCTCCAAACTTAAGTTCATACAAACGTTTCCTCCAATGCCCTTCATCCTTAGATACATGAAATTCAGAACGGCGAAATTCTGGGCATGAAAAAATAGCTATTCCGGTACTTAGCTCCGGGAACCCCTTTTCCGAATGTTTTTGGAATCTTGAGCCTAGTGATTGTTCTTCAAAAGCGCCCCGCTCCTCCAGCGGGCGAAAATAGATTGAGATATCTTTCATCGAAAAGGGTTCTGAGGTTTTGTATCCAGTTTGTTACAAACCAAGTATAATCATACAAAAGTAAACTTCAGAAAGCCCCTCATTATTCCGAGGTTGAAAAAGAATTCATATAGCAACGTTGAAAACTTAGTTCAACCGGTTCTTTACAGCATACCGAATCGTCTCTATTAAATCCGGGTAGGTCGGCTCCAAAAGTTTTGAGAGTTTTGAGCTATCATATTCCACCTTCGATTGTGCACTATGGACCGATTCTTTGGTTAACACATGATGCCCCGTAAAAACAGCCTTCAATGAATCTAGCCTCCAGGCCAATTCACAAGCCAGCCTACCCGCCCGAAATTTCGGTTCTTTCTTCCCCAACTCCTGTGCGATCCTTTTGAATAACTCCCGAAAGGGAATATTGGTTCCCGTACACAAATAACGCTGTCCCTTTATCCCTGATTCCATCAAAAAGATTGCTGATCGAACAACTTCACGCACATCAACAAAGGCATTGCTCCCCTCGGTATAAAACAACATGCCTTTTTCTACCGAACCCAAAATTGTCAGGGAACTATCCTCCCAATTTCCAGGACCAAGAATCACGCTCGGATTTATAATGACTGCATCCAAGCCCTCTTCCATCGCTCTCCAAACCTCCTTTTCGGCGGTGTGCTTCGAAATGGCGTATCCGGAAGTGTTTTTATCCTGCGTCCATTTATTCGTTTCCGACACCTTATATATAGTGCCATGCTTTTCTTTTCCCACAGCAGCGGTAGAGGATACATGACAAAAACGCTTTACACCTTCTTCCAAAGCCATGTTTACCACGTTTGCCGTACCAGCTCCATTGACCTGCATCATTCGAATAAAATCTCTTCTTCGATAGGACACCATGGCCGCACAATGAAAGACCTCATCCACCCCCTTCATTGCTTCCTTTAAAGCAATAACATCCAAAATATCTCCAGAAAACCACTCAATTCCAGACCATCTTTTTTCCGCCTCCTCCTTATCATGTGACAACAAGTCAAATAGTTGCCGCACTTTTTCCACCCGTTTCTGATCCCGGTACATTGCTCTAATCTTCTTTTCACGGGAGCTCAACTCAAAAAGCAAATTGCTGCCCAAAACACCAGATGCACCTGTTACCAAAATCATTCTGCAAAAATAGCCATTTGAAATTTAGAATCCCCCGAATTTAAAGTGGCATTTTTATGTCCTTTTATTGGAAAATTGGCCTCCAGACACCATTTTCAAAGGCTTTGATTCAGCCCGTCGAATATTTCTGGGGAATGAATGAACAAATCGGAGCTGACAAAAAACAAAAAAATTGGTTTTAGTTCAATCCTGCCGTTTCTTTGCAATATGAAACTAACATACATACTTGCTACACTACTAATGCTATCCCTTGGAGGGCTTCAATCCTGCCAGTCCGAATATGCTGAACGCATGTCGAAGGCCATGGAATTGAAACATAAGCATCAAGAATTAATGGCGGTCATGAATGAGTCAGGAGATTCGGATATCCGAAATCTGCTGAGTGAGTTAGAAAAAGAAATTCAGATTCAGGCAAAAATCTCCGGAAACGAAGATTTGTTCATGAAAGAATTGTGGGGTCAATAAACCTCCAGTTCTCTGGATGGGTCCCAGAATTTTAATTTAAAATCTACTACGCGATCATTCCTAACCTCTACTCCTTCTCTTTTTAGAAGATTCTCCATTTGATCTGCGTCTGCGAAATGATGTTTTCCACTTAGTAAACCTTCCCGGTTTACCACCCGATGAGCCGGAACTCCTGGAGACTTGTAAGAGGCATTCATCGCCCAACCAACCATGCGTGCCGATCTTTTGGCTCCGAGATATGATGCAATCGCGCCATAACTAGTGACTCTTCCCTCGGGAATTTCCCGCACTACCATATATACAGATTCAAAAAAATCCTTGTGTCGCTCATACAACTTACGACTTGCCTGATCAGTCATTTCTCTTCATTTTCTTCAAATTTAATCTTTCTGTAACAAAGTTGACTTCTTCCTGTTATGACGATAAACTGTGTGATGATGAGAGGTGTTTTGATTGTTTTATTTATCTCCGCTTCCTTAAGTACCTTAGGACAGGCGGCTCTAGAGTCGGATTCTATTTCGAAAAAACTTGAAGAAATTCTGGTATTCCCAAACCCAACAAGTGAAATCTTATTCGTCCGAGGCGGTGAACACATCACCTCCTATCAATTGGTATCCATGCAAGGCAAAATTTGCCAGGAAGGAAAGGGAAAAACCCAAATAATCAGCCTGGTCGACGATCCGATTGGCGACTACTTCCTTTTCATTGAGATTCAGGGTCAAATCAAACGTTTTCGGGTACGCAAATACTAAGCCCCAATCATTTTTTTTGCTGTTAAAAAGAGAAGTTTAACATCTTCCCTTAAACCCGATCGATCTATATATCGCTGATTTAGTGCAATCTTCTTTGGCATGATCTCTTCGATATACGTTCGCTGCGGATTATCAGATTTTCCCAAAAGAGCATTTTCGTCAAAGTATTCCAGCGAGGCATAATCCGTGATTCCAGGCCTCACATCCAACACTCTTCTTTGTTCTTCCGTATAGAGTTTCACATATTCCTCCACCTCAGGCCTCGGCCCCACAATACTCATATCTCCCAGAAGAACATTCAGAAACTGAGGGAATTCGTCCAGTTTAAACCGGCGTAAAAAATATCCAACTTTCGTAATCCTGGAATCTTTCATGCCTACCGTCAGTTTACCTTCCCGATCTGCATTTTTTCGCATCGTCCGGAATTTAAACAAACCAAAAGGCACTCCATGAAGTCCTATCCGCTCCTGCACGTAAAAAATCCCTCCCCTACTTTCCAGTAAAATCATCAAGGCAATGAGAATCCCAAATGGAAGGAAACACAACAGAATGATTGAAGAAACCACAATATCAAATATTCGCTTTGCCATGACTTGTCAAAGGTACTTCTTTCCAACAAAAAAGTGGAACTGAACACTCAATTCCACTTTTCTTCTTTCTGTTTTGACTTCTAATCGAGTTTAAAATTCACCGGTAATCTCATTCTCGTTCTGACCCGTTTTCCCTTAAATTCACCTGGCAACCAATCAGGCATCGAAGAAACCAATCTTAAGGCTTCCCTGTTCAGATCCTCACTTACTCCTCGTTCCAGTTTCACATGACTCACATCGCCATCTTTTTCAATGACGAATGAGACATACACTTTTCCTTGTTCCCCATTCACAATTGCCGCCTCAGGATACCTCAGGTTTTTCTTGTAAAAATCTACCCAGGCTTCAAAACCGCCCTGAAATTGAGGTGAACGATCCACGAAATCATGAATGCTATCCGGTTTCAAGTTGGGCTGCCCCACCATAGACAACAAGTTTTTTGATCCTGTTCTTAAGCGAGTGACAACGCCAACATTCGATTTTTGTTTTGAAGACTGTTCATTCTTTTTTTGCTGCGTCAATTCATTCACCTGAGATTGAGAATCCAACTCTTCCTGTTTCTTTTGATCATTGCTCGCGCTAGTCTTTGACTTCTTCTCAAGGACTTTCTCTGGTTTTTCACTCAATTCATAAATAGGAATGAAATCCTTTGTGACTTTAGCCGACTGAACTTCTTTGGACATAGGCGTTCTCCATGCAAAAGCTGCTAATGTAAAAGCTCCTGCGATTAGCAAGCCCGTTTGAAAAAAGACGAGCCGTTTTCTTTCGAGGTCATACCTCGGATTTTTTTTTGCGATCATAATTATTCATTTTAATTAATATAATGAACTTGGAAATCCAAAAGTTGTGCCAAAAAGACAAATGACTATGTAACAATCTATTACACCCAGATATTCTGTTATTTTTTTGTTAATCACTGATCGGTTCAGGCTTTAATTTTATTGCGCGTTCAATCGTGAATAAGGCTATCTTTGCGACATGAGCAAAAACACGGCAGCGATCCTGTTGCTTTTTTTATTGGCGGGAATTTGGGGAAGTTCTTTTATCCTGATGAAGCTTGCCATGTACACTTCAGACGGAAGCACTATTTTCAACGACACACAGGTCGCTTCTTTGCGAATGCTCATCGCATCACTGGTATTAATTCCGGTGAGCATTGTCTCTATTCGAAAAATAAAGCAGAAAAAAGACTTTCTCTTTTTGGGAGCTGTAGGAGTCTTTGGAAATTTCATCCCTGCCTTCTTATTCACCTATGCCGAAACAAGTTTGTCTAGTGGTTATGCTGGGATGTTGAATAGTTTTACACCTGTATTTGCCTTGTTAATCGGTAGTTTTTTCTTTAAACAGCGTATGACCCTCATTCAAGTGACTGGAATCGGAATTGCTTTTGGCGGAATTGTCCTCTTGATGAAAGCAGGAAACAGTCTGACTGGAGGAGCCTCCTTTCCACATGTTCTTGCGGTCATTGCCGCCACCTGTTGTTATGGTATTTCATTAAATGTCATCAAGCACCGACTGGGACATTTATCTTCAATGCAAATCACTTCCCTTTCATTTGGTCTGCTTTTGGTCCCAGGCCTGATCGCCTGCTTTCTTTTTAAGACTCCTGCTGTATTTGAACAATCCGAGCATGCCTGGAAAGGGCTTGGTTACATATTGACTCTGAGTATTGTCGGAACAGCTATTGCACTCGTCATTTTCAACCGTGTCATCGCCATTTCCTCCACCCTCTTTGCAAGTAGTGTTACTTATCTGATTCCGATTGTAGCGGTTATCCTTGGAACACTCTACGGAGAAGAGTTAAACCTCCTTCAAGTCATCTCCATGCTCGTCGTTTTGATTGGTGTATTTGTCGCAAATTATCTTCAAAAGCTCGTTGCGAAATACCAAAAAAGAAGTGCCTAGTGCACACTATTTTGTTTAAAACTTATTTTGCATTAAAAAAAACACTATCTTTGCCGCTCGATTATATCGTAATTTATATTAATAAATAGTAAGCTATGTACGCAATTGTAGAGATAGCAGGGCAGCAGTTCAAAGTGCAAAAAGACCAAAAGATTTTTGTACACCGTCTGGAAGCTGAAGTTGGTCAGAAAATCGATTTCGATCAGGTATTGCTTGTTGACAACGGTGGAAAAGTCAAGATTGGCGCCCCGGCTATAAAAGGAGCCAAAGTAACGGCTGAGGTGAATGAACACCTTAAAGGAGACAAAGTGATTGTTTTCAGAAAGAAACGCAGAAAAGGATATGCCAAGAAGAATGGTCATCGCCAATATTTTACTGCAATTACTATTTCAGACATTAAAGCATAGGTAACCAACTGCCTGCTAACAGGCGGTCAAAATTTTAATACAATGGCACATAAGAAAGGAGTCGGTAGTTCGAAAAACGGTCGTGAATCAGAAAGTAAACGCCTAGGTGTTAAAATCTTTGGAGGACAGGCAGCCATTGCCGGTAACATCATTGTCCGTCAAAGAGGAACAAAACATCACCCAGGTCAAAATGTTGGAATTGGGAAAGACCATACACTTTACGCTTTGACTGATGGAATCGTTGAATTCCGTAAGAAAAAAGAAAATCGCTCGTATGTTTCGGTAGTTCCATTTGAAACTGCTGAGGCTTAAGAAGCTATAAAACTTGTTTAAAGCGGGTTCCAGCAGTTGCTGAACTCGCTTTTTTTATGATAGTTTGTTTATCATTCAATTCAAAAACTAGACATCATGCTGGAAATTCAGCGCATAAGAAACAATAAAGAAGAGGTTATCGAAGGGCTCAAAAAAAGACACTTTGAGGCTAGCGAATTAATTGATCTAATCCTGACCAAAGATCAGGAGTGGCGCAAACAAAAGGGTGCCCTGGAAGATGTTGCCGCTGAAATGAACCGAATTTCCAAATCGATTGGTGAATTGTTTCGGCAGGGAAAAAAGGATGAAGCCGAACAGGCCAAGGCACAGACCGGAAGCCTGAAAGATGATGAAAACAAACTGAAGGAACAGGTTCAAGCCCTGGAACAGGAGATCAATGAACTCATGTATCAGTTGCCGAATGTACCAAATGAACTGGTCAAGCCTGGAAAGAGTGAAGTTGATAATGAAATTGTCGAAGAACAAGGAGAGGCCGTTCAGTTTGACGGAAAGGCGTTGCCTCACTGGGAGATTGCCAGCAAATATGATCTGATTGATTTCGAGCTCGGTGTCAAAGTTACCGGAGCAGGGTTCCCCGTTTACAAAGGCAAAGGCGCCCGATTGCAACGAGCCCTTATTTCATTCTTCCTGGATGAAGCAGTCAAAGCTGGTTATCAGGAACACATTCCCCCATTGGTCGTAAATGAAGCCAGTGGTTTCGGAACAGGACAACTTCCGGATAAAGAGGGGCAAATGTATTACATTGGTGAAGATGATCTTTACCTCATTCCAACAGCAGAGGTTCCTTTAACCAATTTGTTTCGGAATACATTGATCCCACAAGAGGATTTCTCCCATAAGTTATGTGGTTATACCCCGTGTTTTAGAAGAGAGGCCGGATCCTATGGAAAAGATGTTCGTGGACTTAATCGACTACATCAATTTGATAAAGTAGAAATTGTTCGAATCGAACACCCCAAAAACACCGCTCGTGCCCTCGACGAAATGGTAGATCATGTCAAAGGACTCCTTGAAAAACTAGGACTTCACTACCGAATTCTCCGACTTTGTGGAGGAGATACAGGCTTTGCTGCTGCCATGACTTATGATTTTGAAGTTTATTCTGCAGCACAGGAAAAATGGCTGGAAGTTAGTTCCGTATCCAGATTCGATACCTTCCAATCTACCAGACTGAAACTCCGTTATAAAACAGCTGAGAAAAAGAATGAATTATGTCATACTTTAAATGGTTCTGCGCTGGCATTACCCAGAATCGTAGCCGCTTTGTTAGAAAATAACCAAAGTGAAAAGGGCATACTTATTCCCGAAGCGCTGATTCCTTATACCGGGTTCGAGGTGATTGATTAGGACTTGAAAAACAAAAGGGAAATTCGTATCTTTAATAAAGAGATACGAAAACCATGCAAGAAACCTACCTACACTATCTTTGGGAGCAAAAGCGTCTACCCTTTCATGAACTTAAACTAACCGACCAAAGGGCATTAAGTGTCCATCGGACAGGTCTGCTAAACACAGGATCAGGCCCGGATTTCTTCGACGGAAGAATTGCAATTGATCAGGTCAACCTGGCCGGAAATATAGAATTACACATTCGATCTTCCGATTGGTACCGACACGGACACCAACACGACCCAGGTTATCAAAATACTATTTTACATGTCGTATACGAGCATGATCAGGAGGTCTATATCAAAGGACAAGCCATCCCCTGTCTCGAAATTAAAAAGTACATTGATCCAGTTCACCATAAGCATTTCAGGCGATTAGACCCAACGGGCATTCACATTCCTTGTGAACGCTTCATCAACTCAGTGCAACCTGTGCACATCATGGATCAAATCGAAAAGATGGCGATCAAACGACTGGAACGAAAAGCACACTTCTTAAACAGCCAATACGAGTTATGCCACGGTGACCATTTACACATCCTTTATCAATCATACGCCTCCTCCTTTGGACAACGCATCAATGAGCTCCCATTCCTGGAACTAAGCAATAAGATTCCCCTGACCCGAGCGTGGAGACTCCAATTGGATGAAGCGAAAAGTCTCTACCTGGGAGTCGCAGGTTTCTTCCAAACTGACAGATACCCAGAACTAAAACCATATGAGAGTACCTGGAAACACCTTCGTCACAAATACCAACTTGATGAAATGGAACTGAGCAGCTGGAAGTATAAAGGTCTCAGACCAGTTAGCGCTGCACACCAACGGGTACTCCAGTTCGCTGAATTTTGTACCATCCCCCATTTTTTTGAAAGGGAAACACTTTTTTCGGAAACACTTTTTCTACACTTCTACAATCAACTAAAAAGTCGCTACCTGAGCCAGCATCTCATTATTAACACCATCGCCCCCTACCTCTGGTGGCTCGGAAAAAATACTGGTAAGCCACAACTCAATGAACAAGCGCTCAAACTATTGCAACAATCTGCCCCCGAACAAAATCACATTATTCGTTTTTGGCAACAATTCGACTTCGAAATCAAAACTTCTTTCGAAACTCAAGGTTTTCTGGAATTAAAAAACGAATTTTGTCAGAAGAAGAAGTGCCTTTCATGTAAGATTGGCAATCAAATACTCAGGCCATGAGGAATATTCAAAAAATTGTTTTTTTCTTTGAAATGAGATCCTATGGTGTTTGTACCTGGTGGGCCCGCAAACTCGGGATCAGCTCATCCAAGGTCAAGCTCGGTTTCATTTATGCTTCTTTTCTCACTTTTGGATCGCCTCTATTGCTCTACCTGGTCATGGCCTGGATATTGGAACACAAACATTTTTTTAAATTTCAGCGCAAAAGACGCACTTCCATCTGGGAACTCTAATTATGTTCAAGGACTATCGGTTTTTAAATAGAATCCTCTACTTCCTGAGTCTCATCGCCATTGGCTTGAGTATTGGAACTCTTGGATATATGATTATCGAAGGCTGGTCCTTTCTCGACTCATTGTACATGAGTGTGATCACAACCAGTACTGTTGGCTTTATGGAGGTCAATCCCATGTCCGACAATGGTCGTATTTTTACCATGTTCCTCATCTTCCTGAGTTTTGGTACATTTGCCTATGCAATTACCTCCATTTCAAAATTCATTGCAGCAGGTGAATATCGCCTCTTTTTGGCAGAATTTAGGCTTGGAAAACGACTTAGTCAAATGAAAAATCACGTGATCATATGTGGTTATGGAAGGGTTGGAAAGCAAGTTGCCGAGGACCTTTTGTCGCAAAACATCCCTGTTACTATTATTGAACAGGATGTCGAACTCATTGAGCGAGTTGGCTCAATAGCATCCAAAAATATTGTTCTTCTGGAAGGAGACGCCGGAGAAGATGAAACGATTGAACGAGCCAAAATCGGAGATGCCAGAGCATTGATCACTTGTCTCCCCAAAGATTCGGACAATCTTTATGTGGTCTTAACAGCCAAAGAACTTAGAAAAGATATTTTCATTATTTCCAGAGCTGCCAGTCACCAGGCTGTTTCAAAACTAAAACGCGCCGGAGCTAACCACGTAATCATGCCTGGAGTCATTGGAGGTTCACACATGGCTTCACTTGTATCAAGCCCGGACGTCATGGAATTTATGGAGAGTATTAAAGCTCAGGGAAAAGAAGTCGTCAACATCGAATCTATCGCCTTTAATGAACTTCCTCCCGAATTTAGAAACAAAACAATCCGACAACTCGATTCGGAACGACTTTCAGGAGTAGCAATCATTGGATACAAAGACCCACAAGGAAATTACCTGATCAATCCAGATCCAGAAACTACTGTTGTCGAAAACTCGAAATTATTCGTTTTGGGAACACCTCATCAGATTTCTAATTTCACCAAAATCTTCCATCTGAGACATTGACATGAAATTACTGATCACAGGCTCGAATGGACTACTGGGACAGAAACTGGTAAAACTGTGCATTCGTTATGGTTATGACTTTATCGCCTGCTCAAGGGGAGAAAACAGAAACCCCGACTGCCCCTCAGATCGCTATGTAGAACTTGATATCGCCAATAAACTGGCGGTAAATCATTTATTCCAGTCGTGGTATCCCAGTCATGTGATCCATACGGCGGCAATTACAAACGTAGATTATTGCGAATTGCATCCGGAAGAATGTCGGCGAATCAATGTCGAAGGGAGCAAGAATCTATTTGATGCATCGATGCGCTATCAGGCCCATTTCCAATTGCTTTCAACCGATTTCGTTTTTGATGGAGAGGATGGACCTTACGATGAAGATGCTCCTGTGAATCCCTTGAGTACTTATGCCCGATCAAAGGCCGAATCAGAACAACTTTTAATCAATTCGGATTACAGCAACTGGTCGATTGTACGAACCATCATTGTGATTGGAACCGCTTCCGGATTATCGCGCTCTAACATGGTTCTTTGGGTTAAAAAATCATTGGAACAGGGAGAACACATACGCGTAGTCAATGATCAGTTTCGAATGCCCACCTGGGCGGACGACCTTGCCTGGGGATGCCTGCAAATTTGTTCACTGAGTGAACGAGGGATTTTCCACCTAAGCGGAAAGGATTTTGTTTCAATGCTGGAATTCGCTTATCAAATCGCCGATTACTATCAACTCGACCGAAGCCTGATTAGTCCGGTAAGATCAGAAGAACTCAAGCAAGCAGCCAAAAGGCCACCCAAAACAGGTTTTATTTTAGACAAGGCCATCACACGTTTGGGGTACAGACCCAAATCAATCGCCGAGTTTTTAGAATTGATGCCCGAATAGCAGGGAGTTCAATCACCTATTCGATTTAAAAATTTGTTTATCTTTAGTCCAAAATTTCGATAAATTATGTCCAAAAATTCTGGATCCGGGTGGGGCTCCCGGGTAGGTTTGATTTTAGCAATGGCTGGAAATGCTGTTGGACTTGGAAACTTTTTAAGATTCCCGGTCCAGGCTGTTGAGAACGGTGGAGGAGCTTTTATCATCCCCTATTTGGTTTGTTTCCTGGTCATGGGAATCCCCTTGCTATTTGTGGAATGGTCTGTTGGACGTTTCGGGGGAAAATCAGGGAATCACTCCACTCCATTCATCCTGGACTCCATGGATCGTCGGAAATTTTGGAAATACATCGGAGTGTTTGGAATCTTCACCAACATCGCGGTTGCAGCATATTACTGTTACCTGGAGTCATGGACATTATCCTACGTTTACCATTCGATCATAGATACTTTTGGCGGACAAACCCAGGCGCAGGTAGCTGGATTTTTCAATCAGTATGTTTCTCTAAACAATGCTGAACCTATCATTTTCTGGGTCCTTTGTTTGATTCTTAATACATGGATCTTGTCACGCGGATTAAGTGGCGGAGTTGAAAAAGCAGCGAAAATTGGTGTTCCCCTCCTTTTAATTTTCGGAGCTTTCCTGGCATACAAAGCCATTACTATTGAAGCAGGACATCAAGGAGCCATTCTGGACGGACTGAAGGGACTTGATTTTCTCTGGTCTCCAAAATTCGATTCAATTTGGGAGCCTAAGGTATGGCTTGCGGCGGCCGGACAAATTTTCTTTACCCTGTCCATCGGAATGGGATCGATCCAATGTTACGCCTCTTATGTGAAAAAGAAAGAGGATGTCGCATTGAATGCCATGTCCGCAGGATGGATGAACGGCTTCGTAGAAGTTGTTTTGGGATCGTCTGTCATCATCCCGATTGCTATCGGTTATTTTGGAGTAGACGGATTGAAAGAACTACTCAGTGAAGGTGGCGGACTGGGACTTGGTTTCAAAACCCTCCCCTATCTCTTTGAACAATGGGGCGGTGTTTTAGGAATGATTTCAGGTGTTGCCTGGTTTGGTCTCTTGTTCTTTGCTGGAGTTACTTCTTCCCTGGCTATGGGAACCCCTGTCATGGGATTCCTACAGGACGAATTTAACTGGAAACAAAAAAGTGCTGCCTGGATGTTTGGAGCCGTTGTTTTCTTAACCGGCTTACCTACCGTACTATTCTTTTCCAACGGAGTCTTTGACGAATATGATTACTGGGCAGGAACCGTCTCCCTCGTTGTCTTTGCCTTTGTAGAAATCATCCTTTTCGCATGGATTTTTGGCATGGACAAGGGATGGAATGAAATTACTTATGGAGCTGACATTAAAGTCCCAATTATCTTTAAGTACATCATTAAATTCGTAACCCCAGTTATCCTGGGATGGGTGCTTTACGGAAGCTTACCTGGTATTTGGGAAACACTGAAGCACAAAGGGTCCAACGAGAAAATCGCGCTATACGAAAACGATCAGGCGATTCAAAAAACGATGGATAGCCAATCAAAGCAACTTGAGAATAAGAAGGATTTTGAAGTTGCTTATCTGGATTTGAGCTATACGGAAGAAAAATTAGACGCAAATAAAACATTGTCAATGTCTACCCTGTTACTTGTTAAAAAGCAACGGGAGTTGAAACAGCTACTCGATGATCCACAATTTAGAGCTTCGAAAATAGCAGCTGAAAAAGAAACCCAGCTATATAAGAACATCAGTAGGTTTTTCCTCCTTGGATTATGGCTTTTAATTGCCTACTTTGTATATGTAGCATATCGTAAACGAACAAAAGAAGGGAGATTAGCATGAGTTCAGGAGCAGTTATAACAATGGTCATTACACAGGCGACGTTTGTAGTGGTAACAGGTTACTTTTTTTACCGGGTTCTAACTTCCAAACCAAAGCCAGAACCGGATTCATACTCCGAAAATGATGACGTACCTCGATAGTCCTACAGGGAACACCGAGCAATACTTGTTTTCATGAAAGCGGAAGAATTTTCAAAGCGATCCAGACGTGCCATGTCCTGGTTCATTGCTTTCCTCTTCGTAACCGTTTTTATCCCGAGGCTTATTTTTCTCTTTCAAAAACCGAAAGACATTGAATTCAGTCGGACGGAAAAAACACAAATTCAGACCGCTACAATTGGCTTTAAAAAAGCCCGTAAGCAAAAAACCTTTCGTAAGAGTTCCAAGAAAGCAAAACGATTCACGCGACCTGAAAGACGTTTCGATCCGAACAACTATGCTCCATCGGACTGGATGAAGCTCGGCTTGAGTCAAAAGCAAGCTGACGTAATTATTCGCTTTGGAAAAGGGGGCTTTTATTCGCACGAAGACCTCCGCAAAGTATTCGTGATCTCCGATGAACTTTTTGAGCTCATTAAAGACTCCATAAGCTATCCAGAACGTAAAATCAGCTTGACAGAGCCTGTAGAGAAAAGTCGTACTTATGAGAACAGCACACTGATTGATCTAAATACAGCCAATGAAGAAGATCTGACTAGCATTCGAGGAATCGGACCATTTTTCGCCAAACAAATTCTGAAAAGAAGGGAGCAACTGGGAGGCTACCATGACAAAAAACAATTACTGGAAGTCTGGAAATTTGACCAGGAAAAACTCGATCAAATTGAGAAGTACATTGAAATCAAGTCTTCAGGACTAAAACAAATCCAACTAAATCAAGTAGAGCTGGAACAACTTAAACAACACCCTTACATCGACTGGAACTTAGCCAATTCTATCCTCAAAATGCGAAATCAACGTGGGGGAAAGTTCCAATCGATCGAAGAGATCAGAGAGTCAAAATTGATGACTCCCGAAATTTTTCAAAAATTAAAACCTTATTTATCACTTTAATCCGCTGATATGCTAGTAGAAAAAGTAATGCAGGCCATTCGGGACGTACCTGATTTTCCAAAACCAGGAATTTTGTTCAAAGACATTACCCCGATCATGATGAACCCACAGTTATCAGAAGAAATTCTTGTGGCACTGGAAGAAAAGTATCGAAACAAAGGAATCGATAAGATCGCTGGAATTGAAAGTCGCGGTTTTCTTTTTGGTTATCCGCTAGCAATTCGTTTGGGGATTCCATTCATCCTTATTCGCAAACAAGGAAAACTTCCCTATAACAAAAGCTCACTAGAGTACGACCTTGAATACGGAACCTCCACCATTGAGATGCACACAGATGCTATCGGAGCAGGTGATCGAGTTCTGATCCATGATGATTTGCTAGCGACGGGAGGATCTGCAGCGGCGGCGGCCCAGCTCATTAAACAATCTGGTGGTGAAATAGCAGGCTTTGACTTCCTTGTTCAACTGGATTTTCTTCAGGGGCAAGAGAAACTAGCTCCGTATAGTCCTTCCATTCAGGCAATTGTAAACTATTGATGCTTTTTTCAACATAATTTTGTTTGTTTAAAATTTTAGCTTAAATTTGCAGCCCAATTAAGTAAAAAATAATTATTCGAGATATGCTAATAGTTCCAGTAAAAGAAGGCGAAAACATCGAGAGAGCGCTGAAGAAATACAAGAAGAAATTTGACAAAACAAATGTCATGAAACAATTGCGTAGCCGCAAAGAATTCGTAAAACCATCTGTTAAAAACAGACAAGGAAAGATTCGCGCAGCGTATCGTCAAAGAATGGAGTCTTTGGAACTATAATCCATTCGCTGAAAACTTTTTTCGAAATTTACGTATAAGGAGTCTAAATAGACTCCTTTTTTTATGCTTGCAAAATTTAGCCAGTACCTCCACAGCGAAAAGCGTTTCTCTCAGCACACGCACACAGCCTATGTGGGGGATATTGAGCAGTTCCTGGATTTTGCAGAAGTTCAAACTCCCTCCGATTTAAAGGAAGTTAATCACCAACTAATTAGATCGTGGATTGTAGAACTGAGTGAACAAAACAGCAACCGAACCATCAACCGAAAGCTCGCTGCACTTCGAGCATTTTTTACCTGGTCTATGAAGAATCAACTCATCGACCACAATCCACTCAAACGAATTCGTGGACCACGACAAGACAAAAAACTCCCTGTATTCGCCAAGGAAAGTGAAGTGCTACCGGAAAAACTGGAAC
This sequence comes from Bacteroidota bacterium, assembly GCA_006226425.1. Taxonomy (GTDB): domain Bacteria; phylum Bacteroidota; class Bacteroidia; order Flavobacteriales_D; family Crocinitomicaceae; genus M2408. The sequence goes on along the minus strand of SBGX01000029.1, from coordinate 5,318 downwards.
TAATTTTTCCAAACACCTTTTCAGGACTCAGAGACCGTCTGATTTTTGAAACATTTTATCAAACAGGAATTCGATTAAGTGAACTCATTGAACTAAGCGAAGATCAAATTTATGATCGACACATCAAGGTTATTGGAAAGCGGAAAAAGGAACGCCTGATTCCTATTTCGGAAGAACTTCGGAAAGACATTAGCAACTACGAGCAGCAGCGCAGAAGACTAGATCCCGGACATTCTTATTTATTCGTTCTAGACAACGGTAAAAAACTGTATCCGAAATTTGTATATAGAAAAATTAATCATTACCTTGGCTTAGCTGCGAGTTTGGATGTGAATAGTCCGCATGTGCTACGACATACCTTTGCCACACACCTGCTAAACAATGGTGCAGGACTGGAAAGCTTAAAGGATTTGTTAGGGCATGCCAGTTTGGCGGCCACTCAGGTTTACACACACAACTCGTTCGCAGAATTAACAAATATTTATTCATCAGCTCACCCCAGGGGGAGCAAAAAAAACTAATAGCTATGGATATCAAAGTTCACTCTGTTCATTTCACGGCAGACAAAAAGTTAATTCAATACGTCAATGAAAAAGTCAGTAAACTGGAATTGTTCTTTGACCATATAGTAGCCGGAGAGGTTTATCTCAGGCTTGACAAATCAAGTGATCGGGAAAATAAAGTTAGTGAAGTAAAATTATTGGTTCCCGGAAAAGAATTATTCGCAAAAAAACAATGTAAATCCTTTGAAGAAGCGATCGCTCTTTCCGTTGAAGCCTTAAGAAAACAGGTAGAAAAACAAAAAAGACATCTGGTTAATTAAATTAAAATGCATTGATTTGCAGGGGTGTTGTCGAGCACCCCTATTTTTTTTGCTTTTTTTTTATAAAAAGCTTGTCACAACAAATTTTATTCATACATTTGCAGTCCCAAAAGGGAAACAATTTTTAAACAAAACGTTCTTTAAATAGTTTTTTTTCAATGTGCCGGTGTAGCTCAGTTGGCCAGAGCAGCTGATTTGTAATCAGCTGGTCGGGGGTTCGAATCCCTCCACCGGCTCATAGGGAAAGGGAGTGTCGCATAGTGGCTATTGCAGCAGACTGTAAATCTGTCACCGTAAGGTATCGTTGGTTCGAGTCCATCCACTCCCACAAGCATTGAAACAAACAATATTAAGCGGGAGTAGCTCAGTTGGTAGAGCGTCAGCCTTCCAAGCTGAGGGTCGCGAGTTCGAATCTCGTCTCCCGCTCAAAATTTTAAGGGACATTGCCGGTGTAGCTCAGGGGTAGAGCGCTTCCTTGGTAAGGAAGAGGTCACGAGTTCAAATCTCGTCATTGGCTCATGCGACTTTTCATCCGAATGTACGGATGGAATTTTGTATATATTAAGGGTTAGGCAATTTATTAATAACTAAGTAACAAATACAAAAATGGCTAAGGAAAATTTTGATCGTTCCAAACCACACGTAAACATCGGAACAATTGGTCACGTTGACCACGGTAAGACCACCTTGACTGCCGCTATTTCTAGCGTTCTTTCATCGCAAGGTTTGGCTGAAACACGTGATTTCTCTTCCATCGATAACGCACCGGAAGAAAAAGAGCGTGGTATTACAATTAACACATCACACATCGAGTATTCGACGGCTAACCGTCACTACGCACACGTTGACTGTCCAGGTCACGCCGACTATGTAAAGAACATGGTTACCGGAGCTGCACAGATGGACGGAGCGATCTTGGTGGTTGCTGCAACAGATGGACCGATGCCACAGACTCGTGAGCACATCCTTTTGGGACGTCAGGTAGGTGTTCCTAGAATGGTTGTTTTCATGAACAAAGTGGACATGGTAGACGATCCAGAATTGCTTGAGTTGGTAGAAATGGAAATCAGAGAATTGCTTTCTTTCTACGATTACGATGGAGATAACACACCTGTTATCCAAGGTTCTGCTTTGGGTGCTTTGAACGGTGAAGATAAGTGGGTGCAAACAGTGAACGAATTGATGGAAGCTGTTGATACTTACATTGAACTTCCTCCACGTGAAGTTGACAAGCCTTTCTTGATGCCAGTAGAAGACGTATTTACGATTACAGGTCGTGGTACAGTAGCTACAGGACGTATCGAGACTGGTATCATCAACTCTGGTGATCCTGTTGAGATCCTGGGAATGGGTGATGAGAAATTGGAATCTACAGTTACAGGGGTAGAAATGTTCCGTAAGATCCTTGACAAAGGTGAAGCTGGAGATAACGTAGGTCTGTTGTTGAGAGGTATTGAAAAATCTGACATCAGAAGAGGTATGGTTATCTGTAAGCCAGGTTCTACAACTCCACATACTGAATTCAAAGCTGAGATTTACGTTTTGAAAAAAGAAGAAGGTGGACGTCACACTCCATTCCACAACAAATACCGTCCACAGTTCTACTTCCGTACAACGGATGTAACTGGAGAGATTTTCTTGACTGACGGTCGTGAAATGGTAATGCCAGGAGATAACGTTACAATTACGGTTAAGTTGATCGTACCAGTAGCAATGGACAAAGGACTTCGTTTTGCCATCCGTGAAGGAGGTAGAACAGTAGGAGCTGGTCAGGTTACTGAAATCATTTCTTAATCGATTACATAAACGTAGAAAAGGGGAGTTTAACTCCCCTTTTTATACGGGTGTAGCTCAGCTGGTAGAGTAGTGGTCTCCAAAACCATTGGTCGTGGGTTCGAATCCTACCGCCCGTGCAAAAGAAAATAAGAGGTGTCAAAAATTAAAGATTATATAAGTGAAACGGTAACAGAACTTGTTCACCGCGTCACATGGCCAACCTGGAAAGAATTACAGAGCAACACCATCATTGTGGTAGTTGCTACCGTTATTTTTACTGCCCTCATCTTTTTGATGGATTTCGCATTTGGAATTTCCGGTGAGGAAAAATCCATTTGGAAAGGTGTCTTAGGCTTCGTATATCAAATTTTTAATTAAGAAAATGGCAGAGATCAAAAAGAGATGGTACGTTATTCGTGCCGTAAGTGGGAAGGAAAAAAAGGTGAAGGAGTATCTGGAACTGGAGATTTCTCGTCATAAGCTTAATGATTATGTGGAGCAGGTACTGATTCCAACAGAGAAAGTATTTCAGATCCGAAATGGAAAGAAAATCAGCAAAGAGAAATCTTATTTGCCAGGATATGTTTTGATTGAAGCAGCCCTGGTTGGTGAGGTTCCTCACGTGATCAAAGGAATTCCCAATGTCATTGGATTCCTTGGAGCTGAAAAGGGAGGTGATCCGGTTCCAATGAGGACTTCAGAAGTCAATCGAATTTTAGGTAAAGTAGACGAATTGCTGGAAACCGAGGAAGAAATGAAAATTCCATTTGTCATCGGAGAGCCAGTGAAGGTAATCGACGGACCATTCAACAACTTTAGTGGTGTGATCGATGAAATCAATGAAGAGAAGAAAAAACTCAAGGTAATGGTAAAAATCTTCGGACGGAAGAATTTGCTTGAATTGAGTTATATGCAAGTAGAGAAGGAAGTTTAAAGTTGTATTAACCGTAGGAGTGAGTAAGATGATTAAAGCTTCCCATCGATGCTCATGTTTGACTACATAAACTATAAATAAATGGCTAAAGAAGTAGCAGGATTGATCAAATTACAGATCAAAGGTGGCGCAGCCAATCCAGCTCCTCCAGTTGGTCCAGCACTCGGTGCAAAAGGGGTCAACATCATGGAGTTCTGCAAGCAGTTCAATGCTCGTACGCAGGATAAAGCAGGAAAGGTTCTGCCATGTGTTATCACTGTTTACAGTGACAAATCTTTCGACTTTGTTATCAAAACGCCTCCAGCGGCGGTTCAGATCAAAGAATCAATTAAGTTGAAGTCAGGTTCGCCTACTCCAAACAAATTGAAAGTAGGAACTATTTCCTGGGATCAAATCAGAACCATTGCCGAGGACAAATTGCCGGATCTTAACTGTTTTACAGTTGATTCAGCAATGTCTATGGTAGCTGGTACGGCAAGAAGTATGGGTGTTAACGTCAAAGGTGGTGAAGCACCAAAGGCTAAATAACTGTAGAAATCATGGGAAGAGTATCTAAGAAGAGAAAAGAAGTTTTGGCGAAATATGATTCGAACAAAGCTTACACCTTGGTTGAGGCATGTGATTTAGTGAAGGATATCACTACGACTAAATTCGATGCTTCCGTTGATATTAGTGTTCGATTGGGAGTTGATCCTCGAAAAGCCAATCAAATGATTCGCGGAACGGTGGCTCTGCCTCACGGAACCGGAAAGGATGTGAAAGTACTTGTACTTTGTACTCCTGACAAGGAAGCTGAAGCAAAAGCTGCTGGTGCAGATCATGTTGGACTGGACGACTACATCACCAAAATTAAAGGTGGTTGGACGGACATTGACGTAATCATCACAATGCCATCTGTTATGGGTAAAGTTGGTGCATTGGGTCGAGTATTGGGACCAAGAGGTCTGATGCCAAACCCTAAAACCGGTACCGTAACAATGGACGTGGCGAAAGCGGTTGAGGAGGTAAAAGCCGGTAAAATCGACTTCAAAGTAGATAAATTCGGGAATATTCACACTTCAATTGGAAAGGCCAGCTTTGATGGTCAGAAATTGAGAGAGAATGCCATGGAATTGATTTCAACTTTGAACAAGATGAAACCATCGTCGGCAAAGGGAACATACATGAGAAGTATTTACCTGAGTTCGACCATGAGCCCAAGTATTCAAATCGATGCCAAATCAGTGGTAGCTTAAAACACGTACGATTATGACAAAAGAAGAAAAAGCTAAATACATTGACGATCTGGCTGCAGAGCTTTCAGAAGCTAACGTGTTTTATCTGGCAGACACAGCTGAACTGAGTGTAGAAACAGTTAATCAGTTGCGTAGAAAGTGTTTTCAGGCTGACATTAAACTGAAAGTCGTTAAGAACACTTTGTTAGAAAAAGCAATGGAACGTGTTGATGGAAAAGACTACAGTGAATTGACTGCCGTTTTATCCGGGCCTACTTCCATCATGTTTGCTACCGTAGGTAATGCCCCGGCTAAGCTTATCAAAGACTTTCGCAAGAAAAGCGATAAGCCGATCCTGAAAGGAGCATTCATCGACGAGGCAATTTATGTTGGAGATAACCAAATTGACACGCTGACGAATCTGAAGAGCAAGGAAGAATTGCTTGGAGATATCATCGGATTGCTTCAAAGCCCTGCTAAGAACGTTGTATCGTCACTTAACAGTGGAGGCAGCACTTTGGCTGGCCTCATCAAAGCACTCGAAGAGAGAGCTTAAACAAATTAAATTAAT